>CALVBD010000002.1 GCA_944325635.1 Candidatus Gastranaerophilales bacterium | reverse complement strand
CTCATTTCGTTTCGTCCTCTTCATTCCTTTTCTCGAATCAACAAGGTCGTTCTTAGCTATTCTGTTATCAATGTGCTGCGCCTCTTGATTGTGACACAACCGGCCTATATCTTTTTCATTTTATTTTGCAGATTACAAACCAAGTCGGGGCAATCTTAAAAAGGCTTCTAAAACCTTTAATTTCAAACTCAGGAAACCCTTTATTTGAAAGCCATTTCTCACGGCATTTATTATCTTATTACTTAAATCTTTTTTGTCAAGCGTTAATTTAAAATTTTCTTTACTTTTCTTAATTTGAGATTTTAAGCATTGTGCCTTGCGCACATTTATTATCATAACGCTTAAAAAATTTATTGTCAAGCGTATTCTAAAAATTTTTTAAATTTTACTTAAAAAATCTTAATTTTCGTTTACCTTATTTTAACAGACGCAGGTTTCATTATTTTGTTCCGGATTTCTCAATTATTTGTATGACGTAAATGAAATTAAAATACTCTATACTATAGCATGAAGTAATATCTTATAGCAGAGAGGAGAATATCAATGATAAAAACACTTAAAAATCTTGTTATTTCAACAGGAGTCATGGTAGCATGCTCCGGAGTTGTTTTTGCAGACGGCAATGCTTTCACACCTTTAAACTTTGACGATGTAAGCTACAATCCTCAACAGGGTAAGGTTGTTGCAAATTCTGCAGTTTCGTCACAACCTAAAACTATCACAACATCATCATCAACACCGGCAAGCACTGAGGTCACAGGAGGAAATGACATGCAAAGTGCGATTTTAAAACTTGATAATGCTCAGATTGATGTTAGAAATGAACTCTTAAATTACAGAGCTAAATACAACGATGTTGATCAACAATATAAAACGATTAAAGCTGAGAGAAAAGCTTTGAAACAAAAAGTTAAAGATACTGAAAAGAAAATAAAAGAATTAGATAAAATTAAGGAAAAAACAAGACAACAAATGATATAGCCCCAGAAAAAAGAACCTGACTAATATCAGGTTCTTTTTTTATTCATTGCCGGAATATATTCTTATGTAATTCCAGTAACTTCGAAAAACTTTTTTAACATAATTTTTTGTCTCTGGATAAGGAATCTGTTCGACAAACTCATCAGTATCATTATAATATATAGATTGCTTCCAACTGTTAACCGAGCCTATTCCGCCATTATATGCCGCAATGGACGAGATATCCATACCTGAAAGATTTGATTTTAAAAAGCTATAATAATAATTACCTAGCATCAGATTTTGTTGAGGGTTATAAAGAGTAAATTTTTGTATTCCGTGCTTTAAAGCAATTTCGGAGGCTGTAGAAGGCATTAGCTGCATTAAGCCTATTGCGCCGACAGAACTTTTGGCCGAAGGATTAAAATAACTTTCTTCCCTGACTATTGATAGCATCAAAGGTGCATTATTGCCTGCAACATCAGAAAATTTCCTTATATCATCATAAAAATGCAGAGGATAGACAAGACGCCAGCGAACATCATATTTATCCGGTTTAACCTGAATTTTATCCATTGCATTCCTTGCTGTCACAACTGATTTTTGATATTCACCTTCCTGATAATAAATCCAGCTTTTCAAGAATTCGTCATTTCCGGCAAGTTCTTCCAATATATCAAAATCGCCAAGTGCAGACAATTCTTTAATTATCGAAGGCATGCTTTTATAAGGATAAACAACATCCTGCTCTTTTAAGTAATTTGTAATAATAGGTCCAGTGGTATGATTCATGTGAAGGTAGGCTCTATATGCATAATAATTATCCGGAAATCTTGCAATAACACTTTTGTAATAGCCCATATACCCGCTGTAGTCATGCATTTTTTCGGCTAGTCTGCCCATCCAGTACATTACCATCGGAGTCAAGTCTGAATTTTTAAATTTATTCAAAAAATCCTGCCCGATTTTTTTTGCGTTATGATAATCTCTTTTTCTGATGGCTTCTAAAAATATCTGCGACAAAGCATCATCTATATATTTACTGTTTGGATATTTAAGATATAAATCTTTAAAACACTGAGATTTATACTGCTCTTCCGTGTAGGAGCACTTTATATCCCAGACATAGTCTTTGCCTTTTGAATTTGCTATATAAAATAATTTTGTTGCACCCTGATACCTTGACGGAGAAAGCTGCAAATAGGTATCAACAGCATCTTCGATATCTTCAATATCAATATATTGTGCATGATGCATTAAGCCCCATTCCGTCAAGTATTTTGCACGCGGAATGTTATTTAATGCATAAGAATTTTGAACATCTATAGCCCAACTGTCTTTCAGATTAACTTTGTTCAAAAGTTCCTGCGCTTTTTTGTAATCGCCAAGAAGATAGCACGATTTTGCCATCATAAGATAATCATCTGACGAAATTGTCTTATCAAGACTCAGCCAATCATTAATAACATTCAATGCCAGACGGCCGGCAGGAGCTTTTTTAAGGTAATGTCTGAAGTAATTTTCTACATCATCTTTTTTGGAAAGCGGAAAGATTTTTTCCTTACTCTCAGTGTAGCTTTTCTTCAAAAGAACACCCGAAAAATATTCTGACGCAATCGCATAATCTGTGTCAGGCGCATCTTTTATTATTTCTTTAAAGTATTTATCTGCTAAATTTGGATTTGCTTTAATCAAATTTTGTGCTGCAAGATACTTAGCTTTTATACTCAGCTTGTTAGACGGATATACTTTAAAAAGTAATTGATATTTTTTTACGGCAGTTTCATAGTCTTGAAGAGCATCAGCGCATTCCCCCTGGTGATAAAGCGCAATAGGTTTTAGCTGTGATAAAAAGCTTATTCTGGAAAAAAGATAATATGCATTGGAAAAATCCTCTTTCCTCATATCTGAAAGAGCATCTCTGTATATTTGTCTTGTTTTTGCAGGAGTTTGATGTAGCAGGGATCCGGCTAAAATTCCAAATGCAAATAATGCGACAATACTTCCCGCTGCAATTGCCTTTTTATTAAATGTTATCATAACTACAGTATTTTAACAAAATTTTTCGAAAAATAAAAATTTTTCAAAAAAAGTTACAAAAAGCATGCAAAAATATTTTTATACTATAATAATATATTATTAGAGTAAAGAGGAGCTGATATGTACGGAATTATTCTTGCAGGAGGTTCAGGGAGCCGTTTATGGCCTTTATCAAGGGAACTTTATCCAAAACAATTACTAAATATTATTTCGGACAAGAGTCTTTTACAAAGCACTTATGAAAGAATTGCACATTGTATGCCAAAAGAAAATATCTTAAGCATCACAAACACAAAACATGCATCCAATGTAAAAATGCAAATAAGCGAATTAACGGACAAACCCGTTGTACTGTCAGAACCTGTTGCAAAAAATACAGCACCTGCCATTGCTCTTGCGGCAAAATATATAATGCAAAAAACCAACAGCGATCCTGTAATACTTGTAGTTCCTTCCGATCATTTAATTAAGGATAATGAAAAATTCTTATCAACAGTAAAAAAAGGAGAAAAATTAGCAGAGCAAGGTTATATCGTAACTTTCGGCATCCAGCCGGATTATCCTGAAACAGGTTACGGATATATTAATACGCTCAAGCCTCTTGATATCGGCTACAAAGTAAAAGAATTCGTTGAAAAACCTGACTTAAAAACCGCGGAAAAATATCTCGCTGCAGGAACTTACTTCTGGAACAGCGGGATATTTATGTTTAAAGCATCCGTTATGATGAAAGAATTTGAAAAATACGCTCCTGAAATTTCAAAAATTGCTGAAAATGTCGATTTTACAAAAACAAATGATATACCGTTTATTGAATTCGACAAAATGCCTTCAATTTCTATTGACTATGCGATTATGGAAAAATCCGACAGAATCGCACTTCTGAAACTTGAAAGCGATTGGAATGACTTAGGCTCATGGCAGTCTATTTATGATGTCAGCAACAAAGACGAAAATAACAACGTATTTGTTGGTCATGTAATTGATGAAGGTTCTAAAAATTCATTTGTCTATGCATCATCAAAACTTGTAACAACAATCGGGCTTGAAAATACAATTATTGTGGAAACGGAAGACGCTATTCTTGCATGCAAAAAAGACAGGGCTCAGGACGTCAAAAAAATATTTGAAACATTAAAAAAACAAAACGATGATACACATTTAATTCATAAAACAGTATTCCGTCCTTGGGGATTTTATACAGTAATTGCTCAGGGCAAAGGTTTTCAATCAAAAATCATTCACGTAAATCCGGGGCAAAAACTCTCGCTTCAATCTCATAACCACAGAAGCGAACACTGGGTCATCCTGAACGGCACAGCAAAAGTAATTCTTGAAGGAAAAGAACTTGTACTCTCTCCGGGACATAGTGTTGATATCCCGGTTAAAGCAATTCATTCGCTTCAAAATCCTTACAAAGAAGATGTAGAAGTCATTGAAGTTCAAAAAGGCGATATTCTTCTGGAAGAAGATATTATCCGCTATGAAGATATGTACGGCCGAGTTTAAAGCCCGTTGTCACGGTTAACTAATCTAACGTCGACTTTCTTTCTTCTTTTGAGGCATCAACACATCTTTCATTTAACATTACATTTCTTTAAAATAGAACTCCTTAAGCTCTATTTCCAATGAGCAAGATCTTTATCTTCCATAAGGAGTCGCCATATTAAAATCTATCAATAACCTCTTTCAGGTTACCATAGTATCCGTCACAAAGCAAATTAAAAAATCTGTCTGATGTATAAGGAGCAAGCGCACAAACCCATTCTCTATCAAGATAAATTCCTTCAACAAATCTGGCAAAAAGTTCACATGGTTTTGTATAATACTTTTTCAGCCTATTAATTCTGGCAGAAGTTCTCTTTTGCTTCTTTTGCGCAGATCGTAATTTTATATAATTTACAAAAGCTGCCGGCATTTCCGGAAAATCTTTTTCAACATTTGTTATTGAATAAATATGGGAGCGTTTTTTAAAAAATCCACCCTCGATTAACTTAACCCTGTCATATTTTAAAAGATATCTTGCCTTTGACTTTCTAATATATTTATCAAATTCCTTAAATTTTTTGGAACGTTGAAAATCAGGATAATCTTTTCTAATCTTGATTTCATACTCTTTTATAAGAGATTTTATCCTGTCTTTATGCTCATAAAGCTTTACACATAAAGAATTTTCATCAACAAAATTAGTTACGCGTAAAAGTTCTTTTTCAAAAACCGGATTTTCCTCTACAAAAAGCTCTCTAAAAGTCCCTCCGGTTCTATGCATATCAGGCTCAATTCCGTAATGAATATAATGGGCAAATTCGTGAATTAATGTAGGCACAAGACGATTTTCAGGAATGTTTTTTGATATATCAATCCTGTTTTTCAGAAAAAAGCCCAGATGTCCGCGGGCTTTAGTCGTGGTATGCACCTCTATACCCAAACTTCTGAAATATTTAATCAACTCACAAGCTTCCATAACTTAATTATATCATAAGCAGTGTTAATCAAGTGTCGCCGCTTTCCGCCAGCTTCTTGGATTTACTTCTAGCTCACGGAGTTTCAGCTTCGAGCTACCGCTCTGGCGGCTCAATCCGCTCGCTACCCGGACTACCGTCCCCTCTCACAAAACAATTCACCGGATTGTTTTGTTCGGCAGAGTGTAAATCCGCTCAACGCCGCCGTGCAGCGGCTCACCTGCTTGTTTGCTCGCGTTTAACAGGCTGCACAGTCTTGCTCTCCAGCAAGCCTGTTCGCCTTCAGCTCGCAAGCCGCTTTTCAAACGCCACTCAAAAATTTCGCTTTACTGCATTATCGCGAAATTTTCTCGGATACTTAATGTTTTTTAATACCCTATCGACAAACAGGCATGTTTATTATACTATTGTGCTACATGTAGAAATATAAATAGAAAAAGGAGAATTTTAACATGCAGGTTATATTAAAAAAAGACGTCCAAAACCTCGGCGAAGCAGGTGATTTGGTAAACGTAAAAGACGGTTATGCAAGAAACTTCCTTCTTCCGCAAAACGTAGCAGAAATTGCAACAGAAGGTGCTCTTCAAAATCGTGAACAAAATTTGGCAAGAATTAAGGCTAAACAGGAAAAACTTCATAAAGAAGCTCTTGAAATTGCTGAAAAAATTGAAAAATTTGCTGAACTTAAATTAAGCGCTAAAGCTGGTGAATCAGGCAAATTGTTCGGTACAATTACAACTAAAAAATTGGCTGAAGAATTACAAAGTCAAGCAGGTATTGAAGTTGACAGAAAAAATGTTTCTCTCAACGCACCTATCAACAAAATCGGCGAATATACTATGCTTATCAAATTGACTTCTAAAGTTAAAACTGAATTAAAAGTTACAGTTACAGCTTCTGAAGTAGTTAAAGAAGCTATCGAAGAAGAAACAACCGAAGAAGCGTAGGTGTTATTAAGCGGATGGGAGATTTGAGCAAGTTAAAACTTAATTGTCTGGCTATAGGTTCCCTGCCGCATGATAATCTCAATAAAGCAATGAGTCTGGTTGAAGAATGTTTCTATAACATACCTTTCTGGCCTCAGCTTACTAAAATTAACAAAAATGAAGACATGATTATCCAGTTTCTGGAGAACATGCCTTCATTTTTTATAGGAAAAGATTATTTGGATACGGAATACGATGAATTTTTTGAGGATTTGGAAAAATTCTTTATGGACTATGAAGAAATTCTTTCTGATATAAGTTCTCCTGCACTTGACAGTTACAAAATTTCTCAGGAATTTTCCTCATCGTTTCAGGAGTTCATAAAACTGATAAAAAAATATAAACCGGATTTTGCCAAAGGACAGATTGTCGGACCGTTTACTCTTGCAACAACACTTGTGGATAAAGACGGTAAATGCGCATTTTATGATGAAACATTAAGAGAAATTATTGTTAAAACACTGACATTAAAGGCTTTATGGCAGATAAAAGAAATTAAGTGCGCAAACCCTGATACAACACCGATTATTTTTATTGACGAACCTTCTATTTCTCAACTGGGAACTTCTGCTTTTGTGACTATTTCTCAAGATGAAGTTCTTGCTATGTTCAAAGAGGTTTCCGACGTAATCCAAAGTGCAGGCGCCCTTAGTGCAATCCACTGTTGCGGAAAATGCGACTGGTCTGTCCCTATTCAAAGCGGAGTTAATATTATAAATCTTGATGCCTATTCATTTGCGCAAAATTTGAGTCTTTTTAAAGATGATGTAAAACACTTCCTTCAAAAAGGCGGAAAAATTGCGTGGGGTATTGTTCCTACACTTGATAAAGAAGCACTTCAAGCTGCAAATCCGGATGTTCTACAACAAAAATTCACGAATGCAATAAAATTTTTAGCGGACAAAGGCATTGATGAAAAACTTATTATTGCTAATTCTATGATTTCGCCTTCCTGCGGAGCAGGTTCTTTGAGCGAGAAATTAGCAGAAAAAGCTATGAATTTGACACGGGATTTATCTGAAATTTTAAAAAAGAGGTACTGATTTGACATTTAAACTTGCATTAACAGGAAAGAGCGGTAGCGGAAAAACAACAATAACAAAAGCATTTTTGAGAATTTTTCAGGAACTTTTTCCCGATAAATCAATACTTCTCTTTGATAATGATTTATCAGGAGAACTGGGACACAGCTTCGGGCTTGATGTAAGAAATACAATCTACGGCATCCGTAGCGGTAAACACGAGTATAAAACAGGAATTCCGGAAAACATGTCTAAACAGGAATTTATAGAGTGGGCAATGGAAGATATCGTTGTTGAAATTGCAGATAATGTAGATTTAATTGTATCGTGGTTTGTAGGTTCAAAAGACTGCCGTTGCCCGATTACCGGACAAATTAACGATGCGGTTTTAAAACTGATTAACCGTTATGATATCGTCATTTTCGATTGTGAATTTGACCTGAAATATCTAAACCAACTTGTTGATACAAATATTGATACCACACTCATTGTTGCAAATCCGTCCGAAGAATCTGCATACCTTGCAAAAAGGATTGAGGAATTCAGTGCTAAGTATGCTGCCGGCAACCAGTTAGGTGTCGTAATTAACAAGGTTGAAAATAACAATATCAACGCTGTTTATGATATGCTAAAAAAATACGATCTCGATGTCTTGGGTGTAATACCTTATGATAAAGAGTTAGAAAAACATCCGATTGAAAAAGATTCAAAAACAATTGAAAATGCAATAAAACAGTTTTATTACAGATTGAATCTTCCGCAGACCAAAAATCAGGAGATATAAATGACGGTAATTTTAGACGGGAAAAAGTTGAGAGACGAATTACTTGAAAAGCTGGCTGTCAAGCTTGCCTCCTATCCTGTTATGCCAAAACTTGCTGTTATTCTTGTCGGAGATAATCCTGCAAGCAAAATATACGTTAATAATAAAAAAAAGACAGCAGAAAAGTTAGGTATAATTTCTGATGTAATAAACTACCCTGCGACTGTATCGGAAAATGAATTATTAGAAAAAATTAACGAACTTAACAACGATAAAGCCGTAAACGCAATCCTTGTCCAGCTTCCGTTACCTGAACATATTGATAAGACAAAAATAATTAACGCCATATCTCCGATAAAAGATGTAGACGGATTTACTCCTGAAAATTTTGGAAAACTCTTAACTGGGGAGAAACCTTACGTTTATCCTTGTACTCCGAAGGGAATTCTTCTTTTGCTGGATAAATACGGTATTGAAGTTGACGGAAAACATGTCGTAATCGTAGGCCGCTCAAATATTGTAGGAAAACCGCTTGCTATAATGCTGCTAAATCGGAATGCTACTGTTACTATATGCCACAGCCATACTAAAAATCTTCAAGAAATAACAAAAACTGCAGATGTTTTAATTTCTGCAGTAGGTGAAAAACTAATAGAAGATAATATGGTAAAAATTAATGGTGTTGTTGTTGATGTAGGTATATTTAAAGATGAAACGGGCAAGACCCGCGGAGATGTTGATTTTGCAAATGTAAGCTCTAAAACTGCCTTTATTACACCTGTTCCCGGTGGTGTAGGTCCTATGACAATAACCTCATTGATGCTTAATACCGTCGAACTTTTTGACATCCAAAACCAAAAGAAGTCGTAGTCAACTTCACCACAACTTCTTTTAGATTTTGATAAAAACTTTTCAAAAGTCAGCAGGATTAACCGCCAATCAAGCTTAAGCCGCAGCTGCTCTTGATATTGTTTTGAACCTGTGTCTTAGCACTTGAAATTTCTTCGTTCAATGTGTTAACCTGTGTTTCGATTGCCTGAGTTCTTGTAGTTAAGTATTCTTCCTGCTTTTGCAATTCAAGATAGTAAGGATCTTCATCAATAGATGCATCCGGGTTCTCTTCTTCAAATGCCTGTTGTACATAAGACATTTCTTTTTGCAGCCAGTTTACCTGATTTTGTACAAGTGTTTGTTCAAATTGCAGCTGGTTTCTCTGTAATGTGAATAAATTTCTTTGTGAATCAATAGCTAAAAATGCCATATCAGCTCTCCTTATACTTCTAATTTATACTCTCTTATACATATAAAGTATTTTGGAAATTTCTGATTTCAGAAGTTACATTTTTCGTTACATTTATTAACAAACATTTATTTTATTGCGGGAAAAAGATATTTTATTCCTTCTTCGCTTCTCCAGCGAATATAACCTGTCTTTTGGGTTCTATCCATATCCATTACGCTGACCAGCATCCAGTTACCTTTTATTAAGTTTAAAATTATTTTTTGGGGTTGGTTTATTGTTGATATAACTTTTGAGGTATCATCCGGGGAACCGTGCATTTCTTTTACACTTTCCGGCGCACCGTTCAGAATATATAATCCGTATTTTTTACTGTACATATTATAAAAATTCACCCAGGTAAGAAATTTGTATGGATCATCTTTTTTCATCCACCCTGCTGCGCCTGTTTTGTTATTATAAATCAATTTAACCCAATCTTCATTTTCATCAGCAACTGCCATAAAAGCCAAATTTTTAGCACTTTGATAAACAACAAATACGTTATCAAACGTTAAATCACTTGGTTCAATTGAATTATTTGATATTTTTATAACATTTATAATAGGCGCTTTATCATCAGGAGCATTTCTTAGAACAATCGTATTTCCTACCTGATAAACGCCATAAGTATGAGTTTGAGAAAGACTTACAACATTCGGCATTACATCACTTGCTATTGCAGGAAGCGAAAGCAAAAGAAATAAAGACAATGCGGATATTATTTTTTTCATAATTACTCCCTAAAGGTTATATCAGCATAAGTTTTTTGAAGTTTTTCACGAACATTCTGCATCTGTTTTTCTATAACTTCATCGGTCAATGTAGCATGTTCATCCTGCATATAGATTCTAAATGCCATACTTTTATAGCCTTTATCAATATGTTCGCCCTGATAAACGTCAAAAACTTCGCTGCCTTTGAAAATATTCTGTTGAACACCGCCTTTAATAACTCTTTGCAAGTCATCATAAGATACGTTTTCGCCAATAACAAATGCAAGATCACGTCTCACTTCCGGGAACTGTGGAAGATGTTTAAATCTTGGCGTAGATTCTTTGATAATAGAAATGATTGCATCTAAATCAACCTTAAATATAAAGGCGTCCTGATTCATTTTCAATTTATCTTTCAAAATCGGATGAATTTGTCCGAAATACCCGATGGTAGTCATATTTTTACCGAGAACGTTTATTGCAGCGCTTTTGTACGGGTGAAGTATTGTATGAGTTTTAGCAAGCGGAGATTTGTCAAACTCCACAAACTTAATACGTTTTTCAACCCCGAGTTCATTAAACAGGGTTTCAAGAATACCTTTCACGGTAAAGAAATCAGGATATCCTGAAGGCTGCCATTTTGAATTTTCGATCTCACCTGTGATAACACCTCCAAGAACTTTAGTCTCTTTTACTCCTGAAGATTTCTCATCAGCAGGTCCTTCTACATTATAGGTTTTTCCGATTTCATAAGCCCAGAAATTTTTCTGTCCGTTATCATAATTATATTTCATACAGTTAAGAACGCTTACGGCAATAGTTTCACGGAGCATTGTGCATTCTTCACTCACCGGATTTAAAACTTTCAGAGCTTTTGAATCATCGTAAGAAATCATAAACTTATCCAGCAAAGGTTTACCGATAAGAGAGCTTGTGACTATTTCGTTCAAACCTTCCGCACGCATAATATCATTAACTTTTTTCACAACCTTTTCTTCAAGAGTAATCACAGGAGTCTGCATTTTATTCGGCAAAGTCGGAGTAACCTGATCATAGCCGTTTATGCGGGCAATTTCTTCTATCAAATCAATTTCTCTTGTCACGTCATAAGCCCTGAAAGACGGAACTAAAAATTTTGCGGCAAGAGCATTCCCGCCGAGTTTTTCAAATCCGAGTTTTTCTAAAATAGAATCACATTTTTCAGGAGCAATTTCAACCCCGAGAATTCTCTTTATTTGAGGATATCTTAGAGTAATTTCAATTGGTTCGAGCTTATTATTACCGGTTTCAACAACACCTTCCACCTTTGCATCGGCCAGTTCAATCATAAGTTGAATAGCTCTCATTAATGCAGGTTTTACGGCTTCAATGTCAACTCCGCGTTCAAATCTTGCCGACGCTTCACTTCTGTAGCCTGCACTTCTTGCGGATTTTCTGTTTGTAGCAGGTGTAAAATAAGCGGCTTCCAGAGCAATTGCTTTTGTATTATCGTCTATTTCGGAATTAGCACCGCCGAAAACTCCGCCTAAACAAACACCTTCTTTTTCTGTTGCAATAAGAACACTATCAGTTGTTAAAGTTCTTTCAACACCATCAAGGGTTATAAGTTTTTCACCTTCTTTTGCTCGTCTCACACAAAGATAACCGTTAAGTTTGTCAAAATCAAAAGCGTGCAGAGGAGTTCCATATTCCATAAGAACATAGTTTGTGATATCCACAACATTATTAATTGCACGAATACCGGAAGAAATTAATCTTTTTTGCATCCAATCAGGAGACGGTTTAATTTTAATATCTTTTAATATTCCGATTGAATAATATTTGCATACATCTTTATCAATAATTTCTACTTTAAACTTGTCAGTTGATAAGTCTTTTGTGCATTCAATAGTAGAGAATTTCATAGGTCTGTCAAAAAGAGCGCTTAATTCTCTTGCTACGCCGATTACTGACATTTGATCACCTCTGTTTGCAGTCGGAGCAATATGGAGTACCGTATCCTTTTCAAATCCGAGGACATCTTCAACATTTTCACCGATTTTCACATCAGGGAATATTCTGTTTAATATAAGAATTCCGTCCTCATCCTGATATCCACGTTCAGCAACACCGAGTTCATCAGCCGAACATAGCATTCCCTGAGATTCAACCCCTCTGATTACAGCAGGCGTAAGAGTAAATAATTCGCCTGTTTTTCGGTCAAGAACCTGACTGCCGACCGATGCATACGGAACAATTTGACCTTCTTTTATATTCTGAGCACCGCAGACAACCGTTTTCAGACCGGAGCCTGTATTAACCGTTACCAGGTGCAAATGATCAGAATTCGGGTGGTTATCAATTTTTTCTATCTTAACTGTTTTGATATTCGTAAATCGAGGTTTTATTTCTTCAATTGCTTCAACCTCGAGCCCGCTCATAGTAAGTTCATGGGCAATCTGTTTTTCGTCTTTATCTGATAAGTCTACGAATTCATTTAACCAGTTAATTGATACCTGCATTTATACTTCCCTCTTTATTAATATATTACCAGTGATTTAATAATATAACAAAAGAAAATGATTGTAAAATATAAAAAACCTACCCCCTTAACCTATAAACAAAGAAATTTTTTATGGTAAACTGAGTTTATGAAAAGAGCGGGTTATGTAGTCTTAGTATTAATATTACTGGCAATTTTTGTAAAATCCTGCCTGCACGCGGATTACCCGCAAACAGTAAAACCGGCGGCAGCACCTCATTCAATAACTGAAGATATAAATTATCCTGAACCGCAGAAAAATGTTACCATTAACGGAATTGATTACCTTCAGTCACAGGCACCAATCGGAAAATTCGGCGGAACACTTGTAGCCTCAACTATTGGTGAAGGTCCGAAAACTTTTAACCCGTTTAATTCAAAAGATAATATTTCGTCGCAATTGTCAGAGATAATGTATGACGGATTATTGTCAACAAATGCTGTCACAGGGGAACCGATCCCGCGGCTTGCGAAAGATTTTACGGTTGAGGGGGCCACTTATTTAATCCATTTAAGAAAAGGTATAAAATGGTCGGACGGGAAACCGATTACGGCAGATGATGTTGTTTTCACGTGGCAGAATATTATATTAGACGGATTTGGAAACACCTCTATCAGAGATTCAATCGTTATTGACGGCAAACTCCCGACAGTCAGAAAAATAGACGATTATACGCTAGAATTCAAGACTCCGCAGCCTTTTGCACCTTTCATAAGAATGCTTTCAAGCCCTATTGCGCCAAAACACATATTTGAACCGGCAGTAAAAAAAGGAAAAGCGTATTTTGATACATTTCTCTCAACTAACATTGACCCGAAAACTCTTGTGACATCAGGAGCTTTCAAGTTGAAAGAGTATGTCCCTGCACAGCGTGTAGTTTTTGAACGAAATCCGAATTATTACATCATAAATACAAAAGATGAAAAGCTTCCGTATCTGAATAAACTTGTTTATTTAATTGTAGGTGATGTTAATAACGAGGTTTTGAAGTTTGAAGGCGGTGAACTTGATGTTATCGGGCTTCAAGGTGCAAATGTTGCGAGGTTCAAAGAACTTGAAAAACATTCCGATTTCAAAATATATAACCTTGGACCTAATACGGGAACAATGTTTGCATCATTTAACCTTAACAACAGAAAAGATAAAGACGGGAAATTTCACGTTGACCCGAAAAAACAGCGCTGGTTTCAGGATAAAAATTTCAGACAGGCAGTAGATTACGCCATCGACAGAAAAAATATGGTTATGAATATTGCAAACGGGCTTGCGGCACCGTTATTTACTGCAGAAAGCCTTAATTCCATATTCCTTAATAAAGACCTTAAACCCTACGACCGCGACCTTGAAAAATCAAAAGAACTTTTAAAAAAATCAGGGTACTATTGGGATAAAAGAGGACATTTACGCGACAAATACGGAAACCATGTTGAATTTGATCTTTACACCAACGCTGGCAACACAGAACGCGAGGCAATCGGGGTTATGGTGAAGCAGGATTTGGAAGATTTAGGAATGAAGGTGAATTTTAAGCCGATTGAGTTTAATTCGCTTGTGAATAAACTTGTAAATACCCTTGACTGGGATATGGTGATAATGGGTTTGACAGGGTCGCCGCTTGAACCGAACGGCGGGAAAAATGTCTGGATGTCAAACGGAACACTTCATATGTTCAACCAGCGTCCGGCAGATTACACAAAAGATGACCGCTACCCTTGGGAAAAAAGAATTGATTATCTTTATACCCAGGGAGCACTGGCAACTAATTTTGAAGGTCGTAAAAAATTCTACGATGAATATCAGGCGATAGCTTATGAGGAAAAGCCGTTTGTTTATATCTATTCGCCGCTAATAATTTCGGCAATCAGAACAAAATTTAAAAACGTCTATCCGACACCGCTTGGCGGAATGACGTATAATATAGAGGAAATTTATATAAATTCCTCGCCCCTTGCGGGAGAGGATGCCCTAAGGGCAGGTGAGGGGTCTTAATGCAAATACTGATTTACATATTAAAACGAATACTTCAATCCATACCGCTTTTGATAATCGTATCAATCATAAGCTTTTTCATAATACGCTTAAGCCCTGTGGATCCGCTTGCGGAATTGAGGCTGAATCCTTCTGTTTCTCAAGAAACATTACAAAAAGAAACTGAACGCCTCGGGCTTGATAAACCTATTATCGTTCAATACGGCAAATGGGCAAAATCATTTATAAAAGGCGACCTTGGTATAACTTCAAACGGCGAGCAGGTTTCTGCAAAGCTTAAGGAAAGAATTCCGAACACCCTGCTTTTGACAATAATAGTAATTGCACTCACGTGGATTGTCGGGATTCCGCTCGGAGTTGCGGCGGCATTAAACTGGAAAACACCTTTCGACAGGATTTTGACGGTTCTGACAAGTGTCGGAATGGCTATACCTTCGTTTTTCTTTGCTGTTTTGCTGCTGATTTTTGCGGTAAAAACAGGCTGGTTCCCGATTGGGGGGTTAACAAGTTCAAACTTTCTGGAAATGACTTTCCCACAGCAGGTTTGGGATATAACCCACCACTTAATCCTGCCCGTGACGGTTTTGTTTACCCTCTCCCTTGCCGGACTGCAAAGACAGATGAGAGCAAATCTGCTTGACGTTCTTGACAGCGACTACGTTAAATTTGCAAGGGCTAAGGGTTTGAGTGAATTTGATGTAGTTTATAAACACGCTTTGAGAAATGCGATTAACCCGATGATTACGCTTTTAGGTTTTGAATTTGCAGGACTTTTGAGCGGGGCGGCGTTGACCGAATACGTTTTCCAGTATCCGGGACTCGGGAGGTTAATTCTTGAAGCAGTTTTAAAATCAGATATAAATTTAGTGATGGCGTCATTAATGATGGGAGCGATTATGCTTATCTTAGGCAACTTAATCGCGGATATTCTTCTCATTATCACTGACCCGAGGATTAGGGTGAAAGCATGATAAGAGAAGTTTTTAAACAGTTAATGAAAGATAAATTTGCAAAAATCGCCCTGATAGTTCTGGGGTTAATTTATCTTGCACTTTTTCTTGCGGATTTTATCGCACCTTATACAAAAGATTTTTCTGACCGCACAATGGCGTACGTTCCGCCTTCCAAGATTTTTGTAATTGATGAACACGGAAAACTATCAAAGCCTTACACATACAATTATATAAGGAATTTTGACAGCGAAAATTTACGCATAACCTACGACCTAGACAGAAGCCAAAAACATTATATTAAATTTTTCTCAAAAGGCGAGCCTTACAAATTTCTGGGTTTAATCCCGATGAAACGGCACCTTATCACAACAGACAGCGACGGCAGATTATTCCTTCTCGGGGCTGATATAAACGGACGCGACGTATTCTCCCGCCTTCTTTTTGGCGGAAGAATTTCAATGACAATCGGATTTCTTGCATTATTTGTGCTTTTCCCGATAGGATTGTTATACGGCGGTATTGCAGGATACTTTGGCGGCGTTGTCGATACTTTGATGATGAGATTTGCGGAAGCTGTTATGTCAATCCCGAGTTTTTATCTTTTGATAATCTTAGCGTCAATCCTGCCATCCGGAATGACCAGTGTGCAGAGGTTTATGCTCATTGTAATAATCCTTGCACTAATAGGCTGGGCAGGCTTTGCAAGGGTTGTAAGAGGAATGGTTTTATCCATAAAAAATCAGGAATATGTACAGGCTGCAAAATCAATCGGAGCGTCCCGCCTTCGTATAATCGTAAAACATATTCTCCCGCAGACCGCAAGTTTCGTAATCGTTGCTATGACCTTATCTGTTCCTTCTTACATCCTATCGGAATCAGGCTTAAGCTTTTTGGGGCTTGGAATTCAACAGCCTGACGCAAGCTGGGGAAATATGCTTAAAGAAGCACAGGAATACACAAACATCATATATAGACCGTGGCTTTTGACACCAGGATTTTTAATTTTTATTGCGGTGTTGGCGTTTAACCTTATTGGTGATACAATAAGAGATGTTTTAGATCCGAAAAGTAAGGTAAGATGATGGAGAATTTTTTTAGCCACCCGATTGTACAGACGGAAATAACAGTAACACTACGTTTGTTGTGTGCAGTATTGCTGAGTTTTGCAATAGGTCTTGAAAGAGAAATGACCAATAAATATGCAGGATTAAGAACAAATATTCTTGTCTGCGTCGGGGCATGTGTATTTACACTTTTATCTATTTACGGATTTCCGACATTTGCAATGGGGGACAATGTTTCCGTGGATAATGCAACAGGAATAAGGGATACAGCACGAGTTGCGGCTCAAGTTGTAACAGGTATTGGTTTCATAGGCGGCGGTGCGGTATTAAGACACGGAGCGACAATCTTCGGGCTTACGACAGCTGCAACCCTCTGGATGGCAGCGTCTATCGGAATGGCTTGCGGAACCGGAATGTACGGACTTGCCGTCACTGCAACAATCTTAACTATCATTGTTCTTGTTTCTATCAGATTCTTTGAAAGAAATGTCCTCACAACAAGCACAAAAAATATGAAACGTCTCGCGATTAATCTCAGTTGTAAAAACGACTTTTCAGATACAATTTATGATTTCATAGTTGAAAAATTCCCGCAATTGAGAGAAATTACAAGAAAACAAAGCAAGCAAAATTCCGAAATCACAAAAATAAATGTTATAATTGATATTCATTCAAAGAAACCAATCCAAAACACCTATAAAACCTTCCAGAAGGTAGAGGGAATAGAATCAATATCAATACAGGAATTCAACGACATAAGATAAAAAAAGGGAACCGGATGGTTCCCTTTTTCTTATGATGTTATTCTTTAGGTCCGAGATAATCTACCGTACCGCCTGCTGTATAGGCAACGGTATCACTCACGGTATAATTTGCTGTACCAACTCCGGAGTAATCGACCATGCCTGAAACTCCGCCATTGTTGTATGCTACAGTTCCTGTATATGGAGCTTCTACGGTGCCGCTTGCAGTATATCCAACTGTACCGGTTGCCGTATAATCTGCCATACCAACCTGTTGACCGTTTTCCCAAGTCTCATGTGTTACGGTATACTATAATCTGCGGTACCGCCTGCTGTATAGCCAACCGTTCCGCTATATGGGGCTGTGCCGCTATATGCTACTGTCTCACCCGTAGAAGGATCTACGATTTCTCCGCTAAAATCCTGTGACGCTATAGCCGACGGTGCCACTTGCGGTATATCCAACTGTACCGGTTGCCGTATAATCTGCCATACCAACCTGTTGACCGTTTTCCCAAGTCTCATGTGTTACAGTACTACTATAATCTGCGGTGCCGCCTGCTGTATAGGCGACAGTGCCGCTATGCTCAATACTCAAACCTTTTATCGGCTGCGCATCTGCCTTGCTGCCGCCATTTAAAAGGTTTCCTATAGCATCCTTCAAACCGCCGACAAAAGACCCTTTGCCTCCTTCCTGCGCAACTTGCTTCTGATTAATTTTCTCAGGACCAGCACCATTCGCACCAACACCATTAATACTCATATAATACTCCTTTCTTTATACTCTTTCTCGTGTCAACTGCCTATAGTTCTATTAAAACAGATTACCCGAAATAAGTGCTATTTCCCCTTCCTATCCTAGGAGGCATTATAACTGGGTTTCAGGCATTTTAAAATTCTTCTTTACATTTAGTTACAAATAACCTTTGTAACAAACTATTAACAAAAGTCATTAAAATTTTAAAGTTTTTACCAGAACATGTCGTACTAATGATTACAAGTTACGATTAAACGAAAGGACTGCACTAAACTTATGGGAATGGCTGCTTCACAAGCAAGACTTCTTAGCTTAACCGCAAGAATGACAGATAATGAAAACTCCGGTCAGGATATTTCATATTCTAAAATTCGCCTCTCTCAGCAAACAGAAGATGCGAATAAAGAATACCTTGCTGCCCTTGATGCAACCAAATTAACAGTTTTGACAGGTTTTGACGGTTCTACAGAAGTTTATACTGATATTTCTTACGGTCTTATGACCGGTTATAATACCGTTGCTTGCGGTTTGCAGTATGTTGTGACAGACGCTGACGGAAAAGTTTTAGTCACAGATGCTCAGGCAAAAGCCTTTGAATCAGGCAACGGCGATTTGAACAAATTCTTATCTGCATTAGGCTATTCACAGGCTGATATTGACGTTAACGACGCCGGTGATGCCAGTGATGAAGACAAGGCTCTCGCTAAACAAAAAGTTCACGAGGCCTGGGACCAATATCTAACATCAGTCGATTTGCATTATGGAGATGACGAACACGGACTTGAATTCGGCTATACATCATTCAGCGGCGATGCCTATGATGGTTATGCAACATATACTTTAACCGACTTAACGAACGGTACATCTGAAACAAAAGCCCTCAACTATGAAGGTACCACTAAAGAACAAAGAGAATTATACGATTATGCTGTTGCATTAACAGAGGCGTACTATGGACAATCAGGTTCACTTAATAACAAAAAAACTGCTGCCGATCCTGAAAATGCAAGCTATATCCAATATCTGACAAATATCTTTAACAAAATGCTGTCAGCCGGTTACTATACTGAACAAAATACTGCTGAAACAATTAAAGATAACAAATGGTTTGAACAACAATTGAGAGAAGGCAAACTGCTTCTTGAATACTATTCAACAACTGAAAGAAAATTCGTATCAACTTCCATTGACTCTGATTCTTCTATTCAGGAAGTTGAAGATGAGAGAGAAATTGCCCGAATTGAACAGGAATACAAAAACAAACTGGCCGATTTGGAGGCAAAAGATAACAAGTTTGACCTTGAATTGAGAAAACTCGATACGGAACACAGTGCATTACAAACGGAATACGATGCTGTTAAAAACGTTATCGATAAAAACGTGGAAAAATCGTTCACAATCTTCTCATAACGATTAATCCGCAGGAAGAATTTTTTTTATTGATTCCTTTTTCCTTTATTTCCTTATTAAAAAATTTCGTAACTTTTCCCCGCCACTTTCTTAACAAAAGTGGTTTTTTCTTTTGCAATAAAAATTCATCCATGATAATCTTGAAATTAACCAGACACTGAAAGGAGAAAAATGAATAAAATTACCCCGATTATCAAAACAACATTCAAAGTTCCACCGAGACAGGGAAAAGATATCTACAGCCCTATCCAACGCCTCATTACCGATCACAAAATGCCTGGTAAAATTAACCGTGACACTATTGAATTTTCTACTTATAACAGAGAACACGCTGAAAAAACATTAAACATTCTTACGGATTTAAAAGCAAAATTCAACATGATTACAGAAAATGATTAATAAAAGTTCGTAAAATTCTGCGTCAAACTGAATAAGCAAAGAGTTTAACTGTTGAAAATTAAAAAAGGTTGAAGGGTTTAATCCTCTTCAACCTTTTAACTATGCATCTTTTCAACTATAGGTTATGAAAAATATCTTTTCAAAAGGCCGTCAAAACCTTTGCCGTGACGGGCTTCATCTTTAGCCATTTCGTGAACTGTATCATGAATAGCGTCATAGCCTAACTGTTTAGCACGAGCAGCGATTGCAAGTTTACCTTCACAAGCGCCATGTTCTGCTTCTGCACGAAGTTCAAGATTTTTCTTAGTAGAATTTGTAACAACTTCGCCGAGAAGTTCTGCAAATTTTGCAGCGTGTTCAGCTTCTTCAAATGCGTATCTTTTGTAAGCTTCTGCAATTTCAGGATAGCCTTCTCTTTCAGCAACTCTTGACATAGCAAGGTACATACCTACTTCAGTACATTCACCGCTGAAATGAGCTCTCAACCCTTCCATAACTTCTTTATCTTCAACAACGCCGTCACCTACTTTGTGTTCGCAAGCATAGACTTTTTCGCCGCCGCCAACTTCTTTAAATGTTGTAGCACCGCAAAGAGGGCATCTTTCAGGTGCCTTATCAGCTTCTGTAGACCAACCGCATACTGTACATACAAATTTTGCCATAATTTCCACCTTTCTTAATATGTATCATGTTATTAACAAAATTTATTGTACAATATAAAATCAGATTTGTAAAGTGAGAATAATTCTTAGTTTTAATATTTCTTAACACGCTGGCACGGGCTGGCTAAAATTACTTCACTTTTTGAAATATCATTATATATTCGTGCTTAAAGATATAAAATCCGCCGGCAAGAGCACGATAACGCCAAAGATTGGCAGTTCTGCCCTTTGCACGTTCGTTGCCCTGTATATCTTTTACTATAATGCCTTTGAGTTTGAAGCCTAATTTCATCATCCTTGCCATACATTCAAAACCGAGCGGCTGAACTTCAGAATTTTTGTAACTGTCGCCGATTATGAGTGCGGCAAAGCGTCCTTTTTCAAGCAGGTCGTAACCGTTTTGCGCAACCTTTTCAAACAAATCGTAAAACTGCTCGGTTGATTCGCAGTTTGATAAATCTTCTTTTTTATTCGAAAACTTGATAATATCATCATAAGGCGGATGAAGGATTAGAAGCTGGGCTTTTTCTTCTCCCATAATTTCAAGTCTTGTTTTAACTTTTTCTTTTGCAATATCAGAAGCACTGTCGGCGCAGATTATATTCACATCCGTGACAAGTTGTTTCGGAGTAAATTTTTCGGAAACTTTTTCTGCCAAATCCTCTTTAAGTTCAACCCCGATACAGCGGCGTCCCATATTTAAGGCTTCTATACCGGAGGTTCCGGAACCGAAAAATAAATCAAGCACGATATCGTTTTTCTTTGTAAATCTTTCGTATAACTGCTGCGCAATCTGCGGGATATAGTTGCCGTGGTATTCATTGGAATGTCCGCCCTCTTTCAGACGTGACGGGAATTCCCAGAGAGTATCGGTTTTTACGTGGTCATAGGCTTTCCAGTTATTTAAATCAATATCGCTGTATTTAGTGGTTTTGACAGGTTTTACGACCTGCAAATCAGCCTTTTTAACCGGTTTTAACTGTGTATTTGATTTAAGTCTTGCCACTGATATCCCTCCCGAGTCCTTGAACTGTATCTCGTCCGCGCCTTCCTAAGTTTGAGCGCAAACTTTAACTTTCTCATCGTATAAAAATGTTTCAAATTTGTAATCAAACATTTAGATGAATTTGTGTTTGATGTAAATTTAATTTGAATGGAGGAAGGATGTTTACAGGAGAATTTACACTAAGCAATTTATTTATGATAACGGGCTTTCTCCTTGCTATGTATTCGTGCGTATCAAACGATATTATCCAGACGCTCGGAACATTTTTAAGCGTAAATAAAAAGACAAACCCTATTTATATCTGGATTTTTGCGGCATCGGTAATGATAATAACAATTGCTGCCGGATGGATTATAAATGACGGGGATATGTCATTCGGCAGGCTTACAAGAATTCCGGTGACACATCATTTTACGATAATACATGTTTTACCGCCGATTATACTTTTGATTTTGACAAGGTTCGGAATTCCGGTTGCGACAGCATTTTTAATTCTGAGTGTATTTTCAATAAGCGATTTATCTGTTATCGGCATGATGCTTACAAAATCCTTCATTGGTTACGGATTGGCTTTTGTGTCGGCGTATATTATATACAGCATTATTGCAAGACCTGTTGAACGATATTTCTATTACACTCAGAAACAAAAAATCCCAACCTACTGGATTGTTGCAAAATGGTGTTCGACAGCGTTTTTGTGGTCGCAGTGGTTAATGCAGGACGCGGCAAACCTATTTGTTTATTTGCCGAGAAAAGCTTCTATCTGGGAACTTTTGTTTGTCCTGACGGCATTTACTCTTTTCCTCGGAATTTTGTCATTCAAACGCGGCGGAGAAATCCAGAAAATTGTTAAAATGAAAACTAACGCGCAGGATCCAAGATCCGCGACTATTATTGATGTTATTTTTTCGTTATTGTTATTGTATTTCATAACACTAAATAATATTCCGATGTCAACAACATGGGTATTTATAGGACTCCTTGCCGGACGCGAAATGGCCTTGTATACAAGACTCCGTTTTGAGTCACCTAAAAAAATGTACAAACATATTTTGAAAGATTTAACCAAGGTTTCATTCGGGTTGATAGTTTCACTAGGCGCGGTAATTTTATTAACCAAGTTCGATCTGGTAAAAGACTTCTTTATGTCACACTTTATTTAAATGAAAGGTTTGTATGACAAGAATAAAACAGCTATCAAAACATTTAATAAACCAGATTGCGGCAGGTGAGGTAATAGAACGCCCCGCGTCCGTAGTAAAAGAACTTGTGGAAAATTCAGTCGATGCGGGGGCAACAAAAATCAGTGTTGAAATTTCAAATGAATGCCGCGATATCAGAGTTGCGGATAACGGTTCAGGAATTCACCCTGACGATATTATGCTTGCCTTCTCTAA
This sequence comes from Candidatus Gastranaerophilales bacterium, assembly GCA_944325635.1. Classification (GTDB taxonomy): domain Bacteria; phylum Cyanobacteriota; class Vampirovibrionia; order Gastranaerophilales; family Gastranaerophilaceae; genus Scatousia. The sequence goes on along the minus strand of CALVBD010000002.1, from coordinate 273,583 downwards.
ACATGCTACAAGCAAAATTTCAACTGATGAAGATTTATTTGATATTCATACACTCGGCTTCAGAGGAGAAGCTCTTTCCAGTATCATTTCAATTGCAAAACTCACCTGCACAACAAGAACAAAAGATTTTGAAACAGGGACAAAAGTAAAGTGTGAAAATTCCGAAGTAAAAAAAGTTGAAACAGGATGTGCCATCGGGACAATTATGGAGGTGAGGGACCTTTTTTATAACATTCCAGCACGCTTAAAATTCTTGAAAAATTCCAATACCGAATTTTCATACATTCAGGAACTTGTTCAGTCAATCGCAATTGCAAATCCGCAGACAGCTTTTGAATTAAAAAAGAACGGAAAAACTGTTTTAAAAACGTCAGGCAATAATGAATTAAAATACACACTGAAAGAACTTTTCTCAAACACGGTTACGGATAATCTGAAAGAGGTTTTGAAAACTGATAATCTTTCTGGGATGAAGATTTCAGGATACGTAAGCACCCCTGATTTTACGCGTTCAAGCAAGAAGGATTTTCATATCTATATAAATTCCAGAACCGTAAAATGCCCGATATTTATGAAAGCCATAGATATGGCATACAAAAATTTAATAGCAAGCGGGAAATATCCTTTTGTTGTATTAAATTTGGAACTGCCTCCTGCTGATGTTGATGTAAATGTTCACCCTACAAAAAAAGAAGTCCGCTACAAAAATACAAATATGGTGTTTAATTTTATAATGACAGCCATTCTTGCCGGTCTTTCGAACCATGTTGAACAGCCCAAACCTGCCTTCTCCAGACCAGCAGAGGCTGAAAACCTCATAGAATTCAAGCCCGTAGAACCTGTCGTTATATTCAACAAAGAAAGTGACGAAGTTTTTATAAAAGACACATTTGAAGAAGATACCTCACTGCCGCAAATAGTACAGACAGAACAAAAACAAATTTTCAAACCCGCAGAAACAAAACAGCCTGAACCTGAAGAAAATATTGTCGGTCAATATAAAAACACATATATTCTTGTTGAAAAAGAGGACGGACTGGAAATTATTGACCAGCATATAGCAGAAGAACGTTACATCTATGAAAAACTTAAATCAGAAAAAAATATAGTCTCACAGCTTCTTTTTGTCTCGGATGTACTGACTGTTTCTGCGACTGAGGCGGAACTTATAAAAGAAAACCTTGATAAATTTGAAAAATTCGGTTTTGGGATTGAATTCACAGGCGATACGGAACTTATTTTCCGTAAAGTTCCGCAATTAATAGCAAAAACAAACCCGCAGGAAATTCTTTCAGACATTTTAGAAAATATTGAAAGCGACATCGACGGACTGGAAGAAAAAATACTTATCACAACATCTTGTAAAGCTTCAGTAAAAGCAGGACAAAAACTTTCAACCTGGCAAATGCAGGAAATTGTAAAAAAATGGCGCACAACAAAAATGCCATACACATGCCCGCACGGACGACCTATCGTAAAATTCTTCCCGCATAAAGAAATAGCCGGCTTCTTTCAGCGTAACGCATAATCGCAAAGGCATAGAAAAGCAACAGTTATATGATTGTGGTCGCATTGTCGTTGATAGCGCCGATTATGCGATTCCGCATAGCGTGAAAAACTTAATTTCGACTTCCGTCTCAATTCGTTTTTCTACGCTTCCGGAATGACGTTTTCCCTCGCCCCTTGAGGGAGAGGGGAGAAGAAAACCGTTCATCCGTTCAGGTTTCAATTATTTTTATTGAACCATTCACTCTTCACTTAACAAAGGCTGGATTGCTTGTTCCCTCACACAAAACGTGGCATTTAGCCATCTTTTGTTCGGCAGAGTGCTCGCAATGACATTCTCTCGTAGACCATTGAGAGAGAAAAATTTATACAGCCGCTGACGCCATTTCAAAAGCTTCCGCAATTGATTTGCTGTAATCCGGTCTTAGAATTCCTTTTTCTGTAATAATGCCCGCTATCAATTCATGCGGAGTCACATCAAATCCCGGATTAATAACATTTACATCAGGCGCACAGATAATCTTGCCGTTTATATGCGTAACTTCATCATGCGAACGTTCTTCAATTACAATTTCATCACCTGATTTAATACTTGTATCAATAGTAGATAAAGGTGCTGCAACATAGAAAGGAATATTGTGATATTTAGCGGCAATCGCAACCGTATAAGTTCCGATTTTGTTTGCGGCATCACCGTTTGCGGCAATTCTGTCAGCGCCTACGACAACAACGTCAATCATACCTTTTTTCATAAAATATGAACACATTCCGTCTGTAATTAATGTTGTCGGAATCCCGTCCATGGTGAGTTCAAATGTCGTAATTCTTGCCCCCTGCTGGCGCGGTCGTGTTTCGTCCGCAAAAACCTGGATTGTCGGATCGTTTGCAAAAGCCGAACGTACAACACCCAGCGCGGTACCGTATCCTACAGTCGCCAGAGCGCCTGCGTTACAGTGAGTCAAAATAGTCGCGCCTTTCGGGATAATTTCCGCCCCGTAATCACCGATTTTTTTGTTTATTTCTAAATCTTCATTTTCAAGACGAATTCCGTTTTGCTTAAGTTCTTCCACAATCCCTTGAATATCGGATTTTGAGTTTTTGATAACTTCTTTTTGTTTCTCAACTGCCCACATCAAATTAACCGCTGTCGGACGCGACGTTGCCATATAATCAGCTTTTTCAAGAAGTTTTCTTATAAATTCATCTCGGGATGAATTTTCTTTCTCAAGTTCCTGAGCATACAAAACAACGCCATGAGCGCCTGCAACTCCTATAGCCGGTGCTCCTCGAACAATCATGGTTTTTATAGCGTCAAACATCTCCTGTCCAGATGTTATATTCACATACTTAAATTCATACGGCAAAATAGTCTGATCTACCATTTTTGAATAATTATCTACCCACTCGATTGTTTTTATTTTTGAATGAAATTCTGCCATAATCTAATTTTCCTTATTTAAATTTTCTGTGTCTTTTCTCTTCGTTTTTATCAAGAGTTTTTATAAACTCGCTTACATAAAACGTTAAAAAACCTGTAAATGCATTTATTGTAGCACTGAGAATTGCCATAAATACAGACAAGATAAATATTATCCAGAAACTGGCCGCCTTAAGCATAACGGCAACACCATAGTTTGAATAATAATTAAAAAACTTCAAAAGAATTATCACTACAGGAACATAAATTATGCAAAATACCATAAATGAAACAAAACCTACAATTGCACCTATAGTAACGCTTTCCTGTACCGTATATAATTCAAGAAGACCCGTTCTCATTAAAAATACCATTACAATAACAGAGGCAAAACATAACAAAATCCAGAACGCGACCTGCCCCACAAAAGGAATAAAGGTCAATACAGCGCCCAGACCTCCGATAAAAGCACTGATTAAAAGGATTAATTTTAATAAAGATTTATCCATAAAATTCACCGTAAAAATTATAACATAAACCGGAATTAAATACTTCTTGAATGACAAATAGCAATAGCAATAGCATCAACTGTGTCATCAAGCTTTGGCAATTCTTCGGTTCCGAGAGTATATTTAACCATTTGCTCGACTTCTTTTTTATCGGCTCTGCCATAGCCTGTTAGAACCTGCTTAACCTCCATCGGAGTATATTCAAAAATCGGAATTCCGTATTTTTCCAGAACCGTTAAAATTACTCCCCTTGCATGCGCAACAGGCATAACCGTAGTCTGATTTTTAAAGAAAAAAAGTTTTTCAATAGAAGCTGCATCAGGCTTATACATATCAACTAGAGTTTCCATATCGTTATAAATTTCTAAAAGCCTTGCCGCTTCATGCTTAGTCTTATCCGTCTGAATAGAACCAGAATGCAAAAGCGTACATTCATCGCCATCAAATTCAATTAACCCGTATCCGACAATTGCCATGCCGGGATCAATACCTAATATTTTCATAAACTAATTATATATACTTTTTTATAAATTTCAAGTAAAAAATAATTCATATATATTAGGCAGTTTTATAAAAATACGCTATAATAAATATATAAAAATATTTTGATTTAATAAGAAAAATCATTAAAACAGAAAAAAAGGAACTAAGAAGTTATGAATAAGAAACTGATTTTGCTTTTGGCAGCAGCAATTTGTATCGGAGGAATAAACCTGGATTTAGCAGCATATGCGGCCGGTGTGCCATTTGGTTATGACCTGCAAAAAGATATTCACCGTAAAAAAAGTGCGCCTAAAAAATGGGAAACAGACCAGACAACAACCTCCACAGATAAAGAGTCTGCCGACAAAACAGCAGAAGAACCGTCAACCGAAGAAAGCGCAATATTTTTAGACAAATATGCAGTTAATCCAAAATTCTACCCGAATGCAACCACAAAAAGCGCTATAGCAAAGTATAAATCAGGAAATTACACAGGAGCATTACAGGAACTATACACAATATTGCAAAAAGATTCCTCAAATGCCGTTGCATACTATTATCTCGCAATGGTCTACACAAAAATCGGAGAAACAGAAGCTGCAAAATCCTGCTATCAAATGGTTATTAATCTTAACCCAAATGATGCAATCGTTGATTACGCTACAAGAGGCAAAGCATGTCTTATGGATGCAGCCACATGCGGACTCAGCACAGCTATTACAACAAACAGTGACGAAACTCTTGACGAACTTGACAAATTCATTCAAGATCCTTTCAGTAACGGGTTTTCAAAAGAACTTAATGATCAGTTGAGACAAAAACAGTTAGATAAAATCCAAAATAAAATGAACAGAGGTCTTCCATTAAGTGAAGAGGATCTAAAAAAACTTCAAGAGTTTAATCAATCAGAAGCAATAACAACAGATAAACTCGCAATGGCAGATGACATGCCTTCTAATGATGAAATCATTAATGCAGTTCAAGTATTAAAAAGAGCAGGTTTGAATATTTCAACCGAAATGCCGGAGGCTCAGGAAGTTAAACCTATGAAAGGTGTTGCAACATCAGTTCCTGCAAAAGTTGAAGAGCCAGAAGATACAGCCCAAACTGCACAGGTTCCTGCACAGACTTCCCAGCCTGTTCAACAACCTGCAAATTATTACACTCCGGATCCTCAAATCCAGCAGATGACAATGATGTTGAATAACGGAAATAACAACAATTCCGATCCTATGATGAATATGCTTCCATATATGATGCAAAATAACGGCAAAAATATGGATCCACAGGTTATTCAGGCATTAATGATGAATTCTATGATGAACAGTCTTAACGGGTTGAACTCCGGAACAAATAATAATTAATATGGATTTGGAATATAAAAAACATGTACAGAAACTGTGGGCATCCGATTATAACGGATGCCGTCAGTTTTTTGCTCAAAACGGTTATCCGCTGGAAGAAGCATATTGCTGCATCCTGGATGACGAAATTCCTGAGGCAAAAAAACTATTTTTCTCAATTGAGGACAGAGATATTCGCGCTAAATGGGGAGTTTTCTTGTGCGGTATTATTCTTGGTAAAATAGAGGGTTATCCTTCATATTTTGGTCTCAGAAACTTTTTGGAAATTGATTTAAACTTTTTAACAACACATTTTAAAGGTGAGTATGTAGAAAATATAGTCAAATATGCAGACTGGTTATATACTATTAACCCCGAGGTTCACAAATACATAGGCAGAGTATTTATGAATAATCATCTGGAAGAGTTTGGCATGATGTTTCTTTTACGAGCAAAGGATTACTTTTTCAATGATCCGGAACTCCACTACCTTCTTGCTGAGGCATATTTTAAAGAGAAAAATTTTGAAGAGTGTGAAAAATCAGTCAAAAATTGTCTGAATATTCTCCCTGAATATTTCCCTGCAATACAACTGCAAAGAAAATTAAAATTAAATTGTGATTAATAATTGTTTATGCTACACTGTTAGTTGCTTTAAATATAAGTAAGGAGAATAGCCGATGATTATAATAATGGAGCGTAACGCGACAAAAGTTCAAATCCAGCGTGTAATTGACTTATTAAAAGATAACGGATTTGAAGTACGTTACAACACCGGCGATGTGCATACGGTAATTGATGCCATCGGAGATAAAACAACATTAACCCCTGGAAGAATTGCCGCACTTGAAGGTGTAAAAGAAATTAAAGTAATAAGAGAACCTTTCCGTCTGGCCTCCAGAGACAGAAAAGAAGAAGATACGGTTATAACTTTTCCTAACGGAGTAAAAATAGGCGGGAATAACAAACCGGTTGCAATGGTAGGCCCTTGTTCGGTTGAAGAAGATTATGACGGACTTTTACAGGTAGCGCTTGCCGCAAAAGAGATGGGCTGTGAATTCCTGCGAGGAGGAGCATTTAAACCTAGAACATCCCCATATGATTTTCAAGGTTACGGAGAAAAGGCTCTCAAATATATGAAACGCGCCTCTGAAGAAACAGGACTGCTGACTGTTTCTGAAATTATGGATGCGTCTGATCTTCCGATGATGCTGGATTATATAGATGTATTACAGATTGGTGCAAGAAACGTTCAAAATTTCAAGCTTTTGCAGGCTGTTGGTAGATGCAACAAACCGGTAATTCTTAAACGAGGCCTTGCAAGTACGATAAGAGAATTTCTTCTTGCTGCAGAACATATAATGTATCAGGGTAACACAAACGTAATCCTTTGCGAACGTGGAATAAGGAGCTTTGACAGCGCTTTTACAAGAAATGTAATGGACATAGCTTCAATCCCTGTAATCAAAAAGTATTCACATCTGCCGATAATAGTTGACCCGAGCCACGGCACAGGTCAGAGATATTTAATTGAGCCAATGGCAAAAGCAGGACTGGTTGTCGGTGCTGACGGCATTATGATAGAGGTTCACCACGACCCTGAAAATGCACTTTCAGACGGGAAACAAAGCCTTTCAATTCCGATGTTTAAAGATGTTATGAAAAGAATTAACGCATTCAATAACAGATTACATTATGAAAAAACCTGCCTTTCGGCAAATGTTAAATAAAAAAAGCGGTCATGCAAGACCGCTTTTTATTATATAAGTTCACCTTGCAAATACCAGGTTTTTGCTCCTGTTATTTTAACATTTATAAATTCTCCGGTCAAATCTTTGTCACACGGCACATGAACTATTTTGTTATTTCGGGCGCGTCCTGTGATTACGTTTTGCCCTTTATGATTTTCGAAACTTTCTACAAGAATTTCCATCTCTCTGCCAACAAATTTAAGATTGGATTTGAGACAGTTTTCACGGACTTTTTCATTCAAACGCGCAAGCCGCTCGGTTTTTACATCCTCATCAATATATTTGTCAACCCATTTTGCAGCAACTGTTTTTTCCCGAGGTGAATATGCAGCCGTGTTTGAATAATCCAATTCAAACTCATCTATTGCAGAAAGAGTTTCCTCAAACTGTTCTTCTGTCTCTCCGGGAAAACCTGCAATAAAGTCACTGGTAATCGTTACATCAGGAACCATTCTTCTAACTTTTTCAACAATTTTTGCATACGTTTCCCTGTCATAACGCCTGTTCATTGCTTTCAAAACAACACTGCTTCCTGACTGCATCGGAATATGAAAATATTCACAAACCTTATCCAATTCCACTACGGTTTCTATTAATTCGTCCGTAATATCCGTCGGATAAGAGGTTACGAAACGTATTCTGAATTTTCCTTCAATTGAATTAATATCTCTTAAAAGTTGGGCAAGTCTATAGTTCTTATCCTTAAAATCTTTACCGTAACTGTCAACGTTTTGACCTAGAAGAGTAATTTCCTTAAACCCCTGTGAAAGTGCATCTTTTACTTCTTTAATAATAATTTCAGGTTGTCTGGAACGTTCTCTGCCTCTGGTGTATGGAACAATACAATATGTACAGAAATTGTTACACCCCTCTGTAATCGGAATCCATGCATTCACGGCTTTTACGCGATTTATCGGAAATTGAGCAGCTTTATCGTCCTCTGTAGCATTAGTTTCCGTACATTCACAAACCCTCTCGCCTGCTTCAACTTTTTTGATAACCTCAGGCAATGCATAAATTTTATGAGTGCCTAAAACAAAATCAACATAAGGCGCACGACGAAAAGTTTTTTCGGCTTTTTGCTGTGCAACACACCCGCATAATCCTATTTTAATCTTTTTGCCTTCCGATTTCCATTTGCCCCAAAGACCTAACATACTGAATGCTTTATCCTCACTTAATTGTCTTATGGAACATGTATTTACAATGAGAAGATCCGCATCTTTAGGCTCTTTTGTTTCAACGTAATCCTGATATGACAGAATACCGAGCATTCTTTCGGTATCGGATTTATTCATCTGGCAGCCCATTGTTTCTATAAAAACTTTTTTCATTAATATCTCTTTCTGTTAATCCGGTATTGTTTCTGCAAACAACAGTCTCTGTATTAATTATACTACAAAAATTTCATATACTTGACTTTTATGTTTATAAATTATATCTTCTTAGATGTAATGGTCTTTGAAAAGACGAGTTTATCTAAGGGGTACAAAGATGGGATTAAGAGAAAGAAACATACTTTCATTGCTGGAAGACAGGACAAATAACTACGGTGACAGAGTTGCACTGGGTATAAAAAATGCGCTTGGCTGGAGAGAATTTACCTATAAAGGGATAGGACTTATGTCCCGAAAGCTTGCATACCATCTGATAAATGAAGTAGGAGTTGAAAAAGGCGACAAAGTTGCGATTCTATCTGAAAGCAAACCGGAATACGGAGCCTGCGTATTTGCCTCAATACTTGCAGGTACCACAACAGTTCCTCTTGATGTAAAACTCACAAAATATGAACTTAAATCCATACTTTCAGATTGCGAACCAAAAGTTATGCTTGTGTCCCAACATTATCTTGATACGGCAATTGCACTGCAAAAAGAAATTCCTTCTATGCAGACTATCCTTGTTATGGATGAACCTTCTTATAACATGCAGTATACAAGCATTTATGAATTACCTAACAACTATGACGGGAAATGGAGAAAAAGAAGTTCTAAAGCAACCGTTTTCATCATTTATACATCAGGCACAACAGGTGCACCTAAAGGTGTTGAAATAAGCTTTACAAACATGTTTTCACAGCTTGAAGACTTAAAAATTGTGCTTGATAAAATTTTGCCTATTGAACACGGCAGAATTTTATCTATTTTGCCGATGAATCATTTATTTGAAATGACAGTAGGATTTTCAACATTTTTGAATTTCGGATACTCTGTATATTACACTCAGAGCCTCAAACCTAAAGATATTTTAAGTATAATGAGGGAAAAACAGATTAATTTTATGATAGTGGTCCCTGCATTTTTAAAACTCTTAAAAACTGCAATCGAAGCTGAATTACATAATGCATCTCCTGCAGAACAGGCTGCATTTAATTCTTTATACCATATAGCAAAATTTGTTCCTTGCAGTGCTATCAGGAAATTAATGTTCAAGAAAATCCACGACAAATTCGGAGGACATTTTATAGGCTGCATATCAGGCGGCGCTCCGCTCGATATTCATGTAGGAAAATTCTTTGACAGAATAGGGCTCAAAATTTACCAAGGGTACGGACTTTCCGAGGCAAGTCCTGTTGTATCTGTGAATACGGATAAACGTAGAGAACTAGCCTCTGTAGGTAGAGCTATGAACAGTTTCATAGTAAAAGTTGACGAAACAACAGGAGAACTTTTGATTAAAGGACCAGCTGTCATGAAAGGTTATCATAATCAGCCTGAATTAACAAAAACAGTAATAGATGAAAACGGCTGGCTTCACTCGGGTGATATTGCAGAAATTGATAAAGACGGACATATATTTATTACAGGCAGAATTAAAAATATGATAGTTCTTTCAGGCGGTAAAAAAGTATTCCCTGAAGAAGTAGAATCCGTTCTGGAAAAAAGCGAATACATAAGTGAAATTTGTGTACTCGGAGTGTCAAGAACATTCGGGTCAAAAGACGGCACCGAAGAAATTGCCGCAGTAATTGTTCCGAAAGAATATCTCTATGATAAATACAGCGAAGAAGAACTTGATAAATTAATCAGAGCTGATATAAAACATCTTTCAACACGGTTAACAGCATACAAACGACCTGTGAATATAGTCATTACAAGACAACCTTTGCCTAGAACCGCAACAAGAAAAGTTAAAAGAAAAGAAGTAAAGGAACTTGTTACAGCTTAAGACTGCATAGACAGATATTGAAAAGTTGTTGAATTGATTGACTACGCGTCTGAAGTAAAATTTCACAATGATTCCATTCCAGTAAAGAGTCTGGCAAAGTGGAACTTAGCATTTTTCTTTTGATGTCATTGCGGGCGAAAGGGAAGCAATCCTTTAGTTGGGCAGGTATGCCCAACCTACTTAATGCCCCAGTGCCTTAGTATCTTAGTATCTTCTCTTGGCACCCTCTCCCGCAAAGGGTATTGACCTCCCTTTAAAAGGGAGGTGGCACGCTAGCACCGGAGGGTTTTCTATTTTTCCCCTCACCCCAACCCTCTCCCGCAAGGGGAGAGGGAATGTGACGTCATTGCGAGGCTTTAGCCGAAGCAATCCAGCCTTTTCACCTCCATTTGTAAGGGAGGCGGCACGCTGGTGCCAGTGGGTTTTCTATTTTTACCACCCTCTCCCCTGCCCCTCTCCCAGAGGGAGAGGGAGAAGAGAACCACGCACCTCTCACGTTATTGCCCTTAACGTCTCATCGTCCTAACGTCTTAGTATCTTAGTATCTTCTCTTGCCCCCTATACCGCAAAGGACATTGACTTCCCTTTACAAGGGAGGTGGCAAGCTAGTGACGGTGGGTTTTCTATTTTTACCCTCTCCCAGAGCGAGAGGGAATAGAAATATTAGCCTTTCGTCTAATGTAAACCGCCCTGTTGTCTGTTATCCTTTTGGTAGGGAAATAACAGAAAGGCTGTAACTATGAAAAAGATTTTATTAATTAGCACACTGCTTACACTTGCAACACCTGTTTTTGCAATGTGCAGTATAACAGGCGGAGCCTGCTCGGTTCCGTTGAATTCACAATCTCTGGATAACAAATATACTCCGGACAGACTTGAACAAATAAAAGAACCAGATGCATTTCAACCAAGGTATGTGACCCCGTATTATGATATGCTGCTTAACACAGAAGAACCAACCACACAAAGTACTGCGGGAGAAGCTAATGGATACAATTCAAACTGCCAGTTCGGAGTATGTCTACCGGGAGTTGAACCCGGAGAAGGTACCATTTTTGATTAGTCAATTGTGTAGACTTTCTTATAATAAAGAATTACGCCAAGAATTGTAAGGACAATATTAGGCATCCACGCAGCCAGAAACGGAGCAAGAGTACCAGCTTCTCCGAACGATATTGACAGTGCTCTTATCAGGTAATACGCGAAAATTATAAGAATACTAAAAAGGAAACCTCTGTTATAACGAACTCTCGGCGGTGTAATCGCAAGAGGAACACCTATTAACACAAGCGCAATTGTTGTCAATGGAAGTGCAAGTTTGTCATAAAGCTCTATTACTAGCACATTGCGCTGTTCTTTATCAAGCGTGTGAATATTTTTGGATATGTATTTCAATAATTTAGAGAAATTCATCTCTTTTGCAACATTTTTATTTAACTCTTTTGACATATCAAGCCCAAATTTTACATTTGACGAATCAAAAAGAGTCGTATTCAAAACTTTACCTTCTTGTCCTACAGTATAAACAGCACCTTTCTGGAAATCCCATCCGGCAGGTGTTGTTTTTCCTTCTCTGGCTTGCAGAACCTGAATGGTGCCTTCTTTTGAAGTATCAAGAACTGTTATGTTATGAAGTACTTTATTTTCGCAGTACCCGACATAAAATAAACGTTTCAAAATTCCGTCGTCATTAAGTTCTTTAAACACGAAATTTTCTTTACCGTCAGGAATATTCTTTTGCCCTAATGACCACAAAGCCAAATCTTTTGACTGTTTCATCATCACCGGAACAACAGTCTCATTAATTATAAAGCTGAAAACAGACATAACAATTGCAAATATAAAAATCGGTTTTGCAATTCTGTTAAGCCCGATGCCGCATGCTCGCATAACAGTAATTTCCGATTTCAAACTCAAACCGTTCAGAGTCATAACAGTTGCAAGTAAAACGCCCATCGGAATTGTCATTACAATAATTTGAGGAAGGTTCAGAATAATCATCATCAGGGCGACTTTGAAAGGAATTCCAAACATTGATATTTGTTTAATGAGAGTTATAAATGTATCTGACGCAAAAATGATTGACGAAAATACGCAAACCCCCATTAAAAACATTTCTATTATTTGTTTTAGAATATATTTATCTAAAATTGAAATTCTGCTTATTTTTTTAGCAACTTTTCTTCCTACAGCCATGCCAACATGATAGTTTAAACAAAAATTTTACGCAAATCATAGAAAGACGTTAGGACGATAAGTGCAATTAATTGAAGCGTGATGTGTGAAAAGTGAAATGGGTTCGGTTCTATTGCCATCTCCCTCTGGGAGAGGGTGTCCGAAGGACAGGTGAGGGTATTTTAGTGTCAATAGTGAGTAGTGAAGGGGCAATTTAGTTGAAAAGTTTAAAGAATAATGAGGGACTTATTATTATAGAACCCTTCACTCATAATTACCCCTCACCCCTACCCCTCTCCCGCAAGGGGAGAGGGGATGTGACGTCATTGCGAGGCTTTAGCCGAAACAATCCCGCCTTTTCACCTCCATTTATAAAAGAGGTGGTGCGGAACGACGGATGGTTTTCTCTTTTTATCACCCTCACCCCTGCCCCTCTCCCAGAGGGAGAGGGTGAAGAGAACCACACACCTCTCACGTTATTGCCCTTAACGTCTCATCGACCTAACGTCCTAGTATCTTAGTTGGGCAGGTAGCCCCACCTACAAGCTACCCACCCTTCACCACTTACTTCTCACTTAATTGTACTTATCGTTTTAACGTCTTTTTCTAAAACTTCAACAACACCTTCAACACATCTTTCTCTTTGTTTTTTTCAAAAGCTTCAATAGCATCATCAATAGAATAAACTTTTGATATCAAAGGAGAAAAGTCAATTCTGTTGTTTTCAAGAAGCCTCAACGCCGCGCCAAACTGTCCGCAGCGCGAACCCAATACCGTAATTTCATCAATTACAATCGGTGCAAGATTAAGTTCTTTCCCTGTCGCAACGGTACTTTTCAAAACAAGCACACCGCGCGGTCTTGTGAGTGCGAGAGAGGTTTCAAAACCTGATACCGAACCGGTAGCTTCCACAACAACATCATACTTTTTCTCAATCGGAAAATCGTGCAATAAAGAGGTTTTAACCCCTTGAGCCCTTGCAATATCAAGTTTATTTTGGTGTTTACCGACCAGGGTTACGTCGAAATTCTGCGCGTTAAGGGTTAAAGCTGTAATAAGCCCTAACTTACCGTCACCAAGGACAACAACTTTTTCAAACGGTTTTATATGAAGCTGTTCAGTAATCTCGCATGCTGCCGCAAGCGGTTCTACAAAAACAACCTGCTCATCAGTAACATTATCAGGGACTGGAAAGAGCACTTCCAGAGGCATTGTGAAATATTCGGCAAAAACACCATCCTTTTGCCAGATACCTAAAGTGTGACGGTTCGGACAGTGACGGTAAAGTTTTTCCGCACACCATGGGCATTCAGGATCTTTGCAGCCATAACTTATTTCCGATACAACACGTTTTCCGAGCAAAGACTGATCAGGATCATTAATCTCTTCAACAACTCCGACAGCTTCATGCCCTAAAATTCCTTTATAACCCATATAACCTTTTGTGATTTCGTAATCAGTATTACAAATACCGGCAAGAGTGACCCTCACAAGTGCCTCACCCTTTTTCGGAACAGGTTTTTCGTAATCGGTTACGAGTTTAAGTTCTTTATCAAATACAACAGCTTTCATAATATATCCCTCTCTTAAATTTTCACTTATAGACTTTGCGATACTGGTCGCAACCCGCGATAGCACTTTTACGACATAATCTGAAATTATGACAAATTTATTTTATCATAAAAATATTAAAGCAGGGTTTTAAGGGACTTATATTGCAGTTTACACTAAAAAATGCAGAAATGTCACCCCTGAAATAAATTCAGGGCAGGCTCTGAACTTGTTTCAGGGTCTAACAGCTTAGAGATGCTGAAATAAATTCAGCATGACACTTTTGTGCAGCTGGTGTAAACTGCCATATAAATCCCGATTTTAACCCTGCTTTATTTTATCCATTTCTTCTTTCAAATCCTGAACCTCATATTTAAGTCTATTAAGTTCACATTTAACAGGATCAGGAATTCTGTTATGCATAAGAACGCCGTTTTTGTCGCGGATTTTTCTATGAACAACACGTCCCGGCACACCGACAACAGTTGAATATTCAGGAACATCTTCCACAACAACGGAACCGGCCCCGACTCTGACATAATCCCCGAGTGTGATATTCCCGAGAACTTTTGCTCCCGCACCGACGATTACACCATGCCCAAGGGTCGGGTGGCGTTTGCCGTGCTCTTTACCTGTTCCGCCGAGGGTCACCTGCTGGTAAATAAGCACATCGTCGCCGATTACTGTGGTTGCTCCGATTACAACACCTTCACCATGGTCTATAAAAAATCGTCTGCCTATCTTTGCCGCAGGATGGATTTCTATACCGGTTATAATCCTTGTTATATAAGAAATTACACGCGGAATTAAAGGAATATGCCATTTATACAGCCTGTGGGCAAATCTATAGGCAATCAGGGCATGAAGTCCGGGATAACAGAGAATTACCTCCAACAGATTTTCCGCTGCAGGGTCTTTGTCGTAGATTACCTGAATATCTTCTTTTACTTTTGTTATTCCGCGTTTGAGTATCTTAAACATTTTTAGGCCTTTCTTTTCGCCCCCTCACCCCTACCCCTCTCCCGTTGGGCGAGGGGATATATATTTAGATCTTGCCGCCCCCTCTCCTCTGTCCTCTCACGTAGGTCAAGGGTGAACAATTTTATTGGACTTTTCCTTCTGACATTTTATGAATTTCTTTTCGTCCCCTCACTCCTACCCTCTCCCGTTGGGCGAGGGAGGATAATTCTATTGAGCTTATCATTCTGACATCTTATGGAGTCTTGCTGTCCCCTCGCACCTGCCTTCTCACGCAAGGCGATAGCAAATAATTTTATTGTACTTAGCGTCCTAACGTCTTGTCGTCTTATAGTCTTATTTTAAAACTTCAACTTAACAAATTTTCTTTTCCCTGCCTGTAATACTACATCTTCAGTAAGGTTAAGGATATAGCCCATATCGGCAATCTTTTCACCGTTGAGTTTTACTCCGCCGCCTTGAATAAGACGTTTGGCTTCGCCTTTACTCTGAACAAATTTAAGTTCAACAAGCACATCAAGAATACCTTTGCCGTTCATGCCGGAAACTTCTTCTATATCATCAGGAATTCCTTTATTAGATACGATATTTATAAACGCATCCTGACCTCTTTTTGCGCCTTCTTCGCCATGGTATTCAGCAGTGATAGTGTATGCTAATTTCATCTTTATGTCGCGAGGGTTTACAGAACCTTCTGCCAACTGTTTATCAATCGTTTCAAGTTCTTCTTTTGTAGCGTCAGTCAGGAGGCTAAAGTATCTTGAAATCATATTATCAGGAATACTCATCAACTTGCCGAACATATCAAATTCGGAATCGGTCAAAGAGATACAATGTTCAGGATAAGTTTTTGACATCTTAACTACACCGTCTGTACCTTCAAGTAACGGAAGCAGCATTACAAGCTGAGGATACTTTTTGCCGTAAGCAGCCTGAATATCTCTTCCCAGAAGCGTATTAAATCTCTGGTCCGTTCCGCCGAGTTCTATATCCGAGTCAATTTCTACTGAATCATAAGCCTGCATTAAAGGATAGAAAAATTCATGGATTGCAATAGGTTTGCCTTCAGCGTATCTTTTTGCGAAATCGTCACGCGTCATCATCTGCGCAACCGTAACCTGCGATGCGAGTTTTAGCAAATCAATAAAACTCATTTTATGCAGCCAATCAGCATTATTTGTAACTTCCGCTTTTGAAACATCAAGAACCTTAGACATTTGTTCAAAATAAGACTTTGCATTTTCTGCCACCTGCTCTTTTGTTAAAGCCGGTCTTGTTTCGGATTTACCGGAAGGGTCGCCGACCATTGCAGTAGCACCGCCTACGATTAAAACGATTTTATGCCCCAGATTTTGAAATTCTCTGAGTTTTCTCATTACAACGGTATGCCCGAGGTGTAAATCCGGTCTTGTCGGATCCATTCCTAGTTTTACTCTCAACGGAGTATTGGTATCGTGTGAATGCTGCAATTTTATTGCAAGCTCTTCAATTCCGCCCGGTAATACTTCCGCATTTCGTGTCAAATGCTTTGCCTGTTCTAAAAATTCCTGTCTTATTTCAACCATTTTTCTCTCCTTTTTAGTAACAATAATTGTACCAGAAACAAAATTTCTTTACAAAGTAACAAAAACATTTTTATTTATGGTTTAATACATGGAAATACAAAGGAGTATAAATGGATATACAATTCACAGGTTTCAGAAATGCAAGTTATATAGTAAATACTACTAAAAATGGTTCTATCCCTATGAAAGAACGTATATTAAACGTACAATTGACAGATGATGAATTAGGAAAAGATTTAAGTGAATTCAAAAACATCATAAAAAATACAGGCGGAAAGTTTTTCAATAAAATAAATAAGGATTTTGTAAATATAAACTACTTTTCAATAAACAGAGATGATGCACCGGCGTTCCTCTTAAACGGAAAATTACTACAAGAAACAGACGAAAACTTACCAATTTTTACATTTATAGGAAAATTAACTAAAAAAATTACAAAAATACCGGAAGAAAGTTTTGTAAACGATTTGGATTATCTTAAATTTCAGGCCAACAGAGCTCTTTTATTAGACAGAAACCTCTCCGAAGAGCTGGATGAAGAATTTCCTTATTGCTTGGAAAGATTTCACCAGCCTCAAAAAATCAAAAAAGGAGCGGCAAAAATTAATAAAGAATTACAAAATATGATGATTGAATATCTTGCATAAAAAAGGGCTTTTAAAAAAGCCCTTTTTTATTTTATAAAGAATTATATTGTGCTCGCAGCTCATTAATTTGAGCCTGATATTTATCAAGAAACGGAACCCCGTCAGTATCAGTCCCGCCTTCCCTCATGGCACGTATACATTTTATATCAAGTGCATCAAGTTTTGCCTGAAGTCTCTGTTGTTCTGCAGCTTTTTCTTCGGCTGCAGCTTTCGCAATATATTCTTCGGTTTGCGAAATATCAACAAGGACACCGTTTTCAATTTTGTATTTGTCTTGATTCATTTGATATTCAGACATTGTAACACCAGGAAGCTCTTTTGCTTCTTCCGGATAATTCATGGCTCTTGAAATTTTATCGGCATATTCATACATTTGATTACTTTTGATTACATAAAACATTACATATCTCCTTCCATAGGTATAAATTCAACTCTAGGGGTATCAAAAACCCCATAAAAAGAATACGTATCTCCTGGCTTCAACGGTATCATTGTTGATTGAGTTATAACCGTATTTGTGTTTGACCAACCGAGATAAAGCCAGTGATTATTTACTATAACGCACTGCCAATTATTTGACTTTGTCATTGCAGATATAAACAAATATCCGGCCTGCTTTGCGGTATAAGATTGGCTCGGATTTATACTAACAACTGATGAATAATCCGGCATACCCCAGTTAACAATTGACATTCTGTCATTTGCGGTTAATAAATGCAGAGGCTTTGCAACTTCAACTAAAGAAACCGTATCGGAAGAGTTTTTATAAGTTGCAACAACACCAGCCTGAATAACATCCCATGTCTTTGTGTCCGTTTTGTAGAGATAAATTTTGTTCTCGGAAAGTTTATACCACACCCCCTGTTTTGTCATCGGCTCACATTCACAAACATAATATGCCGTTGCATAAAAGCAGCCATCAGGCGTAACATAAATACAATTTACTTCCGAATTTGAAACTGTTGTTACTGGGGTATCTTCTTCAACTTCATAAGCAACATTTTTAACAGTCCCGTCTTCATTAAACCCATCAGGGAGTAAAAGTTTTAATCCTGCTTTTACGGTAATAACATTTTCAGAAACAGTAACAACTCCGTTCGGGCATTCAAGAATACAGTTTGTAATAAGGTTTGTATTCCCGAGATTTTTGTCAGCCTTCTTTTCTTCTGATTCGGCTGTAGCTTCTTCAATTTGTTCAATTGTCTCAGCTATTTGAGTTGTTGTATATTCTCTGTTTTCTTCTATTTTTTCAGCAAGTGCTATAAAGTTTGCATTTACCTCCTGTGCTTTTGCTTTAGCACCGGGTGTAAACGAATAGGGTATTAGAGAATTATTTGACATATATTTCCTTCCCATATTCAGGAACAGAAATAAATAAGGCGTATATTTATATTATAGCGTATGATTCAGAAATCCGTCAAGAAACATTTTTTTCATATGAGCCTAAAAATTTCATAAATGTTGTTTTTTCTTTAACACATGTCAAAGTATTGAGAATTTTTTTAGACCTGATATGCCCGTCAAAATTTACTATAAATATATAATCCCCGAATTCCTGTTTTGAAGGACGGGATGAAATGTAGGAAAGATTTATGTTATTTTCATAAAAAATGTTTAAAATCTCCATTAACGCACCCGGTCTGTTATCAGTAGCAAAAGCAATTGAAGTTCTGTCTCTGCCGGTTTTTTCGGTTTCAAAATCACCTATCAGAACAAACCTTGTTTGATTTGATTTATCATCATTAATGTTTTCTTTCAAAATATTCAGATTATAAACCTCTGCTGTTTTCTCGCTTCCTATAGCCGCATAGGTAAGATTATAATTAACAAGACTTCTTGCAGCTTCTGCAGTAGATGTTGCTTCTATTATATTAATATTTCTTGGCATTTCGTCGTGGATAAAGTTCTGGCACTGGGCTAAGGCCTGAGGATGGGAAATAATCCCGCCAGTTATACTGTAAAATTCAGTTGTTCTTGCAAGCAGACAGTGCCTGATTGGCATTATTATCTGAGAAAGAATTTTTATATTCTGGTTTTTCGAATGCATAAGGGTATCCAGAGTTTCTCTTACAGTACCTTCTATTGAATTTTCAACAGGAAGAACTCCAAGAGTATCAGGCGTGTCTTCAACGTATTCAATCACCTGTCTTATTGTCTGCATTGGTTCAGGATAAGCCTTTATATCATATTTGGCACAGAATAAGTCCTTTGCCATCTCTGAAAAAGAGGCATTTGGTCCTAGATATGCAATCTCTTTAACTGTGTCAAAATTCATATTTATCCTTTCCTAAAATAAAAGCGAGAATATAAAATCAAGCAGCCCGTAGCGTCTTTGCCCGAACCTGTGCACTGAATCACAGCCGAATAAAACATTACCTACCATTTCATTTCTATGGTTGTTTACAAATTCTTCCTGTTGAAACTCTTTATAAAAAGTTCTGATTGTATTTTCATCAATCATACCGTTTTGAATTTTTAAATCGTTAACAGTAGTTTTCCGTACGCCCTGACGTATTAAATCCAATTCGCCGTGGTCAAGAAATATACCGCCGCAGGTATAACAGGTATCTATTTGAACTTTCAAACCTTTTATTCTTGTTTTTACCATGGATTTGCCGCACGCTGGACAAATTCTCGTTTCACTCACATCAACAGGAGTAAAACTTTTACCCTCCAAAATTTCTTTAATCTCTGAAATATCATCAGAAGCTTTATTAAACCTTTGCAATTCCTGATTATCAAAAAAAATTCCGCCGCATCCGTCAGCACAAATATCAACGTTTATACCGGCAGATGGAATAAAGATTTTTTTCATCACGGCATTACAAGCCGGACAAGTAATTGTTTTATAGGTATCAGCCATAAATATTAACCTCTGAGCCGTGTCAATTCGCCGTGATCTAAAAATTTACCGCCGCAAGTATAACATTCATCAACCTGAATATTCTGCTCACGGTTTGCATAATTTTTAACCATCTTAGCACCACATGCCGGGCAAATTCTTTCTAAAGATTCATCAACCTGGGCAAAATCATTATTTTCAGAGGCCTGAATAATTTCATCAAAATCCGCAGCATTATCACTGAAAATCTTAAACTCACGGTTATCAAAAAAAATTCCGCCGCACCCTTGAGTACAAATGTCTATGTTTAAACCTTTTGATTTAATAAATATTTTCTGCATTTCATTCCCGCAAGCAGGACATATCAATGTTTTGTGCGAATCAGCCATAATTAATCCTCCGGTTATTAATACAGCAATCTTAACATATCTTAATAGAAGTGTCAATTAAAAAATACCGGCAGCCTGTATCACAAACCAAGAGCAAATATTAACCCTGCACCTAGACAAAGTTATAATTAATCAACGAAACGATACTTAATTAACGCAATAAGTGCATGAACACCATCTTTCCAGGTAATTTTCTTTCCTTCAGAAAATTCACGCCCGTAATATGAGATAGGAAGCTCGTATAATCTTGCCCCACGTTTAAGAACCTTTGCAGTAATCTCAGGTTCAAAATCAAATCTGTCTGACTTTATTTTTATCCCTTTAATAAAATCAGCCTTAAAAGCTTTATAACACGTTTCCATATCAGTCAATGTCGAACCGTAAAGAATATTCGTCAAGAGCGAAAGGAACTTATTTCCAAGTAAGTGGGTAAACATAAAAGATCTTGAAGGTTTCCCGCCAGAGAGTCTGGACCCGTAACAAACATCTGCATGACCGTCTATAATAAGCTTTATCAAGGGAGAATAATCAACAGGGTCGTATTCCAGATCCGCATCCTGTATCACAATTATATCTCCTGTTGCATTTTCAAATCCTGTGCGCAAAGCAGCTCCTTTTCCCTGATTATAATCGTGATACAAAACCTTATAAGGAACATTACTATATAAATCCCTTGTCCCGTCAGTTGAATAATCGTCAATCAGTATGATTTCTTTTTCTAATCCGCAAAAATCAGCTTTTTCCACTTTTTCTAAAAGCTGCAAAAGCGTTGCAGCCTCATTATAAACAGGAATTAAAATCGTAACTTTTTTCATAAATTCTCTCTATTGATTTGTAATCTATAATAAAATATTGTATAATAAAAATAGAAGATTGTAAAAGGATAGTATAAATGGAAAAGGTGATTGATAAAGGGCAGGAACTCATAAAGCAGAGTTTGTTTTCACTTGAAAACAAAGATTATGCTACGGCAAAACAACAAATTCTTGAAGCTCAGGAAATATTTAAAAATGAGAATTCAAATAAATATATGTCAATTTGTCTGAGTATTATCGCAATGATAGACTATCTTGAAGATAAATCCAGACTGCAATCTGCTCTGGCTCTTTTGCAGGACAGCAGTTATATGGCAGAACTCGAAGGAAGTGCCTCTGCAAAACTTTTCTATGAAATTTCCATGGGGAATATAAATTACTGTGAAAATAACACTGACGTTGCACTTTTACATTTTCAAAATGCCAAAAACTATGGGATAAAAGAGGATGAATTTTCACTTTTAGGATTTATTTTAACAAGAATAAAACAGATAAAAAGCGGCTTGGAATTTACGCTTCCGATACAAAGTGATCCTCTTGTATCACTTGTCAAAATAGGACGCTCAATTAACGCCCTGACCGATATTACGGAACTTTTAAAAGTTATTGCGGAAGAAACAAAAGTCGCAATGCAGGCAGACCGTTGTACAGTATTCCTGCTTGATAAAGAGAAAAATGAACTCTGGTCAAAAGTTGCACTCGGGATGGACAGTCAGGAAATTCGTTTTCCAGTGGATAAAGGTCTGGCAGGCTTTGTTGCGAGAACCGGCGAATCTATTAATATCGAAGATGCATATAATGACGAACGATTTAACCCTGAAGTAGACAAAGAAACAGGCTATAAAACAAAAACCATCCTCTGTATGCCTATCAAAAACAACAATCAGGAAATTATAGGCGCATTTCAGGTTTTAAACAAACTTCACGGAGTTTTCACAAAAAATGACGAGGACTTGCTGGTTGCAATCGGCGGCAGCGCAAGTATAGCCTTGGAAAATGCCCAGTTATTCGAACAGCAGAAAGAACTCTACAAAGAACAGAAATTACTGTTTGAAAGCTTTATCAATACTCTTGCCGCCTCAATTGATGCCCGCGACAAGATTACAGCAGGTCATTCAAACCGCGTAAAACTCTATTCAATGCTTATCGTAGATGCCCTCGAGCTGGATGAGAAAACAAAAGAAATCATAGAAAAAGCTGCAACACTTCACGATATAGGAAAAATAGGAATTAGAGATTCTGTCCTTCAAAAAGAAGGCAAGCTTACACCTGAAGAATACCAGCATATTCAGGAACATGTCCAAATTACACACAATATCTTAGAAAAAATTTGTATGACAGAAGATTTCAGGCAAATAGCAGAAATAGCTTGCTCACATCATGAAAAATATGACGGAAGCGGTTATTACAGACATCTTAAAGGTGAAGAAATTCCATACGGCGGACGAATTCTTGCCGTGTCGGATGTGTTTGATGCGATAACATCAAGACGCCATTATCGTGATAAAATGCCTATTGTAAATGTTATAAATATTCTTCTTAAAGATTCCGGCACCCACTTTGATAAAAATATCGTTGATGTATTTTTACAGATTCCGGCAGATAAAATCGTCCGTGTATTCTTAACTGAAAACCATCACGAATTTAAATCCGAAGATGCTGAAATTTTGCATAAATATAACCTGCTGGATATTTTTAACTTTACAAATGACGAAAATGCTTCACAGGAACAAAAAAATATTGTAGAATTATTTAACTATTACTACGCAGGAAAAACCAATAACGGAGAATGCTGATATACAAATGAAAAAAAGACTGCTTTTGATGACATTATGCATATTCGTGGCGAATTCCGCTATTGCCGGAGGGTTTGACGATATAAAACCTGCAAACCCCCTTGAGACTTCTACACCTAAAGCAGAAGATATAATTCAAATAAATCGCCCTCAAAAAGCTTCACTTACTAAAAACGATGTCCATAACCACTACGCAATAGCACTTGAACGTTTTATTCAGTGTAATGTGCGCTCATCCTATGCGGACTTTAGAATTCTAATAGATTCAATTGTTCCAAATGATTATGCATATATGCTGATTGCAAACAAAATGGCAGATCTGGGATTTTTTACACTTTCGGATTTAGCAATGTCAAAGGTTAATGATGAAGATATTTCATACATAATGAATGAAGATATACAAAGATACTACTATCCGTCTTATAAACTTAACCCTAAAGACGAAATTTATCTTGCGGAAATGTATTCTAATATAATGTATAATGCTCAAAGCCTTGAAGCTGCAAGCGAATTGATTAAAAATACTTCACTCCTCGAAAAATCAGACTATGCAAATTATGTAGTTGCACTTGGATTATTAAAAGCAAACAACATAGATAAAGCACAAAAGTATATTGATACAGCAATTAATAAAAATCCTCAAAACTTGAATTATCAAAAACTAAAAGCAGAAATTGCGCTTCAGGATAATAAAAATAAAACTGCAATAAGAGTAGTGGAAGAAATGAAACAGGCTCCTGTTATGAATGAATTTTATATTAATAAAATTTATTCACTGGAACAGTATGTTTTATATAAAGCCGCAAAACAGGATTACGAAAAAAAATATCATCTCGGATATTATTATTACTATGAAGGTGAATTAAACAAAGCAATGAGAACTCTTCAAACAGCAGCAACCGGCAAAAAGAAAAATAATGCAGATGTATATGCGCTTACAGCAAGAGTTTACTTTGATATGAAAGAATATGAAAAA
Organism: Candidatus Gastranaerophilales bacterium; assembly: GCA_944325635.1. Taxonomy (GTDB): domain Bacteria; phylum Cyanobacteriota; class Vampirovibrionia; order Gastranaerophilales; family Gastranaerophilaceae; genus Scatousia. Next base: position 249,672 of record CALVBD010000002.1, on the reverse strand, counting down.
GCTCAAAGTTTTGCTGAAAAAACCCTGAGTATTCAGAGTAATAACGTAATGGCACTTCTTGTGAGCGGAGATTTGTACTCAAAAGATAAAGATTACCAAAACGCGTACAAATATTATGATAAAGCATATTCAAAAGATAAAAAATCAATAGCTCCGGCAATCCGTCTTGCAGAAACAGCCAGACGCCTTGACAAGCTTGATGTGACAAAAGAAATATATTCAAAAATTCTAAAAAACCGCTCTGATGTTCCCCAGGCCTACTTCAATGTTGCAATGACCGACAGTACAAGAAAACTTGAATACCTCAAAAAAGCGGTGGCTCTTGATTCAAACTTCACTGAAGGCTGGCTTGAGTTAGGAAAAATGATGATAGATTTGCAAAATTATTCTGCTGCGAGAAAATATCTTGCTATCGCAAAATATATTGACGAAAATAATTTTAGATATTATTATTATCAAGGACTGGTTTGCAAAGCCCAGGGACTTGTACAGGACGCTATTTATAATTTCAAAAAAAGCCTTGCGCTGAATCCTGATTTTCAACCTGCAAAAGAGGAATTGAGTATATGAAGCAAAACATTTTAATAGTTGAAGACCACGAATTAACACGTTTTGGTTTAAAAACAACTTTTGAAGGCGTAGATTATGTAGATAATCTCTTTGAAGCTGATTCTGCAGAAAAAGCACTTGAAATATTTAATAACAATCGGATTGATATAGTTATTATGGATCTGGGACTTCCTGTAATGAACGGAATTGATGCAACCAAAAGAATTCGTTCGTCTAATAAAGATGTAAAAATTATTATTCTCACATCCCATAATGATGAAAAAGAAGTTTTAAACAGCCTAAAAGCAGGCGCAAATGCTTATTGTTCAAAAGAAATTACTCCGCAAAGACTTATCCAGGTAGTACAATCCGTCGCTGACGGAGCAGCCTGGTTTGATCCTAGTATTGCACACATTGTCCTTAAAGCAACTGCGAATTCACCTGTAATTGATTCCGAAAATAACAGTAAATCTTACGATCTGACAACAAGAGAAACCCAAATATTAAAACTTATGACAGAAGGTTACAGTAATATGGAAATTGCACAAATTCTCGTTATAAGTATCAATACAACAAAAGCCCATGTGGCAAATATTTTACAAAAACTTGAAGTTGATGACCGCTTACAGGCTGCATTGAAAGCCCTCAAATACAAAATTGTATAACAACAAAAAGGAATATAAATGTCCGAATTAGCGAAAGTTTTGTTAGTTGATGACAATCCTAAATATCTTAAAGATGCTCTGCCGTTTTACGGATATCAAGTTGATACGGCACAAGACGGTGTTCAGGCATTAAAGTTACTCTCAAAAAATTCTTATAATATAATTCTTCTCGATATTATGATGCCCAATATGAACGGATGGGAGACTTTAAAAGAAATCAGAGCCAACAAAGCAACATGTTATATTCCGGTCATAATTCTTACCGCCGTAAATGAAGAACAAAAAATGATTTCAGGATTAAAACGCGGCGCCGATGATTATATAGTAAAGCCTTTTATCCTGCCAAACCTGCTCGCAAGAATGGAAGCAGTATTAAGAAGATACAGTTGGCAAAAACCTGTTGAAAAAAAATCAGACTTACCTTATAATACCGACAAAAGACCTTTATTGACAACCCGCGAAAAAGATGTTCTTGCTCTTGCCGCCAAGGGCGAAAGTAACAAAGATATAGCCGAAAAACTATTCCTTAGAGAAGTGACCGTAAAAAGTCATCTGAACAACATTTTTAAAAAACTAAAAGTAACAAACCGTACACAGGCAGTACTGATTGCAATGCAGACAGATTTAATAAATTAATATAATAAGGAGACTAGAATGATAGATTATACAAAAGAAGAACTGGTGGAAATTCTTCTCAAACACCCCGAAAAATTTAATGATTGGAAAAAAGATCAGGAAGAAGTTGATCTTTCGGAAGTTGATTTTTCAGGAATAAACCTCTCTGAAATCGATTTTTCTGATGTGGATTTAAATTCCAGCTCATTTGCCGATTGTGTACTTTCGTTTATAAATTTTACAAATGCAGACTTAACCTCCGTTGATTTTACCAGAGCAAAAGTTTTAGAGAGTGACTTTTCTGAAAGTCTATTAACCGGAGCAGATTGCAGCTATGCGGAAATGACATACTGCAATTTTACTGACGCGGATCTTGCCGGATGTATATTCTCTGAAAGTGATTTGAGTAATTCAGATTTTACGAATTCTTATAATCTTCATGCCTGCCGGTTTGACAGTGACACAATCTGGCCGGATCAGGAACTTTTACCGGAAGATTTCGATGCAAGTTACAAAGACGACCTTTCTTCACTAAAAGATGAAGATGATTATGTAAATAATGATTATTAATAAAAGAAAAGCTGTTCTTGTATGAACAGCTTTTTAAATTCAAAATTAGGGGAAATAATTATCTTTTCTTTTGACCTCTTGCCATAAGAACTTTTTTAGTATGATCAATTTTATCCATTTTAGCCTGGCGGCTGCGTCTTTCCTGATATGAAAGCAATCTGCGCTGTTTTTTCTTTTCTGGTTGCTCAGCCTGCTTAGACTGCAATTTTTGGCCTACAGTCTGTGCTGCAGAACCTGCAAGTTGAAGAGCTCCATTTTTAAGATTTTCTTTTAATGCAGTCTTGGCAGCTTCTTTTGCTAATTGTTGAGTAATAGCCTTAGAAGTTTCTTGCATCATGGTACCTGCACTTGCTGTTGCAGCTTTCAAACTTGATTGAGCAATTTCTTTAATCGGGTTAGCAGCTATTTCTTTAGTAGTGGCAGTAAGAACTTGTTCCGTACTTTGTTTTACAACTTCCTGTGTTGTTTGTTGGACACCTTGTTGAACGCCCTCTTGAACAACTTCTTTGCCAACTTCTTTTCCGACCTCTTTACCGCCTTCTTTGGCAGCATTTTTAACTGCTTCTGTAGCAGGATTCATCTTCACAGGACCGCTAGCAAAGCTTAATGCTGCTGCACCAATATTTACGAGAGCTCCTGCAAAATTACCGTTTGCTACATCTATTGAAGCATTAGTAACATAACAAGCTATTTCACCGTATTTACCGATACTGAACATTACTGAACCAGCTGCGGCTGACCAAGGAATCATCATAAGAATCTGACCTGCTATTTTGGTAGCAGTAAATGCATAACCTGTTTTTGTTATAGTACCCTGAAGTTTCTCGTTTTTCTTGACACTTGCTTCTTTTGCTTTAGCATCAGCTTGAGCTTGCTTATATTTCAGGTTATAAAGTTTCGATAATTTTTTATTTTTTGCTTGAGCAGAAGAAGATAAACTCTTGATGGTTTTATCATTAGATTTTAAACGTTTTTCAAGTCCAGGAACAGCAGAAGCCATTGCAGAAAGTCTTGCGGTTGTATCATCATTTGCACCGGATCCAGAAGAAGATGTATCTTGAGGGGTTGCTGATACAGCATTCAAAGAAGGACCGGCAGCACTTATTCCGGCAGGACCTGCAGCATTCGCATTCAATGCCGGAGCCTGGGCAGTTTCTGTAGATTGAGATTCGCCTTGTGCCCCAAGAATAGTTTCAACTTCAGCAGCCATCTGCTCAAATTGTTTATTTATTTGTTGAGAATCTTTTGTATAAGTCTTAATTCTTTGTTCATCTGACTTTAATAAGGCAGTTTCTTTTTTAATTTGCTTATCTGTGGATTGTTTATCCTTCTTAGCTTTTTCGCCATCTTTTTTAGCATCGTTGCCTTCTTTTTCAGCATCTCGGCCTTGTTGTTCAACTTTTTGTCCATCTTGTTGAGTAACTTCTTTATTCTCTTCATTTTTAGAAGAACTGTTTGAAGAAGAAGTTTCTCCGTTACCTGCGCCGTTAACATCAGATTCAGCGTCATTAGCAGATTTTTTCAACTGTTCCTGTATTGATGAAACTTTTGTTGATGTTTCCTGAATTTTTGTATTCAGTTCATTTGAATAATTAGTTGCGAAACCTGCAAGAGGCAGTGACTTGCTTAATCTTTCAGCAGAAGCTGTTGAATTATTGATAAGAAGTTCTCCGTTATCAATAGCATCACGTCCGATTGATTCTCCTGCTTTACCGTAGAGAAGGTCATATTGTTTTTCTTTGCTCATTCCCATAAACCAGAAATTATTATTTAAATAAGATCTGTCTCCAAGAACTGATTTTGCATATTCTTTACCTTTTTCTACAGCTTCTGTACCGAATTCCTGGTTGTCTTTTGTTGCCTGAATGGAATTCTGCACCTGAGCAGCAAAACCTGTTAATGCAGTAACTTTGTCCTGCAGTTGCGTAATAATAGTTCCGTTGTTTGAGTTTAGAGCTTTTTCTAAAGTTTTAACACGTTTTTGTTCACCGTCAGATAAGGTTTCACCGCTTTGAACTTTCTGAGCAAGCTTTTCATACTCAGACAGGTTCTTTTTCAATTCTGCATTAATTTTGGCGTCTTCAACTTTTTGTGTGTTTCTTATTTGTTGAACTTCCTGAGTTTTAGCCTGAATTTGCTGTTCTGCCTGTACCATAGCAGTATTTCGGTTCTGGCATTCAGATACATATTGAGAGGTTTCAGCTTCTACAGGATCTTCTGTTTCAACAGATGTTTGGGTATTTTCTGTTGTTTCTGTAGTTCCTGTTGCTGAAGAAGCTGCTGTGGTTTCTGCCGAAGCATTTGTATCGGAAGCACCGGCTGCTGATGTTGTATTAGCATCAACAGGTGTGGATTGTTTTGTAGAAACAGTTGCAGCATTATCGACAGTCTCAGAAGCTTTTGATTGTAGTTGAACATCAGTTTTAGTTTCTGTTTGAGGAGCCTCATTAATAATGTCTGCAAATCCTGTAACACTTCCGGTTTCTGAATCAACCTGATTTTCCGGAGTTTGTGCAGGAATATTTGCATTAGCAGCATCAGACGGATTATTTGTTTTTTCTGCGGCAGGAGTTTTATTGACAGGAGATAACATCTGCTGAGCATCGGTTTCATTCTGATTTTCTTGTGATTGAGCCGGTGTTTGAGTTTGAGTTTGAGTTTTATTTGTATTATCTTCCTCATTTTCCGATTTTTTATCACTGCCCTGTGTTTCAGCCTGCTTATTAGTAGTATAAATAAGATTTTGATCTTTCTTCTCGGAAGCCTGATTAACAATATCAACTTGTTCTTGTGTTTCGTTTGCGAGAGCGAGATTGCTTCCCTGCATATTTGTAATTTCAATATTGCTGACAAAAAGATTTATTCCGGTTAAACCTGTGTCTATCGCAAGGTTATTACCCATTGCTGCAGTGTAGAATGAGGCATTCAGACCTGTTATCTGATTACCGCTGCTGGTTGGCAGAATAATATGTTTTTTATTACCTTCAGTCCAGGATATTTGTGTCGCAATATTCTCAATTTCGGAATTAATTTTTTCATTGATATTCAAAAGCATATCGATATTGTCTATCTGCTCCATGAGATCTTCAATATCACCGCTGACCTTTTGTGTTTGCATTACAAGATTATTATTATGGTCATTTAGCATAAGACCAAGGTCTTTATATCTTTGTTGTTCGGAATCAGTAAGTTCAACACCGTTTTTAAACTTTTTGTCAAGACTTTTCCACTCTTTAGTAATTGATTCTAACTTCTGTAAAGAGGCGGTCTGATTTTTTTCCAGTTCATTCTTTTCAGCCTGAACAGTACTTAAAATAGGTTTTGTTTCTTCTACTTTATCATTAATCAATTCTTGCTGGCTCTGAGCTTTTGATGCAAAAGCCTGAGCTCTTTTTTGAAGAGCACTGGGACTGAGGTTATCGGTTTCGGCCATAAGGTTTTCATATGTACAAGAATCCTCTGTAGATACCTCTATTTGATAAGATGTTGTATCAGAATCCTGCATTGTATGTGCCCAGTCTACAAATTCCTGCGGAACCATAACACCGTTTTCAGCCATATTGAGAATTTCTTCATAGGTATACTGGCTCCAAAAAGGATCTTTCGGCTTACCGCTGTCAAATCCCATACTTTGAAATGCACCTTTCAGAGCATGAGCATTACTATTGGAAATCAGTCCGTATGCATAAGAATAAAGCTCAGCTTCAGAGAAATTTTTAAACTTTTCATCCTCTTTAAGCGCTGCAATGATAGCCTCAACATCCTTAGTGTTGCTGCCGTCACGCTCATATATCGAATTGTGAACTTTTTCTTTAATTTTTCCGATGCTATCGAGCATTAAGAACCTCTTTTTCCTATAAAGACATTATTCGACACTTTCTTTATCGGCATTTGAGGGAAAAAACTTTAGGGTAAAAATTTTAACTTTAGTAAAAGAAAAGCAAAAGCAGCGGTATAAGGCAATTTAAGCCACACACCGCTGCTTTATATTTTGTTACATATAATTTAAATGTGTTTTTCTATATTAGAAATAATTGAAGACTTTGGCATTAAACCTACGAGTCTTTCAACAGCTTTGCCGTCTTTAAACACAAGAAGGCTCGGCAAACCGCTGATTGCATAATTTTTTGCAGTCTGCAAATTTTCATCCGTATTAACTTTTACAAATTTTACGCGGCCTGCAAATTCATTGGCAACCTCATCCAAAATAGGACTGAGTTTTCTGCAAGGACCACACCATGGAGCCCAGAAATCAACTACAACAGGAGTTGAAGAGGTCAGGACTTCCTGCTCAAAATTTGCATCATTAATATCCAATGCGTTAGACATAATTTCTCCTTTACTTTCTTACAAAGGGTATTCTATCACAGAAAATTTTTTTGTGCTATTATCTTAATAGAGATAGACAGGAATAGAATATGGTACGGAAAAAGATTATTGAAATAGTTCTTGATACGGAAACAACGGGACTTGATTATACAAAAGAAAAAATGGTTGAATTTGCTGCGGTGAGGCTTGAAAACGGCAAAATTAAAGATGAATTTCAGACTTTGATTAACCCTGAACAGCATATTAGAAAATCAAGTATGGCAATCCACGGAATAACACCGGAGATGGTTGCAGACGCCCCGACAGAAGCTGAAGTTATGCCGAAGATTTTAGAATTCATCGGAGATTATCCGATTGTTGCGCACAATGCGATTTTCGATTACACATTCATTAACGAAGCGTCAAAACGTACTACCGGCAACGAAATTACAAATACCAGAATTGATACCCAGCAAATGTTTAAGGAAGTTTATCCGGATCTTGAATCTCATGGATTGGAGGCCTTAACCAATAAATTCCACGTTGAACTTAACAATCACCATAGGGCAATGGCTGATACTATGGGGTTAGCGCTTGCTTATCCAAAACTAAAAAAACTCTATCTTCAAAAATATGATTGGGAACAAAAACAGTTAGAAAATGTTGAATATCTTTTTGAAAGATATTTGAGAATTCAGCAGACAGTCACCACATTGCAATCGGAATTGCAGGATTTGAAATCAGTATTCAAACTCTATTTTGAACAGGGCGGAACCCCTATTGTCGCACAGACAGGCGAAACTCTTGTATATAATTCAAAACAAACATTCGGTTATGATTTACACCAGATAAAAGACGTGCTGGAAGAAGTCGGTGCGTTTGACAAGGCAGTAAAATTAAACACAGGTTTCGTAGACAGATTAGTTGGCGGGTACAGATTAGACGAAGATAAAAGAGAAATGATAAAAGATGCCCGTCAGGAAATTACGGAAACCAGAAATATTCAAATAATAAAAGCAGGGAAGTAAATTATGTTGGAAAAATTAGCTCATTTTTTTAAAGAGCCTCCCGTAAAAGAGACTATTCAAGACAGTGAAAAAGTCAAAAGCATGTATTCTCACTGGAGGCTGAGAATATTTTACGCTTGTTTTATAGGCTATACTGTATTCTACCTTTGTAAGAAGAATATCGCAGTAGCATTACCCGGATTGAGTGCTGAATACGGTTATTCAAACACTGAACTCGGATTGCTCGGGAGTTCTTTATATTTGACTTACGGTATCGGTAAATTTGTAAACGGCGTTCTTGCTGATGGGTCGGATGTAAGAAAATTCCTACCGACAGCATTGATTATGACAGCGATTGCAAATATCTGTTTCGGGTTATCCGCAGTATTTATAACTCCGGGACACATATCATTTTTCGGGTTACCGACAAATACGATTTTGCTCTGGCTTTTTGTATTCTTCTGGGGCGCAAGCGGATGGTTCCAGTCCGCTGGATTTCCGGCTGTTGCAAAGAGTTTAACCTACTGGTATTCTAATTCAGAAAGAGGGACAAAATGGTCGCTCTGGTCTTGTTCTCATCAGGTCGGAACATTTTTAAGCGTAATTGTATCAGGATTTTTAGTTGCGCACTGGGGCTGGAAAATGGCATTCTTTGTTCCGGGCACGCTTGCAATCCTTGTTGCAATATGGCTTTTTGACAGACTCCGCGACAGACCGCAGTCACTCGGGCTTCCTGATGTAGAAACATATAGAGAAGAACCTGCTGCTAAAAAATCCGATTGCACGGAAGAAGATAACCGCTCTTACGTTGAAATTTTTAAACAAAATATTCTTTATAATAAAACAATCTGGCTTCTTGCTATTGCCTATATTTTCGTCTATATTATAAGATTTGGCGCAGAGGACTGGATGATAAAATACCTCCACGAAGCAAAGGGGAATTCTCTTGAAATCGCGGCAATGAAATTAAGTTCGCTGCCATTAGTCGGAATTGCCGGAACAATTTGTGCAGGGCTGATTTCCGATAAAATTTTCAAAGGTCAGAGGGCGCCTGTAAATTTAATCTACCTTGCGGGGGTTGTAATGTGTCTTGTGTTGTTGAAATTCAATACAATCGGCACGCTTGATTTTATATTAATCGGACTTCTCGGCGCATTTACCTACGGTCCGCAGATGATGATAGGCGGTTTGTGTGCAGTAGAAAGCAGCTCTAAAAAAGTAGCATCTGCCGCAACCGGATTTACAGGAACTTTCGGCTACATCGGGGCTGTATTTTCATCAACCGGAACCGGTTTTATGGTAGATAAATTCGGCTGGAACGGCGCCATTGTATTCTGGGTTATGTCAGCAATCATTTGTATCATAATTTGTACAATGCTTATGCTGGACGAACGGAAGAAAAAGCATAACAATTGAGAATTATAATGCTAACGCACACCCGCACGAATCTGCTGCCGACAGCCGAACGTGCACTAAGTGCTATAGTGAGGCTGAAAGGTTAAATGCGTCTGCATTTAACGACATCCATTCGGTCTTGCGCTGCGCAGCAGCGCTGGAAATAAGCGAGTTTTTCTTTCTTGTCCAGTATTCTTTCTTTTGGCTTCGCAACCAAAAGAAAGAATACTGGAGCAGGGGTTTGGGCTGCACAAGCCCCATATATAAAATGGACAAGTCATTATTCTTGCTGGATTTATAAATCCACCCTTTCTGTATTTATTTGTTAATTAAATAATTAAAAAAACCTTAAGGATTTTAATTATTTTGAAAATCCGTTATATAAATATAATGTACTAGGTTAGTATAAGAAGGAGAATAAATATGTTAAAACCATTAGGCGACAGAATTGTTGTAAAAGTTATTGAAGATACAGAACAAACTTCAGGCGGAATTTTTATTCCTGACAGTGCAAAAGAAAAACCTCAAAAAGGTGAAATCGTTGCTGTTGGTCTCGGCAAAATGAACGACAAAGGAGAAAGAGAACCTATGGACGTTACAGTCGGTCAAACAGTTCTTTATGCAAAATACGCAGGAACCGACGTTAAAATGGACGGAACCGAATACAAAATTTTATCAATCAAAGACGCATTAGCAATTATTGAATAAGGAGATATAGAAAAAATGGCAAAACGTATAGTATTTGATGAAGAGGCAAGAAAATCGCTTCTCAAAGGTATAGACGCAGTTGCAGACGCTGTAAAAGTTACGCTTGGTCCAAAAGGCCGTAACGTAATTATCGAAAAGAAATACGGCGCTCCGCAAATCGTTAACGACGGTGTAACTATCGCAAAAGAAATCGAACTTAAAGACGGTTTGGAAAACGCAGGCGCTCAATTGTTAAAAGAAGTTTCTTCAAAAACAAACGACGTAGCAGGCGACGGTACAACAACCGCATCAGTTCTTGCTCAGGCAATCGTTCGCGAAGGGTTGAAAAACTTAACAGCAGGTGCTAATCCGATGTCTATGAAACGCGGTATTGACAAAGCCGTTGAAATTTCAGTTAAGAAAATCAAAGACATGTCAAAACCTGTTAATACTAAAGAAGAAATCGCGCAGGTTGCAGCAATTTCAGCAGGCAACAACAAAGAAATCGGCGAACTTATTGCAGAAGCTATGGAAAAAGTAGGTCACGACGGTGTTATTACTGTTGAAGAATCAAAATCTTTCGGTACTAACTTAAAAGTTGTTGAAGGTATGCAGTTTGACAAAGGCTACCTCTCACCTTACTTCGTAACTGATGCAGAAAGAATGGAAGCTGTACTGGATGACGCTTATGTATTCTGCTGCAACAAGAAAATTAACCTGATCTCTGATTTAGTTCCACTGTTGGAACAGGTTGCAAGAGATGGTAAATCTTTACTGTTAATCGCAGAAGATGTTGAAGGCGAAGCTTTAGCAACCCTTGTTGTTAACACAATGAGAAAAGTATTAAGAGCAGTTGCAGTTAAAGCTCCTGGTTTCGGCGACAGAAGAAAAGCTATGTTAGAAGATATTGCAATTCTTACAGGCGGCGAAATGTTCACTGAAGAACTCGGCATCAAGCTTGAAAACGTTACAACCCAGATGTTAGGTTACGCAAAACGTGTTACTGTTACAAAAGACGAAACAACAATTGTTGTCGGTAACGAAACTAAAGAAGCAGTTCAGGACAGAATAAGATTAATCAAAAAACAAATCGAAGCATCTGATTCTGAATACGATAAAGAAAAACTTCAAGAACGTGTTGCAAAACTTTCAGGCGGCGTTGCAGTTATCGAAGTTGGTGCAGCAAGTGAAGTTGAATTAAAAGAAAGAAAATTAAGAATTGAAGATGCTCTGAACGCAACAAGAGCAGCTAACGAAGAAGGGATTGTTCCTGGCGGCGGCGTTGCATTGGTAAGAGTTCAACAGGAATTGGAGAAACTTGTTGCTACAACAAGCTTCTCATCAGATGATGAAAAAATCGGTTTCAAAATTCTTACAGCTGCACTTGATGTACCGTTGAGAGCAATCGCAAGAAACGCAGGCGCTAAAGCTGATGTGGTTATTGATACAGTATTAACACATGAAGGTGCTTACGGTTATGATGCATTAGATGACAAATATGTTGACATGTTCACAGCAGGTATTGTTGATCCTGCGAAAGTAACACGTTCAGCACTTGTTAACGCAGCATCTGTAGGTTCAATGCTGTTGACAACAGAAGCTGCAGTTGTTGAAATTCCGGAAGAAAAACCGGCAGCACCAGCAATGCCTGCAGGTATGGGCGGCATGATGTAGCGCGAGCGAGCTGAGGGCGGAGGCTTGGCGACATATATGGCAAAGCCATAGCAGTCGCCAACCGGAGTCCCGTTAATAGCGAGCGAGTAAGACTGTGGACGTAGTCCACTTCTTTCTTTGTGACAACATTGTATAAACCGCTTTTACACAATTTTACACAAATTAAAAAAACATGTATCATCGCTTTTGATGGTACATGTTTTTGTTTGCGAGCTGAGGGCACTCTGCCGAACAAAACAATCCGGTGAATTGTTTTGTGAGAGGTAAAGCTTCGGAGTCCCGTTAATAGCGAGCGAGTAAGACTGTGGACGTAGTCCACTTCTTTCTTTGTGACAACATTGTATAAACCGCTTTTACACAATTTTACACAAATTAAAAAAACATGTATCATCGCTTTTGATGGTACATGTTTTTGTTTGCGAGCTGAGGGCACTCTGCCGAACAAAACAATCCGGTGAATTGTTTTGTGAGAAAGATATTATTTAAATAGTTCACTTGATAAATATCTTTCCCCGCTGTCTGGCAAAATTACAACAATAAGCTTCCCCTTATTTTCAGGTCTTTTGGAAAGTTGATTAGCCGCCCACATTGCAGCCCCTGAAGAAATCCCAGATAAAATACCTTCTTGTGTTGCGAGTTTTCTTGCCATATCCATAGAATCTTCATCCGATACAGGAATAATTTCATCCACTACATTACGGTCAAAATTCTCCGGAACAAAATTTGCTCCTATACCTTGAATTTTATGACTACCTGCAGCGTTTCCCGCCAGAACCTGCGAAGTTACCGGCTCAACTGCAACAGCTTTAATTTTCGGATTTTTTGCTTTTAAACCTTTTGCAATACCTGAAATTGTTCCGCCGGTTCCCACTCCTGCAACGATTATGTCAACTTTGCCATCTGTATCAGACCAGATTTCTTCTGCTGTTGTTAAGATGTGGCTTTCCGGATTTGATGGGTTCGAAAACTGCTGCGGGATATAGGAATTTTTAATTTCTCTGTGGAGTTCCTCCGCCTTATCAACAGCCCCCTGCATGCCTTTTGCGCCGTCTGTCAGAACCAATTCCGCGCCGTAAGCTTTTAAAAGTAATCTGCGCTCAAGACTCATTGTTTCCGGCATTGTCAAAATCATTCTGTAACCTTTTATTGCGCACACCATAGCAAGACCTATACCTGTATTACCGCTTGTCGGTTCGATTATTACAGTATCTTTATTTATAAGTCCTGCCTCTTCCGCTCTTTTAATCATATTATAAGCCGGTCTATCTTTAATAGAACCGGCAGGGTTCCGCGACTCTATTTTAGCTGCAATAATTGCCTGCCCGTCATTTAATTTATTTATTTTTACAAGCGGAGTTCCGCCGATTAATTCAATCAAATTTTCTGCTATTTTCATCTTTTATCCTTTCTGCTTTACCGCCCCTAAACCCTTTTTGCCGAGAAATTGTACGCCCGATTTGCGATAATTTCTTTGATAACTCCGCATAATTTACTGCAGCCTTATTCGGATAAATTTCATACTTTCCTCTGACACCCTCTGCCGTAACATTTGGCATTACAACATTAGCTCCTGCCTGCAGTGCCATTATCCGCCCTTCAGGATTTAACGTTTCCATAGCTGTGGTCGCCGGAATATTAATATCCGGCAGCAAAAGCCGTGTAAACGCCATAACCTTCAAAGACAGCATAAGATTGCCGCATTCGCTATCTCGTAATGGTGTATGAGGATGCGGGATTAAAGGGCCAATTCCAATCATATCAGCATCAAGTTCTTTAAAAAACAAAATGTCATCAGCAAGCGATTCAACAGTCTGCCCCGGAAGCCCCACAAGACAGCCCGTTCCCGTTTCAAAGCCCAATTCTTTTAAATTATATAGACATCTTTTGCGATTTTCAAAACTGGCTTTCGGGTGCATTTTTTCGTATAAGTCTTTGTTCGTAGTTTCAATTCTCAAAAGAAATCTATCCGCACCTGACTCTTTCAGAATCTTATATTCCTCATAACTTCTCTCCCCGATACTTAAAGTAACAGCAACATCCAGCTTTTTTATCCCGGCTACAATTTCTGCAAGATAATCCGCCTTAAACGACAAATCCTCTCCCGATTGCAGAACAATAGTCTTATAACCTAAATCAGCAGCGTGCTGTGCAAGCTTTAAGATTTCTGATTTTTCCAATCTATACCGTTCAACAAGATTATTCTCTGCGCGTATTCCGCAATAAAGGCAATTACATCTGCAGTAATTTGAGAACTCGATTAAAGCCCTCAAATGAACTTCATCCCCGACAAATTCCCGCCTTACACTATCGGCAGCCTGAAAAAGCTCCTCATTAATCCCATCATCCGCCAGAAGCGAAACAAGTTCTTCTTTTGTCAATGTATGAAACTCTTTTGCCTTCTCAATAAGTTCATTCATAGTTGAATTATACAACAAACCATAAAATATGTTATCGGTATATATGTTCATTTCTTTCTCTTTTATTGCGGGTAAAAGAGAAAGAAATGAACCAAAGAAAGAGAAAAACGCAAAAGTTTCAGCGACGCTTCGCGCCGCGAAAACAAATGGAAGTAGTTGAAGGCAGAGCCTTCAACCTCATAAGGTGTGCTATCGTGCTTACGCACACGCACACCAGACCGGCCGGGAGGCCGGTTGCCGAACGTGCACGAAGTGCGATAGTGAGGCTAAAAGGTTAAATGCGTCAGCATTTAACGACATCCATTCGGTCTTGCGCTGCAAAGCAGCGCTGTTATATAGCGTGTTTTTCTTTCTTGGCCGATATTCTTTCTTTTTGCATCGCAACAAAAAGAAAGAATATCCGGTGCGGGGTTTGGGGCTGCATAAGCCCCAATAATAAAAAGCAGGACTGCTTTCTTTATTTCCGATAACATATTTTATGTATTAAAAAAAGAGTACCTTGCAGAAGGTACTCTTTTGATATTTGATATAACGTATTAACGTTTTGAGAACTGGAAGCGTTTTCTTGCTCTTTTTCTACCGTATTTCTTACGTTCTTTAACACGCGGGTCACGGGTTAAAAGTCCTTCTAATCTCAATACGTTTTTGTATTCTTCATTAGCTTTTACTAACGCTCTTGAAATACCATGTCTGATTGCACCGCATTGAGCAACAATACCGCCGCCTACTGCTTTTACTCTTACATCGTATTTTTCCTGATTGTCAGTCAATACTAACGGTCTATATACTAACATTTCAACAGCAGGTCTGTTACCGATATAGTTTTTCAATGTTTTACCGTTAACAAAAATTCTGCCTTTGCCTTTAACTAATTTTACTACTGCAATAGAGGTTTTTCTACGGCCTGTTGCCATAATTTCTTTATCTGCCATTATTTAGCCTCCTTTTCCAACACGATTGGTTTTTGTGCAGCGTGCGGATGTTCGCTTCCTGCATAGATTTTTAATTTTGTTAACTGCTGTGCGCCAAGCGTATTGTGCTGAAGCATACCTTTAACTGCTTTTTCTAATGCAAGAGTGCCGTCTTTTTCCATTAATTCTTTGAAACTTGCAGATTTCAAACCACCCGGATATCCTGTGTGGTGATAATAAATCTTATCAGTTTCTTTATTACCTGTTACACGAACTTTGTCAGCATTGATTACAATTACGAAATCACCAGTATCAACGTTCGGAGTGTATTCAGGTTTATTTTTGCCTCTTAGGATGTTGGCAATTCTGACAGCTAATCTGCCAAGAATTTCATCCTCAGCATCAATCAGATACCATTTTCTTTCAACTTCCAGAGGTTTAGCTGAATATGTTTTCATTATTCGTCTCCGTTTATGTTTTTTAATATTGTACTTCTAAAAGTGTCAATCCATAGGGACTGACTGTTGCACCCGCCTTACGGCGGTCTTTTGCATCAAGCACCTCTTTCATTTTGCTTGAAGGCAGGTTGTGTCCTTCTATTTCTAAAAGGGTTCCGACGATTGTTCTTACCATATTATATAGAAACCTGTTCCCGATAATATCAATAACAATCCGGTCGCCGACTCTCCTGCATTCGGCGTTTTCGATAAAACAGACTGTGCTCGGGTTAAGCGTTCCGGAACTCTTGAAACTCGAAAAATCATGCTCACCTTTGAGATAATCCAAAGATTCCTGCATTCGTTGAAGATTGATTTCAAACTTAATCCTCATCAAATCACCGTCAAAAGCATTTTTGCATTTACGATTTACAAATTCAAATCTGTAATGACGCCTTTTTGCTGATTTTTGAGCGTGAAACCTTTCATCAACAACTTTCAAGTCCGTGACAGAGATATCTTTCGGGAGAATTTCATTCAAATGATAGATAAACTCAGAAGCAACAATCGTTTTATCTGTATCAAAATGAACAACCTGTCCGAGAGAATTTACACCTCTGTCTGTTCGTCCGGAAAAGACTGTTTTAATCGGTCTTTTATTATTCACGGCATCTCTGCCGCATATCAATGTACTAAGAGCCTTTTCAAGTTCGCCTTGTATTGTTGGAAGTTCTATCTGTTCGCCGTTTTTAAATTGTATCTGGCTTCCCGCATAGTTTTTCCCGATATACTGAACCTTAAAGGCGTACCGCATGGCTTATACCAATTGGATTAAAGCCATTTCAGAAGCATCGCCGCGTCTTGGAGGCAGTCTGAATATTCTTGTGTAACCGCCTTTACGGTCTGAATATTTTTTGCCGATTACGACAAACAACTGTCTCAATACAGTCTGGCGTGCAAGTTTTTTATCTGCTACAGGAGCTTCAAACACTTCGCCGGTTGCAAGGTCAATATATTTACCTGTTTCTTTGTTGTAAATATGTCTTGCTGCCTGACGGATTGCGTGAAGGTCACCTCTCTTTGCCATGGTGATAATTTCTTCAGCGTATGGTCTCAATGCTTTTGCACGAGCCATAGTTGTTTTGATTTCACCGTGTACAAAAAGTTCAGTAGCTAATGAACGCAAAAGTGCATCGCGCTGGTCTTTTGCTTTGCTTAGCGTATGTTTTTTAGTTTGGTGTCTCATTTTGCTTTTCCTTATATTTTGTTATTAATTGTTTTTAGTTTATATTTCCCGCCTGTGCAATCACAGATTGCTGCGCTCAATTCACTTTCGTTTCATTCGCAACGGCGGTATCGTTATGTTTGCCCTACTTGGCTTTGCCTAAGCAAAGCCAACTCCGGCTAACACAGGCTATTAGCCTACTTCTTCTTCCACTTCAGGGTTTGGAGCAAGGTCTAAACCAAAGTGGTGAAGTCTTTCGATTACTTCATCAGAAGATTTTTTACCGAAGTTTTTAATGTTCAGCAAATCATGTTCTGATTTTTTGAGTAATTCTGCCATTGAATTGATACTTGCACGTTTCAAGCAGTTATATGCTCTTACTGAAAGTTCCAATTCTTCGATTGTCATTGAAGGAACATTTGAATCATCTTCAACTTCTTCTTCCACTGCAGCAACAGGAGCAACAACAGGCTGACCTGTGATTGCGGCAATTTGCATAAAGTGGTCAATGAGTAAGTTAGAAGCTTGGCTCAATGCTGTAGTTACTTCAATTGAACCGTTTGACCAAATTTCCAGAGTCAATTTATCGAAATCAATAGAATCACCTACACGAGTATTTTCTACGTTGTAGCTAACTCTTTTGATAGGCATAAATGTTGCGTCGATAGGCAATACATCAATTGAAATACCTTTTGAATCTCTAGGAACGTCGTGAGCAACGTAACCTTTGCCGGTTTCAACGATGATATCAGCGTGGAAGCTGCCGCCTTCTGCAACAGTACAAATTAACCAGTCAGGGTTAACAACTTTAACGCCTGCAGGTAATTGAATATCACTTGCAAGAACAGCACCTGCTTTATCTACATCTATTCTCAAATGCTGTGCTTCTTTAGAATCGGTTTTTACAACCAAGCCTTTTAAGTTCAACATTACGTCGATTACGTCTTCCAAAACACCCGGAATTGCAGTGTATTCATGAGTAATACCTTCAATTCTTGCAGATGTAACGGCTGTACCTTCAAGACTTGACAACAATACACGTCTCAAAGAGTTACCGATAGTAGTACCGAAACCTTTTGCTAAAGGCTCGATTACAAACTTACCGTATTGTGAACCGTCTGAACTTGTTGTTGTATTAACGCATTTAATTTTTAATTCCATTCTTTTAATCTCCTAGTTGTTAAATAACTATTTTGGATTTCTCCGATTGATTTGGATTTAAGCAAAATCCGCATCTTGCTCGTTCGCGTTTAACGGGTCTTCGCTCTCTAACGCCACACAGGTTGTGTGCAATTTCGAGCTGCGCCCTCAGCTCACTCGCGCTATTTAGAGTAATATTCAATTACGAGTTGTTCTTTAATTTCAGGATCTAATTCTTCTCTTTCAGGAATTCTATCAAATGTAATTTTTAAGGCTTCTTTATCGATAGTCATCCATGCAGGAGCACAAGCCATATCTATCATTTCCGTTACAGATTTCAAGAATGCTGCACTCTTTGATTTTATAGTGATAACATCACCTGCTTTTACCGAGTATGATGGAATATCTACTTTTTTACCGTTTACAAGAACGTGACCATGATTTACGATTTGTCTTGATTGTTTACGTGTAATACCGAGGCCTGCTCTATAGAGAATGTTATCAAGTCTTGATTCTAATAACTGTAAAAGAATTGTACCTGTAACACCGCTTTTTCTTGCAGCTTCGTTATAGTATTTTGCGAACTGTTTTTCGCTTACAACGTAAGTAAATCTGATTTTTTGTTTTTCTGCTAAGTGAATTGCATATTCAGAAAGTTTCTTTCTTACAGCGCCGTGCTGGCCTGAAGCTGTTTGTCTCATAGAAGAAGTTAATTTTCTGTTTGACAAATCTTTAACTTTTTTATTTCTGAATAATTTATTACTTGGACCTGTATATCTTGCCATTTTTAAATTTCTCCTTTTAGTTGTGCGGGGCATCTATGGTTTGCTTTATTGGCTTTCAGCAAGCCCCCGCGGTTTCTACTTTTGTATTTGTTGTTTCGGATTATTATTTCACAAAAACAACTTGCTCATTTCACTACGTTGCCATTCGCTATTGTTTTTGCTACTTCGTGTTAGTTTCGCCCTGATATTGCTCGCTGATTTCATCAGCTCGCCCAAGCTCAACTTCACACTACATAAAATCCGACTATACACGTCTTTTCTTAGGCGGACGGCAGCCATTGTGAGGGATTGGAGTTACGTCTTTGATTAATGTAATTTCCAAACCTGCTGCCTGAATTGCTCTGATAGCAGTTTCTCTGCCTGAGCCAGGGCCTTTGATATGAACTTCAACTTTTTTCATACCTTGATCGATTGATTTTTTAGCTACCGATTCTGCTGCGGATTGTGCTGCAAACGGAGTACCTTTTCTTGCACCTTTAAAACCGCTTGCACCTGCTGTTGCCCATGCAATAGCATTACCCTGAGTATCAGTAGAAGTTACGATTGTATTGTTGAATGTTGACTGGATATGTACAACACCCTGCAATACATTTTTCTTTTCTTTTTTCTTTGTTTTTACTGGTCTTGCCATTTTCTTATCCTTTATCTTTTCTTGTTATTTTTATTATAAGATACTAAGTTATTAATGCACTAAGTTCATTTCGTTTGATGTTTTTATAAAACAACTGTCAAGAATTGTCTTAGTTCCACAATAACTCAATCCACTATACAGTTTTCTTCTTAGTGATTGCCAAACCTTTTTTACCGCGACGGGTTCTTGCATTAGTCTTAGTTCTCTGACCTCTGCAAGGAAGGTTTCTTTTATGTCTCATACCTCTGTATGAACCGATTTCCTGAAGGCGTTTGATGTGCATTGAAACTTCACGTCTCAAGTCACCTTCTATATGATAATTTGCGAGTTCATTACGCAAATTTTTAATATCTTCTTCGGTTAAGTCATCTGTTCTCAAATCAGGTGAAATACCTGTAGCCGCGAGAATTTTTTTACTTCTTGTAGGACCTATTCCGTAGATATAGGTTAATGCTATTTCCATTCTTTTGTTACGAGGTAAATCTACCCCTGCTAATCTTGCCATTGTTTAAATTTCTCCTTTTCTTGTTGTTAGATTTTTTTATGTAAGAGGGATAAATCCTTCCTCTCCACCTGCCGTTGAGCGCGCAGGTTCCGCTTTTTGTTTAATTTGCTGGTTTTGAATTATCGGCAACTTAAGCCCGAAATTCTATATTAGTTTATTCTGCTGTCCTGCTCCTTCTTTTCGCTTTGCAAATTTTTCAAATTTGCCCCGCTCAACCGGAGCTTCGGAAGTTACGGGCTTGTCTCGCTAACGCTCGCCATCGCCCTGCCGAAAAACTAACCCTGTCTTTGTTTGTGTTTAGGGTTTTCGCAAATTACTGCAATTCTGCCTTTTCTTTTGATACATTTGCATTTATCACACATTGGTTTTACTGATGATCTTACTTTCATTTTGTTTTCCTTTATATTAATAAGTACATTAAAATCTTTTTGATAAGCCGAATTATTTCAATCTGAATGTAATTCTGCCTCTGCTTAAATCATAAGGAGTCATTTCGACTTTTACGCGGTCTCCCGGCAATATTCTTATGAAATTTTTTCTAATTTTTCCTGATATATGTGCCAGAATTTCGTGGTCATTTTCCAGCTTAACTCTGAACATAGCGTTTGGCATAGATTCCAAAATCACGCCTTCTATTTCAATAACGTCTTTTGACATATAGATTCCTTTTTAGTTTCGGCTTGTCTACAATCGGCATAATGTATTTCCGCCGCTCAAACATTTCGCTAAAGCCTTACCCGCAAAATATTTTCAGACATTCGACAAAGCTGTTATATTGTGAGCAGCGCCCGATTTTACATGTGCATAGTACACCCTTTTTAGGGTACATGATAATCATACTTGGAAAATATTCAATTGCAAGCGTATAAGACCAATTCGCGAGAAAATATTTAACATGATTTAATAATTGTTTTTATAAAAACGGCACACTTTCAATATTTACTTGCATGTTCTAAAATCCTATCACATGCAAGTTTACGGCTTTTTGTAAATTTTTCTTAACACTTTTAATTATTTTATTTTTAGTTAAACAAATTACTTACATTTTGATTTACCATTCCAGGACAAACCTTCACAATGCAAATAATCCATATTCTCTTTATAAATTACCCATGCTGCACATCCCCATCCCTTATTACTTTTTACGTTGCACTCATCAGGAAATGACCATTCTTTTTCCATTTCTGTCCCATAGGGAACAACTCCTTCTTTAGCAAAATAAAATTGAAATATATCCCTGCCTACCTGATTTGGTTTTTTCTCACCGTTTACATCTATGGCAAATGCTCCGCAAACCTTTTTTAAAAAGCCCCCGCCTCGATTAGCGGAACAATCAGGATTGATACTTACTATTGATAATAAAGTTCCGTCTGCCAGTATTAAAGAAACTCTTGTATTACCACCTGTACCAAAATCATTCTCAATAAGAGTTCCATTTATACCTTTAAGTTTACCGTCATACCAACACCCCTTAACACCATTGCCACATATCCTGGTAGTCTTTAAAAACGGGGTTAGTTTATTTAATACTATTTGAGCATCATTCTGGTTATATTGAAGCTCTCCATCATCATTCTCTACAAGACCCGACATCCCCCAGGTATCCATGGTTCCATTCATACTCTTCGCCATCATATATGCTTGTGACATTACTGAATAAACTTTTTTAAGCTTAGCTACAGATTCTTTCTCTCTTGTATTTGTCATAACTGACGGAAGCGTCATTGATGCAACAACCCCGATTATACCAAGTGTTATAAGAACTTCAGCTAATGTAAAGCCTTCTTTTTTCATATACTCTCCATGAGCAATAATGTCTTTTTGAACAATATATTGTTTGTACGAACATTATTTATCATTTTTATAACTTTGTCAATAGTTTAGGATTTAATTATGAAAGACGATAGATTACTGCAACTTGGGCAAAAAATACAGTATGAAAGACGTAAGCGCGGTTTAAGCCAGGAAACTCTTGAAGAAAAGTCAGGGGTATCAAGGCGTGCAATCAGCGAAATCGAACGAGGCAATACAGATATCAGATACACCAATCTTTATCAAATTGCAGAAGCCTTTGATATGAAAATATCCGAACTTTTAGACTTTAAGTTGTAATGTTAACTTTTTTTACAAATTGAACATTTTCTGAAATAAGAGATTTTTGCAATCCTTTATATATATAGAAAAAACTATAAGGAGAGCAATTATGGCTTACAGAGTAGATGGTATAGAATCGGAAGACGAATTAAAAAAAGCCCAGGCTGCGGCACAGGCTCAAGGCGCAAGCATTCCGAATTATAATGAGTGGGCTCAGATATTAAAAGATTTAAATGAAGCCGGTGTAGAATCCACAGGTTCTTATGCAGGCGACAAAGCCAAGCTAAAAGAAATTGAAACTGCCGTAGAAAACTTTATACAAGAAGTTCAAACCGAACAAATCGCACAGGAAAAACAAAAAGAAACACAACAGGTTAAAGAAACCTCAGAATCCGATAAAGATCAGCAAATTAAAGCGACTGTTGCAAATGCGACAAGTTCTATGATTATGGCAGATTATATGAAGTATTACCACCTTCTTTCGTAAAGAAAATTGAAGAAAATCTTTATGCCCGAAAGAGCGTTTTTTATAACACTCCTTCGGGCTTTTTAATTCTTAAAAACTTAAAAACGTGTAATATCAACACTTTTAGGCTCCAGACAGTGTTAACTTTTGTAAATAATATTACTGTTGTAGCATTAGTAAATGAGAATTATTATTGAAAAAGTGGTATAATGTAATTGGGAGAGATAATATATAACAACCAAATACCTTATATAGCCAATAACGATATTTTGTATATAGCAAAATAGAAAGGCATAAAGAAAATGAGCAACCTGCAATTTCAAAACGATCTGGACAGATTAATCGAAATTCTACCCGAAAAGGTGAGGAAGCACATCAACTATGGGCAAATGGAGGATGTCATAGAAATTGTTCTTGATATCGGTCGAACGCCTGAGGTTCGGCATGCAGGAGGCAGAATAGAGTATTTAGGGACGGAAACCGTCAATGATGAGGACATTTCATATATTACAAGCAGAATACAGGAATTTACATCGGATAATCGTTCAGGAATCCCCGGAACACTCCACAGAATCAGTGCAATAAGAAACCGTCAGGGTAAAGTGATAGGTCTTACTTGCAGAATTGGTCGAGTTGTTACGGGGACAATTGCTTGTATAAAAGATATTTGCATGATGAACAAGAGTATTTTGTTCTTAGGACGTCCGGGGGTCGGCAAAACCACAAAACTCAGGGAAATTTCACGGCTTGTGGCTGATGAATTAGGCAAAAGAGTTGTTGTAGTCGATACATCAAACGAAATCGCAGGCGACGGCGACACCCCGCATCCGGCAATCGGACATGCCAGACGAATGCAGGTTACCCAGCCTGAATTTCAAAAAGATATTATGATAGAGGCGGTTGAGAACCATACGCCTGAGGTTATTGTTGTTGATGAAATAGGGACGGAAGCGGAAGCGCAGGCGGCAAGAACCATTGCAGAACGTGGGGTTATGCTGATTGCAACAGCTCACGGAAACAGCCTTGAAAGTTTAATTAAAAACCCGACGCTTTCCGATTTGGTGGGCGGAATTCAGTCTGTAACCTTAGGAGATGACGAAGCCCGTCGCAGAGCTTCTCAAAAAACTGTTCTTGAAAGAGAAAAGCAGCCGACCTTTGATATTGTAATCGAAATTCTCGACAGAAATACACTTGCAGTATACAAAGATACTGCAGAAGCGGTTGATTATATATTAAGAGGCTGGCCAATCAGACCTGAAATTCGAAAGGTTGATAAAACCTACGAAGAGCAGCCTGCCGCGCCAAAACAAGAAGAAAAACGAGAACCTACAATAGGCGAACAGATTAATAAGCTTGAGAAAAAAATCCAGCCTTCCGACAGCCTGAATTTCAGCTTTTCAAGACAAAAATACGTTGAAGAAGTCAAAGGATTCAAGAAAATATATCTGTATGCGGTTTCGAGAAGCATTGTAGAAAAGGTTATAGAAAGACTTGATTTAAAAGCAGAAGTGACACGAAATCTTGATGATGCGGATATTGTGATTGCGCACAAAAATTTTGCCAAAGGAGGTGCAAAAATTCTCTCTACCGCAAACGATTACAGGATACAGGTTTTTTATATAAAAACCAATTCTATGGCGCAAATACAAAAGGTTCTAAAAGATGCGCTCCAGATTACGGAAGCCTCTGAAACTTTGCAGGGCTATTATGACGACGCTGAACGCGCGCTGGATGAAGCAAAAGCCGCAATAAATAAAATCCTTGCAGGAGCTGAGGATATTGAATTACAGCCACAGAGCCACCACATCAGAAAACTTCAACATGAACTTGTCGAACAGCACAATCTCATAAGTAAAAGTGTCGGAGAAGGTGCCGAAAGACATTTACGCATTGTCGGCGGCAAAGATTTCGAACAAAAAACAGGTTAAATTTTGTTTTATTGTCAAGCAAAAGCCGGCTTTTCAGCCGGCCTTTTTATTATTTTATATACAAAGAAGATAATTTCAAGCCTTTCTTGTAAGAGAGGTAGTGCGTAATACCAATCCCCCATTTACAAGGATTTTGGGTGCCTGAGGGATTAAGATAATAATCCATCCTTCCATCCTTTACAAGTGGGGAGGGTAAACTCGTTCCCACGCCCTACGGGAGAGGGGTAGGGTGAGGGGGTGGCTAAAAGTAAGTAGGTTGGGCATACCTGTCCAACTAAGATACTTGTTATTGTTGAATCCTTCACTACTCACTTCTCACCATTCTCTTTTTAAAATTAAAAGCCGGCTTATAGCCGGCTCTGTTAAGCGTTATATCGTTTAAATGTTTTCTCAATATTCTTATCTATTACTGATTTGACTGTATCATACTCAGTTGTTAGTGCAGAGATTTCAGTATCGAGATTTTTCATCTTCATATCAATAATATTTTCTTTTGAATTAATTTTTTGTTTTTCTCTGTTGTACTTAGCCTCAGCCTGAGCAACAGCAGTTTCGTCGGTAACCTCTTTGACATAAGTATTGGTTGAGTAGTTGCCCTGATAGTAATATCCGTCGTCTGCAAGTGTCGACATATACATAGCACCTGATTTGAGCATTTCTTCGAGGTATTCACCATCGTCAATATTTTCATTTTCAGTCCAACCGTTCAAGCATATCTGGTTGAATAATGCATCATAGAAACCTGCAATGAGAAGATTGTCACCTGAAGTATCCACATCTGTTACATATTCAAATGTAAACATATCATCTACAAAGTTACATTGTTCTCTTAATTTGTCAACATTGTAATCGGAATTTGAAATACCTTCCATATATTGAGCAAAGTAAGTCAAGTATGCCTGTGCCATATAGCTAATGTTCAAACCGTAACCATCGTTATATTTGCCTTCATTCTCTTTTGCACTGTTTTCAATATACACGATACCAACGTAATTGTTTACATTATCGTCAACATTGTTCATTACTTTTTCTGTTGAGTTGTTTGAACCGAACTGAAACCATTTATTTGTCAACTGTTTCCAGTATGCAAAGTTAGAGTAATCTACGTTACCACCGTCACTGTCATCTCTTTGACCGAGGAGTTCAACCATTTCCATAACTTTGCTGCTTGCATATTCAAGGGCTGCCTGGGTGTAAGAATCTCCGGTATCAAGTAAATTCTCAACACCTTCAAACATGCTGTCCCACAAGGTACTGCTGCCGATAAAGTCAACAAGAAGTTCCCAGGATTTAAACTCTCTGTCGTCGCCCTGGTGATCAGCAGAACCTCTGATAACATAGTTACCGTTTAATATATCAGCTAATGATAGACTGTCAGGCGGATCTTCTACTTTAGTGTAGCCTGAGATTTCTCCGGTTGTTTCATCTCTGTCAGATTTGTATAATTCAAACCAAACACCTTGTCCTCCATCATAATTGTGCTGACCAATAATATCTGTCAAATCAAACGTGACATTTTTTAACAAATTATTTACCAATTCTGTATAACTACATTCTGCGGTATTTACGCAGACCAAATCTTCTGAACCTACGCCCGCTGTTTGGTTGTATGTTGTCTTTTTAATGTTTTCACCCTGGATATCAGAGATCACATCGTTTGCAACCAAACCGTCGATAAATGCATTACGCATATCTGACGATGGCAAGCCATCCATACCTTCCTGAGGTATACCGGCAGCTTTTGCTGCTCGAGCCAGTGCAGGATTTAATACTACTCGTCCGGCTTTGTCTGTTATTGTCGTCGGGATGTAATCGTTTAATGCAGATGGGCTCATTAATAAATTATATGTTAATGGATTTACTTCGGTGTTGTTTCCGTAGAAATCGTACATCAATTTTGTCTGGTTTATTGCATCCTGATACTCTGCTGATACCACATCCATATCACGGGATAACGCAATTTTCTGATGCGACAATCTCATAGATTCATATTCGCAATCAGATTTTCTTGCGGTTATGGTTAATAATCTAGCTTGTGATGCTGATAATCCCATTGGTGTACTCAAAATCCTTTCAACTTAGTAACATTTCCTGATCTTTCATGTTGTATTACGGATTTCAGAGCTAAAAACTTTAAAAAACAGTTTTCTTTTGTAACATTTGTTTACAATTATTAAACATCTGCAACAGGAGGAATATCAATACGTTTTAGACGTTGTTCAATACGTCTGTACCATTTCAAATGCTGCTTAAATAATATTTTATAATCTGAAATATCTCCGCTTGAAATTTCATGGAATTGAGCATCGCAAGTTTCCTGCATACTACGTTCAAGAACATGTGTAAGTGTTTTTCTATCAAGCGTATTTTCAGTCAAAGAGATTTTTTCACCAAATTTCACAACAACTTCCGGTCTGTTATCTCTAAAGAAACAATAATCAACTGCCACCGGAACAAGATTAACCTTTCCGTATCTTTTAACAGCATTCTGCGCAATATAAGCAAGCCCGGTCTGAAATTCAATAGGTCTATAATGAGGCGGTCTGATGATTCCCTGAGGGAAAATACATAATATATTTCTCAAATCTCCTACTACATCAACAGAATATTTAAGCGCTTTCATAGCAGATTGCGGAGATTTTTTACAAACCGAATACCCGCCGCCACGACGGAGAAGCGGAAATCTGTTCAATTCTTCGATCATCAAACGAATTTCTTTATGAAAAATTCTATGGGTAATGTTATACATGACAATGCCGTCCCACCAGTTGCAATGAGGGGCAAAAAGAATTGTAGGCACTCCTTTTTCCATGACATTTTCCGCACCTTTGTAACGGAAAGCAAAAAATCTGTTCTGCAACATATTAAAGAAAAACAAACTTGCTACCATAAGCCAGAATTTGTTTGTCTTTGCGGGTTTAAATTTCTCCTCTTTATTCCTCAATTTTGTCGGAGGGATGTCAGAATATAATTGTTCTTCAACACTACTCATAATAGAATTATTTTACTCCGCTGAAATCAAATAGTGAATAGTTGATATACTAATTTTAAGAAATCTTTACTTGTCAGCGCAGTTCGACAAAAGAAATATATTTTGTCAAAATTTTAATTATTGTTGAAAATTGTTCATCTGAGTAAGTTTTTTCAAAATAAAAAGAATTATCCAACACCTTTGAAGGAACGAACTTTTGCAGATAATACCTTTTTGCGCCGCAGATAAGACGGCCGATATTATCGAAATCCTGCATTTTGAACTGAGATGCAACAACTGTTGTACGAAATTCATAGTCAATTCCGCTTTTCATAATAATATCAATACTTTTACGTATATTGTCAACATTACCGTGCCAGCCGGAGATGAGCGGATATTTTTCCAATGGAGCTTTAATATCCATAGCAACATAATCAATACAGGGCAGAACTTTCAGGAGCATTTCGGGTTCAGAACCGTTTGTGTCGAGTTTCACGGCGAAGCCAAGAGATTTAACTTTTTCGAGAAATTCAGGCAAGTCTTTTTGAATACACGGTTCCCCGCCTGTTATTACGACCCCGTCAAGCTTTCCGACACGTGTTTTTAAGAATTCAAAAACATCTTGATAAAGTGCGATTGAATTAATCAGCTCAGGGTTATGGCAGTATCCGCAGCGGAAATTACATCCCGCTGTGAATACTATTGCACTGATTTTGTCAGGAAAATCCAACAAAGAAGTTTTTTGAAGTCCGCCTATCAACATAAATACACCTTAATAAGATTTTTTATAAGTTTGCAATAAAAAGAAGGAAAATATTTTGTTTTCAAGACTATAGCGGAGCCGGAGGCGAGAGCGTGTTCGAGAAAATAAAATATTTCCTTCTTATAAAATATTAGCAAATTTCAAAAGTCTTTCTGTTATGAAATTCTGCCTGTTTTCCTTTGTTCCACTGATTAACGGGTCTTATGTAGCCGACAATCCGTGAATAAACTTCGCAGTCCGCTCCGCACTCAGGACATTTGAAATGCTCGCCTGCCACATACCCGTGATTTGGACAGGTACTAAAAGTAGGAGAGAACGTAAAGTACGGAAGCTTATAATTATTGCAGACTTTTTTAACAAGATTTTTCATGGTATTGATATTCGAAATTTTCTCACCCGCAAAAATATGCACAACGGTGCCGCCTGTATATTTTGTCTGCAAATCGTCCTGATGATCAAGAACTTCAAAAATATCATCGCTGTAATTTACGGGAAGCTGGGTTGAATTTGTAAAATAACTATACTTATGTGATTTATCGAGTTTTGCAAGACGATAAGAAGTTCCCTCACCCGGAGTAGCTTCCAGATTATAATTATTACCTGTTTCTTTTTGAAACTCAACGATTTTGGCTCTCATAAAGTCCATTACCTCGAGTGCGAACTGTTTTCCTCTGAAACTTCCGATGTCACTTCCCAAAAGATTTAAGCAAGCTTCGTTCATCCCGATAAGCCCGATTGTCGAAAAATGATTTTTCCAATAAACACCAAAACGTGACTTTATATCCCGCAGATAGAATTTTGTATACGGGTAGAGGTTTTTGTCGGTCAAATCTTCAAGCAGTGCACGCTTAATTTCAAGGCTTTCTTTTGCAATTTCCATTTGCTTTGACAGCTTGTCGAGGAATTCGCCTTTACTTTTAACATTATCGGCAATTTTCGGAAGGTTAATCGTCACTACGCCGACCGAACCTGTAAGAGGATTAGACCCGAAAAGCCCGCCGCCTCTGTATTCAAGTTCACGGTTGTCTATTCTGAGGCGGCAGCACATAGAACGAGCATCTTCAGGTGACATATCCGAATTTATAAAGTTAGAAAAATACGGAATACCGTATTTTGCAGACATTTCCCATAATCCGTCAAGGTTTTTGTTATCCCAGTCAAAGTCTTTCGTAATATTGTAGGTCGGAATAGGGAATGTAAACACGCGTCCGGAGGCATCACCTTCCAGCATAACTTCAAAGAAAGCCTTATTCAGAAGATCCATTTCAGACTGGAAATCTTTATACGTATCTTCCATCAGATCTCCCCCTATGATAACAGGCTGCTCCGCATAATAAGAAGGAACGGTCAAATCCATTGTAATATTAGTAAAAGGAGTTTGAAACCCCACTCGAGTCGGCACATTCATGTTAAAAACAAATTCCTGAATTGCCTGTTTAACCTGTGCATAATTGAGCCCGTCATACCTTATAAACGGAGCCAGAAGCGTATCAAAATTTGAAAAAGCTTGAGCACCTGCAGCTTCGCCCTGCATTGTGTACATAAAATTCACAATCTGTCCGAGAGCAGTTCTGAAATGTTTTGCAGGAGCACTCTCTATTTTCCCGCGGACACCCCTGAACCCTTCAGTCAGCAAATCTTTCAAATCCCATCCGACACAATAAACAGAAATAATATTTAAATCGTGGATATGAATATCACCGCATAAATGAGCATTTTTAATATACTCAGGATAAATCTTGTTCAACCAGTATTTTTTGCTTATTTCAGAAGCTATATAATTATTAAGCCCCTGAATAGAATAAGACATATTTGAATTTTCTTTCACCTGCCAGTCGAGTTGTTTAAGATAGTTCTCGACAAGTGAAACACTAAAATCTTCGTCCCTGTTTTTCGGCTGTGACATATAAGCCGATTTCGCAGAACCCAAAGTGACAACATTTCCGTTGTTAAATAAAGCATTCTTCATAAAAAATTCTCCCAGATTTCCGTGGTAACATCAACTGAGATAAGCATTCCGACTGTAACGGCTGCGGTCCAGTGAGGGAATTTCACCCATGCTTTCCTTAAATCAGTAATTTTATTTTAGAACTTGTATTATAATTTGTCAATAAATCTAAATATCTATTAAAGATTTTCAATAATCTTCAAAATAAAAGATTTAAACTTAGCTTTAGCTTTATTCGTAGTTTCAATAACCTCCGCGTGGGAAAGTTTGTCGCCGTTGTGAGAACTTGCAGCATTAGAAATACAGCTGATGCCGAGCACCCTCAATCCGCAATAATTTGCAACAATGGCTTCCGGAACTGTAGACATACCGACGGCGTCAGCACCAAACAGTCTTGCCATGTGAATTTCTGCAGGCGTTTCATAACAAGGGCCTGAATTTGCCAAATAAACACCTTCTTTAACATCAATGCTCAGTTCATGGGCACATTTCTTTGCAAGTTCACGCAATTCTTTTTTATAAACCTCGGACATATCAGGAAATCTTTCGCCAAGAGTTTCGTCATTAGGGCCGATAAGAGGATTTGTACCCATACAATTAATATGATCTTTCAAAATCATTAAATCCGAAGGTTTATATGTTTCATTTACCGCTCCGGCTGCATTTGTGAGAATAAAAGTTTCAACGCCCAATTTTTTCATAACCTTAACAGGATAAGTAATTTCCTGCATTGTATGACCTTCATAAAAGTGGTTTCTGCCCTGCATCATAACAACTTTTTTACCGTAAATTTCCGCAAAAACCAGTCTGCCTTTATGCCCTTTGACCGTCGATTTGATAAAACCCGGAATTTCCGAATACGGAATAGCGATATCGCAATATTCATCGGCCAATTCGCCAAGGCCAGAACCTAAAATAATTGCTATTTCAGGCTTAAATCCACCGGATGTCTTTTCTATAAATTCAACAGTTTTGTCCATACCATTAACCCTCGTAACCCCTTTTTCTCACAAAAAGACACACAGCATAAATTTACCGTGTGTCTTTTTAAAATTATTACTAACCGACCAAGCGATTATCGTCAGCTTCTGATGCTTTAACCATAATAGCATGTTCAACAGGATTTTCTCTTGTATAACCTGTATCATAATTTTCTTCAAAAACAAAATCATCATGAGCTTTTTTAGCCTGATTTTCATCAACCAGTTTCTTTGCAAGTTCTGCAATTTCATAAACCAACTGATATCTGTTATCGGTATTTTCGTTCAAATCCCATGCTACTTTTATTATTTGCTCCATATATGTAAACCTCTTTTCTTTATAAATCAGTAAATTAATAATATAATATAAAAATTTTTTTCGCAAGTAGTAAAAATCATGCTATAATCAAAGACATGAATATCAAAGACAAATTCAAAATCCTTCAATGGGCAGAAGCACTGATATGGATTATCATAATAAGTCTGGTTATTTTCGGGATAAGGTATCACAATTATCAGGAGAAAAAAGAATTAAAAACCTACCAAATCTTCCTACAGGACGTTGACGGTCTGATAGTCGGTTCTCCTGTGAGAATGATGGGAGTTTCTATAGGGTATATTGAAAAGATTAAAATTGTCGGCGATACGGTTTATGTAAAATTTGTTTTGGAAAATAAAGACGTATCTATTCCTAAAGGTGCTATTGCCACAGTAGAATTTAACGGGCTGGGGGGGTCTAAGTCTCTTGAAATTTATCCTCCAACTGAACAAAGCCTTGCCACAAATAAATTAATAGTTACTAACAGAACAATGAGGCTTAATGATGCAATAGGACTTATTGACGATATGTTCGATAAACTGACTTCGATGATAATCAGAGGTTCTCGTTTTGCCACGGAAATAAACGGATTTATGCCAATGCCGCCAAAAAGAGGTGCAATGACCTTTAAAAAGCAGGAAAAAGATATTGAAGAAATTAACGGGTTAATAGATAAACTTCAGGAAAACAGACAGGAATTTAAAAAAAAGTTAAAGGAGGCTAAAAATGATTAGCGCAAAGGTTAAAGTCATAACAAATCCTGTTATTTTAGAAAATTTAAAGGTAATGAGGGATAAAAATACTGATTCGCAAGGAGTCAGAATTGCAACAAGAAAGATTACCCGCTGCCTTCTTTATGAAGCTGCAAGAAACCTTCCGCTTGTTGATAAAGAAGTAACAACACCTCTCACGACTTTTACCACAAAGGTTATAGATCCTGATATAAAAATTATTATATCGCCGATTTTACGAGCAGGTCTGATTTTTACGGATGAAGCAATTGATATCCTGCCGCAAGCCTGCATACGTCATATCGGGATGTATAGAGATGAAAAAACGCTGAAACCTGTCTGGTATTATAATAAAGTTCCTATGGAGGCACCAAATCCGGAAAAATTCTATATTTACCTGACAGATCCTATGCTTGCTACAGGAAACACTCTTATAGAAGCTATTAAACTTTATGCTGATAAAGGTATTCCAATTGAGAATATTAAAATTATATGTATAATTGCAGCACCGGAAGGGTTAGAAAATATTCAAAAACACTATCCTGATATAGAAATTACGACAGCAGCCGTGGATGATCATCTGAATGAAAAAGGCTATATTGTTCCCGGTATGGGCGATGCAGGCGACAGAATTTTCAATACATAATAATATTTGCGTAGCCGGTCGTACACCAATTTTCTGTTAAATTTTGTAAAAAATAACGACAGTTTTTAAAGTTTATTTTAAAGCTGCCGTTATTTTTTGTGTGTAGAAGTTTATAAGGAAGATGCCATGAACTTTAAAATAGAACGCGGCTCAAAAACAACAGCCGCAAATGGAACTTCAAAATCGGAAGATACAGAAAAACTCAAACGTGAAGCTAAAGCAAGAGGTGAATTTATTGTTACAGTCAGTTCTGACGACAAAACGCTTACCTCCATAGCAAAAAAATTCAATATGACTCTCACGGATTTTAAAAACATGACAGGTCTTTCAAAAGATACCCTTCAAAAAGGCCAGGTCATAAAAAATATTCCGACTGCGAAAATAGAAGCCGGAATGGGACTTGCTTCCGTCGCAAGAAAACATGGTATGACACTTGAACAGTTCTGCACACTGAATAATATTGATAAAAATTACAAACCTCAAAAAGGGGAATACTTCTATGTATTTCCTGATAAAAACAGGCAAAAACCGGCTGCCGGCAAAGACACCCCGGCACCTCAACCTAAACCGGAAACAGAACCTCAACCTGAGTTAAAACCTCAGCCAAAACCGGCATCAAAGCCTATAGAGCAGCCCGAGCCTCCTATGAGCGCGGAAGATATCGCAGCGGGTCTGGAACAGGCTGCAAGTGATTACAGAGGCGCTGTCGGACGGGAAGAATTTAACGAAATTTTTGATAAAATTAACAGAAATAATGTCATAGATGTAGTTCAAAGTTTTGAAGAACAAAACGGTAAAAGTTTAATCAATATGATTTCCGATGAATGGAGCAGCAGCCACGAGGACAGAAAAGCTGCTATGACAAAAATTTTCGATTTGGTAGCGGAAAAAACCGGCAACCGAAACCCGAAATTGAGAGAAGAATTCATTGATAACCTTAATGACGAATTTGATTCTTGGGGATTTGTATCCACAAAGAAAATGGATAAAATCATCAACGGTATGATTAATCCTGATGAAAGTTTTATTGAAGAATACGACATAGAAACAAATGACCGCGATAATACAGGTATCCGCGCAGAGCACATGAGCGGAAAAGTTTACCCGAATGAAGTATTCCGTACAACAAACGGCGGCAGAAGCAGAGATATCACTCCGGAAACAAAAACTTCAATAAAAGATGGCGACGGAAATTTTGTTAACGCTGGTACATTAAAAAACTGGGCTCTCAGCAGCGGCAGACGGGATAAAGGTTTCAGCGAGGTAAAAGATCCGTTTATAGTTCGACCGCTTCCAAATTACAATACTGAGACAAAAAAAATTGAAGCAGTTACAGAAGTCTTAGAACCTACCTCAAGCGGAAATCTCGACGGTAAGGTTGTAATTCTTAATCCGGGACATGGCGGCTATCAGCAGAAAAACGGATTTTTTGATGCCGGAACCGTTCTTTCCGTTGAAAATGCCGAAGGCGAACAAATGCCGATTGAAGAATGGCGGGTTGCACAGATGTATACAGACAAAATTGCCGATAACTTAAGAAACCGCGGCGCACAGGTTGTTATA
This sequence comes from Candidatus Gastranaerophilales bacterium, assembly GCA_944325635.1. Taxonomy (GTDB): domain Bacteria; phylum Cyanobacteriota; class Vampirovibrionia; order Gastranaerophilales; family Gastranaerophilaceae; genus Scatousia. Next base: position 215,742 of record CALVBD010000002.1, on the reverse strand, counting down.
GTTTCAGGTGCAGTCAGAAACGGGGGTATGGCGGCTCAAAAATATATAGAAAGAATGCTTGATGGTGAAAAAGGCGACGATGCCGTAAGAGAGGTTATGCAAGATACCGATAAAGAAAATATGCTGTTTCTCTCAATTCACGTTGAATCGGCTAAAGAAAGACCGGATCAAAAAGCTTGCACTGTCAGATACTCAAAAGATATTGATAAAGAACTTGCAGAAAACATCAATAAACACGTAAATCAAGGCTTTATGGCGTTGACTCCGAACCCCGTACACGATAACTTGTACGTAAATAAAGCGGCAAAAGGGGTTACTGCATCTCTTCTTGAAATCGGCAACATTGCAAACGGTAGCATTACAAATTCCCTGCTGTCAGATTTTGACCAGAAAAAATATGCTGAATGTATTGCCGATGCAATAGAAGAAACTATGCTTAACTAGAAAGGATTTATTTTGAGCGAAATAAATTTCAATTTTTCAATAATCCCTCAGCAAAACGGCGGACACAAAGTTAAAGCCGGAGAAACTCTCTATTCTATTGCAAAATCAATGGGAGTCTCGGTTGAGGAACTAAAAAAAGCAAACGGCTTAAAAGATAATACCATTTCAATAGGACAAATCTTAAGAGCACCTTCGGCATCATCGCAATCTTCATCAGGAGAAATTCCTATGATGCGAGATATTTCCGATGAACAGATTGAAACAGACAGCAAAAGAAGCCGATATTTAAAAATTACCCAGCACGTCGACCATACCTTAAAAGCAGGAGAAACCCCTTCCACACTAGCCAGAAAATATAACGTTGAAGAACGTGTAATACTTATGTTGAACGGACTTTCAAAAGAAGATGCCACAAAACTTCAAATAGGACAGACTCTGAAAATTCCACCTACCCGCACAGCGCGAAATATAAATAATCTGAATGATGCAGCATCTGCCTTAGGGGTCAGTGTGGATTTTGTAAAAAGATTAAAAAGAATAGAAGATGGGCTTGACGCAAACAAAAAACCTTTCCCTGATAACAAATTCCACAACACGCCATACAGAGATGACGAAGGAAATCTCACAATAGGTATAGGCCACGTTGTTAAAAGAGGTGAAAAAACTAAACTTACCAATAAAGAAGTTCTGGAACTTTTCGTAAACGATATGCTGAAAATGGAAGAAAATCTTTGGGACGTTATGGGCGGGAAACAAAATTACGACAAGCTTCCGCAAAGTATAAAAGAAGCCCTTCTTGATATGACTTTCAATAAAGGCACAGCGATTATTGAAAAATCTCCTGGCTTAGTCTGGGCGCTAAAAAACGGAAAATACGAAGCCGCAATATGCAAAATGACTAACAATAAATCTCAAAAAGGACGTGAAATGAGCGGACTCAGTAAAAGGAGATTATTTGATATTTCTACAGCCGCAAAAATGTACAGAGGTAATCCACCGCAAAGTATTATTAATACAGCACAGCAGGTATATAACCGCGGAGTCGAACTTTTAAAAGCAGAAAGCACAAAAGCATACAATAAATTTAAAAATCCTGGGATTTCCCTCCAGGAATATATCCAAAACCAGCTTGTCGGCTATAACGCCCATGCAAAAGAATATATGGGAGACAAAATTAAACTTAAAGACAGGTAACTATTTCGCCTACAATATCACCGTGAAGTGTTTTTATATTGTAATCAGCCTCAATATTTGCCCAGTGTAAATTTTTGAGGCTGTCGAGTGTCAGAAGTTCACGTGCCTTCATATCGCAGTCGGAAATCTTCACAATCAAGCCTTCCTGACTTTCAAGGTTAACTACAATACAAAGCCCGCCCGCACCGACTTTTGCAACAAGGTTTTCAGAACCTGATATAATTTTGGTATCAGTCCTGTCCTCTCCGCCGATTACGTAAGGATATTCGCGAAAAGCTTTTGCTATTTTATCGTATTTAGGATTGCAGAAAAGTTTTATAAAACCTTTCACCATATTTTCTAACGGCATTGAATGTATAGGAACCCCGCAGCCGTCTTTTGTCACTGGATAATCTTTTTTTACACCGCAAAGTTCATAAACTTTTCTTTTAATCTCTTTTTGAAGCGGATGGTCAGGGGAGTCGTAACTTTCTAAATCCCAGCCGTTCATCTTGCATAACCCGAGCATCATAATATGTTTTCCAACACAGTTGTTATGAAAAATGCTTTCCTGCTGCCCGCTCAAAAGTAATTCTTCTTTTGCGGTTTTGGAGATTGGCTTATGAAATCCGCATTTGAGATATGTTTCATCAAGACAAATTTTCTTTAAAAGATTTTTTGCTGTTTCAACGTGAATTTTTTCACCAGCGTGGGAAGCGCAGCAAATTGCAATTTCCTGCAACGACATATCGTATCTTATATCCATTCCGTAATCAATCAAAAGGCTTGCCTGCAAAGGTTTTGCACAGGAACGCAAAAAGAAAGGATACCCGTTTGTTTCACCAATACTATCTATAATATGCTGACCGTCAGAGACCAACATATAGCCGAAATGTTCCTCTTCAATCAGCCCATCTCTAATATATTTTACAAGAATTTCCGGTTTACTCGTCATCATCATTGTCATCTTTTGCCACCAAATGTAATAAATGTGTCATCTTACGTTTCAACGCGTCGTTTGACTTTTCAAGGAGTTCTATCTTTGCCAAAAGCTTATCTTTTTCAGAACCCGCAGGCTCTGTTTCCGGTACAAGGGAATAATCCAATATAAATCTCTGTTTTGCATCAGCTTTAAGGGTAAATAATGTCTGAACATTTTTCTCTGTTATAAATCCTAAGTCAACAAGGATTTTCCCAAAAAGTTTATGCTCCATCCTGTCATCAAGATTTCTCTGGGTCATCACAGCTTGATCAAGCTGGTCAATTGTAATTGAGCCGTTAATTTTATAATATTCACCCGTTCTGAATTTTCCGGCAATAAATCCGCCCATTGCATAAACTTCATCACTTTCAGGCTTTTCTATAAAATTCTGTTCAAGGCAAAACATAAAATTCTTAGCAGCTTCTTCCATTGAAAGAAAAGTATTCAGGGAGATTTCCAGAATACTGTAACCTTCCACACATAAGCGTAAAAAATTATAAATATTGGAATCCAATCCGCTCGCCCTGTCCCAGAGTTCAGTTTTCCCTTTAAAGGTTACTGTCGGATTATAAAAAGCAAAAAGATTATTCGCATTTTTTATAACAAGCCTCTCGCAGTAATTCTCTTTCATATTGAGATACAGCCTGTAATATACTGCCTGCTTAACCCAGAGAGGATATGCAAGAAGTTTCCCCATAAAAAGTTCAAACAAATTCTTTTTCATAAAACATATTATACTATAAAAATCGAAATGAGCGCAATTCTAATCTAGTGTCGCGGCTTGTTTGCTCGCGTTTAACAGGCTGCCCAGTCCTGCTCTCCTGCAATCCTGTTCACCTTCAGCTCGCAAGCCGCTTTTCAAACGCCACTTAAAAATTTCGCTTTACTACATTATCTCCAAATTTTCTCGTACATCTAATACTTTCCGGTATTGATTTATAATTATAAAAATTGTAAAATAGCCCTAGAGAATAGGAGAACTTTATAATGGAAAATACACGTATGAAAAAAATCTGGATTTTCATAATTGCTTTAATAGGATTTGTGACAACTATTGAACTTGCTAAAGTTTATTATGATGCAAACTTTAACCCGTATGCACTCGCGAGTTTTTGTACAGTAAACGAATTTATTGACTGTGACGGTATTGCGAGAACAACAGAATCTCAATTCTTCGGAATTCCGCTTGCATATTGGGGAATGTTTTTGTATGCGTTTATTTTCCTTATGCTGATTGCAGACAAACTCAAAAACTTCAAGCTCCTAAAATTTATGGAGGTATTCAAAAATCCGCTGGATTATATTGCATGCCTTGGCATAATCGCATTTACAATTTCTATGATTTTGTTATGCCTGAGTTTGTTTGAAATTCAAAAGCTCTGCATTCTCTGCGCTTTTACTTATATTTTAAACCTTCTGATAGGGCTTATTGCACTTGACTATAAAAACGGAGGTCTTGTAAAAGCATTCAAACAGAGTGTAACAGATTTCCTTGACGCTATTAAAAATAAAGCTTACCTCATTGCATTTATTGTTGTAATGCTCCTTGCAGGCGCAGGACTTGCTTATACAACAGTAACTCTCAAATTTGCACCGCAGGTTAAACACGCAAGAATGTTTGACGAATTTGTAAAAGCTAAGAAAAATAAATATGCAATCACAGGCAACATCCTCGGGAATCCTGAAGGGAAAATCATTCTCTATACTTATACAGACTACCGCTGCCCGATTTGCAAAGTCAATAATATGATGATTTATAAGCTTGCAAAAGAATTGAAAAATGTCAGAATAGAACACCGTAACCTTCCGCTTGATACGGAATGCAACAAGTATTTAACCCAGCCGTTCCACGACGGCTCTTGCACAATGGCAAGATACGCACTTGCCGCAAAAAAACAAGGAAAATTCTGGGATATTGATAATGCATTCTTCCAGAATATCCCTGCAAACGAACCGTTTGACGAAAAGAAAATGCTGAAAATTGCGGAAGATTTAGGACTCAATATGGAACAATTGAAAAAAGATGCCGACAGCCTTGAAATAAGACAAGAAATTCAAAAAGAAATAGATGAAGCATACAAACAGGGCATCAACGGAACTCCTTCAATGAAAGTTGGCAACGATATTCATACCGGAATAAGGGCATATCCTGATTTAAAAAAATGGGTAATCGAAAAAAGTGAACAGCAAAAATAAAATAATACTTCACGCATGTTGCGCAATATGTTCAGGTTATCCCGTGTCGTACTTAATTGACGCGGGATATTCCGTTACTGTTTATTTTTATAACCCGAACATCTATCCTGACACTGAATACAAAAAACGTCTGGAAGCGGAAAAAACTTTATGCAGTCATTTCGGCGTTGAACTTATTGAAGGAGAATATGACAGAGAAAGCTTTTTTAATTGCGCCAAAGGACTTGAAAACGAACCTGAAAAAGGAAAACGATGCATAGAATGTTTTAAACTCAGGTTAGAAAAAACAGCGCAGCTTGCAAAAGAAAAAGGGGTAGAAAATTTTACCACTTCAATTGTCATAAGCCCGCACAAAAATTTCGCCCTCCTTTCCTCTCTCGGGAAAGAAATCGCGCAAAAATACAATCTCAATTATGTTGACATTGATTTCAAGAAAAAGGACGGATTTTTAAAAACAAACAAAATATCAAAAGATCTGGGCTTATACCGTCAAAACTATTGCGGCTGCGAATTTGCGCTGAGACAGCTCCCGGTCAAGCCTGCAACATAAATTAACATTTGCTTGCCCGCCAGAATAACTCATGATACGATACCCGTATAATAAACAATTTACTAATTAGGGTGTGAGGTTTGTATGAAGAGTTCAACAATCAGAAGATCAAATTTATCTAAGGAGAAGATGGCAGTATTGGAAGCTTTATCAAAATACAAAACCGACGGATCTGACAATACACCTAACGTATATGTAAGACCGAGCAGAGAAAAAGAACTTGATGTTCTCTGGCAAAATTTTAAACTTAACCAGAAAGCAGATAAATCACCAAGTGTTTATCTGGCAACTGGTTTTATTGCCGGCGTAATAGCAACCCTTATAACAGGTGCGGTTATCGGTTTATCTGCAAACGGTATTATTACTACACAAAATTTTTCGCTTAATAAAAAAGCTAATGTAAAAAATGAAAAACTTAACTTTGTACCTGCAGCAGAACAAGCTGCACCGGTGACAACAGATGAAATTTATACAGTACAAAGCGGAGATACAATGGAAAGCATTTTAACACGCTTCTATGGCGGATACACTCAGGAAAGAGCCTGGAAAGTTATGAATGCTAATAACATGAAAAATCCAAACAAACTTTCAATCGGACAAAAATTGACAATTCCGATGAAATAATAAAAGTTGTTAGTATGAAAAAGCCACCTGTTAGGTGGCTTTTTTAATACAGAAATTTTTCACTATATACATTCGATTTTAATAGCACCCTGACGAAAAATCTTTATTTTGTCATCGTCAAAGACTCCGGCAACGGTAGATTCCAAACCTTTACAGAAGCAGCCGTAATCTTCAATGACTAAATCAGCAAGCCCTTCCATATTTTCTTTTGCCTGTTCGTAGGTTTTAGCAGAAGGCTGATGAGAAAGGTTTGCACTTGTTGTAGCCAGAACATGACCCGGTGCAATTTCACAGATTTCTCTGAAAACCTCGTTATCCGGAACTCTTATACCAACAGTATCCATGCCGGAGGTTATATAATCAGGCGTCAGGTCGGGATTTTTTTTCACAACAAGCGTCAATGCACCCGGGAAATATTTCTTGATAAGCTGCTGCCCGATTTTAGGTATAATTTTCACGTAGCTCAAAAGATGATATGTTTCATTGGACATTAAAATCAAAGGTTTTTGTGCTTCTCGTTTTTTAATATCATAGATTTTTTTAACTGCTTTTTCTGATGAAGGAAGGCACCCCAGTCCCCAGACGGTATCTGTGACATAGGCGATTACTCCGTCATTTTCCAGCACTCTTTTTATTTCTTCTTTGTTTTTTATTAGCATTGTTAAGTTTCTCCTTTAAGGACTTGAAATTCTCAAAAAATACGTTATAATATAAATATAAGGGAGTTGGCTAAGCTCCGTGAAAGCTCAACCAACTTGTCGCCCCTTATAAAAATAGATAAACTATTTTGATAAAAATCTCTAGTACGGCTAGAGATTTTTTTAATAGCTCTCTATTCATTTTACCTCCTTTCTGCCCAGTTGTCGCTACATAGTTTGTTAGCACATTGGAGGTTTTTCAGGGCTACCCTTTATATTTAATTTTCAAAGTGCACTTTACCTTTTGAACTTTGCGGCAAGGCGATTGAAAAGTTCTTGCGCATAATCCATCTTCATTAGTAAGTTTAATTCAATATAAACTGCAAGGCAGACAACTCCGATTATGCAGATTTTTGTTAATTCAAACACGTATTTCGGAAGTTCCACAACCCTGTCGTAAACTAAAGACATTACACCACAGACAAGAAGAGTCACAAAACCTGCTATACACATTTTGAAAAGGTTTACGAAAAGTGTTTTGTAATCCATTCTCATCTTTTTTGTAATCAGAACGCCTAAAACAACCGCGTTAAATAAGGTTACAAGAGATGTGGAAAGTGTAATTCCGCCGATACTCATGTGCATTATGTTTATAAAAAGAATATTCAAAAGGACTTTAAGTACAATTGACGAAAACGCCACAACAAACGGGGTCACAGAATCATTGAAAGAGTAATACACTCTTGTGATTGAATCTCTGAAAACGTAAGGCAGAATTGATACAGACAAAAACCACAAAGCCTCGGTTACCATAAATGTAGCCTTAGCATCAAACGCGCCGCGTTCAAAAACAATCCTTACCCCGTCAAGCCCGACAACAAGAATGCCGATTATAATGGGGATTGCGCCGAAAAATAATACACCTACACCTTTGTTAAAATAATTTTTTATACCGTCATAATCTTTATCTGCAACAAGCCTTGCAAAAATCGGGAAAAGAGGAACAAGAAAAGCCGTCACAAGAATTCCGACCGGAAACTGAAACACTCTGTTTGCATAACCGATAGCAGTCCATGCACCTTCTCTTAAGGCTGATGCAAAAAACATATCAACGTAAATATGGATTTGCCCGACAGTAGAACTTAATACGGCAGGAAAAAGCAGTTCACAGATGTTTTTATACTCAACATTATTAAATACGTCAAGATTAGGTTTCAGCCTAAACCCCAGCTGCCTTATTTTCGGATACTGCATAACCCACTGAAAAACTGCACCGATAGTTGTAGCCCAGGCAAGAATTGCACCTGTATTATCCTTGCCGTTTGCTCCCATTACCATCGCAATTATCACAAGCGACATAATTATAGGTGACAGGTTCGGAAGCATAAAGTATCTGTAAGTTACAAGTATTCCGTAGTAAATTCCGACAATTCCGCCGATAATCAAAACAGGCGACATAATTTTTAAATGTTCCGCAGCAAGAGAAATCAACTGATCGTCCCCGCCCGAGGCGATTATACCCATAATCTGCGGGGCAAAAAAGTAACAGAGAACCGCAAGTATTGTAAAAAATATTATGGTGGTTGTCATAAAAGTGCTATATAGTTTATTGACATCTTCTTTCGGCTTTTCTCTAAGGTTAGGGATAAGCTTTGAAAAAACTGCCACCGTTGCACTATGAAACGGTCCGCCAACTCCGCCTAAAAGAATTATTGCAAGCGCAGGTATTTGGTATGCATAAAAATAAGCATCAGATACAGTCGAAGCGCCATAGTAATTCGCTATTACCACATCTCTTATAAAACCTATCAATTTTGAAAATATCGTAACTACTGCAATAAGCCAGGCAGCTTTTAGCAAACCGGGCGTTTTATCATCACCAGATGTCGTATTTGTCATCTTTTTTCACCACTTCCACATAAAGTCTCAGAGCCTTTTTAAATGCACTGTCAGCAAAGTCGGGCGAGCTGAAAACTATTGTATTTTTACCGTGTTTTATATATTTTGAGATATCAATTTCCGTAAACCTGTTTGCACCCAATAAAGCCGGAGGAAGCTCAAACGTATGCATTTCACCGTTTATATCTGCCATCAGCTTAGTCACATAAAATTTGTTATCAATAATAATTTTTGCTTTTTTATAAGGTGCATAAAAATGCTGGGTTACCATTAATTGTGACGGATCTGCAGAAATTATAACAGGTTTCGTCCCGAGAGTGATACCGGAATAATAATGTTGAAGAATTTTATCATAAGTTAAATGAAGTTCATTTCCCATAAAACCGGCTCCATACTGGCTCATACCAACACCGTGGCCGAACCCTCCTCCGTAGGCTTTAACCGAAACAAGGTTTCCGCTTTCATCTTTTTTATTTTCAAACACAACATTAGCACTAGGCAATGCTTTACCGGCATTTTTTAGCAAACGACGGATTACAAGTTCTTTATAAACCTTATATGTCTGAGAATTCGTTACAATTTCCATTTCAATAATCTTGCCAGAATTTCCGCGGCGCACAACACGAAGTTCAAGAACGTCATCAAGTTTATCACCCTTATTAAAAGCAGGAGAAACAAAACCTGTTGCTGACTGAGCGGCAAGATTATCCTGTAAAGTTTTTTGTAATTCTGAGGCAGTCCACTCTCTTGTCCAACGGAAATAAGGAGAACGCATATCATAAGCAGTAGGACTTGATTTGTAATACTCTGCAGCAGCTTCCTCTGTATTCAATGGAGTCTGCGTCAAAATATCGGGACGAGCTTTCAGGTATGGTTTTTCTTTTGACGGAAATTCTTTAGTTGTAGGATCTGAAAATGCGTTTGCAAAGTCTTCAGTATAACCACCGGCTGTTGATGAATACTGAGCGAGAATTAAATCCCAATCATAAAGTGCAACAATACCTTCAGTTTCTTTAACAGCCTGATTGGAAAGAGATTTTTCCGAATTAGCACCAAAATATACCTGGCTGGCAACGGAATCTACGACATCATAATTTGGCGAAGATTTTACACGAGGAGAAAGAACATAATTTCTTGCGGCAATACTTTGAGCTTTCAAAGCTTCCAGTCCAAAACGTACCGGCATTTCATTAGGAACAACACCTTTCAAATAATCTTCAACTTCAATAAGATTGACGAGATTAAAATAACCGTCTTTTGCCTTTGCAATTTCAAACACACCGTGATAAAGAGCCTGCTTGCCTGCGCGGTTCAGACCTTTAACTCCAAGAAGCCCGTCAGGACATAAAATACGGACTTTCCCATAGATTTCTGCAATGTCAGAACCGTCGTCAAGGGCAAGTAAATACCCCCCCTCATTATTAAGTTTTATATTAATATTAGTGTCAGCAGGAACCTTTTCTACAACTCTGTCATTATCGCAAATCATAATTTCATCAGTACCAAAAATTCCGATTTGCTTATAAACATAAGTTTTGAAACCAGTATCGCCGATTCCGACCCGCACGACCTGCGAGGAAGGCGAACGTGATGCCTGTTTCAATTCTGCCTGCCGCGCAATTTGAAGTGTTTGAGTGGGAACAGGAGATGAAAAAGCATTAACGGGTAATGTAGTTAATAAAATATTTAAAAGTAATAAAACGCCTAATCTCTTCATAAAAATATTATATGACAAACATTATTCATCACAAACAGAAAAATTTTCAGGCAGCTCCTTTTCAACTTCCCTCATAAACTGGGAAACAGAAAGCCCGAATGCTCCTGCGAGTTTAAAAATGGTTGTAAGCTGCGGGTCTTTCACAGCGCGTTCCAAATCGCTCAGAACCGATGACGGGATATCGAATTCCGCGCCCAGCATAAACTGGCTTTTACTGCCGCGAAGTCGTTTTACAGTTTTCGCAATCGCATTAAAAATTATTTTCTTTTTCGCATCTTGCATATTTACAATTTTGAATGTAATAAGTCTGATAACCTATCGCGAACACGAAAGCCGGTCATATATTATGTGTTAAACATAAGAATATGAAGATTAGAGCATTTACTTTAGCGGAAGTCTTAATAACTCTGGGTATAATCGGCATAGTTGCAGCTTTGACCCTGCCTGCACTAATACAAAGAAATAACAATCAGGTTGTTGAAGCGAGATTGAAAAAATTTTATTCATCTATGAATCAAGCAATTATAAGAGCAGAGGCTGATTACGGAGATAAAAAATACTGGTTTGAGGATTTGTCTGCGGTTGATGAGGATGGAAACATAAATTCGTCAAAAGTAGAAGAGTGGTTTAATAAATATTTTACGCCATATATAAAAATAATTAAAATCGAACAAAACGCAGATGGAACCTTCATTGTATATTTCCCGGATGGAAGTGCCCTTGAACTGGTGGTGAACACAACAACCAGAAATTGGGATTTTTACCCCGGAAACATACAAAAATGCAAACAAAAAGAAAAAAATAATGAAAAGGTAACCGGAATATGCAGATTCACATTTCTATTTAATCCGGCCATAAAAAGCAACTCTGGTCCCTCTAGTTGGACTTATCATTTAAATAAAGGTATTGAACCATTTAAGACCGATTGGGACGGGGACATCAGGAAACTGTATGACCACGGACAATTTGGTTGTAATGCCGCTGCAGGACGCAATTATTGCACAGCAATTATACAAATGAACGGCTGGAAAATTCCGAATGATTATCCGTTTAAGGTAGCATATTAAAATTTATTTACTTCACTTCCCAGACTGTTCCGTCTTTAGAATCTTTCAGAACAATTCCGCATTCATCCAGCGCAACTCTGATTTTGTCCGCAACATCCCAGTTTTTGGCGTCGCGTGCTTCTTTGCGGTATGCAATCAAATCTTCCATTGACGCAAACTCTTTGCCCAGTTTTTCTGATACGTGTTTCACTGCGGCTGTAAGTTCACCTTCTGACAGGGTTGCTTTTTCAAAACTAAAACCTAAAACGCCTGCAAGTTTATACAAAATCGTGAACGCGTCTTTGTCGTCTTTGTTCGCTTTATTGGCAAGTTCAAAAAGAACAGCAAGCGCTTTTGAGGTATTTAAATCGTCATCCATCGCCTCAACAAATTTTGTGTATTCATCTGTTTTTGTAATATCCAAATCCTCGTTAATTTTTGTGCGTTTTGCATTGAGCATTCTTTTAACGCCCGCCTGAGCAGACGAGAGTGCTTCATCAGAGAATTCAACAGGCATTCTGTAATGGTTTGTCAAAATAAAGAAACGAATTGTGTTTGCGTCGTATTTTTTCAACAAATCATCAATCGTCAAAAAGTTTCCGAGAGATTTTGACATTTTTTCTTTATTAATCGTCACAAAACCGTTATGAAGCCAGTAATTTACAAACTTACATCCGTTAGCGCATTCTGATTGGGCAATTTCATTTTCGTGGTGAGGAAAGATTAAATCAGCACCACCAGCGTGAATATCAATGGTTTTACCCAGATATTTGCGGCTCATGGCAGAACATTCAATGTGCCACCCCGGACGTCCGACACCCCACGGCGAATTGTAGCCGAATTTTTCATCTTTTTTCCAGAGTGCAAAATCAAGCGGATCTTCTTTATGTTCGCCGACTTCAATTCTTGCACCGCTTTCAAGCTGGTCTATCGGCTGTTTGGAAAGATACCCGTAACGCGGGAATTTCTTTACTCTGAAATACACATCACCGTCTGCCTCATAAGCATATCCGTTTTTAATCAAATCTTTTATTATTGAAATCATTTCGCCTAACGTTTTTGTCGCAAAAGGTTCAATATCAGGTTTTAAAGTGTTGAGGGCATTCATTGAATTTTCAAACTGTTTATACCAGTATTGAGAAACTTCCTGCGGTGTTTTGTTTTCTTTTTCGGCTTTTTTAAGAATTTTGTCATCAACATCGGTTACGTTACGACAGTATGTGACATCGTAGCCTTTGAACTTTAAATATCTGTATAAAACATCCCAGGTAATATAGCATCTTGCATGCCCGAGGTGTGCGTAATCATAAACAGTAGGTCCGCAGACATACATTTTAACCTTATTTTCTTCAATAGGAGTAAACTCTTCAATTTTATTGGTAAAAGAATTATGTAACTTCATCAAATTATCCCTCGTCTTACTGCCGCAAATAAAACAAATAGGGCAGGTCTCTGTTCGGTTTAATTTTAGCACAAACAAGAAAATTTTTCACAGAAGAAAGAAACATGAGAAATTAATATTATTTCCGCTGAATGCAGGATTTATTTTTAAAAGGTTCAATTAGAATAAAATAAAAAGGGTAAGCCCTTTACGCATTAACTTACTTTCGTGCCACGGACTGAAAATCAGATAAGACACAAGGAGGTGATGCAATGTGGATTTCAATATTACTGAAAAAGCGCTAATACTAATCTTGCTGATAATACTAGCGCTCAAATCCAAATAAAGAGGGCTTTTAATGGGGCAAGCGGTAACTTGCTCTGCCCTTTATTTATATTATAACCTATTTTTTACAAATTTCAAGCATACTCACAGAATAGGTTCAAAATGATGAGTAACAGGCGATTTTGTAATACACCTTTGCATTATCATCTCTCATTTCATTATGTAAACATTTTTCTTAGTTCCTCAGGAGTTTTGCCCAGCGCCTCGGCAAGATCTTTTTCTCCGATATTTATATACCTTGTGCCGTCCGGCCCCATCGGTGCTTTGCAGTTCAAATCAGTACCGCCGCCTATAATATTATCCATTACCATTTCAGGCGAAAGTCCCATTTTTTTACAAAAATCATTCAAGGTTTCGTTATCACCGACTTTGAAGTTATAGCTGTTGCTCAAATTCAAAAAACTTTTTTTATACGAAACATTTCCATCCTGCATTGCATTGGTAAAGTATTCATTCCCGGCTTTATTATCAACCTGTCCTGCGTTGCCGGAGTTATATCCAGCCCAGACACAATCAATCTTAGACGATTGTCCGCCTCCCGCAACATTCTCTTTCTTCTCAAATGGATTGACACCGTTCACACCATTGACTTCTAAAGACATGATAGCTCTCCTTGTTTTTATATAAGTTCTCTTACTTATATAAAAAATTCCAGAGTTAAAGGATTTCAGGAAAGCATATAATTCGTTACAAACTTAACAATCTTCAAGAAGCTTTAAAATTTTATTTACAGGTTCAATCAGCTCTTCAACAGGACATTCCTCATCAAGCTCCAGAGTAATTGTCGGAATTCCACGCTCAATCCCTGCGTAGGTTCCGAAACTCCCAGGGGTCGGGTATCCGATTGAGGCTTCTACAGGATAATGTATAATCTCCGAGATTTTTTCACATATTTCTTCTGCATCTCCGTCGTAGTTCACAACTTTAAAAGGCGCATGGAGGGTAAGAATTAGTTTCGGACGGTATTTTTCAATTACAGAAACGACAAACTGAGTTTCAATCTCGCTTGCAGGTTTTTCGCCTCCGAAAAATTCGTTTCTTTCAGTTAATTCCCAATTTTTTGTCGGAAAATTTCTGTTTAAATCAACCCCGTTTGAATTAGTCCTTACACCTGCGGACATTCCGTCAGGGTTCAGGCACGGGATAAAGAGGAGACTGCTCTCGTTGTTTTTCAGATAATTTTCGATTAAGAACTTTCCCTGCGGCTCGTCACCGTGAAAAACTCCGATTACAAGAATATTTTTAGCGAACTCGCAGCCTTTCAGGACGATTTCATTACCTTGAGCGGATTTAGTTTTTTCAAGAATTTTCATCAATTAAAAAGCGCCTCAATAAATTCTTCTGAATTAAAGTCTTTTAAATCTTCCATTTTTTCGCCCACACCGATAAGTTTTACCGGGAGCTTCAATTCTTTGGCGACAGCAAGTACAATTGCGCCTTTTGCGGAGCCGTCGAGTTTTGTGAGAGCAACAGAGGTAAGATTTACTGCTTCCGTGAACACTTTTGCCTGCTGCAATCCGTTCTGACCTGTGTTTGCATCCAGTACAAGCATACATTCTCTAAGGCTTTCGGGCGCATTCTTGTCGATTACGGATTTAATCTTGGAAAGTTCTTCCATAAGATTAAACTTATTCTGCAAGCGCCCTGCAGTATCAACAAGAATTACATCATAATTTTCATTCTTTGCTTTCTGGATTGCCTCATAAACAACTGAAGCGGGATCAGCCTTGTCGCGGCGGACAATATCGGCACCCGCACGCTTTGACCAGATATCAAGCTGCTCTTCGGCAGCCGCACGGAAGGTGTCGCCTGCCGCGATAAGAACTCTTTTCCCCTCGTTTTTAAATTTATACGCGAGTTTTCCAATTAAAGTAGTCTTGCCAACGCCGTTTACACCAGTAATAAAATAGATATTCAGGGCACCAGCAGTATAATTTAAATTATTGCTGCCAGCCGCTTCCAGAGTTTTTAAAAATTCGGATTTCAGATAATTTTTAACATCTGAGGGCTTAATTTTATTCTGGTCACGGAGGTTATCAACGAGTTCTGCCGCGTAATTTACGCCTAAATCCGCACTTATCAGCATATCTTCCATATCATCCAGAACAAATTCTGAAAATTCTTCTTCCTGCTCTACTGACTCTACAACATTACCCACAAGCGCCTGAGCGGTATTGGAAACCGCTTTTTTCAGATTATTAAAACCTTCCGAGAAAAATTTAAACATTATTGAAGTCCGTTTTCAACAATTACCTTGGCAAGAATTCCGTTGATGAAAGAAGAGCTGTCGTCTGTAGAATATTTCTTTGCGAGTTCCAACGCTTCATCAACAATAACTTTCATCGGAGCATCTTTGATATAGAGAAGTTCCACAATCGCAATTCTCAGAATATCTTTGTCCATTTTTACAAGACGCTGCAAATCCCAGTTTCTTGCATGTTTTTGAATAATATCATCAATTTCTTTATGATGTTTCTGGAACTGTTCTGCGATTTCAATTGCATATTCTTTTACTTCATTCTGGGAATCAAGTGTGGTAAATTCAGCAATTTCCAGAGCCAGCATAGCTTTTTCCGCAATATCAATCATCTCGTTAATTCTGCCTGTCATATCAGATGTCATCGGCAGAGGAACCGGAATATTGGCAACTCCGATAGGTCTATTTAAATTTGTTTCGTGTTCAGCCTCGTAAGTATCTATTTTATCGCGCATATCAACAAGTGCACCGAGTGCAATTTTCAATTCGTCACTTGCGTTGCTTGTCAAAATTCTGACTGATTTTAATATAATATCTTGTAAATCCTCTTTTGAATAATTAGTAATTTTTTTATCAAACTGTGAAAAAAGTATAAATGCTAATTCTCTTGCGGCTCTGCGGGCTTGCATAAAGTTACCTCATAAATTCTATCTACAAGAGGAATGCTAACATGAAAAAATTTGCAGTACAAGGGGAAGAATTTAATAAACACTACAAAAGATCTGCGGCACGGTAAGAGCTTCTAACAAGCGGGCCTATCTGAAAATATTTAAATCCGACCTTATGCGCAAGCTTTTGCAAAGCTTCATATTCTTCAGGGGTGTAATATTTGGCAACCGGGAGATGCGCCTTGGTGGGCTGAATATACTGTCCAATTGTTAAAATATCAACTCCTGATTTTTTTAAATCAAAAAGAGTTTCTTCAATCTGTAATGGAGTTTCGCCAAGACCTATCATTAGCCCTGATTTTGTTGTAAGCTTACCGGTTTCTTTCATATACTTCAAAACTTTTAGAGAAACCTCGTAATTCCCCTGCGGCCGCGCCATTTTAAAAAGTTCTTTCACTGTTTCAATATTATGGTTAAAAACATCAGGATGAACTTTTATAATCTTATCCAGAGCAATTGTATCCCCTTTAAAATCCGGAGTGAGAATTTCTATTTTTGTATCAGGATTCAATGCCCTAATCTGCTCAACGCATTTTACAAAATGTTCAGCCCCTCCGTCAGGAAGATCATCCCGCGTAACAGAGGTTAAAACGGCATACTTCAAACCCAAATCCCGAACAGCTTCCGCCACATGAAGCGGTTCTTTCTCATCAAGAGGTTTCGGACGTTCAGAGGAAATATTGCAATATCGGCAGTTTCTTGTACAAACATTTCCCATAATCAAAAAGGTTGCGGTGTTTTTTGTATAACATTCATTCTTATTCGGACAGCGTGCGTTTTCACAAACAGTATTCAAACACCTGTTTTTAAGTATACGGCGAACATTCCGCGTTGTATCCGTATCTATAATGGGTCTTTTTAAATAATCTGGAAGTCTTTCTCGCATAAACTTATTATACAATAATTACAGCTAAATATTGAAAAATTTTACAAATATACGTATAATAGAAGTATAAAGGAGATGAAATTATGAGAAATATAGCAGTTTTATTATGTTTATTAACATTTGCCTCCTCCGCATTTGCCGCAGGAACAGAAATTATTATGCCGGAAGGCGGATTTCAAGCTTTAGATAATCCGGTCTTAACAGAATCAGAATACAAAGAAACTTTACGTAACGGACATAAAAAGACAAAAGCAACAGAAGTTAAAGAAACTGAAACTACCGAAAGAAAAGTTAAATTCGGATCTCAGAATTTAAATACTCCAAACGCTTACTGGAACCACGGTAGAGTAAACTTCGGAACCGGCAACTTCGGTAACGGTGCTGCAGGTATGAACCGCTGGTAATTACCACCTTTGAAACAATATAGGTACTTTGTTGGGCAGGTATGCCCAACCGACCTCACCCATCGCCCCTTGCGGGATACAAAGGGAGCTGGCGAGGAACGAGCCTTGCGACCCTGTATGCCTTGTGCTGAGGGAGGAATTTCTTAGCGAACAATGGTGAGCTTAGAAATTCGGGTGAGGGGTATGATAACCGTTATAAAGATGCTAAGGAAAGCTATGCGGAATCGCATTATCGTCGAATGCAACGGCTATGCGATTGCGGGTCATAGTCCGCAATGACGCTAAAGACTCTCATAGTTTAAACAAACATTCATAAATTCCTTCGGAATACGTAGGATGCGCAAAACATATCTCTTTCAGCCTGCTGACAGAGATATTGTTTTGTATGGCGATTAGAATTTCCTGAATGAGCGCCGACGCCTCTTTTGATACAATATGCGCACCGACAATTTTATCATTCTGCGATAAAATCTTTATAAATCCGTCCGTTGAATTGTCACAGTGGGATTTTCCGAGTGCGGAGATTAAAAGCGAGGCTTTTTTATATGTGCCTTCCGCCAAATCCTGTTCTCTTTTTCCGACCCAGGCAATTTCAGGATTACCGTAGATTACAGACGGGACAAGATTTTTATCAAACGGGATTTTATCAATATGTTCAATTGCCTGTTTTGAGGCAAAATGCGCTAATTGAATTGCACCGCAGACATCTCCGATAAATGTCACACCGTCAATTTTTGAAACTTCACAAGCTTTTCTCCCGATTGCAACAAGCACGCATTCCGGCTGTAAAATTTCTCCGTTTGTCAAAATTACTTTTTTATCGTCGATTTTTTCCACTCCGACGCCTGTAAAGAATTTAATTTTTTTAGTCTTAAAAATTCTCTCGACACGTTTGGAAACCTCAACATCCGCAAGCGGGAGTAATTTTTCAGCAAGTTCGACAACTGTTACCTCAACCCCAAACGCCGCAAAAATTCTCGCCCATTCAACTCCTATTGCGCCCGAGCCGACAATCAGAATACTTTTTGGAAGTTTTTCAAGGTTTAAGACATCATCGGAAGTTAAAATAAATTTTCCGTCAGCTTCTATACCTTTGAAACTGCGGGGGGCAGCACCCGAGGCAACTATAATTTCGCCGCATTCATAAATCTCGTCCGCCGCTTCAATCCGGTTTTTCGAAATGATTTTTGCTTCCGCTTTTACGACATTTACTTTAGCATTTTTCAAAGAAAGCTCCAGATTTTTGCGCAATTTTTCGACAATTTGATTTTTGTGCTCCATAATTTTTGAAAAGTCAAATGTGACATTTTCGGCACAAATTCCGATAGATTCGCAGGACTTTAGTTCTTCATATATTTCCGCGGAATGCAAAATCGCCTTGGTCGGAATACAGCCTTTATTAAGGCAGACTCCGCCGACTTTGTCTTTCTCAAACATTACAACGGATAATCCCTTTACCGCAGCGTGAAATGCCGCAGTGTATCCGGCGGGTCCGCTTCCGATAATTCCTATATCATAATTTTGCCCCATTAAACCCCTCTCTTATCTTGTGTAAACACGCGGCAGACGAACCTTCAGCCGGCAGGTGAGTTCATAATTTATTGTCCCGAGGATATTTGCCCAGTTATCGACAGTATTTTTCTCGTCTATGAGCGAAATAATGTCCCCGATATTAGCCTCAACCCCGGTTATATCAAACATCATCTGATCCATTGTAATATTTCCTACTTGCGGAACCTGTTTCCCGTTCAAGGTGCCGTAGATTTTATTTGACAGACATCTTGAAACTCCATCCGCATAGCCTATCGGAATTGTGGCAATCGTTCTGTCGCCTTTTGCGATATATTTATGCCCGTAGCTTACGCCTTCGCCGTCTTTTGCAGTATGAATATTAACAATCCTGCCTTTCAAAGACATAACAGGTCTTAAATCGGGGCGGAAACCTTTATCATCCGGCATATCCGTCCATAATCCGTAGAGTGCAATCCCCACACGGCGCATATTTGATTTCGGGATATCATAACACATTGTGCCGACTGTATTTTGAATATGTAGCAATAATCCCGTTGTATCAACTTGTGATAAGATTTTATTCCACTTATCTATCTGCAATTGAGTTTTTTCACGATTTTCAGCATTCGCAAAGTGGGTAAAAATTCCGAGGAGATTTAAGTAGTCTGCTTTTTGTGCTTCCTTGATAAATTCAACGGCAACATCCGCGGAAACCCCTATTCTATTCATGCCTGTATCGAGTTTTATATGGACTTTCGGTTTAATCCCGGTTCTTTCAAAAGCTTGCTTACAGGCGGCAAGGTGTTCTTTTGAAAATATTGAAATCGCAAGATCTGCATTGACCGCACTTTCTACAGCCCACACAGGAACTGCACCGAGAACTAGAATATCTGCGGTAATTTTTGCATTTCTCAAATCAACGCCTTCGTCAATTGAGGCAACCCCGAGCATATCAAACCCCGACGCCAGAAGGGTCGGCGCAAGCATGACAGAACCATGTCCGTATGCGTCGGCTTTCACAACGGCAAGAAGTTTGGTATCGGAGGGTACATTTTTTCTTATTTCTTTTGCATTATGTGCAAGGTTTCCTATATTAATCTCAACCCAGGAATCTCTGTGAATATTTACTTTTGTCTGTCTTATGTTTTTCATGGCGTAAATATTATATAACAGAAAATCCGACGGAGCAATTTTATTACGGCAGATTTTTCCAGTAATCAGCATCATTCAGTGCTTTATTAGTACAGGCTATCCCGTTTTGTTTAGAAGAACTTGTTGTCGAACAATAATCATCTTCATCGAAAGATGTTCCATCTGCTCCCATAGGCAGCAGTTTGCCATTATCCAACAACTGAAACGTAAACAAATCATGCCCCCATAAATTAGGCTTTTTATACATCCCGTTCACATCTATTGAAATAAATATTCTGTTTAAATTATTTTCAATATATATAGCCATACCGTTACGAAGCAAAAACTGTCCATCATCCATATAATCTCCGGAAACTTTTGCCTTTTTATTATAAGTTTTGTAATCTGCAAAATCAAATCCTACCTTTGTACCGGATTCATCTGTATCTTCTCCACGTACTACAAGAAAACATGAACCTTCATCAGGACACGCTTTTGCAGAAACCAGATATTTATCAAACACAGGAGCAAATTCATCATAACCGTAATTACTGGAGGAATTAACCTTACCTTCTTCATACGCCATCATTTGCAAAACCGTACTAACTGTTGCATACCCTTTTTTTAGACCTACCTCTAATTCCTTTGTCTGCTTTTTCGTTATTAATGCCGGCAGGGTCATTGCCGCAACTATCCCGATTATTCCGAGAGTAATCAAGACTTCCGCCAGTGTAAAAGCTGGTTTAAAGCATTGATCTGAAAGGGTTTCAGACCCCCCCCCCCCCCCGTTTTCCTTAATATAACTGATTTTTGCATAGGTTTCTCCTTTATAAACAAATACATACATTCTTATTATAAGGTATTACAAACACTTTTTCAACTGTATTTACTAAACGGAATTTTTAATATATACTATTTGTGTATGAAAAAGGTTTCCATCGGAATAGATTTAGGCGGGACAAAAATCCTTATCGCTCTTGTAAATAAAGAAACAGGAGAAGTCCTTCATCACGTCAAGAAAAAAACTAAAAAAGACAAAGGCCCCCAGAATATTATCCGTAAAATGGTCAACGGAATTGAGGAACTGCTTGAGGAAAGCAAATTCCATATAGAAGATATAGACTCAATCGGAGTGGGTGCAGCAGGTCAGGTAGACAGAGAAAACGGGATTATCATAGGCGCACCGAATCTTGATTGCTACGATTTAAATATCCGTGAACATTTGACAAGCCACTTTAATCTGCCTGTATATCTCGGCAATGATGTTGAGATTGCGGCAATGGGCGAGATGAAATTTGGCGCGGCAAAAGGCTGTGACGATTTTGTCTGCGTATTTGTGGGAACAGGCGTCGGCTCATCCATTGTAAAAGACGGAAAAATCATCCATGGCGCTACCGGAACAGCCGGAGAAATCGGACACATGATTGTTGATTTGAACGGCAGACAATGCGCCTGCGGTGCACACGGGTGTCTTGAAGCTTACGCATCACGTTCGGCTATTGAAAAGCGTATTGAAGGTGCACTTAGAAAAGGACGCCATTCTGCAATTCTTGATTATATGGAAACAGGGAAATCAATAAGTTCAAGTATGATTCAAAAATCCATCGAACGCGATGATGAACTCGTAATTCAATGCGTAAATGAAGCCGCCGAATATCTCTCTGGGGGACTTGCCAGCATAATTAATTTCATCAATCCGAAATTAATAATACTCGGCGGCGGTCTGATTGAAGCAGTTGATTATTTTTACCAAACCACAATAAAAAAAGCCCGCGCGAAATGCCTTCCGGTACCGGCAACAAAAATTGAATTTAAGAAAGCTCAACTGGGAGACTATTCCGGAGTCATTGGCGCAGCGTTTCTCAAATAGCCTTGTAAATTCCCAAAAATATAGTATAATTAATACTGAACACAGGGTCTTTCAATGAAATTCTTTGATAAAATAAACGAAATACGAAGAAAAATTTCCGAAGTAGAAAACAATATCTACAGCGGGAAACAAGACTATCTGGAAATTTACGAACGGAACCTTCAGCTTGAAAAAGAAATTGAAGAACGCACTCACGAACTTAATGTAGCTAATAAAAGAATGCTTACAATCCAGCACATCTGGGATATGATGAATTCTTCAAAACCTCTTGTGAGCGTAATGGAGACAATCGTAAACACAATTCAAGGAGAACTCGGTTATCTTCACTGTACGATTATGCGAAAATTCATGGATGAAAACGGTGATTATCTGATGGTTCTTGCAGAAGCTCAGGACGTCACAATTAAGCGGGCAGATATCGTTTTAAAAGACCCTATTCAGACAAGACGCCTCGCATATACTAAAGAATCAATCTTTGCAAAAACTCTTGAGAACCGAGAGATCAATCAAACAACTGATATAGCAAGCACACTCTATGCAATCATGCCGGATATTTCAGAGGAATTAGTCCAAAAGGTTCTCGAGGATAAATCAGTAAAATCAATCATTACAATCCCTCTCTATTCAAGAGAAAAACCGTTCGGAATTTTCGGGGTATTTTCATCCCGTGAAGAACTTGCGAAATCAGAAACCGACTTTTTGACCATGTTTGCACAGCAAATTGAAGTTGCAATAACCGTTGCAGACCTATTTGAAGCTGTAAAAGAACAGGCTGTCACAGACGGGCTTACGGGATTATACAACAGAAGATTTTTTGAAGATTACATAAAAAAAGAAGTTACCCGTTCCCTGCGTAATAATCAGCCGTTTAGCTTAATCGGACTTGATCTGGATTTTTTGAAGCATATTAACGACAAATTCGGGCATGCTTACGGGGATATTGCAATAAAAACCGTTGCGGATGTTCTAAAGAAAAACGCACGTTCAATAGATATTGCGGCAAGAATGGGCGGGGAAGAATTTAATATTCTGCTCCCCGGAATTTCATCGGAAGGCGCAATGACTGCTGCTGAACGTATCAGAAAAGCCATTGAAGAAAGAGAACTTGAAACAATAGGTCATATTACGGCAAGCATCGGGGTCGCAACGTTTCTGGAGCACTCCGACAACCTTGAAGAACTTATGGAACTTACCGATCAGGCAATGTATAATTCCAAACGCAACGGAAGAAACAGAGTAACGCTTGCAAGCACAGCTTCTGAAATTTCGTGGCAGGAAATTGCGGTTAATACCTTCACGGATATTCTATCCAAACACAATATGCCGATTCCGCAGGCTCTTTGTGATGAACTTTGCGAAAAACTGAAAAATAACCAGTCGCAAAAAGAAATCCTCTATTCGGTTGCGGATATTCTGACACAAACCTACAACCCGCTCCACGAAAACGGGCTTGTTAAATCAAAACTTCTCACGGCAGTAAGTCTTGCAAAAAGGTTTGACCTTCCGAAAGACGAAATCGACAAACTTAAAATTGCAATTCTTCTCTATGATATCGGAAACCTTATGCTTCCGAAAGAACTGCTTTTAAAGACTACGCCGCTTACAGAAGATGAGAAAAACCACATTAAAGAACATCCGCTTATCGCCGCAAAAGAAATTCTCCAGCCGATTTCATACATTCAGGATATTATCCCGATAATTGAACACCACCACGAAAACTGGGACGGAACAGGTTATCCTGCAAAAATTGCCAAAAATGAAATTCCGCTGACATCTCAAATTATTCTGATAGTTGACGCCTACTTTGCACTCACAGAACAGAGAACCTACAGAAGCAAACTTTCTCCGCAGGAAGCACTTGAAGAAATAAAAAAAGACTGCGGCAAAAAATGGAATGAAACTCTTGTCAATGAATTCATTACACTTATTGAACACGATATAAATTAGCAGAACCTGCCTTATAAAGGCTTAAAAAATTATGAAAGAAAAAGATTTCATACAAACAATAAAAACAATCCTAAATTCAGGATACATAGGCGATGACTGCGCCTATTTAAAAGATTTGGGAATTGTAGTGACTCAGGACAGCCTTGTGGAAGATATTCATTTCAGACGGGATTTTGCGACCCCTTATCAGATAGGTTACAAATCCGCAATGGTGAATATTTCAGACGTCTGCGCAAGCGGTGCGGAGCCTAAATATCTTACCGTTGCTCTTTCTCTTCCTGAAAATATTACAAAAGAATTTGTGGAAGAATTTTATAAAGGAATGAAAGACGCCTGCGGCAATATTGAAATTGTGGGTGGAGATATAACAGGAAGCGATAAAATATTCATCTCAATAACCGCAATAGGTAAAACTGCAGGGCGTAGAATTTCCTCCAGAAAAAATGCAAAACCGGGACAGAAAATTGTAGTGTCAGGCCCGCACGGTGCCGGCGCGGCAGGGCTGCAAGAACTTTTAAGCGGCAAACGGGTCGGTAAATTCATAAAAGCTCACCTTATGCCTGAGGCTCAATTGGAATTTTCTAAAAAAATATCCTCGAATATTCAGGAAGATTATGCTATGATGGATACATCGGACGGGCTTATGGATGCACTGTCGCAAATAGCTGAGGCAAGCGGAGTCTTGCTGGATATTGATTTCAATAAAATCCCGTACGATAAAGAAATTGAAAAATTTGACAATTACAAAGACCTTATACTTTTTGGCGGCGAGGATTACCAGCTTGTCGCAGCGCTTACCGACCCGCAGGATTTCACGGTAATCGGCGAGGTTAAAGAAGGCAGAGGAGTTAAAATAGGTCAGAAAATTTACACAAAAGACGAAGTTGAAAAACATTTGTTTAACCACTTTGAGGAGAAGAAATGAAAACCAACGCAATAATAACCGCAGGCGGAACCTCATCCCGCTTCGGCAATAAAAATAAATTACTCGAAAAAATCAACGGCAAAGAAGTAATCAAATATACCGTTGATGCTTTTCGTTATGCGAACGTCGATGAAATTATAATTTGCGCAAACCTTTCCATAATTGATGAAATGCAGGAACTTTTTAAAGAGTATGAAAACATAAAAATTATAGAAGGCGGTCAGACAAGGCAGGCGTCTGTTTATAACGGTCTGAAATTTGATACCTGTGATTACGTGGTAATCCACGACGGCGCAAGACCTATCATTTCAACAGAACTTATTAACATTTGCATAGAAATGGTTAAAGAAGTAAAAGCAATATCCGTCATGACTAAAACAATCGACACTATAAAAGAAGTCGAACACGGGAAAATCGTAAGAACAATTGACCGTTCAAAACTATACAATACCCAAACCCCTCAGGCTTTTGCTTATGATTTAATACTGAAAGCCCACGAAAAATTTGCAGGAAAAAACTTCACCGATGATGCGGGAATGGTCGAAGAACTAGGAGAGGATGTCTACATAATAGACGGAAGCTACAAAAATATTAAAATTACCACCCAGAACGATATTGACCTGGCAAAAATCTATTTAAGTTAATAAAACTTATGATTAATAGCAATTTTTTCTTTAATTTATTTTTACTATATATAGTAAAAAATAGGGGAAAAGAATATGGGTTCACTGGCCGTAGGCATGAAAATGATTTATAGCGGCGTAAAAACAATTTTCAAAAAAGGCAGCAATGTAGAAAAAGCCGCAGCAGAATTAAAATCTGCACCAAAAACAACATTTGCAAAAGATCCGGTAGCTGGGATTGAAACAATGCAAAGAGAATTCCTCACCAAAACAAAACACGGTGATGATGTTTATAAACTTGTTAAAGTAGAATCGGAAGTACTGGATAACGGGACAAAATCAACAAGAACACATGTTTGGACAAGATGGCCCGGACAGGAATATCATTTTGGTTTCGGCGGAGACGCTGCCGATAGAGTAAAAACAATTTCCATTAAACCTGAGGGCATCCTCGGCGGCAAGCAGATTACAATCAACAAACAATACCGCGAAACTATGGGAATGTCCGCCCGCACAGAAAATTTAGTAAAAGAATACAACGCAAAAGGAGAGCTTGAACATAAAAGTCTTGACTACAGTAACAATAACGGTTATCAAATTAAGGCGACACAGGACAGAGTCTATGATGAATACCCTCTAAAATCTTCTGTCAAAAGTATGTATGAAAATTCTCAGAAAGATTTAAACTACAAACATAAACTCTCCAGAAAACGTCCGGATGATGAATATTTTAGAACAGAATATTCAAACTACGGCGACTTTAAAGATAAAGGAACACATTACTCAAGAGCAGTAGAAGCGAAAGAAAATGCGATAAAAGCAGAAGCCGCAGCAAAAGAGGAAGCTGCAAAAGCAGCAAAACTTGCTGCAGAAAAGGCTGCAAAAGGACTTCCTCGCATAAATGTCGCAAAAGTCCTAAATGGACTCAACATTGAAGAATTAAAAGTTATTGAAAAAGTTCAGCCGAATGGCGGGGTAAAACGCTATTACTTCCTCCCTGAAACAGGCACCGGAAAACGAAAACCCGTAATTACGACTTATGACTATAGAAGCCTCCATCAGGAATGGATTCATAACGGAAAAGCAGATGTAATTTACCTGAAACAACTCGGTAAAGAAGAACCTTATATCTATATGCAAAAAGGCAATTATAAACAAATCCACTCAAAAGATAAAGACGGACGCATAATTGATGAACAGTATTATACAGACGGTTCTAACAAATACTACAGAAAAGGACCTGATTATAACTATTATTACGAAGGTGAAATGAAAAACCCTAATTACGGAAATCATCTTTATGATGATTTTCAAAATCCGATAGCAAAATTTAATTCACATCGTAGAGATACTATTAATGAATGTAGGCCTCCTGTATTATCAAAAGAGCCTAAATATTATATAAACAGCGGTTATGTGCCAAAAGCTGACGAACAAAAAATGCTAAGAGTTAAATCCGATGCAGAAAATGAATTTGTTGATTTAATGGATTTACTAAAACCTTATGAAGCTTAATCAAATTTATAATAAAAGAGAGGCTCGCTAAATTAAGCGAACCTCTTCTTTTTGACTTTTTTACCGCTGATTAAACGTGAGCTAACTGACGGCTTTCAACAACAGCCTGAGCTGCTGCAAGTCTTGCCTGCGGAATTCTGAACGGTGAGCAGGATACGTAATCCAAACCAATTCTGTGTGCAAATTTAACAGAATCAGGATCTCCGCCGTGTTCGCCGCAAACACCGCCGACAAGTGAAGGATTTACCTTCTTGCCTTTTTCCATTGACATTTCAATCAACTGACCAACACCTTTTGTATCAAGTGTTTCAAACGGGTTGGACGGTAAGATTTTCTGTTCAACGTAGTTTTTCAGGAACTTACCTTCAGCGTCGTCTCTTGAGTAGCCGAATGTCATCTGAGTAAGGTCGTTTGTACCAAATGAGAAGAATTCTGCGTACTCTGCGATTTCATCTGCAGTTAATGCTGCACGAGGGATTTCAATCATTGTACCGAATTTGTAATCAACTTCAACGCCTTTTTCAACCATAACTTCTCTTGCTACACGGATGAGAATTTCTCTGGCTGTCTTAAGTTCGTTTACGTGGCCGATAAGTGGAACCATTACCCAAGGTTTAACAGCAACGCCTTCTTTTTTCAAATCACAGCATGCTTCAAAGATTGCTCTTACCTGCATTTCGTTGATTTCAGGATAAGTTAATCCTAAACGGCAGCCGCGTAACCCCATCATAGGGTTAGATTCTGAAAGGCTTTCTACTACGTGAAGTAATTCTTCTTTTTCAGAAGCGTCTTTACCCTGAGCTTTCAATGTTGCAACTTCTGCAATCAATGATTCTTTATCTGGTAAGAATTCGTGTAAAGGCGGGTCGAGAAGTCTTACTGTCAACGGTTTGTCGCCCAATGCTTTGAACATTGCATAGAAGTCTGAATACTGCATAGGAAGTAAGTGTTCAAGAGCTTCTTTTCTTGCTTCCGGAGTACCTGCAATAATCATTTTCTGTACCCAAGGGAGTCTGTCCGGATCCATAAACATGTGTTCCGTACGGCAGAGACCTACACCTTCAGCACCGAATTTCAATGCATTTTCAATGTCTTTCGGAGTATCAGCGTTAGCTTCAACTTTCATTTGTTTAATTTCATCTACCCATGTAAAGAATTTGTTCCAGTTGTCGTCAATTCTTGCGTCAACAAGTTTAACGGCACCCTGCATAACAAGACCTTTACCGCCGTCAAGTGAAATTACATCGTCTTTATGGTAAACAGTACCGTCAGCACCGATTAAGATTTCTTTATCCATATCGATTTTTAAATCTTCACAGCCTGAAACGCATGGTTTACCCATACCTTTAGCAACAACTGCTGCGTGGGAAGTAGCGCCGCCTCTGAGGGTTAATACACCCTGAGAAACTGCCATACCGTGAATATCATCCGGACATGTTTCAACACGTACGAGGATAACTTTTTCACCGGCAGCACCGCGGGTTGCAGCTTCTTCAGTATCAAATACAATTTTACCGACAGCAGCACCAGGAGATGCGTTTACACCGTGACAAATCTTGTGTGCTTCTTCAAGAGCTTTTGCATCAAAGCAAGGAAGCAATATCTGGTTAACTGTATATGGATCAACCAATTGAATTGCTCTTTCTTTTGAAATAATACCTTCTTCGTGCATATCAACGGCAATTTTAACAGCTGCTGCTGCGGTTCTTTTACCGTTACGTGTTTGAAGGATATACAATTTACCTTTTTCAATAGTGAATTCCATATCCTGAACATCTTTGTAACCGAGTTCAAGTTTTTTAGCAATATCAACATATTGTTTGTACAAATCAGGCATTTCGTGTTCAAGTTCAGCGATTGGTTTTGGAGTTCTGATACCTGCAACAACGTCTTCGCCCTGAGCATTTGTCAAATATTCACCGTAGAATTTGTTTTCACCTGTAGCAGGATTACGTGTGAATGAAACACCGGTTGCGCAATCGTCGCCCATATTACCGAATACCATTGATTGAACGTTTACAGCGGTACCGAAATTATGATCGATTTTGTTCATGTTTCTGTATGCAACAGCACGAGGGATATTCCATGATCTGAATACAGCTTCGATTGCTTCCTGCAATTGAACGTACGGATCCTGCGGGAATTCTTTTCCGGTAACTTCTTTAATAGTTTGTTTGTAGATAGGAATTAAAGATTTCCAGCCTTCTGCGGAAACTTCCGTATCTGAAGAAACGCCTTCGCGAGCTTTAACTTTTTCAACTTCTGATTCAAAGTATTTTTGTCTGTCCATTTCCCAAGCTACAGAACCGAACATAGTCAAAAATCTTCTGTATGAATCATAGCAGAATCTAGGGTTATTTGTTAATTTAACCATAGCTTCAACAGTTTCATCGTTAAGACCAAGGTTCAAAATAGTTTCCATCATACCAGGCATAGAAACTCTTGCACCTGAACGAACTGAAACGAGGAGCGGATTTTCGGAATCTCCGAATTTTTGTCCTTTTTGTTTCTCAACATCTTTCAAAGCTTCTTTTACTTCATCCATTAACCCTTCCGGCATCTTGTTCCCGTGGTTGATGTAGTCCATACAAGTTTCAGTTGTAATGGTCAAACCAGGAGGAACAGGCAGTCCTAAATTGGTCATTTCAGCAAGGTTAGCACCTTTACCGCCCAACAGGTTGCGCATATTGGCATTACCCTCTCTAAATAACCAAACACGTTTTTCTGTCATAGTTTTTTCTCCTTTTTCTTACAGAATTAAACGAATAATGAATTATTCTTCTGACTAAATTTTAGCATAAAGAAAATTTTTTTTACAATCCGCCGTTGAAAGGATGACAATTCAGGCATGACTTGTTCAAGATTTTTTAAAGTGAGAAGTGAAAGGTTCTCTAAACAAAAATAGCCATTTCCTCATCTGTGTTTACTAAGTCCCAAAGGCTGGATTGCTTCGCTATCGCGCACAATGACGTATGCGTTCTCGTCCATTGCGGAGGACAAGATCGCCTCCTCACCCCCTACTCCTTACCAGCAGGGAGATGAGTAGAAGAAATCCCCTCTTGTAAAGGGTGGATTAAGGGTGGATTTCAAGCCTTTTTACACGCTACACTTTTTTCGCAGCCCCCTCACCCGACACTACGTGCCACCCTCTCCCGCAGGGAGAGGGAAGAAGAATCCTCCGGGGATTAAGGGAGGATTTCCGGGGTCACCCTCTCATGTCCTTCGGACACCCTCTCCCAGAGGGAGAGGGAATAAAAAAATTTTATCCGTTCAAACCTTCGCTATAGTACCATTAAAGGCACATTTAGTACCTCAGTAACATTCTTACTTTCTAAAATAGTCGCATATACGCGTCTTTTTAAACGGGAACAGATATCTCACTTTATCAGCAAGTTTACTTTTTTCTAAATCATCCAATTGTTTCTTTAATATAGCTTTTTCCAAAACGACCTTATTGTATAATTCGGAGCAGATAACACTTCTGTCAACGTGTTCTTTCAGCTTTGCAAGCTGTTCTTCTTTCTCTTTTATTGATTTAACCAGTTCTTTCTTCACGTCAAAAAAACCTCTTTAAAATAATTACTGTTAAAATAAATCCTTATTTGATATTACTCAAACGGTTTTATTGAAAAGCCGTAAATAATGACTTTCTTTTATTGTGCCGTTTTCAATATAAGAATAAACGCAATTATAAAGTTTTAAATCATTTTTTTAGGTGATTTTGAAATTACACCGGCAATAAATCATACTCATAGCCTATTTTTAAGGCTTTAAGATTTAAAGGCAATAAATGCTTTCTATGAGCGGGAATGACATTATCAAGCGCTTCTGCTAATGTTTCAACGGAAACCAGTTTACTCACCTTTGCAAGAATTCCAAGCGCCAAAATATTTGCCATTTTAATATTGCCGACACTTTCCGCAAGTTTTGTAACCGGCGCAAAAAGATAATTGATATCTGCTCTGGTTCTAATTTCTTTTGCCAGGGTAGAATTTGCAATCATCCAGCCGCCTTTTTTAATTTTAGATACAAATCGGTCAACTGATGCCTGATTTAAAGCCACAACAAAATCTGCTTCCTTTTTATTTACCGCGCTGACTTCTTCTTCCGTATTCATAACAATTTCACAGTTAACAGTTCCGCCGCGCATTTCAGCACCATAGCAAGGATACCAGGTAACCTGATTTCCGTTAATCATAAAGGCATTTGCGAGAACTTCACCCGCGAGCAATACACCCTGTCCGCCAAAACCTGCAATTATAAAATTCTTTTCCATCACCTTTTCCATTACAGTTTACGAGTTTCGTAAAACCGCCTTTCTAAAATTTCCCTATGTGTCTATTTTAATGTAACCGACCCTGATTTGTCAACGAACCTACCAGCAATAGTAGGGCTTGACATCGGTTTAACTTATTCAGCCGTTATATCTTTATATATTCCAGGCTTAAAGACCTTCATCATTTCTTCTCTGACTCTTACATGAGCCTGCTGAGGGGTCATTTTCCAGTTGGTCGGGCAAGTGCTGAGGATTTCAACAAATCCGAAACCCAAACCGTTCAACTGTACCTCAAAAGCCTTTTTAATAGCCTGTTTAGCTTTACGGATATTTTGTACAGTATCAAGCGAAACTCTTGCAGAAAATGCGGTTCCGTCGCAAAGCGCCACATGTTCCGCAATTTTTATCGGATATCCGTAGTATTCAACATTTCTTCCTGTCGGAGAAGTCGTCGTTACCTGCCCCAGCAAAGTTGTAGGGCCGAGCTGTCCGCCTGTCATACCGTAAGTTGTATTATTTATACAAATTGCACTTAAATTTTCACCGCGCAAAGCCGCATGTAAGCTTTCAGCAAGCCCAATTGAGGCAAAATCACCGTCTCCCTGATAAGTAAAGACAAATTTATCAGGTCTTGCTCTTTTAACACCTGTAGCTTCCGCAAGCGCTCTTCCATGCGGCGCCTCAATTGAATCAATGTTCAAAAAGTCATAAGCAGTAACTGAACATCCGATAGATGCCGCAAGAATAGTCTTTTCACGTACGCCAAGTTCATCCAGACATTCTGCAACAAGTCTGATTGCAACGCCATGATCACATCCGGGGCAAAATGAATATTTTACACCCTCACGGAATGAATCTGCAATTTTAAAAGTTTGTGTAAGTGTTGTTGTCATCGTTTTCCTTTTTATAAATTTATTTTATTAATCTCTTTATTTCACTGATAATATCATCAACTTCAGGCGGGTTGCCGACCGGTCTGTTGAAAAATTCAACAGGGACTTTTCCGTTCACTGCAAGTTTCACATCTTTCAGCATTTGTCCCATATTAACTTCAATATCAAGGAATATCTTCGCTCTTAATGCCAGTTCGGAAATTCTCTTTGACGGGAACGGATATAATGTAATCGGTCTGAACATTCCTACCTTTAAGCCTTCTTTTCTGCAAGCCTTAACAGCAGAACGAACATTTCTTGCAGGACTTCCGAAACATGTTACAATTAAATCAGCATCGTCAGTTTCAAATTCTTCCCAATCGACTTCGTTTTCCTCAATTTGTTTGTACTTTTCAAATAATTTGTTCAGGAAAACACATTGATTATCAGCAAGCGGAGCGTAAGAACGGATAATTCTGCCGGGACGGTCTTTCGCACCTGTCAATGCCCAATCGGAATTGTCAATTTCAGGATAAGGATATTCACCGAATTCCACAGGCTCCATCATCTGCCCTAACAAACCGTCAGCCAGAAGCACGGTAGGATTGCGATACTTATGAGCAAGATAAAAAGCTTTATAAGTTAAATCAACACATTCCTGAACAGTTGAAGGTGCAAGTACTATTAAATGATAGTCGCCGTTCCCGCCGCCTACGGTTGCCTGATTATAATCCCCTTGCGAAGGATAAATATTACCAAGCCCCGGACCACCTCTCATTACGCTCACCAGAACTACAGGAAGCTGATCCGATGTTGCATAAGAAAGCGCTTCCTGCATCAATGATACGGCACATGAAGAAGAAGATGTCATTGCTTTTGCACCTGTTGAACATGCTCCGATAACCATATTTATTGCGGCAAGTTCACTTTCTGCAGAAACATATCCGCGGTTGAGCTCCTGCATCTTTCCGCTCATAAATTCCCCGATTTCGCTCTGTGGAGTAATTGGATACCCGAAATAGCATTCACAACCGGCAATAACAGCAGCATTAGCTATTGCATAATTACCCTTCATCAAAACTTTTTTATTTGGTTTTACTAAACATTCTGTCATATTAACCTCTGTAAACTTCCGTAATTGCCAAATCAGGACAACGCGTTGCACACATCGCACAACCTATACACTGATGCTCCGGATCACAAAATTCAACAAAGTGATCACCTAACTTATTTGTCTTTTCACTAATTTTTATTAATTTCTTCGGACATTCATCAATACATAGATAGCATGCCTTGCATTTGTCCGAATCTATTACAATGTGACTCATTTTTAAAAATTTCCTTTCACCATGTCTGGGCAATATTATAACACTTTAATACAAAAAAATCCTTTTATCTTTACAATTGTAATAAATTTAGTTAATATTTTGCGTTAATATTATTAGTCTGGTAAAATACCAAATAGGTATGTGTATTGAAAAAGAAAGTAGAAATTAATGACTCCGAATGCAGATGAATTCAACAGTATCTTAAATGAAATTAATGCAAAAATTGATTATATATCGTCCCATAACGACAGACAGGCTATTGATGAACTTAAAACACAGATTGGAAATCTGGAAAAAAATTTCAACGAACAGATACTGAACTTTAATTTCGAAAAAGAAACCGTGTTTGAAAATATTCAAAAAGAAATTACCTCTATAATAGAAAAATCTGCTATTCTAAAAGATTTATTTCCTCAAGAAGATAACGCTAAATTTCAAAGCGTTGAAAATACTATTACTGCAAATCTTTCAAAAGTACACAGTGACCTTGCGGATACAATAAAACAGGATTTTAATCAGGTTGCCCAAGGAATTGGCGCTTTATATTCTCGTATTGAGATTTTAAAAAACAGCGTTGAAAACAAACAAGAACTTGAAACTGTCAGAAGCGACATCAATCAAATCGGTAATCGGATGATGGAAATTCGCGAGGTTATAAACCAGTCTCTCGGACAAAATTTAAATACAATAATTGACAGCTTAAACGTAAGCCAGAACAAAATTGCCAATATTTATGATGAATTAAAACAGCGTTCTGATGCACATCTTGACGTTATTATTGAAAATATTGCCCAAAGCGAACAGGTAATCAATGCAATAAGCGCCGAATTAAAACAAATTGCCTCCGGAAATATTTCATCCGTAATAGAAAATATTAAAAATAATGAAACAAGACTTCTTGAAATTCGTGATGAACTAAAACAATCCGCCGGCGGAAATTTAGCCGTAATAATTGAAAATATTAATAAAAACGAAACAAACATCAATAACCTTAGAGAGGATCTTGATACAAATATCGGTACAGTTATACAAAAAATTCAAAATACAGATGACAGTATTGTCCAATTTAAAGAAAATATTGCGGAAAATCTTACAACATACCTCAATTCAATAAAAGACATGTTTGCTTCTTTTTCCGAAGAAATGCAAGAGCATCACCAGACTCTGACTTCTGATATTTTTGAAAAAAAATTGCAGGAACTTGATGTTTTATCAAAAGATATAAGCAGCCTCTCAGATAATATCAACGTTACAGAAGAAAGTTATAAAGTACTTTTAAACAGCAAAATTCTTGAATTGTATGATTACATAAAAACTCTTGAAGATGCCGTTAATTCTGTAAATTTAGGTGTAGGAAACTCGCTCGCTGAAGCTTCTGAAATAAAAAAATATATAACGAATACTGCAATAAGACTTGATGAAATTCATTCTAAACTTTCTTCAGACATAAATTCAGGTTCGGAAAAACTCGATGAATTAAAAGATATTGTATCTAAAAACTTTTCTGATGTCGGAATGAAACTTGGAGCGGTTCAGGATAATATCGGCAATGTTGTAAATGAAAATTTTGATGAGATAAAATCAATTCTGGAATTTTTAAGAACAAATATCCCGCAGTATTCCGGAAATCTATCAGAAAAATTTTCACAAATCAGTCCGCAGCTGTCAGAAGAAATTAAAGATTTAACTGACAAAAAGCTTACTGAAATTCATGAGTTTCTCACAGGTCTTGAAAATGTAATATCTTCAACCAACTTGAATCTTGATAATTCTTTAGCAGAAATTACGGATATTAAAGAATATATCGCAAATACCTCATTAAAACTTGATGATATCGGTACTAATATTATTGAAAATATAACCGAAAGCCGTGAAAATTTTGATGAGTTTAAAGGTATAGTTACACCGCGTCTGGATTCCATTGCCTCAAAATTATTTACAATGGAAGACAATCTAACCCAAGAAATTTCCGGAAAAATCTCGGAATTTGAACAAACAAAAGATGATGCAACTATTGAAGTAAATAATAATATTAATGAACTTAAAACAATTGTCGAATGTCTGCGTGCTAATATCTCACAATCGACAACAAATATTAGTGAAAATTTTGAAAATTTCGAAAATACAATCAGTGAAAAATTTGACGAATTATCAAAATTTAATGAAGAACAAAATACAAATGCAAATGAAATAATTGATTTAATAAATTCACTCGCGACAGAAGTTCAACAATCACGCGAACAGCTTGATAATTTAAAAGCAATAACCGGTGAAAATTTAAATGGAGAAGCCCTTGAAAATATACATTCGGTCTTAGAAAAATTAACCGAAACTTCCGAAAATTTTTCAGATAAATTAAACGAAACC
This sequence comes from Candidatus Gastranaerophilales bacterium, assembly GCA_944325635.1. GTDB lineage: Bacteria > Cyanobacteriota > Vampirovibrionia > Gastranaerophilales > Gastranaerophilaceae > Scatousia. The sequence continues at coordinate 180,166 of CALVBD010000002.1, read as the reverse complement.
GGTGCTTTTTTTGTTGAAAAATTTAACGAAATCGGACACAAAAATGAAGAACAAACAAACAATACTGAAGAGATAAAAGATTTAATAACCAATCTGGATTACGAGATAAAGGAAGCAAAATCACAGATAGACGCCATAAAAATTCCGGATAATGAAGAACTTAATACAGGACTTATTGATTTAAAATCAGTTCTTGATGAACTCAGCACTTCTACAGAAAACCTTTCTGAAAAAATTAATGAAATCGGTACATTCTTCGTCGAAAAATTTAATGAAATCGGAAATAAACACGAAGAACAGGTAACTAATGTTGATGAAATCAAAGAATTAATAACAAATCTGTCAACAGAAAACAAATCAGAAACAGAAGAAATATGTACAGAAATTGCTGATGTTAAAACATCATTGAGTGAAATTTCTGAAAATTCAACAATGGTTTCAGATAAAATTAATGAACTAGGAAGTACTTTTGTTGAAAAATTTGAGGAAATATATAACAGAGATGATGAACAAAAAAATGATACAACAGAAATAAAATCACTATTAAATTATATATCTGACGAAATCGAAAAAACTCAGGGAAATATTTCAGATTCAATTGTGCATACCGCAAAAGGGAAAGAAGAAGTTTTTGCAAGAATCGAAGATATTAAAGAACATATTTCTTACGTTAAAACAGCCATTGCGGATTTACATACCGAAACCGGCGATAAAATCGTAGAAAAACTTTTTGCAATTGAATCAAAATTATATGACAGTACTGAAAATTACACTCAAAATCTTGACCAATTGCAATCAAAAATTAATGATTATGCAAATAATGTAGAACTAATTTCAGAAGAAACTCATTCAAAACTTAATGATGCCGCAGCAGAATTTGTCGATATAAAAAATAATCTTGCTGAAATTCAGGATAAAATAACTTATCTTAATACGGATCAAAAAAGCTTTTTTGAAGAAAACCTCGTCTCTATTGTTGATAAAATTGAAGATTTAACAAACAATCTTACAGCACACAGAGAAGAAATTAAACTTGACATAAAAGAAGTTGTAAAAGAAAATATAATGTTTGTCGATAAGGGACTTGAATACCTTACGATGACATTGGATGAAATCAAAACAAGACAATCAGACAATGCAGATGAAATTGTCAATACAGTTGCTTCAAAACTTACAGATATAAAACAGGAAATAGAACTGCTTAATACAGATGTAAATGAAGCATATCAACAAAAATCCGACGCTATAATAAAAGAATTTGAACCGCTCAAGACAGCAATTCTTGATTTTACAAGCTTTGATTTTAACGTCATTATAAATGAAATGAAAAATCAGATAGAACTTTCATATCTCAACCTTTTACAGGAATTGAATAATAATCTGATTGAAAATCATGATACATACATTAATATTGAAAAAACATATAAAGATGTGGTCTCAAAGTGTACTGCACTTCAAAATTGTGTTGATGATTTTTCAAAGAATAACCTTGAATTAATCAACTCGACGATTGCCGGTTTAGATTTGAATGTTCGCTCAAATCTGGAAAAAACAGATAATTTTCTAAGTGAATGGAAAGAATATGCAGCAAACCTTGAAAAGACACTTTCAGAAAATAATAAAGACCTTGAACATTCAATGCTTAATGTCCTGGAAGAACTCCAGAAAACAATCGACGAAAAAGTAAAAGCCGGAAGCTCCGAATTAAAAGACTTCCTTGCGGTTATGCTTAATAACGAAGATTTGATGCTCACAATAGAGAGCCTGAACGGCGATGTCATAAATGAAATTAATCTTTTCAAAAATTCTCTCGAAAATAAAAACAAAGAAGTGGAAGATTCAATTTCAACAATCGGTAAAAATATAAACGATAAATTGAATGAAATTAGTCTTGAACTAATGGACAAACCAGATGAAGAGGAACAGCTTACAAAATTCGCAAATCTGTTAAAAGCTGCATTGCAAGAATTACACAATTCTGTAATGTCAAAATTTGAATTACTTTCTTCAGGAAACAATACCTTATCAAAAGAAGATTTGACAGGTTTGAACAATTCATTAAAAGAATTGCACAGTAAAGTCGATATACTTGCACTAAATAATGATGATAATCTGCAAGAAGATATTCTTGATATTACGGAAAAACTCAATAAAAATAATGAGCTTGATAGTAAAATCTCAGATATGCTCGAGAACTTACACAAAAAACTCGAAAATCTAACTTTCCTCGGAACAAACGAGAATGAAGAAAACTTATTACAAATTAATAAAAATTTCGAAAAAACATCAGAATTTGATAAAAAAGTTTCTGACATGCTAGAAACGCTTAACAGCAAAGTTGACATCCTCGCAATGAGTGATGATGAAGATCTAAGAGAAGATATCTCGGATATTTCGGAAAAACTCAATAAAACAGCCGAAAATGATAAAAAGATTTCAGACATACTTGAAAACTTACACAACAAAATAGATAATCTTACAACCGTCGAAACTAACGAAAAGGATGAAACCATAGCAAAAACATCGGAATTTGATAAAAAAGTCTCCGATATGTTAGAAACTCTTAACAGCAAAGTTGATATCCTTGCAATGAGCGATGACTCTGATTTACGAGACGAAATAGAGGATGTAAAAGATTTAGTTATCGGACAAAGGAAGTTAATTGAATCATTTGACAGTACTAAAAAAGCTCAGGAAGTAGATGAATGTCTGCAAAAACTATTAAATGAACTGAATAATCTTGATTTAGACAAAAATACACAGGAACTTAAAGACTCCATTATGTCTGCAATAATTTCTGTGGCTGATCAGATAACTTTTGTAGAAGAAACAGAAGAAATCAAAGACTTTGTTGAAGAAAAAACAAACGCAATTAATGCAACACTGCTTGATGTAAAAAAACAATTAAACAGTATTGCAAGTAACGGAAGCGATATGGATTTATATTCATATACGCTTCAGGATGTTGAAAGCGATATTGCAAAACTTAGAATTGCAATTAACGAAATCTCATCCTCAAGCCCTTCTGATGAAGTTGCAGTTATTTCAACAAATATTAACAGAATTGCAAAATCAATTGACGATTTAAAAATAACTTTCACGATGGCACAAAATGAAGAAGGACTCGGAAGTTTAGAAAAATTAAACGAAGATATTGTGAGCATAAGTGCCAGAACAAACAAACTGTTAATGAATTCTGACGAATCATACAGGATGATTTGCGACAGCATGGACGAATTCAATCGCAGAACAGAATATTTACAGGCACAGCTTGATGCGATTAATTCGCAAAATCTTCAACAACAGTTATACACAATTGACAAAAAAGTTAATGCAACAATGAGTTCAAGTAAAGTCCTCGAAAACGTAATGATGTATCTCGGGGAATGGATGGATGGAACAACCGATGTGGTCAACAGCATTTATGACAAAACAGCAAAAAGCGGAAGTATCCAACAAGCAATTACGGAACTGAAAGAAAATCTTCCTGAAAAAGAAGAACTTGTGAGTATCATAGAAAATAAATTCAATGAACAGCAGGCTCGAATTGACAGACTTGAGAAAAAACTTGAAAAAGCTGTTACAATGTTGGAAGAACGTGAGGCCGACACAGTTCAGAACAAAATAGATAAAATAGAAAAACAATTAGCAAAATTAAGCAGCAATATAGAAAAATTAACATCGTATGTTGACGAATAACAAATTAATAAAAGATTTACAAAAGAACCTCAATTCCGAAAATGTATTATCGACAATTGAGGAAAGATATGTTTACGCCCAGGATGCGACAAATGCAAAACATATAGAGCATTTGCCTGATGCGGTAGTATTTGTGGAAAATACAGAGCAGGTTCAAAAGGTTGTTCAGCTTGCACGCAAACATAAAACTCCCATAATCTGCCGCGGAGCAGGCACTAACGTTGTAGGTGCATGCAGGACAGATCATGGCGGAATTGTTTTGAATTTTTCTAAAATGAATAAAATCATTGAACTAAGCCGTAAAAATATGACAGCAACGGTTCAGCCAGGAGTTGTTGTCGGAGATTTGCAAAAAGAAGCAGAGAAAATCGGATTATATTATCCTCCGGATCCCGGAAATCTTGCGGTTTCAACAATAGGCGGCAGTATCGCGCAGGCATCTGCGGGAGCAAAAACTTTCAAATACGGCTCCACAAAGGATTATGTACTTGATTTAAAAGTAGTGACTGCAAAAGGCGAAATTTTAAGAACAGGCTCGAGTACCATTAAGAATGCAACTGGATACAATTTAAACAGCCTGTTTGTAGGTTCTGAAGGAACTCTCGGGATTGTAGTTGAAGCTACAATGAAACTCATTCCGCAGCCAGAAGCAAAAAAAGTTTTAATGGCTTATTTTGATACGGTAGAAGATTCGGTAAACGCTGTGAATGCAATAATCGAACAGAGGATTTATCCTGCAACACTTGACTTTATGGATAAAAATGCAATTCAAACAGTCGAAAAATTTTATCCCGCTGGACTCTTGTGCGATAAAGAAGCCGCACTTGTCATTGAAATTGACGGATTTAAAAATTCAATGGATTATCAACAAAATATAATCGTTTCTATTCTGGAAAGCTGCAATGCAAGCAAAATTCAATATTCAACAAACGAAGAAGAATACAAAAAAATCTGGATGGCGCGTCATTCTTCAATGGGCTCATGTGCAAAACTTAAACCCAATGTAACGACTGATGATGTAATAGTTCCTCGAAAAAATCTGGCAGCGCTTGTCAGAGGGATAAACGAAATCTGCAAAAAATATAATTTAACCGTCTGTATGGTAGGACATGTGGGAGACGGAAGCGTCCATCCGCAAATTCCGATTGATTACCGTGATGAAGATGAATATAAAAGGTTCAAAAAAGCAAAATCGGAAATATATGACCTGACAGCAAAACTCGACGGAATTTTATCGGGCGAACACGGGATTGGCGCAGAAAAACGCGAACATATTCATAAAGTCATAAACGGTGTTGCGCTTGATTATATGCGGCAAATAAAGAAAACTCTTGACCCGGATAATATTCTAAACCCTTATAAAATTTTCTAGCAAATTTTTTATTCTCCTGACTTTATATACCACGCAAGGAGAATAAAATGAATTTAATGCCAGTAAGAAAAGTCCATATTGCAACTTTTGCAGAAAACTACGCGCGTCGCAGTCATTTTAAACTCATGGAAAAATTGCACATACAGTCAATTTCTATTGATACAGCAGAATTTCCAAATGCAGAAAAAATTATTTTAAAAAGGGTTTCTCTGACGGGGCACAAATATTACGAACTTCAAAAAAATTCCACTATTCTGGGAACAATAAATTTCGGGAAAAAAGAGGGAATAGAATTTTTAGAGGAAACAGGAAAACTTCCTGACTACTATTTAAAAGAAACGCAACGCGGAAAAAAAATTAACCTGAAGCCGTATATTCACGTGAGTGATTTAGAGGCAAAGCAAAAAGGCGTAAAAACAGGAACAAAACTAATGAAGCTGGCACTCCATGACAGTATCCGAAGCGGTGCTGGAGGAAGGATTTTACTGGATGCCGAATGCATGGATAATTTGCATTCACCAATACCTTTCTACTTTAAACTCGGCTTCCGTTCGGTCAACCCTGATATTAACGAACTTGCAGCAAAGTGTATTTATACGGGAGAAGAATTTCCGCTGGATATCGGAACGAAAATGTATTTACCGAAAGAAAATATTAAACATCTTCTGCATTATTAAAAATTAATGAACAATATCATCAGGAGTACCCCCTAAATATTCCCAAATATCAATAACCTCCTCCATATAAATCCCGGATTTTCCTGAATAGATTTTTTGAAACTTATCTTTTTTAAGTCCGGATGCAAGAGCAAGATCATCAAGCGTAATATTTTTTTGCTTGCAGATACATTCGAGTTTTTCCAGAACTATTCTATAAAAATCTTTAACATTTTTCATATTATCTACGTATCATTTTTAATTGACATATAAACTGACACAATTATCAATAGAATAATGTTACTATAATAGTTAACATTAAAATTGACACAAAGGAAAAATGCTACACAAGAAATTACGACAACTTGGTAATAGTTGGGGCATAATTCTACCCAAAGCAATTCTCGAAGGTTTGAGAATTAATCCTGTTCTGGATGAGGTTTCTCTCTATATTGAGAATGATTCAATAGTGATAAAAAAATACAAAAAAGAGGATGAAGAATAAAAAAGGCGGTTTTTACAAACCGCCTTTAATCTTATTTAATTGCATCCGAACAATCTTCACATATACCGTCGGAATTTAACTTTCTGTATTTCCAGCAGCGGGCGCATTTTTCGCCTTCTGCTGCCGTAACCCATACGGTGTAATCGTCCTCTTTGTATTCGTTCAATACGCCTGACGGTTTTTCATCTGTTACGTAAGCCTGTGAGGTTATGAAGATGTTGCAAAGTTCGCTTTCGTTTGCCTTCAAAACTTCATTATCTTTAACGCTCACGTAAACCGCAACCTCTAAAGAACTTCCGACTTTTTTATCTGCGCGGAGAGGTTCGATTGCGCGGGTTACAACTTCTCTTGCTTTTAAGATTTTTGCAAAATCTTCTTCAAGTTTTTCGTTGTGCCACTGAGGTTTTGCAGCCGGCCAGTCAGAAAGAAGTATGCTGATTAATCCGCCCTTCTGGCATTCAGGAACACTCATCCAGATATCTTCTGCCTGATGAGGCATTACCGGAACGAGAATTCTGACTAATGTCTGCAGAATTTCATAAAGAACTGTCTGGCAGGCACGGCGTGAAAGGGATTTTTTGCCTGCTGTGTATAATCTGTCTTTTACAATATCAAGGTAGAATGAACTCAAATCAACCGCCGCAAAGTTTTGAAGCTGCTGGAAGTATTTGTAGAATTCGTAATGTTCAAATGCTTCGGTTACACTTTCGATTAACTGGTTCAATTTATGCAGTGCAAATTTATCGAGTGCAGTTAAATCTTCATATTTTACGTAATCTTTTTCAGGGTCAAAATCGAACAGGTTGCCGAGTAAAAATCTTGAAGTATTTCTGGTTTTCTTAAAGATTTCAGCAAGCTGCTTAATTATGTTGTTACCGATTTTGGTATCATTTCTGTAGTCAACGGAAGCTGCCCAGAGTCTTAAAATATCAGCGCCGTAGGTTTTGATAATTTCATCCGGTCTGATGTAATTTCCGAGAGATTTTGACATTTTTCTTCCGTCCTCGCCGAATACAAACCCGTGAGTAAGAACTGATTTATAAGGCGCCTTACCCTGAGTTGCGATTGATGTCAGAAGAGATGACTGGAACCAGCCTCTGTGCTGGTCGGAACCTTCAAGATACATCTCAACAGGGGTATGCCCGAGAACATCTGAGCGTTTTTCTACAACAGCGCGCCATGAAATTCCTGAGTCAAACCAGACATCCATAATATCATTTTCTTTTTTAAAGTGTGTTTTGCCGCATTTCGGGCATTTGAAACCTTGCGGAAGTAATTCTTCTGCGGAATATTTAACCCACGCATCAGAGCTTTCTTTTTCAAAAATTTTCGCAACATTTTCTACAGTTTCGTCGGTTACAATAACTTCTCCGCAATCTTCGCAATAGAAAACAGGGATAGGAACCCCCCAAGCACGCTGGCGGGAAATACACCAGTCCGTACGACCTGCAACCATGTTTGAAATTCTGGCTTCTCCGCTTGCAGGAATCCATTTCACATCCTTAATTGCATTTAAAGTTTCATCTCTGAATCTGTCAACTTTAACAAACCACTGAGGAGTTGCCCTGTAGATTACAGGATTTTTACATCTCCAGCAGTGCGGATAGCTGTGGTTTATATCAGCCTGCGAAAGCAGTGCTCCGCAGTTTTTAAGTTTTTCGATAACGATTGCGTTGCCCTTGTAATACGGAACACCTTCCAAATCTTTATCGTTAACCGCATCAGTCCAGACGCCGCGGCTATCGAGAGGAGAGAATACGTCTATACCGTATCTGCAGCCGACTTCATAGTCCTCAAGCCCGTGACCCGGTGCAGTATGAACAGAACCGGTACCTGCATCCAGCGTAACGTGTTCGCCTAAGATAATAGGCGATTTTCTGTCATAAAGCGGATGTTTTGTATTCAAAAGTTCCAAATCCGCACCAACGCATGAGCCTAGGACTTTAATATCTTTTTCTTCCCAGCCGACATCAGCAAGGAAGGCGCCGAGTAATTCCTGCGCCGCAACATAAACATCTCCCTTATATTCAAAGAAGGTATATTCAAATTTCGGGTGCATGCTGATTGCCATATTCGAAGGAATTGTCCACGGAGTTGTCGTCCAGATAACGGCGTAAATGTCTTTATCATTCTGAACTTGTTTCAGAATCTCTTTGTTTATTTTCGCATTACTCTCTTCGTCAAATTTGAATCTTACGTAAATTGATGTTGAGGTATGGTCAGCATATTCAACTTCGGCTTCTGCTAACGCTGTTTCGCAGGAAGCACACCAGTAAACAGGTTTCAGCCCTTTTTCAATGTAACCTTTTTTATACATTTCACCGAAAACTCTGACCTGTTCGGCTTCATATTCAGGGTCAATTGTCAAATACGGATGTTCCCAGTCACCGAGAACTCCAAGGCGCTTAAATTCGCTCTCCTGACCTTTAAGGCTTGTATGAGCAAATTCACGGCATTTCTGGCGCAATTCGTAAGGTGTAAGCGCGCTTCTGCCGCCTTTAATATTTTTTACAACTTTATTTTCAATAGGCAGCCCGTGACCGTCGTAACCCGGAACATAAGGAGTGTAATACCCCGCCTGCGCTTTATATTTTAAAAGAATATCTTTTAAGATTTTGTTCAAAGCCGTTCCAACGTGAATTTTCTCAGAACTCAAATACGGCGGGCCGTCATGGAGGATAAATTTATTTGCCTTATCTCTTTGAGAGATAATTTTTTCATAAATATTATTTTCTTCCCAGAATTTCTGGATTTCGAGTTCTCTCACAGCCGCATTAGCCCTCATTGCAAGGCTCGTTTGAGGCAGATTAAGAGTTTCTTTAAATTCAACTTTTGTACCGGTTTCGTTACTCATCTTCTATTATCCTTCTTTTACTTCAATTGTTTCTAATCCTGTTTCACTGCCTTTCGACGGTTCAACACAGCCGTGCAGCTTTTTATGGCTAAGTTCATGCGTAAATTTTTCAATATCAGCGCCAAGACTTTCTTCTTTTGATTGGCGCACAAATTCTTTCATTTTGTTATAGTCAAATTCATTTTCCCAGCGGGCAATAACAACAGTTGCAACACAGTTGCCTACAAGGTTAACCGTCGTTCTTCCCATATCGAGAATTTGATCAATCCCGAGTAAAATTGCAACGCCGAGGATAGGGATATTAAAGCTTGCAAGAGTTCCTGCAAGAACAATCAGCGACACACGAGGAACACCCGCAACCCCTTTACTTGTCAGCATCAGTGCAAGCATTATTATAATCTGCTGGTTCAAATCAAGGTGGATACCGACAATCTGCGAGGAGAAAATTACTCCCATTGCAAGGTAAAGCGTACTTCCGTCAAGGTTAAAAGTGTAGCCTGTCGGCATAACAAACCCGACAATTTTTTTCGGAACTCCGAAGCGTTCCATAATATCCATGGCTTTCGGGAAAGCCGCCTCGGAACTTGCCGTTGTGAACGCAAGCAGCGCCGGCTCCTGCAAAGCACTTATCAAACTTCTAAATGAAATTTTAACTATTTTACAAGCAATTATCAAAACAAGCAGTACGAAAACTGCAAGCGCAACATAAAGTGCTCCGATAACTTTGAAGTAACTTTTCAAAACAGTTAAACCGTTAGCGCCGACAGTTGCGGCAATTGCACCAAAAATCCCCAGAGGCGCAAAATACATCACGTATTCCGTAAATTTAAACATTATCTGCGACACGGAATTCAATACATCCAGAACAGGCTGTGCCTTTTTCCCTACAGCACATATAGCGAGTGCAAAGAAAATGGAAAATACAACAATCTGCAGCAAGTTTCCGTTTGCCATCGCATCAACAATGCTCGTCGGGAAGATATCCGTCACCATCTGTCCGATAGAGGTATGAGCCTTTGTCGCTGCCATAAGCCCCGCCTCCTGCATCTGGATTGCATGAGGTGAGGTTCCAGAGACAAACCCTACTCCCGGCTTAAAAATATTTGCCATTGTTAAGCCGATAATAAGAGCTAAAGTCGTTACAATTTCAAAATAAATTATTGTTTTAAGCCCGATTTTCCCGAGACTTTTTGCATCATCATGCCCGGAAATTCCGACAACAAGAGTTGCAAACAATAAAGGGGCAATAATCATCTTGACCATCCGCAGGAAAATTTCTGCAAAAGGCCTCATCTTTACTGCAAAATTCGGGGCAAAATGTCCGACCAGGACACCTAATATAAGTGCTATAAATATCAGGGCTGTAAGTTTAGAATGTTTCAAGTTTGGTACCTCGATAAACATTATATACCAAACATAGAAATATTATCCTCAAGGCTTTTGTAATTTAATAAAATTTAAAAAAAAACTATTCCTCTTCAGTAATCTTACCCATTGGAGAGATATAATATTCAAAAATATCAGGCTTAGGACAATTGTCAGCGTTATAAGTACAATTTGGATCTTCTTCAGCACCGTTTACATCAAATTTAATCATTTGTTTTGTCGAAAAATTTGAAACAGGAAGATACCAGTCTACACCATCAGCAGATGTAAAAGTCTTTGCATTAGCAGTACAGTTAGTTGGAGAACTCGGGGCTTTTGTAATTCTGCTGGCAAAAAGCTCACAGAATTTTGTATTTCCCTGATAAGTGATACCGTTTATTTTTACGGCATTTGTATTTGCAAGTCCTATAGATGCTTCCATATTACTCTGAGGATACATTGTATCATCATCAAGCATTTGCGTAACCGTTTGCTCAATAATGTACATCGTCTTAATTCTCATAGTCTCCAGCTTGTTCCCCATTGATTTTTGAATTGTAGGTAACGTTACTGCGGCAAGGATACCGATTATTAAAATTGTTAAAAGAGTTTCCGCCAACGTATAACCTTTATTATTATTCATAAATATCCTCCGAGATTATTTATATAATATTATACCACCTTTTTAAACAACAATCAATAGTAGAAAAACAGTAAAATATTATGTTAATTCGACTCTATCTGCAAGCCGTCCACTATTTTTACGGTACAATCTTTATAATTTGCTAAAGCACTACGCTCACCATTAAAATTTATATCTCAATTTTTTAAACGATATCCGTCCTGATTACATTTTGTAATAAAGTTTTTCGCTTTCCTTGCCATGCCCATTTTTATTGATGTATAATAAGTAAATAAAACATGCTTCTTTTTACCAGACATGATTTTTTATTGTAATTATTTTATAATCGGAGGTTAGTGTGAACTTAGTGGAAGACAAATTAAATTTATCGGAAAACGCGATAAAAGTTCTTGAAAAAAGATACTTAAAAAGGGATAAAGAGGGAAAATGCACAGAAACACCGGCTGACATGTTCAGACGTGTTGCAAAAACAATTGCGGAAGGCGATTTGAAATTCGGCAAAACTCAGGCTGATGTGGATAAATTGACAGAAAGATTTTATGAGGCTATTACAAACTGCTACTTTATGCCGAATTCACCGACATTGATGAATGCAGGCAGAGAACTCGGTCAACTTGCAGCTTGCTTTGTTCTTCCTGTAGAAGATTCACTTGAAGGTATTTTTGAAACCGTTAAAAATACCGCACTTATTCATAAATCAGGCGGCGGCACAGGTTTTTCTTTCTCAAGACTAAGACCGAAAAACAGTGTTGTACGTTCAACTATGGGCGTCTCATCTGGTCCTGTTTCCTTTATGGAAGTATTTAACGCAGCAACCGAAGCTGTTAAACAGGGCGGCACAAGACGCGGCGCTAATATGGGTATCTTAAGAGTTGATCACCCTGATATTTTAGACTTCATCAACTGTAAAGCTGATAACAACAGATTAAATAACTTTAATATTTCCGTGGCAATTACAGATAAATTTATGGAAGCCTACAAAAACGGAACTGATTATGAATTAATCAATCCGCAAAATAATACAGTTGCAGGAAAATTAAGCGCTAAAAAAGTATTTGATATGATTGTTGACGGTGCCTGGAGAAACGGCGAGCCGGGAATTATCTTCATTGACAAAATGAACTCCGATAACCCGACACCGCTTGTAGGACAAATTGAATCAACAAACCCATGCGGTGAAGTTCCGCTTCTTGCTTATGAAGCGTGCAACCTCGGTTCAATCAACTTAGGTAAAATGGTTAAATCCGACGGAACGGTTGACTGGGATTTGCTCGGTAAAACCACAAGAACAGCAATCCGCTTCCTTGATAACGTAATTGCCGTAAACAATTACCCGCTTCCGCAAATTTCCGAAATGGTTCAGAATAACAGAAAAATCGGACTCGGTGTAATGGGCTGGGCTGATATGCTTATGAAAATGGGAATTTCCTATGCGTCAGCAGAAGGTACAAAACTTGCCGGTCAGGTAATGGAATTCATTGATTACGAATCAAAATGCGAATCAATTGAACTTTCAAAAGAACGCGGAAGATTTAACAACTTCAAAGGCAGTGTATATGACGGCAAAAACTTCCTTTATAATAAATATAAAGGAAAATCTTCCGGTATCATTTCAGACGAGCAGTGGAAAGAACTTGATTCACAAATCGAAAAATACGGTATCAGAAACGCAACTACAACTTGTATTGCACCGACAGGAACAATTTCAATGATTGCAGGCGCATCAGGCGGCGTTGAGCCATTATTCGGGCTTGTATTTTCAAGATTAATTATGGACGGAACCGAAATGCTTGAAATCAATCCGATATTCAAGGATTACGCAGTAAAACACGGTTTCTATTCGGAAGATTTGATGAAAGAAATTGCCAAAACAGGTTCGGTTGCACACGTAGCAGGGGTTCCTGAAGAAGTTAAGAAAATCTTCGTAACCGCACATGACGTATCCCCTTACTGGCACGTAAAAATGCAGGCAGCATTCCAGCTTCATACTGATAATGCTGTTTCAAAAACAGTAAACTTTGAAGAAAACGCAACAAGAAAAGACATTGAAGAAGCATACGTTCTTGCTTACGAAAACAACCTGAAAGGTATCACTGTTTACAGAAACAACTCCCGCCAGTTCCAGCCGATGAACCTTGACGATAAAAAGAAAACGGAAGAGGCAAAACAGGCGGAAGCTGAAAACTCAGTTAAGGAAGACAGTTCAGAAGAATACAACCCTTCAGGCGAAATTAAGACAGTAATCTGTCCTGAATGCGGCAATACGATAGAGATGGCAGAAGGCTGCTTTATCTGTCTGAACTGCGGCTACTCAGGTTGTTCGTAGCGGATTTGCGGACGGACGATAGTCCGGATTGCGAGCGGGTTGAGCCGGCAGAGCGATAGCTCGTAGGCGATACCCCGCGAGCATGAAGCAAATCCAAGAGGCGCGAGTGAGCTGAGGGCACTCTGCCGAACAAAAACAATCCAGTGAATTGTTTTTGTGAGAGGGAACGGCAAATGAGTCCCGTTAAACGCGAACGAGCAAGAGGCGGATTTACGGACGGACGGAACGAAGTGAAGTCCGGTTTGCGAGCGGGTCGAGCCGACAGAGCGATAACTCGTAGGTGATACCCCGCGAGCATGAAGCAAATCCAAGAGGCGGATTTTCGGCAGGGTGGAGCGGAGCGGAACCCGTAACATCCAATGCTCCGATTGAGCGGTTGAAGTTTGATAAAACTTCAAAGCGAAATAAGGAGCCGGATAGCCGAATAATCCAAGACGCACGAGTGAGCTGAGGGCGAGTGAATGGAACCCTGTCTAATTAGTTAAGAAATGCTGCACTTCGTAAGGGCAGGCACACTCAAAAATAGCAGACATTATTTAGTTTATTCCGTGTAAACTAAAATATAAATCCCAAACACCCGCTCTTGACACGATAACATTGAAAACTAAAAAGGCTTATCCAGCAAAGAGAATGAGTTTAAAAAGGAGTACTCCGACAAAAGGGTTACTCCTTTTTGTAAATATTTGTTAATATATTACAAGAATAATAGCACATTTATTCTTTTACGTGTTTTCATGAATGTATAAAAAGGTATAGTGTAATAAAATAGAGGTAGAAATTATGTCTTCAAACATGGCAATCCCTGCAGTAAACATCGGTGGAAACATCGTTCAACCTACACCGGAAGGTAAAATTAAGGTTACTACTGCAAAAGGAAAAGTAAAAGTTTTAAGTCAAGATCAATTTATTAAACAAATCAAAAAGAATGAGCAAAACATTAAAGATGGAAAAGATTTTGAAATCAAAAAAGACAACAAAGGTCTTAAAATTACAGGTTTAATCGCAGCAGCTGCAGCAGTTGTCGGCGCTGTTGTTTACAGAAAAGACCTTGCTAAATTATTTAAATCTGCAGGCGAAAAAGTTACAGAAGCAACAACAAAACTTGCAGACAAAGTAAAAGGCAAAGGTACAAATGCAAAACGCTATAATGATACTTTAACAGCAGCAGAAAAAAATCAATTAAACCTTGCAAAAAATCATGTAGAAGAATTCAGCAACGAAGCAATTGAAGCAGCACAAAAAACAAGATCAGCAGAATTAGCAGCAATGAGAGCAGATGCCGAATCTGTATTCAAAAACTATGACCCTGATAAAGCACTTGAATATGCGGCTAAAAAAGCTGAATTTACTAAAATGACATCCTCTGCAGAAAAAGTTGCAAATAAAGAATTAGATGCAATGAATACAGCACTCAAAAAAGCCGGCCTCCAGAACAAAGCTGAACTTGACGCTGTAAAACTCTATGCAGATCCTAAAGTAAAAGATATTCCGGAAAATCTTCCGGCATATCTGAGAGACAAAGAATCATGCCAGAGATACTTAAATACCTATGAAGCAAACTACAACAAACGACTGGCAGAATTAAATAATCCAAAAGCGCCAAAAACAGAACCGGAAGTTAAACCGGAAACCAAAACCGAAGATAAAAAATAAACCTTTAAACAAATAAGCATAATTTCTATGTTATTATAAAACACCTTCTTGAATAGGAGGTGTTTTTTTTATACAATTGATTTATGTTTATTTCTGTTGTCATAACAAGCTATAATTACGAAAAGTATCTGAAAGATACTATCAATTCTGTCCTGTCACAAACATATTCAGATTGGGAAATGATAGTCATAGACGATGCTTCAACTGATTCCTCAGTCGATATTATAAAAGAATTTGCAAAAAAAGATGCACGCATAAAATTAATAGAAAATGAAACTAATCTCGGACTCACACAAACGCTAAAAAAAGGGCTGGAAGCCGCTTCAGGAGAGTGGGTTGCAATTCTTGAAAGCGACGACAGGCTCCGGGAGGATTATCTTGAAAAAAAAGCTGCAATAGCTGCACAATATCCGGATATCGGACTCATCTTTAATGATGTAGAATTGTTTGGAGATGAAACCCGCATAAAAGAACTTGAAAAAACATTCTCTAAGTCAAGTGAAATTTTAAAACGCAAAAAATATCCGTGTAATTTATTTAAAGAGTTGCTTTATTTTAACCGTATATTAACATTTTCCTCGACATTCGTAAACAGACAAAAATTTTTAAATTGTGACTTTAACACTCCTACGGACAAACTTTTGGATTGGTGGCTTTTTCTGCATTTTGCAAGACGAAATGACTTCTTCTACATTCCTGAAAAGCTAACAAAGTGGAGAATTCATAATGACAGCTATATATATAAAAAGGACAAAACATACTCATATCCTGTTAACCTGCTTGCATTTATTGATATTGTAAAAAAAGAAAAAAATATAAAATTAGCTTTTTATATCATACCTGTAATTATCAGTTCGCTTTATCGGCTGAGAGTTGCAATATGCCAGCATATAAAAGTAGTACTCGGAATTCCTTTGCGCGGAAGCGGTTCTTAAGATAAATGTTCAAATATATGATTAATTCGTCGAAAAATATGCTTAAGAAAAGATGGCAAAATACCGATAAAGTAAAAGTAGAAAATTTTCAGCAGAGGCGGAACAAATTTTACGGGTTTATATTCAAGAGAAGTTCTTGATAAATTTTCTTCAATAAGAGACACGGGATAATCTGTATTTGAAGAGATACATTCCTGCCAAAATACTGTAGTTGTTAAATCGTCGTTTTGATGCCTGAGAATACTGCACTTTACAAACGGCATATTATAACGTTCAATAAGTAAGCGCCAGAACGAGAGTATAACATGATTAAATCTGTAAAGAGCTTTTATATAAGTATTTGCTTTAAATCCAGCACTAATAAGCCTCTCGGTTAATCCTATTTCATAATTTATTATAACCTCATTTTTATTATCTAAAGGCCTAATAGAATGCATAAATTCATCAAAAATATTTGAAGTAAAAACTTTTTTTGAAAAAACTAAGAAATAACTTTGTATATGAGGTCTCTCGGCTATTCGATAACCTTCTCCATCTTTTAGCAAACCGAACCTGTTTTTTGTAATTCCCCAGAAGTCACAGTGTTCATCCCTCTCCATTTCATCAAAAATTCCGTGTAGAGGATATAATGGACCATAGCAGCTGTCGTTTGCAAAAATTAATTCATCAAAATCATTAAGCCTGTCTTTCAGGTAGAGATACCCGCGTTTATAGGAGCCGAAGTCGTATTCGTCGTGGTTTTCGGCAATTATAAAATCAGCAATTCCGCCGAGTTTTTCTTTTTCGGTATCGGAAAGATTTTTACAAGAAACAAAAACAATTTCGTGTGCCAATTCTTTCAAAGCTTTCAAATAATAAATTACATAATCGTCAATGATATTATCCTTATCGTAATGCGCGAAAACTGCCGCTCTTCTCATTTTTACCTCCGGAGGTATTATATCATATTTTTATGTTATAATAAAGGGCACAGGTGGAAATATGAAAACAGAAATAAGAGAAGAAGAGATAAAAGATATAGTAAAAAATACCGGATTAAAGCATATAGCGATAATTATGGACGGGAACCGCCGCTGGGCAAAAGAAAAAAATCTGCCGTCCGCATTCGGACATAAAAAAGGCGTAGATGCGCTGAAAGCTGCAATGCGTGCGTGCGACGATTTTGGAGTTAAATATTTGACTGTTTACGCATTTTCTACGGAGAACTGGAACCGCAAAAAGGAAGAAGTAGATTTTTTGATGAATTTACTTGGTGAAACCATCAAAAACGAACTTAAAGAAATGCACGAAAACGGTGTTGTAATAAATTTCATCGGGGATTTAACAAAATTAAGCCCGAAATTGCAGGAAATTCTGGCACACGCGGTTGAGGTTACAAAAAACAATGACGGCGTAAGACTTCAAATCGCATTTAACTATGGGTCAAGAGATGAAATAGTTCACGCAGCAAAGGCGATTGCACAAAAAGTTAAATCAGGCGAAATTGAAATCGACGAAATCTCGGAAGATATGATTTCCGAAAACCTCTACACAAAAAATATACCGGATCCTGATTTACTCATCAGAACAGGCGGCGAGATGAGGGTTTCCAATTATCTTTTATGGCAGATAGCGTATTCGGAATTTCTTGTAACGAAAAAATACTGGCCTGAATTTGATAAAGAAGCGCTGGCTGATGCGATAAAGGAATTCAACCACCGTCAGAGAAGATACGGGGCGTAGAATTAATGAAAATAGTATTTGCAACGGGAAACCCGCATAAATTAAAAGAGATACAGGAAATAGCCGAAGGCTCGGGTATTGAATTTATCTTGCCTGCAGAAGGGTTTAACCCTGTTGAAAACGGCAAAACTTTTGAAGAAAATTCTCTAATAAAAGCAAAAGAAGCGGCTCGGGTTTCAAAGCTGCCTGCCTTAGCGGACGATTCCGGATTATGCGTGGAAGCGCTGAACGGCGCACCGGGCATTCATTCCGCAAGATATGCAGAAACAGCACAGGCAAGAATTGACAAACTTTTAAAAGCAATTGCCCCTTATACCAACAGAAAAGCCGAATTTGTATGCTCAATGACCCTCGTTGATGAAAACGGCAACCTTCTCCACTCGACCCTTGGAATTTGCAAAGGTGAAATCGCCAGAACTCAGGCAGGACAAGGCGGCTTCGGGTATGACCCGATATTTATTGTCGAAGGTACTAATAAGACTATGGCCGAGTTGTCTGATAGCCAAAAGAACGAAATATCCCACCGGGGCAGGGCATTAAGAAAAATGCTGGCACTATTGACCCGGTAAATCTTTTTAGTATATAATTATTGTTGCAAATGCAACAGACTCTTATAAAATACATTAACTACAGGGGAGAGGAATGAAAAAAACTATAATAATAATTGTTGCGGTAATTATTGCCGCAATAGCAATAAGGTTCGGGATAAGCGCATATAATAACTACAAAACAGGATTACGCCAGTCACAGCGCTCGGCGCCTTCTGTCACGGTTGACCCTGTTCAGGACGCGGATATTATAAGAAGTTTTGAAGCCCCGGGGCGAGTAACCTCAAAGTATCAGGTCAATGTCCTTGCGCGTATTTCAGGGTATTTGCAAAAAAGCTACTTTAAAGAAGGCGATTTTGTAAAAGCGGGTCAAACTCTGTTTCTTATAGAGCCGACAGAATTTTCAAACGCCGCAAACGTTGCAAAAGCTGAAGTTGCAAACACAAAAGCCCAGCTTGAATACGCAGAAAAGCAGTTAATAAGAGCGTCAGAACTTGTCAAAAAAGATTACATAGCAAAATCGCAATATGATAATATGCTTTCTCAAAGGGATTCTTTAAGGGCGCAGCTTGCATCAGCACAGGCAAGATACAATGACAGTATGAGAAACCTGAGCTATACTCATGTAAAAGCCCCTGTAGACGGAAGAATCGGTATAATTGCGGTTACTGTCGGAAACTACGTAACTCCGTCATCAGGTGCGCTCACCACGATTAACAGCACAAACCCGATTTATGTAACCTTCCCTATTGATTCGGAAGATTTTACCTCTCTCTCGCTCGCAGACGGTTCAAACGATACAAACAGAAAAGTTGATTTAATTTTCTCAAACGGTCAAAAATATCCGCTCACGGGAGTTCAGGATTTTCACGACAACAAAATTGACCAGTCAACAGGCACAGTTACAATGAGGGCAACCTTCCAGAACCCTAATAACCAGCTTCTCCACGGAGAATTTGTAACCGTAAAATTATATTCAAATAAACCTGTAAAAACTCCGATAGTTCCGCAGATTGCGGTTCAGGAAAATCAGGAAGGGAAATTCGTTTATATTCTGGATGAAAACGATTTGCCTGTCTTGACTTATATAAAAGTTAACGGTCAGCAGGGCGACAACTGGATTGTAACCAAAGGGGTCAAAGCAGGCGACAGACTTATTACTGACGGTATTCAAAAAGTCGTTCCGGCAAAACCTGTAAAAATCGTTTCCAAAGAAGAAATGGCTAAAGAAAAAAGTTCAAATATCATACCTGATAAGAAAAAATAATAAAAACAGATACATTTTACTCTAAAAACAACAAAGGGACATGTGAATATGGCGGAAAATCAAGGAAATATTTTCATAAAACGACCGAAACTTGCGATAGTAATTTCGCTTGTAATAATGCTAGCCGGAATGCTTATGATAACGATGCTTCCGCTTGAAGAATATCCGTCAATTACGCCGCCGCAGGTAGTTGTAAGTGCTACGTATTCAGGTGCGAGTTCTGACGTAATCGAATCAACGATTGCAGCCCCTATTGAGGCTCAGTTGAACGGTGTTGAAGATATGATTTATATGTCATCAACTTCCAGAAACGGCTCTTACGAATTAACTCTTTATTTTAATATCGGCTCTGACCCTGATATGGCTGTTGTAAACGTACAAAATAACCTGCAGCTTGTTACCCCGAGACTTCCGGAAGAAGTTAAAAGATACGGTCTAACGGTTAGAAAAACCACTGGCGGTCCCGGTTTAATGATGATTGCGATAAATTCACCGAGCGGAACATATGATTCCCTGTACGTTGCAAACTATGCTTCTATATATATTAAAGATGAACTTGCACGTATCAAAGGTGTAGGTAAAGTTTCAGTATTCGGTTCTGCGGATTATTCGATGAGAATATGGCTTGATGCCGCTAAAATGGCAAACTTAGGAGTTTCAGTAAGCGAGGTTAACGCGGCAATTCAGGCACAAAACATTCAGGCGCCGGCGGGCGATCTGGGTGTTGAACCGATGAAAAACAAACAGATGATTAAACTCACAATGCGGACTCAGGGACGTCTTGAGGATCCGGAGGAGTTTGAAAATATTATCGTCCGTTCAAAACCCGACGGCTCTCAGATAAGATTAAAAGATATCGCAAGGGTTGAACTCGGTGCTGAAAGCTACTCCTACTTCTCCCGTATCGGAGGCAGAAATTCCGCAATCATTTCAGTAAGTCAATTGCCGGAAGCAAACGCTATTGACCTTTCAAATAAAATTACGAAAAAAATGGAAGAATTAAGCAAAGGCTTCCCGCAGGGTATTGAATACAAAATCGAACGAGATGAAACCGACTTCGTAAGAGAATCAATTAAAGAGGTTATAAACGCAATCGGGCTTGCGATTGTCCTTGTAAGTATCGTAACCTATATGTTTTTAGGAAGCGGCAGGGCTGCGCTCATTCCTTTCTGTGCAATTCCGGTATCACTTATCGGCGTATTTATATTTATGAACCTTCTCGGGTTCTCCATAAACCTGCTGATACTCTTTGCGCTGGTACTTGCTGTTGGTCTGGTAGTAGATGACGCCATTGTTGTCCTTGAAAACACCCAGCGCCATATTCAGGAAGGAAAAACCCCGAAAGACGCCACTGAAGTTACGATGAAAGAAGTATTCGGTGCGGTTCTTGCAACATCACTTGTATTGATGGCAGTATTTGTTCCTGTATCATTTATGGCAGGAATTACGGGACAGATGTTCCGTCAATTCGCGCTCTGTATCGCATCTTCAATCGGTTTATCCACGGTTGTTGCGCTGACGCTTGCTCCTGCACTCTGTGCCATGATTTTGAAACCGGGCGCTGAGCACAGCGATTTTAAATTCATCCAGAAGTTTGACGACTGGTTCAATAACGTAAGAGACAAATATCTTGAAGGCGCAAAAGTATTTATTAATTCGCCTTCCAAAACAATCATTACATTCCTCATAATTATCGGATTTATTATCGGGTTATTTAAATTAATCCCGACAGGGTTCCTGCCATCGGAAGATAAGGGCGCAATCTTTACACAAATACAGCTCCCGGACGGCTCATCCGCTTCCAGAACAGATATTGTGGCAACGGAAATTGAAAACAGACTTCTTCAAATTCCGGGGGTTAGCAAAACAATCACCCTTGTAGGGTTCTCCGGTGAAAACACAGCCCTTATCGTATCCAGACTTGATGACTGGTCAAAACGTAAATCAAAAGAACTCCAGATGGAAAATATTCTTGCGCGGGTACAAAAAGAATTTGCAACTTACCCTTCGGCAACGATTGCGTCATTTGCACCGCCTTCAATTTCAGGTTTAGGTATGTTCGGAGGTTTTGAATATCAACTTCTTGACAAAGGCAACAGAACTCCGCAAGAACTCTACGACGAAGCTATGAAATTAATTGCGGCAGCAAACAAAAACCCTGCCTTTTCTATGGTTTACACATCATATACTGCAAACCTGCCGCAATTGCTGCTTGATGTAGACGCCTCAAAAGCTATGGCGCAAAATGTAGATGTCAGTGAAATCTATAATGCGCTTGCAGGCTATTTCGGAAAATCTTACGTCAACGACTTTAACAAATACGGGCGTGTTTACCGTGTATATTTGCAGGCAGATTCAAATTACAGGGAAAAACCTTCCGACATAAATAAAATATTTGTCAAAAACCAGTTAGGGAAAATGGTTCCGCTGTCATCAGTTGTCAAAATAAGCAACATTGTAGGGCCATACAGCCTGACAAGGTTCAACATGTATCCTTCAATCCTGATAAACGGAATGGCTCGAAACGGAGTAAGTTCCGGTCAGGCAATGAACGAAATGATAAAAATTTCAGACGAAATTCTGCCTGATGATATGGGCTACACCTGGTCAGGAAGCGCTCTGCAGGAATTGGAATCAAGCGGACAAATAGGTCCAATCCTTGCAATGTCACTTGTTTTCGTATACTTATTCCTTGTGGCATTATATGAAAGCTGGATGCTTCCGCTTGCCGTAATGCTCATCTCGCCTGTTGCCCTGATAGGCGCCCTCTTCTTCCAGTACGTTGCAGGATACTCGCTTGATATTTACGCACAAATCGGACTTGTTATGTTAATCGGTCTTAGTACAAAACAGGCAATTCTGATAATAGAATTTGCAAAAGACGCACATCAGGAAGGTATGCCGATTAAAGATGCAGCGCTTCAGGCAGCAAAACTGAGGTTCAGGGCGGTTATGATGACGAATATCGCGTTTATCTTAGGGCTTCTGCCTCTTGTATTCGCGCATGGTGCAGGCGCCGCAAGCCGTCACTCCGTCGGAATGACAGTATTTGGCGGTATGATTGCCGTTGCATTCATCGGAACCTTCCTTGTTCCGGCGTTCTATGTAATGGTTGAAGAATTCAAAGTCTTTACTGCCAGAACAATTAAAAAAAGGAAAAATAAATAAATATGTATAAAAAAATATTTATAATGACAATAATACTTATGCTGACAGGTATAACGGCAACCGCAAAGGATATCGGGAACAAAATTAACCCGAAAGAATACCCGCACTCTGACGCTGTTCTGCCTAAAAAACCTGAAAAGCAAGAAGAAAGTATTGTAATCGAAGGTTCTGTTCAAAAAAATATGGATCTTAATCTTGAACGCTGTATTGAACTTGCGCTCGGCAATAACCCGCAGATTAACGCGGCATTTCAGGATATTTTAGCCTCAGATGCCAGAATTAAGCAGGTCTGGTCAAATTATTTTCCTCAGGTAAGCTGGCAGACAGGATATACCAGAATTAAACAGTTACAATTATCTGATGCCTTAGGCAGAAACCTTAAATTCAACTACTACGTTCTCGGACAAATTACGCTGCAACAGATGCTTTACGACTTCGGTGTAACCCAAAATCAGGCAACAATCCAAAGATTAGATTACGAAGGATATAAAACAACCCTGACCGGTGTAATCAATGACGTTGTCTACAAAACTAAAGACGCCTACTACAACCTTCAATACGCAATTGAAAACCGACGCGTTGCAGAAGACACTGTAGATAAATTTAAAATGTTCTACGATCAGGCAAAAGCCTTCTATGAAATCGGCATGAATCCGAAAGTTGATGTCACAATTGCAGAAGCAAATCTGAGTAATTCAAAGCTACAGCTTATTCAAGCAGATAATGCAGTAAAACTCGCAATTGCACAATTAAATAACATTATGGGTGTGCCTTTTATTGACTCCTATCAAATTCAAGACCGATTATCCTATAATCCTGTTGATCTGACACTTAACAAAGCCATAGAAATTGCAAAAGATTCCCGTCCGGAACTTAAGCTTGCAGAGATAAAGCTTGAAAGCGCCAAACAAACTCTGAAACTTGTTAAAAAATCTTATTTCCCAACACTTTCGGTAGAAGGACAGGTTCAGGTCGGCGGTAAGCACTGGACGTCGAATTACGGTTATAACATAGGTGGTTATTTAAACTTTCCGACTGTCAACGGGATGTTAATACGTAACGAAATCAAAGAAGCAAGATATCTTTACGACAAAGAAATTGCTAACGCCCAGAATACCCAGAACTCAATCTACCTCGAAATCCAAAATGCATTCCTAACCCTCGAAGAGAAAAAGAACCAGATACCGGTTGCAATGCTTCAGGTAAAACAGGCAAAAGAAAACTATGAACTTTCTTACGGACGATACCGTGTCGGAGAAGCCAGCCCTACAGAATTAAAAGATGCACAAATTCTTTATCAGGAAGCTCAACTCAAATATTACAACACCCTATACCAGTATAATTCTTCCAAAGCCGCGCTTGAAAAAGCTATCGGCAGAAATCTCGTCTCCGAAGAAGAAGTTGTAACGCTTAAAAAAGGATAAAATTCAGGGAGATGTCAAGAGTAAAGATTTAAGGGGGGTAGGGTATTTTAGTTGAAGAGTTATCTTCCTTCCCTCTCCATGCGGAAAAGTGAATAATGACTTGCCACTTAGTAAAGGATGGTCGGTGGGATTTTTGCAGATTTCAATTCATTTGTCAGGGAGACAATAATTAACCATTGCTTGGCAATTCACCCTTCACTTAATTGCACTCGTCTTATCGTACTATCAAATTTACAGCTATCCATCTTCTTAACATGTCTTTACAAAACGATTTACAAAAAGGCAATTTTTCTAAACTTACATACTTTATATATATGTAAGATATAAGAAGATTTAAGAGAGAAGAAAGAGAGCAAAAAAAATGTTACCAATGGCAGGCAGCACACAAAATGAAACAAGCGGAAACGGTCAGTTTGGCGCTTTGACTCGTAAAAGAAAAGGCAATAAAAGAAGTACAAAAGGCTTTAGCATAGAAGATTACTGCTACCTTGATAAAAGAGACAGAAGAATGCGCTTCAATAACGCAAGAGATCCAATCTATTATGTTTTTGATTGTGTCGAAAACAGACCGATTTCAACTCTTGCAAAAGAATTCGTAAAAGATTCATTCAAAGATATAATAAATTTTGTATCAACAGTCGTTGCTTAATTAATAGGAAAAAAGGAAAAAAGTTTTATAAAGGATAACAGGATGGCAAAAGCCATCCTTTTTATTTTACACGGATAAGGAAACAGACCAGTACCTAAAAGGCACTATCAGATTTCCTTATTAAGTCTATTTCTTTTCTTTTGTTGCGAAGCAAAAGAAAAGAAATAGACGAAAGAAAAGAAAACACGCGACCAAAAGAAACGAGTCAGCAGAAACCAAGGTTTCCGCACCTTCCTTCGACCGACCGCAGGTCGGTCTAAATAAATCCCCCCTACCCCCCTTTACAAAGGGGGTAAAGTCAAAGCCTCCCTTGTAAAGGCGGATTGCGAGCAGAGGGCGAAACGGCGACGCGAAGGCGGCGGCGTTGCAGACCCGTTTAACGCGAGCAACCAAGCAGGAGGTGGCGCGAAGCGCCGGAGGGTTTTCATGCGAGCGTGCGGCTCTGCCGCGATAGCGAGCATAAAAGGTTGAAGGCAACGCCTTCAACTACTTCCGTTTGATTTCGCGGCGCGCAGCGACGCTGTTATTTTTGCGTGTTTTTCTTTTTCTGTTCACTTTTTCTTTTTGCGTCGCAATCAAAAAGAAAAAGTGAACGTATAAGGATGTTAACTAAAGGACTGTCAGTGCTGGTGTTGGGGCTGCATAAGCCCCATATAATAAGAACAGTCTAGTGCCTTTTGCAGACTAGACTATTCACTTATGTGAAAATATAAAATTTACATTTCGTTACAATTTTATATTAAACAGGCAATTTTCTGCAAAATAAATACTTTATATATATAAGGAATCAATATAAGGGATTGGTATATGGTTGACGCAATTAATTCAAATATTTTAACCAGTAATGAATTTGAAAAAGATAACAGCCTGAAAACGAAGTACGGCTCTTATGACAACTATATTGCAGCACAGTTGAAATCGACTTCAATTCATAATTTTGACATATCAAAATTAAAATCATCAGGAAATCCGTCTGATTTAATCAGAGAATACTTCAACAAGCGCCACGAAGCCTTCAATGCGAAATCAGAAGAATTAATAGCCAGATATCAGGCTCTTGCACCTCTCGCAAGTCAGGCAAAAGCCGAATATACAGCTTATGCAACAAAAATCAACGCTCAAAACGGCGACCCTTCTCTTACGCAGGAAGCAAAATTGAACAGATTGAAAAACGCATCATCAGAAGCCGAATTCAATTATGATGCAGCGTTAAAAACCGCTCTCTATCACACGCACAGCGCAACTCAATTTTTAGCATAAAATTCAAACCCTTTACAAAGCTGATTTGTAAAGGGTTTTTAACATCATGGTTGATTTTTTTCTTTGATATATTATGATGAGCATTGTAGAGTGCTTACGCCAAATAGTCACTCAACAACGTAAAGGAAACAATATGTCAATTAACTTAAAAAACAAACAAGACATCATTAAAGAATATGGTGCAAACGAAAAAGATACCGGTTCTGTAGAAGTTCAAATAGCTTTATTAAGCCAGAAAATTTCTGAATTAACAGAACATTTGAAAACCAACCAGAAAGATTTCGCAACAAAAAGAGGTCTTTTAATGATGGTAGGCAGAAGAAAAAGATTACTCTCTTATATGAAATCAAGAGATCTTGACGGATACAGAGAATTAATCAAAAAACTCGGTATCAGAGGTTAATTTACAAGATGAAAAAAATCAGGCATCCGCTTAACGGGTGCCTTTTTTAGTAAGAGGGGGCACAGATTTGTCAAAGAGGGTAAAAACGGGAACGAGCGTTCGGCATTTGAGGTGGCAAATGCGTAAAGATTACAAATAGCGACGTGACTGGCATTAATCGCTGAAGGCTTACAAAATTTATCAAAGAGGGTAAAAAAATGAAAACATTAAAATCAATGCGTCTGCACATAGGAATTTTCGGGAAAACCAATGTCGGGAAATCCGCGTTTTTAAACAGAATTACCAATCAGGAGGTTTCTATTGTTTCTAATGTTGCTGGGACAACAACGGATGTTGTCGAAAAATCAATGGAGCTTTTGCCTGTAGGTCCTGTTAATTTCCTCGACACAGCAGGAATAAACGATACCACGGCACTTGGAGCAGAACGTATTGAAAAAACAATGAAAATCATAAACCGTACGGATATCGCGGTTATTGTATGTGATTACAACGGGATTGACGATTACGAAAGAAATTTAATCCAAAAATTTGATGAACTGAAAATTCCTTATCTGATTGTGATTAATAAACAGGATGAAAAAGAAATTCCTACTGAAAAATATGAAGAGATTCTGAAACAAGTTCAGAATGACAGTTCAAAACCGGAGGACAAAATTTTAAAAACCTCTGCGTTAAATGATGAAAATATTGTATTTAAATTCAAAGAGAAACTTGTCAGAATGCTTCCTGAGGATTTTGTGAATTCGCCGAAAATCGCAGGGGATTTAATTCCGCCTAAAAGCACGGTAATCCTTGTAATCCCGATTGATAAAGAAGCACCGAAGGGGAGAATTATCCTGCCGCAGGTTCAGACCTTGAGAGATTTACTCGATAGCGATTGTTTGAGTTATGTGGTGAAAGAAAGCGAACTAAAGCAGGCGCTTGACAACCTTAAAGAACCTCCTGCACTTGTAATAACTGATTCGCAGGCGTTTAAAACCGTAGCGGAAATTGTGCCTGAAAGCATTCCTTTGACCTCGTTTTCAATTCTTTTCGCAAGACTTAAGGGAGATTTGAAAGCGTTTGAAGAAGGAGCCTCAGCAATAGAAAACCTGAAAGACGGCGACAAAGTTCTTATCCTTGAAAGCTGCACGCACCACGCAATAGAAGATGACATAGGCCGTGTTAAAATTCCAAACCTTTTAAGGAAAAAGACAGGGAAAAATCTTATTATAGAAAATTATGCAGGACACGATTTTCCGGAAATAATGGATTATAACTTGATAATCCACTGCGGCGCCTGTATGACAAACCGCCGCGAAGTTTTGTCGAGGATTTTAAAAGCGTCAGAAAAAGGTGTTCCTATTACAAATTACGGGATAACGATTTCGTATTGCCTTGGTATTCTTCCGCGTGCTATTAAGATTTTCAAACAGCCTTTTTAAAACGTCCTCTTGATAAATTTGGTTTCGTAGGCTAAAATAAAAATATAAAACAAAAGAGGATAGTATGAGCAAGTTAAATATAACCGTATGTATGGGAAGTTCGTGCTTTGCACGCGGAAATGACCGCAACCTTGAATTTATAGAAAATTATATTAAAGATAACGGGCTGGAAGCAGAAATCGACCTTGCAGGCGCCAGATGTGAAGGCAAATGCGCGACAGGGCCAAATATAACCATCAACGGCAAGGAATACCATGAGGTTGACGAAGATAAATTACAGGAAATTCTCGCCTCTTACAAATAAAAATTTTACAATCAATAGTGTTTATAATATAAAAGGAGTTTTCAATGAATAGTCAAAATGCGGTGTATACATTATCTAACGAATGTCATGACTGCTATCGCTGCATAAGAGAATGCCCCGTCAAAGCAATTAAAATAGAAAACGGACACGCTTCCGTTATTCCTGAAAAGTGCATTGCCTGCGGAAACTGCGTAAAAGCCTGCCCTTCTAACGCAAAACGCGTCAGAGTTGATATTGATAAGGCAAAAAATTTGATTTTAGCGCAAAAAGATGTATATGTATCGCTTGCACCGTCCTGGAGCGGAGTATTTGAATACTCGCCGGAAAAAATGATTGGACTACTGAAAACTCTCGGGTTTAAAGGAGTTTCGGAAACCGCACTGGGTGCTCAGGAAGTTTCAATAAAAACTACACAAATGCTCAATGAAGCTGAAAAAGGACTGTTCATATCCAGCGCCTGTCCTGTAATCGTTGATTTTATAAGACATTATCATCCGGAATTTATCAAAAATATAACGCCAATTGGTTCTCCCGCAATGACTCATGCCAGAATGCTTAAAGATAAATACGGCGAAGATATTTCAATAGTATTTATAGGCCCTTGTATCGGCAAAAAAAATGAAGCCCGAGACAGCGGACTATATGATGTTGCGCTTACATTTGAAGAATTAAAGGTCTGGATGAACGACCAAATTCCGGAAAAATCCGCAATCCCGGAAGATAACAATAACAAATTTATACCTAACAGTGCCTATGAAGGCTCCCTCTACCCCGTAGACGGAGGTATGAACGAAACCATACGTCGTATAGGCATAAAAAAAGAAGTACAGTTAATTGACATATCAGGGCTTCATTCTTTTGAAAACGCTCTTAAGAATTTAAATCCTGACAAATTAGAACGTGTTGTGTTTGTAGAGGCACTTTCATGTGAAGGGGGATGTGTCGGAGGACCTTGTATTTCAACCTCCAAAGCCGGACTTTCCATAATATCAAATGTTTTAAACAACGTAAAAGACAGGGAAATTATTCCAAAAGCGCCGTCGGTTGTGGTACCTTATGCAATTCAGGAAAAGAAAGTAGTTTCAACGCCTCACAGCATTGAAGAAATCTTAAAAACACTCAAAAAAATCGGCAAACACACGGTTGACGATGAATTAAACTGCGGCGGCTGCGGATACGCAACCTGCCGTGATTTAGCAAAAGCCCTCTTAGATGGGGATGCCGAAGCTTCAATGTGCGTATCGTATATGAGAAAAACGGCAATGAGAAAAGCTGCCGCACTTGTGCGGTGCATGCCGGCAGCTGTCGTTATGGTCGACAGCAATATGAATATTATAGAAGCCAACGACAGCTTTATGAGAATGTTCACGGGTGATATGTATGAAGTATTCAAAGCTCGCCCAGAAGGGCTTGCAGGCGCGGCAATAGACAGAATTGTCGACTTTGCGGATCTTTTTAAAACAATTCTTCATTCAGGAAAAGAATTGCATAAAGAACGTTACGCGGTCAAAAATCGACTCTATGACATAAGCATATTTACAATTGAAGAAAACGAAATCGTGGGCAGCGTAATTACAGACGTAACCCAATCCGAAACAAACAGAGAAAAGATTTCACAAAAAGCGCATGAAGTTATCTCCAAAAACATTTCAATCGTTCAGGAAATCGCCTGTCTGCTCGGTGAACACATGGTAGAAACAGAGACTCTTTTGAGTTCGATTGCCAATGACTTTGACGATAAAGACGAAGATGAGGCAAAATAAATGTTCATTGATATAGATTGCAGTCAGATGAAAAAATATAACCAGAATGCCTACGGGGATTACTTTATATCCAAAAGGTATCCTGATGAGGCTCGTCTGATTGCTGTATTATCAGACGGTCTTGGCAGCGGGATAAAGGCAAATATTCTCTCCTGTATGACCGCAACAATGCTTTTACAGTTTATTGAAAATCAGCAGATTCCTATACGTAAAGCTGCGGAAATCATTATGAATTCGCTTCCTGTCTGCAAAATCCGCCGTATCAGTTATTCAACGTTTTCGGCAATAGACGTAAATGATGACGGACACGCCAAAATAGTGGAAGAAGGCAATCCGCAATTTTTGTGGATTCGGGACAATGAGATTATGGAGCCGCCCTTTGAAACAATTCAATCAAAAACCTTTAAAAACAGAAAATTAAAAGTTTATAAAATACAACTGCGACTAGGCGACAGATTAATCTTCTGCTCCGACGGCGTCACCCAGGCTGGACTTGGAGGCGGAAGATTAAAACTCGGTTTACGGCGTGAAGGGTTAATCGTTCTTGTAAAAGACAAACTGGAAGAACATCCTGATATTTCAAGTTCCGAACTTTCCCAATACATAGTAAATCAGGCAAGAAACATTGAAACAGACCGCCAGCCGAAAGATGATATATCCGCCTGTGTTCTGTATTTCAGAGAACCGAGAGAATCTTTAGTTTTCACAGGCCCTCCATACCACCAGCAAAAAGACAAAGAATATGCCGAGATGTTTGCAAACTTCAAAGGCAAAAAAGCTATTGCCGGCGGTACAACTGCAAACCTTATATCAAGAGAACTTAACCGCCCTATCACAATGGATACAACAATAAGTATCGGCAAACTCCCGGCCTGCTCCTATATGGAAGGCGTTGATTTAGTGACGGAAGGGATTTTGACTTTGACAAAAACTTTAGAATACTTAGAAAACGGCAATCCCGATATTGACAATGCGGCAGGGAAGTTGGTAAAATTCTTATTAGATAGCGACTGTATTAACTTTATGGTTGGAGCAAAGTTAAATCAGGCGCATTACGATCCGGCACTGCCGATTGAGATTGAAATTCGAAAAAATATTATCAAAAAAATTGCAAAAGTTTTGCAGGATAAATATTTTAAAAAAGTAACAGTACAGTATATGTAAGGGTAAACAATAGGTAAAGCCTGACTTCGGTCGGCAGAAAGGGTATAAAAATGAGTGAAAAAGTTAGTGTTAAAGTTTGTTTAGGAACAACATGTTTTGTGATGGGTTCTGCAAATTTACAGGAATTAATCGAAACAGTTCCTGCAAAATACGGCGACAAAGTTGAAGTTTCTGGCGTACCTTGCTTAGGATTATGCTCAATCGACTGGGAATTTTCAAAAGCTCCTTATGTAAAAGTTGATGAAGACGTAATCAAAGAAGCAACTGTTGAAAAAGTTTTAAAAGCAATCGATGAAAAACTCGCTGCTAAATAACTAAATAAATTTAATCAAAAAATCCCTCACGCTACATGTGAGGGATTTTTTCTAATCTAGTGTCACAATTTTCTATCGCACTCAAGCGGCTCATTTTTTAATCTATAAACTGAGCATCTTTAAGTATTGTGTCTTTTTCCGTTGCGGCAATTCTATCAGCTTTCATTTTATCCATTACAGGGATAAATATTCTATCATAAATTGAATCCCCGTTTTTGTAATTAGGGAAAGTCAAAGTTCCGTATTTATCATCTTTTTGTAACTTATTTAAAAATTCAATAGCAGTTTTTCTTGTTGTGTCCTGATGATTGAATATGTTCAGCAATTTAATAAGTTTTTGCGAAATTTTTTCATCGGAAGTTTCCATAAGCTTTTTGGTAGCTTCTTTTGTCAGTGTGCAGCTATGCTCCACATCATCAAAATCTTCCGGGAATGCATAAATATCAAGTTGTTTTCCGCTGTCAGTGAGTTCCAATGTATAAGGAGTTTTTTGAGTTTTTTCCTCAAATATTTTTGCAACATTCTTCCATCTGTTTCTTTCCAGTTTTACCTTTGTAAGATCAAGATGTGCCGTAAAATTTATGTTATTATTATTTACTGCTAACATACGTACCTCCTGAATACAATAAAACTAAAGAAAAAAATTTTTGCGCAGAGCTTAATTAAAATTTACAAAGGCAATAATATGGTTATTTTTTGAAAAATTTTATTTTTATGCGATAATGGCATTATAGTGGAATATTAAATGAGGAAGTTAAGAATATGGCAATAAACACCCCAAAACAGACATCACATTTAAAAAGAGAGATTCTGGTAAGACTTATCAAATCCTTCCTGAGTGATAATTTTGAAGAACAGGCGCGTTTAATACCGTATGATATGCGCCCGAAAGGACACGAAGTCCCATATAGATGCTGCATTTATAAAGAGCGTGCAATATTACGCGACCGAGCAATTGCAGGATTAGGCTTTTCAATAGAAGAAACCGACGACAGTGAATTGCTTTCGGATATTGCACACAAAGCACTTGATAGAAAAGTTCCTGATGAACACCCGTTGACAGTTTTGACAACTGCCTGCAAAGGCTGTGTTCCGGCAAGAATTTACGTAACTGATTTGTGCCAGGGCTGCGTTGCAAGACCTTGCGTAAATACTTGTAAATTCGGTGCAATCAGTATCCAGAACGGAAAATCCGTTATTGACCCTGAAAAATGCAAAAACTGTGGGATGTGTGCACAGGTTTGTCCTTATCAGGCAATTCAAAAAATTATAGTTCCTTGCGAAAACGCATGCCCTGTAGGTGCGATTGCAAAAGATGAAGATGGTCACGCGCAGATTGATTTTTCAAAATGTATTTCCTGCGGAAAATGTGTTTCTGCATGCCCATTCGGTGCTGTTCACGAAAAAAGCCAAATCATAGATGTTCTAAAAGCAATCAAAGAAGGCAAAAAGGTAATCGCCATGCTTGCACCTGCAATGATGGGACAATTACCTTGCTCCCCTGCACAGCTTAAAGAAGCTATTCAAAAGCTTGGATTTGCTGATGTTTATGAAGTTGCGCAAGGTGCAGATGTAACAACAAAAACAGAAGCCGCTGAATTCACGGAACGACTTGAACACGGTGCTGAATTTATGACAACATCTTGCTGTGCGGGATACAACGAACTTGTTGAAAAACATATCCCTGAGATGAAACCTTTCCGTTCAGATACAAAGACACCGCTTTACTATACAGCCGAAATTGTTAAAAAAGAAAATCCAGATGCAGTAACGGTATTTTTCAGCCCTTGTGTTGCAAAAAGACGTGAAGCGCTCCAGAACCCTAATGTAGATTATGTATTAAATTACGAAGAAGTAGGTGCCTGGTTTATTGCACTGAACATTCAGGTTGCAGAATGCGGAGAAAGCGAATTTAAAGCCGAAGCGTCCGCAGAAGGCAGAAATTACTGTGTAACAGGCGGGGTTGCAAAAGCAGTTCAAACAATGCTGCCTGAAGAAATTCCTGCACATCCTGTTATCATTGACGGACTTACAAAGCAATCAATAAGAGATCTTAAAAAATATGCTAAAAACGGTATGTGCGATTTAGGAAACCTGATAGAAGTAATGGCATGTCAGGGCGGCTGCTTAGGCGGAAACGCAACGGTTAATGCATTTAAACCGGCATTAAAACAGGTTACGGCATACGTAAACGAAAGCGAATCAATAAAAGATATGCCGAAAATTGAAAAATAAAATTAAAGCCCCGAATAATTCGGGGCTTTTTTATACTTATTTACATTTTGAGTTGCCGTCCCAACTTAAATCATCACAGTGAAGATAGTCCATATTCTCATTTAAAAGAATCCATCTAGTACAGGCATAACCGTTATTTTTATTCTCTGAAGTATTTTTAATACTACAATAGGTTTCCATATCCTGCCCCTCAAAATAAGATGAAATAGAACTTTGCAGTATTGAAAAATAGAAAACATCTTTTCCTGTAGCATTTGGTGGATTTTCAATTCCATTAATATCAACTGCAAAATCTCCACAAGAATCTTTGTTTTTACAATTTATGTTACCAATTCAGCCCCCAAATACCGACATTCCATTGACAAGATTAATAATTGAATAGGATTTTATATCAATATTTCGGATATTGCCTGTAAGTGTATATAAATTGGCAGGCTTTTTACATGTGTTTTCGCTTGCTTTGCACCTTGATGTAATCTTTAAATATGGGACTAATTTATCCCAAAAAATATCTTGATTTTTTCGACCAGAATCATTTTGTGATACAGAACCATCTTCATCAGTTTCAAATGTTGAATTTTCTTGAAACCAGTAGTTAATATCACCGTTTTTGGCTTTTGCCAAAGTATAGGCCTGATTTAATAATGAATAAGCAGTTTTTACTTTATTTACAGTAACTTTTTCATGTTGTTTCTGTATCAAGGCCGGTAAAGTCATAGCTGCCACAATGCCTATAATACCTAAAGTAATTAATACTTCTGCAAGAGTAAACGCACACTTTAGCTTTAAATTAAGGTGCCCCCCCCCCCGTAAATCCAGTCATATCAATAGCTTTCATACATTTTTCCTTTTATTTAATATGCCTACATTTTAATTATAACATATTTTAAATCTTTTTTGTAATATAATTATCTTATGGAAAAGAAGAGAAAAATAAGCATAATAGGTTCCACAGGCTCTATCGGAACCCAGGCGCTGGAAGTTATTGAAAAACTTCAGGACAAATTTGAGATTATCGCACTTGCAGGCGGGAAAAACGTTGAACTTTTAAAACAACAGGCAGAAAAATTTAAACCGAAATTTATTTGTCATAATTCACCCTTGCCACTTGAGGGAGAGGGAAGAATTTCAACACGAGGAACGAGTGTCAGAAATTCGGGTGAGGGGTATAAAATCCTTACAGGCACAGAAGGCCTTGAAGAAATTTGTTCAAATAAAGAAAACGATATTATTCTTGTTGCATGTTCGGGCAAAATCGGGCTTAAGCCAACTTTAAAAGCTATTGAAAACGGAATTGATATCGCACTTGCCAACAAAGAAACCCTTGTTATGGCAGGCGATATTGTGATGGAAGCCGCTAAAAAACACGGGGTTAAAATTATTCCTGTTGACAGCGAGCACTGCGCCATCCACCAGTGCATAAAAGATATTAATCAGGTTGATAAATTGATTATCACAGCAAGCGGCGGACCTTTCCTTCATAAATCAATTGAGGAAATGAAAAATGCAACTGTAAAAGAAGCTCTTGCGCACCCGCGCTGGAATATGGGTAAAAAAATTACTGTAGACAGCGCAACCCTAATGAATAAAGGCTTGGAAATCATAGAAGCCCACCATCTTTTCGGATTTGACTATGATGACATTGAAGTTGTTGTTCATCCGCAAAGCATCGTGCATTCCGCAATTGAATACAAGGACGGAAGTGTCATTGCGCAATTAGGTTTACCTAGTATGCACATTCCTATTCAATACGCGATAACTTATCCTGAACGCTATGAAGGGATTAAATCAAAAAGTTTTAGTTTTGCGGAAATTGCACGGCTTGATTTTGAGGCGCCGGATTTTGAAAAATTCCCGACAGTAAAATTAGCCTACAAAGCCGGCAAACTCGGCGGCACGGCAACAGCCTGCCTTAATGCAGCTAACGAAGAAGCCGTATTCGCATTCCTCGATGGAAAAATCAAATTATATCAGATTTACGAAATCACGAAAAAAATCTTTGATGAACACGAAGTCATAAAAAATCCGACTATTGATGAAATATTTGACGTTGACAGCAAAATAAGAGAAAAAACTAAAAATTATATAGAAAAACTTAATCAGGCGTAAATTCAAAAATTTCCTGAGAATTACGCTGGAGCGCATTACATAGTTTATTTAGGGTATCAAAATCAATACCCTTTGTTTTGTTGTGGTAAATTTTATTCAAAGCATTCTGGCTGATACCTGTCAGATTTGATAATTCAGAAACACGCATCCTCTGTTCCCCGAGAATGATTGATAGTCTGTTTTTAATCATAATGTTATTTTAACAGCATATAAGTTAAGGGTTGAAAAATACATCTATACATGTTGTAATTACATGCATAGATGTATTACTTGGTAATATTAATTCATACAGAGGATAATTAATGAGAAATAAAGGATTTACTTTGGCAGAGGTTCTTATTACTCTCGGCATAATAGGAGTTGTTGCAGCAATGACACTGCCGACGCTTGTTAATCAAACTCAAGGGCAAGAATTAGAAACAGGACTTAAAAAAGCTTATTCAGTAATTCAAGCAGCATACAATCAAATGACCTATGATGAAGGACAAATTATTAACTCCACAAATTATCGTGAAACCACCTCTTTTATGAAAAAATTTAAAAAATATTTCAAACTTGCAAAAGACTGTAATAAATCAGACTGTGAACTAGCAGACACCGATAATGAAGATCTTGGTGCAAAGGTTTCTTCCCATTATAAAACTTACAACAATAGACCTTTAATGACGAGTTTCTTAGATGACGGACAAATAATGATTACAGATGGGATGTTCTTTTTTGCAGAAAATAATGCAGCAGATGGACGTAATATACTTTTTATCACAGTAGATGTAAATGGTTACAACAAGAAACCTAACCGCTGGGGACACGATTTATTTACATTTCAGGTTATGGATAACGGGAAGCTGCTTCCAATGGGAGCTGAGGGGACAACCTTTGATGAAGACTCCTATTGTTCTATAAATTCTAATAACCAGTATAATGGTATTGCCTGCACATACAAAGCACTTACGGAAAAAGACTATTTCAAAAATCTTCCGAAATAATTAAAGCATTCTCCCATTTGCAAGGAGAGCAGCGGGTGAGTGGATGCTAAACCTCCCTTAGTGAGGGAGGTGGCGCGTAAGCGACGGAGGGTTCTATTATAAATTCCCACTGTCCTCTTTTTCAAAGGGAGCAGCTACTAAGATACAGGGACATCAAGCGGGCGCGGGGCGGCTGAAAGCCGCCCCGCGCCCAAACACTTACAGAATATCCAGAGGATCTACGTCAATTGCGAGTTTAATATCTTTTGGCATGGTTATTTTGTTGAGAAAACTTGAGATAAAATTGTGGCCTTTTTCTTCAAGCTTATTTTTGATGATAATCTGGAACCTGTAATATCCGTTAATCCTCTCGATTACACATGGGGTCGGACCGAGGACTTCAAGGCGTTCAGAAATGCCGTATTTTTCAATCATCAGGCACAATCTCATTGCAATTTCCTGAGCGGATTTTTCCGCGCGGAAGTTATTAATTGAACTTATAATAAGCCTTATCATCTGACTGAACGGCGGATAGTCGAATTCCTCACGCGCAGCGATTTCAGTCTTGTAGAACTCAGGATAATTCTGGGATTTAGCGCTTTCAAGGGCATAAAAATCAGGGTTATAGGTTTGGAAAAACACGCGCCCTGTGAATTCACCTCTTCCTGCGCGCCCTGCAACCTGTGTAAGCAATTGAAAACCCCGCTCGGAGGCTCTAAAATCCGGCAGATTGAAGCTTGCGTCGGCTGAAATTACGCCTACAAGAGTAACGTTCGGGTTATCAAGTCCTTTTGCAATCATCTGGGTGCCGACTAAAATATCAATATCGCCCTTTTGAAACCGCTCCAGAAGCCTTACGTGTTCGCCCTTGCGCACCATAACGTCGCTATCAACGCGCTCGACATTGTAATCCGGATAAAGTTCTTTTACATATTGTTCAATTTTCTGCGTTCCCGTGCCGCTGTTTTTCAAGGCATCCGACCCGCATTCAGGACAGACATCGGGGAAGCGTTCCACCTGATTACAGTAGTGGCACTTAAGCCGCTGGTCTTTAGCATGCCATATCATAGGAATCGCGCAATTCGGGCATTCAATTACATGCCCGCATGCCTGACACTGCGTAAACGTTGAAAACCCGCGGCGGTTTATAAGTAAAATTACCTGTTGTTTTTTCTCTAAAGTTTCGTTTATAGCGGTCTGCAGGGGTTTTGAAATAACACTTCTATAGGCGGCTTTTGAATGTTCCTGCATATTAATAACCGAAACCGGTGCAATGGGCGCGTTACGATAGCGGTGTTTCATTTCAAAGAGGTTTCCGGAATTAATTGCGCGATAGTAAACAGAAATATCAGGAGTCGCAGATCCTAAAAGCAGCGGGCAGTTATGGAATTCTGCAAGCTTTTGTGCAACGACTTTCGCATCATACCTCGGTGCAGGACTTGTCTGCTTATAAGCCCCCTCATGCTCCTCGTCAATTATGATAAGCCCGATATTTTTTAGCGGCGCGAAAACAGCAGACCGTGCCCCTGCCAGAATTTTTATATCGTTTTTGTAAAGTCTTTGCCAGACGTCATACCGCTCACCGTCAGAAATACTGCTGTGCCAGATTGCAACGTCTTTTGTTCCGAATTTTTTCGCAAGCCTCTTGGTTAATTGCGACGCAAGTGCGATTTCCGGCGCAAGAAAAAGAACATTTTTCCCTGATTTAATTGTGTCATCAATAAGCTTAAAATAAACCTCAGTTTTGCCGCTTGCCGTCACGCCGTGGAGAAGCATTACAGGCGGAGTTTCTTTTTGACCCCTCACCCGAGACTCCGTCCCATCAATAGACACGTCATTGTGAGTGTCAGCGAAGCAATCAGGACTTTCTTGCGCGAGGGATGTATGGAATTCCTCTATCTTCTTCTTTATCCCATCGTATGCAGAAAGCTGCTCGCCTTCAAGCGCTGCAAGAGGCTCTGTCGTTTCAATTCTCAAAATATCCAGCGGATTCCTGTAAATTTCCTCTGTCGAAAGTTTCAGACATCCTGCGGCTTCAAGTTTTTTAATTGTCTGGCGTGTTGTTTTCGCGTATTTTTCAAACATTACAACCGGCATTTTTCCGCTTGATTTAAGTTTTTCAAGCACTTCAAGCTGTCGTTTTGTCGCGCCCTCAAAACTTACAAATTCAACGGTCTGTTCGGTTTTTGACACTTTTTCAATAAGCTTTAAAGGTATCGCCGCATTTAAAACCGTTACCAAATCACAGCAGTAATAATTTCCGACCCACTCGAGAAGTTTTAAATAATCGATTGAAAAAAGCGGGGTTTCATCTAAAATCTTATTGATTTTCTTCGCCTTAATCTCCTCAGGCAAGTAATCCGAAAACCCCACACAAAAAGCATTTATAAGCCCCTGCCTCCCAAACGGCACCAGTATCGCCTGCCCGATTTGAATTTTGTCCTTCATCTCATCGGGGATTAAATAACTGAAAGTCTTTACCCCCAGTCCCTTAATATTTACTAAGGCAAGAGCGTACTTTGGTGAAAAGTGAGTGGTGAGTGGTGAATGGTTCGACAAAAACAAGTTGTTATTTCCGTTTTTACCGGAACTATTATTTGTTAAATTTGTCAACTTTTGCTCCTTTTACTATCTTTATTTCGTGCAAAGCACATTGAACGACCATTCACTATTCACAACTCACTTCTCACACGGGATCTTACTCTTCCGCCATGAATTCTTTTTTAGCTTCTTCAATTGCGTCGGATAAAATATCAAGCTGGTCAGGTGCAAAAGTTACGCCCTTCTTTGTCGGAAGCCATGTTGCACCTTCATCTGTTGTATAATAAATTCTTAAATTGAAGTAACTTCTTCCCTTGTATTCACTAACAGAAATCTGCAATTGTTCTGTATCGCTTCTTTCTATTGTAGCCAAAATTTTTGCGTCTGCCATTCTTTCTCTCCTTTTAAACTAATTACTAAATAATAATACCACGGAAAATATTTTTTTGATAAAATTACTTTATGCGAATGTAATTTATCGTATGAATATTTATTTTCTCAAACACGCTTCCGCTCCGCTCTCGCTATCGTTTCGAAAACAAATATTCACACGATTTAAACGAAAAAGGAGAGTTTAATTATGATAAAAGTTGCAGTATGCGGCGCATTAGGAAAAATGGGAAAAGAAGTTGTAAAAACGGTTGAGGAATGTCCGGAAACTGAACTTGCTGCAAAAATTGACATTGCAGGCGATGACACTTATAAATCTATAGAAGAAGCGCATAAGGCTGTAAAATTTGACCTGCTGATAGATTTTACCCAGCCGAAATCCATCTTTGAAAACGCAAAATACTGCTTAACCAACGGAATAAAAATCGTAATCGGTACAACAGGACTTTCTGATGACCAGATTGCGGAATTAAAAGAATTATCAGAAAAAAATAACACAGGATGTCTTATTGCACCGAACTTTTCAACAGGCGCTGTTCTTATGATGATGTTTGCCAAACAGGCTTCCAGATACTTTGACAATGCGGAGATCATCGAACTTCACCACAATCAGAAAAAAGATGCGCCGTCAGGAACATCAATTAAAACAGCCCTTATGATGTCAGAAGAAAAAGAAACCTTCACAAAAAACAATTGTCCAGAAACGGAAACCATAAAAGGTGCCAGAGGCGGAATTTCTTATTCGGATATTCATATCCACTCCGTCAGAATGCCGGGTTATATCGCATCACAGGAGGTAATCTTCGGCTCCGCAGGACAAATTATGACAATCCGCCACGACACTATGGATAGAAATTGCTACATGCAAGGTGTCATGCTCGCTGTAAAACACGTTTTTGAGAAAAACGACTTCACCTACGGGCTTGAAAAAATTTTATAAGTCTTTTTGGTCGGGCATACGCGACCGACATTCCCTTTGTATCCACCAAGGGGCGAGGAGCTGTGACGTCATTGCGAGGCTTTAGCCGAAGCAATCCAGCCTTTGAAAATACTCATAATATTCTCAATTTAATAATTTCCCAAAAGCTGAATCCTTTCGGGCAAAAGCCTTCAGAATGGCTTGAAATTTTACCTTAGTAACTTTTCCCCAAAAACAGATGATAGTTAATATTCTTTACAAAATTATCTCCCAAAAAATTTTTTACTGGTATAATAAAAGAACACAAA
The DNA here is from genome assembly GCA_944325635.1 of Candidatus Gastranaerophilales bacterium. Classification (GTDB taxonomy): domain Bacteria; phylum Cyanobacteriota; class Vampirovibrionia; order Gastranaerophilales; family Gastranaerophilaceae; genus Scatousia. The sequence continues at coordinate 139,281 of CALVBD010000002.1, read as the reverse complement.
ATAATTGAGGAGAGATAATGAGAAAACCAAACATAGCAATTTTAGGTGCAACAGGGGTCGTAGGGAGAGAAATTACAAAAATCGTTGATGAATTAAACATTGATTTCAACGAAATAAAATTCCTTTCGAGTGCAAAATCTGCCGGAAGTAAAATTGAATTTCAAGGCAAAGAATATACAGTTGAAGAAGCAAAACCTGAAAGTTTTGACAATGTAAATATTGTTCTTGCCTCGGCAGGCGGCTCAACCTCCCAAAAATTTGCACCGGAAATTGTGAAACGCGGCGGCGTTCTCATTGATAACTCAAGCGCTTTCAGAATGGAGCCTGACGTTCCGCTTGTAATCGCTTACGTTAACGACGAAGATTTGAGAAAACATAAAGGCATCATAGCAAACCCGAATTGCTCAACTTCCCAGTTAATGCTTGTCCTCAAACCTTTGCATGAAAAAGCAAAAATAAAAAGATTAATAGTATCTACCTATCAGGCGGTTTCAGGCGCGGGGCTTGCTGCGATTAACGAACTCACCGAAAACACTAAAGCGACCCTCGAAGGTAAAGATTTTGAAAACAAATGTTTCAAAAAACCGATTTCCTTCAACGTAATCCCGCAAATTGACGTATTTTGCGAAAACGGTTACACCAAAGAAGAAATGAAGGTTGTAAAGGAAACTAAAAAAATTCTTCACCTGCCGGAGGATTTGCCGATATCCTGCACAGCCGCAAGAGTTCCTGTCTACAACGGACACTCGGAAGCCGTCGATATTGAATTTGAAGAAGAAATTACACCGGATGAGGTGAGAGACATATTAAAAAATTCTTTCGGGATAAAAGTAATAGATAATCCTGAAAATTATGAATATCCGACAACGCGCGACGCGTCGGGAGTAGATCCTGTTTTTGTAGGCAGAATAAGAAAAAATCTTGCATTCAAAAACGGCATCACTTTGTGGTGTGTTGCAGATAATTTAAGAATAGGAGCAGCCCTAAATACAGTCAGACTCTGCAAAAAAGTTATTGAAATGAATTTATATTAAAAAAAGTAAAAATAGCCATTCGGGTTATAGCCAAATGGCATTTTTAATGTATAATACATATACTGAATATATCAGATTGAGGAGAAAGTTATGACAAGAATACCCCCGATAGGCAGTTCTGTCACTGCCGGTAAAGTTGTCTCCAAAATTACGGAAAAGACAAAAAACGGACTCCCGCGGGAGTTACCCCTGACAGATAGAAGAGAACAAGATCTTATAAATATGCTTCACCCCGGAACACCATTTTATAACGCAAAAAATCAAATTCAGGAAACTTTAAATACACAATTTGATTCATTTATAAAAAAAGGTTAATACCGGAAAATTTACCCCACCGGACTTAAAAGAAAAGGACTTAATTATGAAAGACAAAAAATCAAAGGTTTCTGTACTGGAAAAAGATATAAAAAAAGAAACTGCAGAACTTAACGGAGTTAAAGTAAAACCGGAAGATTTCGAAATTCCGAGAACAACAATTGAAATGTTAGAACAAACATTCCAGATAGCTTAACAAAAATATACATTTACCCTTTTTACAGCAATTTTTATTTTTAGATGACTTCTTGTAAATGAAAGAAGGCATTATGAGTTTAAAAATTGTAAAAAATAACCCCTATCGCATCCAGACGAGATATGACGACATTATGAAAGACATAATGAAAGAAAGGCTTAGTGTCGCTATAAAGGAGTACAAAAAATATAATGAAATTCTATCAGACGGAACAACATACAAGCTCGGGGATGTTATCGGAGAAAAATTAAATAAAATTATATAAAAAAGGAAAAAGCCCTTTTATAAAGGGCTTTTTTTATTGATTTTATAATAAGTTTCTGGTAAAATAAGCTTATACTTTTCAGGCTTCGCAGGATAAAACGACACCGAAAATAAAGGGTTAAGGATATGTTAATCAAAAGAGATGAGGTAAAAGATTTAGTCGACAAAATCCACAGAGAAGGAAAAACCGTTGTCTGCACAAACGGCTGTTTTGATATTCTGCATGTCGGACACGTAAGATATCTTGAAAAAACGAAATCCTTTGCGGATTATTGTATTGTACTTTTAAATTCCGACAAATCCGTCCGCTCAATAAAAGGCCCGACCCGTCCCATCAACAATGAAAACGATCGCGCAGAAATTTTAAGTGCGTTAAGATGTGTGGATTATGTTGTTTTGTTTGACGAGGACAGCCCGCGTAATCTTCTGGATGAAATAAAACCCGATGTCTACACAAAAGGCGCAGACTACAATATGGATACACTCCCGGAAGCCGATATTATGAAGAAAAACGGCACGAGAGTCGAGTTTATCCAATTCGTTCAGGGAAAATCAACTACCGGTATTATTAATAAAGTGAATGGTGAATAGTAAGTAGTGAATGGTTCAACATAATTTTTATGAAAGGTTTTATATAAATTAATGAAACACCAAGATTTAGAAGTTTGGAACAAATCTATAGAACTTGTAACAAATATTTATAACATAACAAGTCAATTTCCAAAAGAGGAGCTGTATGGCATTGTTAATCAGATGAGACGAAGTGCAGTGTCAATTCCTTCCAATATTGCAGAGGGATGCGCAAGATTCTCCGACAAAGAGACATTAAATTTTTTGAGTATTGCTATCGGCTCGGCAGCAGAATTAGAAACACAACTAATAATAGCAAAAAATCTTAAGATGTATGAAGAAAACGAAGATTTAATTAAACAAGTAGAAACCGTAAAAAAACTTATATTGGGTTTAGTTAAATATTTAAACAATAAAACTGATTGTGAACATAAGTAGTAACAATTTATATTGAACTACTCACCACTCACTATTCACCAAATACAAGGAGAAATATATATGAAAACATTTACAGTAGAAGAAATTTCGCAAATCGTCGGCGGTATGCTGACAAAGGCGCAGGATGCAAAAATTGAACATATTGCACCCCCGCTTCTTGCTGATGAAAACACTTTGGCTCTTGCATTAGGGGAAGACGAAATTGCAAACCTTGCCAAGTCAAAAGCAAAGGCAGCTCTTGTACCACTAGGTGTACAAATCGACGGATTTACAACCATTGAAGTCGAAAGACCGCGTCTGGCAATGATGAAATTGTTAAACCTCTTCTACGTACCGCCTGTTGTAAATAAAGGTGTTCACCCGACAGCAACCGTTCATGAAACAGCTAAATTGGGTGAAAATGTTCAAATCGGACCGAATGTTGTAATCTCCCACGATGCAGTAATCGGTGACAATACAAAAATTCTCGCAAATTCCTATATCGGCGGCGGGGTTAAAATCGGTAAAAACTGTTTCTTCCACCCGGGCGTTAATATCGGCGACAGAGTTAAAATCGGTGATGATGTAATCCTTCACCACGGCGTATCACTAGGTGCCGACGGCTTCAGCTTTGTAACAGAAAATCCTGACAACATCGAACAGGCAAGAAAAGAAGGCGCTATTAAAGAAGAAAATATTAAACAGGTTATTTTCAAAATTCCTTCAATCGGAGCCGTCGAAATCGGAAACAACGTCGAAATTGGCGCAAACACAACAATCGACCGCGGCACAATTGAAAACACTACAATTGGCGACAATACAAAAATTGATGACCTTGTTATGATTGGTCACAACTGTAAAATAGGCAAAGGCTGCTTAATTGTATCTCAAGTCGGGATTGCTGGAAGCTGCGTCATCGGCGACAGAGTAGTTATTGCAGGTCAGGCAGGTCTTGCAGACCATATCAACATCGGCTCTGACACAATTATCACAGCAAAAGCAGGGGTTACAAAATCCTTCCCTGAAAAATCTATCGTTGTCGGTATTCCGGCTGTTCCGAGAAAAGAATTCATCAAACAGCTGAAAACAATGAAAGATGCACAGGAAATCTTTGCAAAATTCAGAAAATACGAACCGATGCTTAACGCATTTGAAGAAGCTCATAAGGAAGATTAAAATTAATGGTAACACTAAAGAAAGAAACAGAAATTACGGGCAACGGGTTGATGAAAAACAAACCCTGCACGGTAAAATTCTTCCCGTCAGACAGCGGTAAAATCAGATACTTTGTAAAAGGACATGAGCCCTTTGAAGCAACTGTGGACAACGTTGTATCAACCGAACACTGTGTGGTTCTGGGAAATAAAAAAGCGCAGGCGATGCTGACCGAACACCTGACAGCGGCTCTTGCCTTCTGCGGAATAGATTCACTCGATATCTGTATGGATGAAGGCGAAGTTCCTGCGCTCGACGGAAGTTCAAAAAGCTGGGTAGAACTTTTCAAATCCGCTGGGATTGATAAGCCTTTGTTTTATAAACCTCAACAATACACTGTATCAGAACCGGTTTATTACCTAAACGGGAAAACAAGCCTTGTAATTCTGCCGGATGATGAATTATTCATCTCTTATGCCGTGAATTACAATCACCCTGATTTAACTCGCAGGTTTGTGAATTACAACCCGAAAAATCAGGAGGAAATAATTGAGGCAAGAACTTTCGGTTTCTACAAAGACCTGAAAAAATTCCAGATGTTCGGATTTGCGCAAGGTGTTACATACGAAAATACAGTCGGTTTAAAAGATGAAGGCTACACAACAGAACTCAGAAGCGAATATGAACCGATAAAACATAAAATGCTTGATTTAATCGGAGATTTGTACCTGACAGGCGTTAACCCGCTGAATTTAAAATGCCAGATTCTTGCAAAAGAAGCCGGACATGCTGTTCATATTAAGACTGCAAAAATATTGAAAGATAAGTTAATAAAAATATAAGGAGAGAATGATGAGTGAAGAACAAGAAATTCTAAAGTTTGATACCACAGAGATTATGGAAATGATTCCACACCGTTTTCCGTTTCTTCTTGTTGATAGAATTACGGAATGTGTTCCGGGGAAATACGCAAAAGGATACAAAAATCTTACAATGAACGAACAATTCTTTCAGGGGCATTTTCCGGGGAACCCGATTATGCCAGGAGTGCTTCAATTGGAAGCTATGGCACAGTGTTCCGCTCCTGTGTTAATGACAATGCCGGAATTCAAAGGTAAATTAACATTATATGCAGGCGTTGACGGTGTAAGATTTAAAAATATCGTAAGACCTGGCGACAGATTTGATATGGAAATTGAACTGACAAAAGTAAAAGGCCCTGTCTGTAAAGCACACGGTAGAGGTTTAGTTGACGGCAAACTCTGCGTTGAAGCTGATATGACTTTCGCCCTTAAATAAAAAACGTAACATTATCTAAAAAGCTCCCGAAAAATCGGGAGCTTTTTAGCAACTTTTTTTCTTCATCTGTTTTGTATAATCGGAAGGAATTTTCGTATGCACGTAAACAAGATTTCATTTATAAATATACAACCCCGTTTTACACAAAATAATCAGCCGAAAAATACAGACCCGTCTGATAACAGGATAGAAAACACCAAAAGCCGGCTTCCGACAACAGCACAGTATCTGGCATTCACTGGCGGCTACAGCCTTGATCTGGCAAGCACAATTAAAAACCTCGACAAACTCGCCGAGAAAAAATCCGATGTCTATCCGCCTCAAATCCGTGAATGGGCAGGACTTATCCTCGAACAAGGCAACAAAACAAAAGAAACCCTCATAAGTATTCATAAAAAATTCTACGAAAGCCTGAAAGACTGCTTCACTCTTGAAGAAGCCAAACAGAAATTTCCTGAATTTAAAGACGTCATTCCTGCAGGCACAGTAAATACCCACGAAGGGAGTTTCATTGACGATTTTCAAAAAGGCAAACTTGAATACTTTGATACAGATGAAGATTTATCGCTTCAGCTTTTAAAGTTATACTGGGGCGAAGGATTTTCTCTGAACGATTTGCGTAAATATTCCGATGGAAAAAGCTTAAGCCACACCTTGAATAAACTGAATATTCCGACAGTAGATAGAACCTACGGACACATATTGAAGCTTTCGGATCCGGAATACAATGAACGTTTAACAAAAGAAATGACCCAAAAACGCCTTGCCACACTGGATAGAAAAGCTCAGGAAAATGACGGCGAACCAGTTTTTATAAAACGCGGGCCATTATCTGAGGAACACAAAAAACATATATCAGAAGGGTTAATAAGATATTATGAAGAAAATCCGGAAGCTGTTTATAGCCTTTCAGAACGCCAGCGAAAATTTTATGAAGAGAATCCTGATAAAGCCAGAATACTAAGCCGAGTTGCTACGAAAGCCTGGTACATCTTCGGTGCCGATAAAATCAAAGCCGCAATGTCAGCCTTTATGAAAAGGCATAACGTAAAAACATTCGACACATCGAAACTTGAAACGCCACTATCATTAACAAAAGAAGAAAATTCTGTAATGAAAAAATTCTGGGCAGAAAACGAATGGGCAAGAAAAGCATTCTCCAGAAATATGACTTACGCCTGGAAAAAAGTTAAAGAAGAACAAACAATAGTCTATGATTTTAGAGTAGCCCCAAAAGCATTTATAAAAAGATTTGTTAACTGGGCGCAGGAAAGAGGCATAGATCTTCAAGAAAGTGACTTTATCAGTAAATTTGACCCGAATGGCGGAGAAAAAAATTACAAAAATCCGCTTCTGGATAAATACACAAGGACATTTGTCGATAGTATTCCGGGCGGAAGCACAATGATGGCAAATACATATTTTCTCGCTCTCTTAAACGTAAACCGTGAATTATCCAAAATGGATTTAACAAAAATTGATAAGGAAACCGCACTTACATGTCAGGCAATACAAAAAATAATAAAAGAATCCATCTTTCAATATCCTGATAAACCGTTTGAACAAAATAATTTCAAGCAACTTGAAGCAAATGAGGTGCAAAGTATCTTTGGACTTTTAAGGGGCAGTTGTCTTGAAATACATAACACTAAACTTGCCAAAATCTTTGAAAAACATATGGACAAAGCCTATGACTATATATACAAAAACTGGAAACCCGGTCACCCTATAAGAATGAATCCTTACGGCATGGATTTGTAATATTTTAAATTTCCGAAACAGAAATACTTGTAATACCAGAATTTCTGGCTGAATCCATCACCTTAACAACAGCACCATGAGTTGCATTCCCGTCAGTTTGAATCATTAAGCCGTCCGGAAAATCTTTTGCCTGAGCTTTCAAAGTACTTTCCAAAGACTCAGCTGAAATTTCTTCGCCATTTATAAAATATCTGTTATCAGAAGATACATCCACAGTCAAAATTTTTGTATCTTTTTGCACCTGTTCTTCCGCAACATTTTCAGGAACCGTTAAATTCAATCCCTGCTGATCCAGAAGCGGTGCAATTACCATCATTATAATCAGAAGCACCAGAAAAATATCCGTCAGCGGTGTAATGTTTATTTCATTAAAAGTGTCACGTTCGCGTCCCATATTTATGCTCCCTGATTTTCATTCTGCTTTTGTAAATCTTTTTGTTCTTTTTTAGTAAGCGGCTCACCTGCCACGATAAGTTTTTTATACTCAGCATCCTGAGCCGCATTCATTACCTTCATAATCTCGGAACTTTTTACCTGCTCATCAGCCTTTACAACAACTTCAGGCTTTTCTAAAGAGGATTTTAAAGCAATAAGTTCATCCGTCAGCGTCTCAGGTTGAATTTCACGGCCATTGATATACATCAAACCTTCTTTCGTGATAGATACAGTAGCGTTCTTCTGTTCAATTGCGATACCGCTGTTGATTTCAGGAACTGAAATTGCATTATCCATAGATTGAAATGTTGGTGCCACTACCATCATTATGATTAACAATACCAGAAAGATATCTGTTAAAGGTGTGATATTTATTTCGGTAAACATTTTACCTTTTTTTGAACTCATTGCCATTTTTGATTTTCCTTTAAAATTTTCCGCTCTTGACGGACTACATAGAAATGTTTGTCGAAGTTTTTGTTGATTTATCGTTTTCTGAGTCAACAAAGCTTAAGAATAAAAGCTTAATCAACTGGAAATCATCCTCATAACGTTTAACAATGGATTGGAAAGAGTTGTAGAAAACAACCGCAACAATCGCAACCCCAAGACCGAAAGCAGTAGCAATCAATGCAGAGCCGATACCCATTGCAACAGCAGCTGATTGGTTACCCTGAGTTGCGAGATCCTGGAATGTATAAAGAATACGAACAACTGTTCCAAACAAACCTAAAAATGGTGCTACACCGCCGATTGTACCTAAGATTGTTAAGTGGCTTTCGAGTTTTCTTGTAGCAAGTGCTGCCGCAATATCAAATGAACGTGAAAAACCGTTTCTCTGTTCTGAAAAAATTCTGACAGCCTCTTCTGTAACTTCACCGATGACGCCGCCGCATTGAACAGCTAAATTTTGCGCGCCTTGAAGATTGTTTTTTGCAAGTTCCTTTTGAAGTTTCGGTATAAAAAGAACAACATCTCTTTTGTTTCTCTTGTAAACAGAGACTCTGTTCAACACAACCATAACAACAAGGATAGAACAAACCAGTATCGGCAATAATACCGGCCAGTCCAATTTAATTGAGTTAAGTAAAAGTTCCATAGTTTTAATCCTCTTTATTAAGTAGTTACATTGTTTTTATTTTGCCGCGGCCTGTATAATTCCGGCCGGCGGATTGACCGCTTACGCGGAAAATTTTTAATATCCTGACGCTCCGAATACGTTATAGTCAAAAGTAAATTGGATATCAATACTTTGACCTTTAAACTCAGCCGGAAGCGGTTTAAACGGAGCAGTAAGCTTAACTGCGTTTATAGCTGCACTGTCAGCGCTCGGTAGCCCTGATGATTTAAATACGCTGCAGGAAAGCAGTCGGCCGTCTTTAGCGATTTTAAATAACAGAACCACACGCTTGCTTTCGTTTCCTTTAGGCGGGTTCCAATTCATCTTAATACGGCGCTGGAGTTCTCTCATATAAGGCCCGAAATCAGGTTCTCTGATTGCATCAATACCCGGTCTGCCGTTTGGATTTCCCGGTCCCGGATTACCGTAGGAGCCGGAACCTCCGCCACCGCCTTTTGCGAGTTTTGATCCGGCAGATGAACCTCCGGTCGGAGCAAGAACAGGAGCCGGTGTATATTTATGAGCAGACGAAGAGCCACTTGAACCTCCCATCGCAGGAGAGGCACCGCCTTTTGCAAGTTTTCCAGAGCCGCTTATTGGGCCTGTAGCATAATGACCGCCTGTTGTACCGCCTTTAGGTACAGGAACCTGAAATGCCGAGGAAGGCTTTGCAACAGGTTTTGGTGTATTAGGCGGCTTTATGGAAGGTTTTGCTGTCGGCGGGTTAGGTTTTGCCGGAGCAACAGCCTTTGGAGCCGGTGGTGTCGGCTTCGGAGTTGGTTTTTCAACAGGTTTCTGGAGCAAATTCTGCAAAGGATTTTTTGCAGGAGCAGGTTTTTGAACCTGTTTTGGTGCAGGCTTAGCCGCAGGTTTTGGAGTTTGTTTTGGCGCCGGAGTTGGTTTTGCCTGAGCCGCAGGTGCCGGAGTACTTGTCTTTGCAGCAGGCGCCGACGGAGTCGATGGCATTGAAACTTTCCTTGTAGGATCATGATGTCCGCCCGCACGCGAATTTCTATCTGCACGATAAGGTGTATTCTTATTTATCGGAGTATCTTCCTTATCTACAAGAACGAATTCGATATCATTCATCTTAGGTTTCGGTTTTTCAAACAGATGCAAATTAAAGCCGAGAAGCATTAAAATTAAAGTTATCAGCCAAACCGCCCCCACTGCCGACGGGTGAAGCAGAACCGAAATCCAGAAGGATTTCTTCAGTGTTAAGCCTTCTTTATCCTCGCGCAAAACCGCAGGCGTGGTGTAACCTGTATTTTCTTCAGACTCCTCATCCTCTAATAAGTTATTGTTGTATTTATCTAAGATTGACATTTTATTTACCTATCTACAACCCTTTTCCCTAATCTTTTATAATATTATTCAGAAATAAAAAATAATATTATCGGCTGACCGGCTAGTAATTTGAATTATATATTGCCGGGTTAACAGTAATTGGCTGGGTAAGTACCAATTCTATATTTGAATTTGCAGGGATGACAACATCATCTCCTTTATCCCATACAGATTTAATAAGCCCGCCGCCGGCACCAACAGCAGTACCGAGAGCCGCGCCTTTACCGATATCGCCACCTGCAAGAGCACCGAATACTACACCTGATACAGCTCCTGCACCTGCGCCTACCGTTAAATCTTTTGCGTAATCTTTAGCCACGTCCATTTTTGTTCCGCCAATAAGCATACCGCTATTGTCGCTGGTTTTGACAATCGCGGAAATAGGAATTTGTATTCCGTACGGCGTAACTATTTGAGTAAATCTCAACATTAATTTACCGTTCATACTCCCGCGCTTGGCCTTGGAAACTTCCAATACTGTTCCTGTAATTGAACTTCCTGCAGGAGCAATTAAATTATTATTATAATAAAAATCCGACCCTAATGCCAGCGTAACATTCTGTCCGAGAGTTAAATTGGCTGAATTCAATGGCATTGTAACAACAGCAGGCATTGATTGACCTGCAGGAACAGTTACAACACTCCCCCTCAGGGTCTCATTTCCTGTCATTTTAGGCTGTGTGTAATATGTAGGTTGTTGCTGGTATTGAGGTGCAGGAGTATTTTGAGTATATGAATAATTTCCTGCTGCCATTGCCGCGCTGCCGCTCACAAGTAGTGCCGCAATCAGTATATTTCTTTTCAACATAAATAAGTTCCCTTCCTTTAAAAACAATCACATATCACTCAATAATAACATTTTATTTCGGATTTTTGATTTGTCAATCTGTTAAGGTGTGGGTTATCCAGGCGGAATCCGACAAAATAATAATCCTGTTTTCACCTGATGTGATAACCGTATGCTTACCCATCTTCCTATCACGTCCGGGACGGATTTGGAGGGTTGTATTGTTTCCTATTCCGGACTGGTAGTGCGGCATTTTAACCCATGAGGCAGGTTCTGACATTTCACCTCCGATAAGATTATTATTTGCGGTGTAAATGTATCCTCTTATAGGCATTTCAAACCCGTCAGGAAGGATAACCTTATTTATCTTGATTATCATTGAAGCATTCGTACCGACAACAGGCTCGTGAATTTGCTCTATATATCCGTAAAATTCCGAGTTCTGCGGGATTATATTAGTTTCATGCATATATAAATCATTTGTTGAAGTAAAACGCACCTTGTACCCGACAGGACAGTATTGCGTTGAAATTTCCTGAGCACTGACAACAGGAATAAAAGTACCGGCAGGCACCTCTATTACGTCATAACTGCGCAAATCAAGTTTAACATCTTCCATAACCGGCTCTTCGGCTGCTTTACAAACATTAAATAAGCTCATCATTCCGATTAACAGAATTATTACTACCCTCTTCATAGTTTTTATTATAACATTTTTTCTGAAATATTCAACAAAATTTATATTTCGTGTATAATTAACAAGGCAGTTATACAGAGAGGACAATAAGTTATGAGAGAAAGAATAGTTTCGGGAATGCGGCCTACAGGAAAGTTACACCTTGGACATTACCTCGGTGTTATTCAAAACTGGGTTGAATTACAGCATAAATATGACAGCTTTTTCTTTGTAGCTGATTGGCACGCTCTTACGACAAAATACGACAGCACGGAAAGCTTAAAAGAAAATACGCTTGATGTCGCTATTGACTGGCTTGCATCAGGAATTGACCCCGATATTTCAACGGTTTACGTGCAATCACTTGTACCTGAAATCGCTGAATTAAATGTTTATCTTGGAATGATTACTCCTCAAAACTGGGTTGAACGTGACCCGTGCCTTAAAGATATGGTTAAAATCCTGCGCTCAAAAGAGGGGCAAAATTCTCAAATGAGTTACGGGCTTCTTGGTTATCCTGTTTTAATGAGTGCTGATATTATGATGATGAATGCTACTCACGTTCCTGTGGGAATCGATCAAGTAGCGCATATTGAGATTACCCGCGATATCGCAAGAAGATTTAACCAGGTTTATAAAGAAGAATTCTTTAATGAGCCTAAACCGCTTCTTAACCACTGTTCATTAATCTGCGGTCTTGACGGAAACAAAATGGGTAAATCTTTCAAAAACGACATAAAAATTTCCGACACAGAAGAAGAAACAGCAAAAAAAGTTATGACAGCAATCACAGATAGAAGCCGTATGAGAAAAACAGACCTCGGACATCCTGATGAATGCGAAGTTGCCTTCAAATACTGGAAGATTTTCGGAACAGAAGAACAGGTTGCAAAAGTTCGCACTGAATGTGAAAAAGGTGAACGCGGCTGCGCTGACTGCAAACGCCAGCTTGGTACCTTAATAAACGAAAAACTTGCGGCTATCAGAGAAAAACGTCGTTACTATGAAACCCACATTGACGAAGTAAAAGACATCTTAAACGAAGGTTCTAAAAAAGCAAGAACAGAAGCCCAAAAGATTCTCACACACGTACGAGAACTTGTAAAAATGTATTAAAAAAAAGCGGTTTATAGCCGCTTTTTAATTATTACCACGGATAATCATCTTTTATCCTCCAGCCGTCTGCTATTATCTTTGCCGTACAGTCATTCATATTCCCTGAACTTTGCCTGCTGCAGTTCAGATCTTTATATGCTTTGTTATATCCGTAAGGTCTTAAAAGTTTCTTGTCTGAAATAGTAAAAATAAATACATCCTTACCTAATACATTCGGATTTTTGGACCGTTTATGTCAACATAAAAATAATTAACATAAGCCGGCTCCCCCTGCAAATCTGTAGTATTTCTCGGATTAAAAATCAATGTACCATCAGAAAGCATAAATAAAACCCTGCTTTCCTTTGTTGAAACATACCATCCAGTCCTTTGACCATTCAAATTTACCCACGCATTATTATTTGAATACCCACAAGAAACAGCTGTTTGACAAATTTTTGGGTTTTTATAATAAGGCCGCCAGTATTTATTATAATAAGCGTTTACATCAGTAATAGAAGAGCCTGTAGGCCATTCGGAAATTTCTCCGTTATCAACTTCCGAACGTTTTATTCCCTGAGAAAGAACGCTATATACTTTTTGAAGCTTTGCAATCGTTTGTTGTTTTTCGGTTTTAGCCGTTATTGCAGGCAAAGTCATTGAAGCAACTATCCCAATAATACCAATGGTAATAAGAGTTTCTGCAAGCGTAAATCCATTCCGGAGCTTTAATTCAAGCTGCCCCCCCCCCCGTAAATCCAGTCATATCAACAGTTTTCATAAATTCCTCCTTTTTATTAATTATATACTATTATTCAGACTTTTTCAAGTAATACAAAACAGAAAAAAAGCCATCCGAAGACGGCTTATCTCAATTTGTAAAAGGTTAGTGTGTAGGAGAAAATAAAGAAAATGGTTATATTATATCTATTCCACTTTGCCTTATTCATATAACATATATATCATATATCTTTTACATATCTTAATAATATACAAAGTTGGTAGGACCAGCTTTTCAAAAATATTCCAACAAAAAAGAGCCTGAACACTGTCAGACTCTTTTTTAATTGTTTTTTCAAAACTATTTTACAAGTTCTTTGAATTTTTTACCTGCAGAAAATGCCGGAACTGTTTTTGCAGCGATTTTTAATTCTGCACCTGTTTGTGGGTTACGGCCAGTTCTAGCAGCTCTTTTTCTAGCTTCAAATGTACCGAAGCCAACCAAAGTAACTTTTTTACCTTTTGAAACTGTTTTTTCAATTGTTTCCAAAACAGCAGCTACAACATCAGCAGTTGCTTTTTGAGAAACTTTTGCTTTTTTGGATACTTCTTTTACTAATTCTTCTTTGTTCATCTGAACCTCCTTCTTCCTTTAGCAAACGGTAAATAGAGAAACCATTTTCTCCGCATGCTTATGTATTCGACAGATTTATTATAGCACGTTATTTGTTTTTGACAAGAGGGTTTTAGGGTTTTTAAAGAAAAAATTTCTTAATATACAAGGAATTTAGCACTATACATACTCAAAAAGCGTTGTGACAGCAGGCACGGCGCTTATGTTAATTTATAGAAGTATTATTGGCACGGGCAAATTTTATATTTTTATAGAAATAATTTAAAATTTGATAAGCATTATATCCCTGTTTTGCCAGGTTATTTGCACCATGCTGCGACATACCTATACCGTGCCCGTTCTTTTTAACATTGTCATCAAAAGACGGAACCGAACGCACATAAGGAACATCATTTCCCCAGGCTTCTTTTGCCGTAACTGTTTGTCCGCCTGCAGAGGCAGAATAGAATGCTGATACAACTTTATAATTATAAGTTAGGACTAAGCCGCTTGTTTCATCAACCGCACGGTTTGTTTTTGAGGTTTCGGCAGAAGCTCCGCCGTACGCCTGGTCTTCAGGAGTATCTTTTAAGTCATACCCTAATGAGGCACGTTTACCGAGATTTGCAAGAGCATAACTTCTTGCGGCAATTGCCTGAGCTTTTAAGGCTTCCAACTCCCAGCCTGACGGCATTTCAGAGGGAACCACTCCTTTTATATAATCTTCTAAACTGACATCATTTATTACTGTTAATTTTTTATTTTTATTTTGAATAATTAAATGACCGCGGTACCATTTATTTTTTGCACTTATAAAACCGCCTTCGGCAGGTTTCAGGACAATATTATCCGAATAAATCTGGTAAAATTTCCCGTCAAGACGAATGGCCATGGTATTTTTGTAAGGAACTATCTCATACCCTTTCATTGCATCAATTTTAACAATAGTTTTATTTGTATTGGCATCTATGAGAGAGGTTGCATTGGAGGAGCCTACACCAATTCGGTCAACACCTGTCTGCAAGCCTATTTTAATAGCATTTGCCGGATTAGGTATAAATATAGTTAAAATAAATATTAAAAATACAAGACTAATCTTTCGCATTACAATATAAATTATAACATATTACGCGAAAAAGGGATTAGACCTTTTGATTGATTTTTGGCTGTGGCTCAGGTTCTATTCCTAAACTGGCTTTGACTTTATCTGAATAGTGATCTGCCAATTGTTGTCCGAGAGAGTAGGAGCCCATAGAACCACAGACAAACACTATCCCCTTAATGACAGCAGCTATCTTTGAGTTGTTGCCTGCTTTATTCATAAATTTTGCAAGAGGTTTCAGCCATTTTGCTTTGTCTGCCAGCCCTGCCGCTTTTGTAACATTTTCCGCATTAATAAATTTATCAAGGTGAAGCTTCATTAATCCTTCACCGGCAAACATTCCGGCAAGCGCACCGGCTTCGGTAATACCTGTACCGACTTTATCATCAGCGGTTGCGGTTTTTATAACACTTGAAGCACAGATTAAGGGGTTAACATTTTTAGTTGCCCATTTGACGGCTTTTCCTGCATAGTCAACCGGTTTATATTTTTTTGCATACTCATTAAAAATACTCATAGCATTACCTGCGGTCTTTGCAGTGGTTTCATTATAATTTGCCAGCGCCTGAACTATTTTTGCGCCCTGTGCAAAAGCAACTGTACCTCTTTGAGGTTCACCGTTTTCGACCTTTTTAATATTCCTGTAGCAGAATATTCCGCTTGGAACACACACTTCAAGTAATGCTGTTGAGACTGACATAATACTATAACCTTTTAAACACTACCTTACATGTATATAAAGTATTTTTCTGAGTTAGAATTGCGCTGATAATAAAAATTTTTACATAATTAATATTTAAATAAAAATAAAATGCAGCTCCTGAAAGGTCTGCATTTTACGAATACATTTTTAAAGTTCTTTCTATATTCTTGCTTATTACGCTCTTGATTGAATCATATTCTGTTTGCAATGCATTGTGTTCTGTATCTAAGCGTTTCAGAAGGTTATCGTACTGCTTATCTTTTGCCTCTATATCTCGTACGGTCTGCTGGTACTCTACTTCTGCCCGTGTTATTGCGGCTTCATTTACCTGTTCCGTTATATCTGTTGCATTCGTGTAAATTATCGATGTCCACGTTACATCTGCTAAGCCGCTGCCATCCTCCGTCGGTTCTGTATAATTTACTCTTTCTAACGTTACATAACCGTTATCCAGTGCGTATTTCAGCCATTCCTGACTGTTCATCAGTCCGTCTTCTAACACTGTCCATAATATCTTGCCGTTTGCTGTCAACCCGGTTTCAGGAGTTTTTGCATCATCATCTAACGGCTCGTCTTTACCGTTTGCATGTTCCGGGTGTTCGCCGTTCTCTATTCCGTCCAGCTCTACTTTATCTTCGCTAGGACCATTCATTCTGTGCCACAGGTTTACGTACCACTGCCCCTGGTCTTTATCTGTATATACTATTACCTGCTCGGTTATCGTTGGATCGATCTGGTGCAGTTTCTCTACCTCTTCTGCTACCTTCTCTTCCCATTCTTTGTGCGCTTTCTCCCACGCCTCTACGTCCGGAACTGTTTTGGCTACTTTTTCTTTGAGTTTCATATCTTCCTGGAAGGAGGCGTACAATGCAAGAAGCTCCTCTCGTGTAGTTCCTAAAGTATTTTTACCCCATTGACCATCATAGTTATAAGAGGTATCAACATCTCTCAAAATATAAAACATATCAACTATTTTATCTTTTAACAATTTTTTCTGTAACTGACCATTTTCATCATAATAGTAGTCACTTAATAATTTTTCTTTCAATGAAGCATCAGGTTTTAGATCTGCCCCCATTGTACCTGATGCATAATAAGTATTTTCAGGATCACTTGTATCCATTATTGCTTCTGATACTGGAATAAGATCCTCTGTGTAGCTAATACCTGCCTGCGAAATATACCGATGATCAATCTCTACTGGAATACCGGTTGTTGTTGTTGCCTGACCTGGATAATTCGCGTCATTATACGGATCTTCTGGTGTGTTCCACATCTGATCTAAAAGATGCACTAATACATGCAAATAACAGCCCCACGCACCGCCTTGTGCTGCTGATCCGCAAGAACCCTGACCTTTCACAAACAATTGATACAATTCATCATTTGTTTCTTCCACATATTCCACTTTATTAAAATCTTTTTGCTGAGGTTCCTTTGCTATCAAACCGCCGACGGTGCCTTCACCGCCGCCGACCCAGTTCCGCCAGTCTGAACCGTAGATTAATGTTGCCTGATCTATGTATTCAGGGTTCTCTTTTTCTTCATCCTCTACGGTTGCAACTCCGTATTTCTCCAGAAATTCGCCCATCGTCGCACTATCCAGATAATTCGTTGCATCCGTCTCCGATACCATTATTTGGCCGTCTGTATTTATTATTCCGTACTGATTTTTTAACACACCGTACTGGGTAAGGCTTGTACCCGTTAATTTTTGAAGAGTTTTGTTGCCGTCATCATCGTAGGTCGCAAACATTAACTCGCTCTCATTTAACGCATCAAGGTATGCGGCACTGGCTTCGCTTGTCTTATTCGCCAAAGACATCTTTGCCGTTGTGATTGTCTGTGATCTCAACTCGTTATCCGACAATCGCGCCGTTATGCTTAATAATCTCGCCTGTGATGCGCTTAAGCCCATAGGTACTCCTTGTCCTTTTCCATTAATACTAATAACGGTATTTTGTTGAAGGTTCTTCAATTAAATTAACAAAACGTTACATTAAATTGCGACGAAAAACCAGTCAGCATAATTTTTGTGTTAGCATGGAAATATGATTGACAGATATTCACGCGAAGAAATGAAAAAAATATGGGATTTACACTCAAAATTTGAGTACTATCTCAAGGTTGAAATTGCAGTATGCGAAGCTTACGCCCAAACAGGGAAATTTCCGAAAAAAGATATTGAAGAATTAAAGAAAAAGGCTTCGTTTACAATTGAAAGAATTGATGAAATTGAGGCAGAAGTGCGTCACGATGTGATTGCATTTTTAACCTGCGTGAATGAGAGTCTGGGAGATTTAGCAAAATACATGCACGTTGGAATGACAAGTTCCGATGTGATTGACACAGCGTTTGCGCTTCAAATTCAAGATAGCGGGAAAATTATTGTAACAGATTTAGAAGAAACCATTAAATCATTAAAGGATTTAGCGAATAAACACAAAAATACAGTCTGCATTGGCCGTTCGCACGGAGTTCACGCGGAAATTATGACCTTCGGCGTAAAAATGTGTTCCTGGATAGATATTCTTGAACGCCAGTTTGATAATTTTAAACACGCGCTGGAAGAAATCCGTGTCGGACAGATTTCGGGGCCTGTAGGAACTTACAGCAACATATCACCAAAAATAGAAGAAATTACCTGCAAGCACCTCGGGCTTAAACCTGCACGGATTTCAACCCAGATTATCGCACGTGATTATCATGCATATTTTATGCAGTCGTTGGCGCTTATTGCAAGCGTAATTGAACAGTTTGCAACCGAAATCAGACACCTCCAAAGAACGGAAGTTCTTGAAGTGGAAGAAGGTTTCGGTGCAAAACAAAAAGGCTCATCTGCTATGCCGCATAAGAAAAACCCTGTTTTGAGCGAAAACCTCTGCGGTCTTGCACGAGTTGTCCGCGCAAATTCTCTTGTTGCGCTTGAGAATATTCCGCTCTGGCACGAGAGAGATATTTCACACAGTTCTGCAGAAAGAATTATCTTCCCTGACAGTTTGACTCTTGTAGATTTTATGCTGCATAGATTCAATAGTGTTGTACAAAATCTTGTGGTTCATGAAAAAAATATGCTTAAAAATACCGAAAAATTCGGCGGTATAGTTTTCTCGCAGAAAGTACTGCTGGAACTTGTCGAAAAAGGTTTAACAAGAGAAGAAGCCTATAGGATTGTTCAAAGAAACGCTCTCGACGCAT
Source organism: Candidatus Gastranaerophilales bacterium (assembly GCA_944325635.1). Lineage (GTDB taxonomy): Bacteria > Cyanobacteriota > Vampirovibrionia > Gastranaerophilales > Gastranaerophilaceae > Scatousia. The sequence continues at coordinate 120,474 of CALVBD010000002.1, read as the reverse complement.
TTGAAAACGACGGAGATTTTAAAGCAAATCTTTTAAAAGACACTGATGTCACAGGACGTCTGACACCTGATGAAATTGACAAAATCTTTGACAAAAACGCGTTTCTTGAAAATATAAACACTATTTATAAAAGGATTTTAAGATAAACTCAACCGTTTTTACTTATTGCAAAACCCGCAAGCCAAGAATTTGTTCGGCTTTCTGGATAACTTCATCTGCGCTGACACTTTTTGTACAGTCATTTTTACCTGCTTCACGAGGGCAGGTGCGTTTGTTGCAAGGCTGGCAGGAAAGATTTCCGCTCAGTGCAAAATATTTTTCATCGTTTCCAAAACAGCCAAAAAGTCTTGTATCCGTACAGCAATAAATTTCAATAAGCGCAGGGTTTGCAGACGCCCAGGCGAGGTGCGCACTACCTGAATCCGGTGCTATCACAAGCTGAACCCGTGTAAATAACTCCATTAAATCATTAAGATTGGTTTTCCCTGCAAGATTTAAAAACTTATCCCCGCCGATAGCAGAAATCAAACTCTTATCCTGCTCCATGCCTGTAAATATCAGAGTGCATTTATCTTTCAATGCATCAACAACCTTCTGCCAGTTTTCAACCGCCCAGTGCTTCGGCTCCCATGTTGTCGCAGGGGCAATCACAACCATAGGCTTTGATGTATCAACACCGTTTAAAAGCGCGTCAACTTTTGATTTTACAGCTTCCGGCTGCTCCGGCAAAGACATTTGTATATCCGAAATATCATACCCGAGATACTTTGCGTAATCCAAATTCCACATAACCATGTGAAGCCCGCTTGCACATGGCGGAAGAATTTCATTTGCACCTAAAGATGCACCCTCTGATGAATAATTTGAAATTAATCTTCTTTTAGCCCCGCAAAACCGCATAAAAGGCAGACTTTTTATCCGTCGCTGGCAATCTATTGCGATATCGTATTTTTCTTTGCGCAAATCAAATATTAATTTAACCATTTGAAAAAAGTATTTCAAATTAAACAGATTTTTCCGCCACGTATAAAGCGGGGCAAAAAAAACTTTATCCGCGCAAGGGTTGCCTTTTACAACATCAATTCCTTTTTCAGTCGTCAGCCAATGAACTTCGTAGCCGTTGCTTTTAAGATTATTTGCAAGCGGAACCGTAAAAACAACATCACCCAAAGATGAAAGTTTAATTATTAAAACCTTTTTCATAATTTGATTATAACATAAAAAATCCCGTTGATTATCAGTAAACTAACAATGAGGTCAGTTCCCTCACCCGTCACGCGGACACCCTCAGCACAAGGCATACAGGGTCGCAAGACTCGTTACCTCGTCTGCTCCCTTTGTATCCCCCTAGGGGAGAGGAGATTAGCGGTTTTCACCTTCGCTACTTGAGGGAGAGGGTAAAAGGAGAGTGTTCGTTTCTCGCTTCGCTCCTGCCTCGGCTCGGGGTCTTGCTCGCTTGCGTTTAACGGGTCTACGGTTGGCGACTGCTATGGCTTTGCCATATTCGTCGCCAAGCCTTCGCCCTCAGCTCGCTCGCGCAAATATTAATTTTTTGTTTATTTTTTAAGGGTTTGTTGAAAACAGTGTTATAAATAATAGTATAAATAAGTAAATTATTTTAAGTAAAGGAGATTATAAATTATGGCAAAAACAATCGGTATTGACTTAGGTACAACAAACTCTGTTGTAGCAGTCATGGAAGGCGGCAAGCCTACCGTTATCGCTAACGCTGAAGGTTCAAGAACTACCCCTTCTATCGTTGGCTTCTCTAAAACAGGCGAAAGATTAGTCGGCCAATTGGCTAAACGTCAGGCAATTTTGAACCCTGATAAAACTATCGCTTCCATTAAAAGACACATGGGCGAAGATTATAAAGTAAACATCGACGGCAAAGATTACACCCCGCAGGAAATCTCAGCTATGATTTTGAGAAAGTTGGCTGATGATGCAAGCGCTTATTTGGGTGAAAAAGTTACATCTGCAGTTATCACTGTTCCTGCTTACTTTAACGACGCTCAAAGACAAGCTACAAAAGACGCCGGCAGAATTGCAGGACTTGACGTTCTCCGTATCGTTAACGAACCGACTGCAGCAGCTCTCGCTTACGGTCTTGAAAAAGAAAAATCCGAAAAAGTTCTTGTATTCGACTTAGGCGGTGGTACATTTGATGTATCTATCCTTGAAATCGGCGACGGCGTTCACGAAGTTCTTTCTACATCAGGTGATACCCACTTAGGCGGCGATGACTTTGACCAGAAAATCATGGACTGGATGTGCGATGAATTTAAAAAATCAGAAGGTATTGATCTCCGTAACGATAAACAAGCTATGCAGCGTGTTAAAGAAGCCGCTGAAAAAGCTAAATGCGAATTGTCATCTGTTATGGAAACAAATATCAACCTTCCGTTCATCACTGCTGACGCTAACGGTCCTAAACACTTAGACTTGAACTTAACAAGAGCTAAATTTGAAGATTTAAGCCGTGACCTTTTGAACAGATGTAAAACTCCTGTTGAAACAGCATTGAAAGATGCAGGCGTTACAAAAGCCGATATTAACGAAGTTGTACTGGTCGGCGGTTCTTCAAGAATCCCTGCCGTTCAGCAGTTAGTTAAAGAATACACAGGTAAAGAACCTAACCAGTCAGTTAACCCTGATGAAGTTGTTGCGGTTGGTGCAGCAATTCAGGCAGGTGTACTTGCCGGTGAAGTTAAAGATATCGTATTGTTGGATGTAACCCCTCTGACATTAGGTATTGAAACTCTCGGCGGCGTTATGACTCCGTTGGTTCCAAGAAATACGACAATACCTGTTTCTAAATCTCAGGTATTCTCAACTGCCGAAAATAACCAGACTGCCGTTGATATTCACGTACTTCAGGGAGAAAGACCTATGGCTAAAGATAACAAATCTTTAGGTATGTTCAGACTTGACGGTATTCCGCCTGCAATGAGAGGTCTGCCTCAAATCGAAGTAACATTTGATATCGACGCTAACGGTATCGTTAACGTATCTGCTAAAGATAAAGCTACTAATAAAGAACAAAAAATCACCATCACAAATTCTTCTAACCTTTCAGAAGCAGATATCGACAAAATGGTTAAAGAAGCAGAAGCAAATGCTGCTGAGGATAAGAAGAAAAAAGAAGAAGCTGAAATCAAGAATAATGCAGCAAGCTTAATCGGTTCTGCCGACAGAATAGTTAAAGATTTTGAAGGTAAAATTGACGCTGCTGATAAATCTAAACTTGATGAACAAAAAGCAGCATTACAAAAAGCATTGGATGAAAATAAACCAACTGATGAATTGAAGAAATTATCGGATGATTTACAGCAGACAATGTTCAGCATCTCGCAAAAAGCATACGAAGCAGTTCAAAAAGAAGAACAGGCAAATCAGGGAACAGCTTCAAGCGAAAGTGCGGCTTCCGAAGATAAAAAAGGCGGAGATGACGACGTTATCGACGCTGAATATACAAAAGAATAACAGATTAACTGTTTAGCGGTAAAAAAGCGAGCCCGAATAGGCTCGCTTTTTTTATTTATTAGTCATATCTTATATGATTCCGCATACCTGCATAATTCTGTGAAGGCTGCGGCGTCATTGGAAGTCCTCCTTGCTTAACTAGCGCTGAATTTTCGGCTTCTATTTCATGCACTGAAGCAAGTGCATCAAAATATGCAGTCCTGTCAGGTTCCGGAATTTTATACGGGTCAAATGCTTCATATGGAGCCATATATATAGCTAAATCTTTAGGTTGCGGAGATTCAAATTTCGAAATACAAGAATCTTTATATTTTTCTGTTAATTGAGTAATTAGAGCATTAGCATCTTTATATGATACACCTGTTGAAGACTGTTTTTCATCAAGTTTCGCCCGTGCGGCTTTTTGTTTTTCAGTAAGTTCAAGCTTATTATTACCGGTAAGTTTAGCTATTGCCTCTTCAAGAAATACATTCCCTCCGGTAGAAACCGGCGGCTCTTTTCTGCCCTGAGGCTGCAGACCGGCTTTTCTCGCAAGAGCTGCATTATTATTTAATATTTCTTCCTGCGCATCCATTGCTTCTCTATATTCTGTTCTTGCCGGCTCCGGAAGTTTTGATTCATCAAAAACTCTTCGTTTTACAGGCGGGTAATAAATCAACGTACCACGAGGCTGTTGTCTTTCTTCAATGACTTCCGTATAATATTTATCGTCATTATATTTCTCACGAATTTCATCTATTTTCTTGTTAGCATCACCGTAGGAAATTCCTGTTGATGAAGCTTTTTCATCCAATTGCGCCCTTGCTTCAAGTTCTTCCGGAGTTGGCTCGTGACGTTTGACGAGTCCCATTGATTCAGCTAAATTAAATATTTTATCCTCATCAATATAATCAAAAGATTGAGCCCCTCGACTTCTTAACAAATCTCCGATTTCGGAAGGATTCAACTTTACAGTATCCTGTGCAATCAACTCTTTACTTTTTGGATCTACATCAGGATTGCTAATACGAATCTCCTTGTTGCCATTGAACTCTATACCCATAAATCTCCTTTCTGTATTTTATATCTTAAGCACGCATTGCTTATATATAGTTTAAATATTTTTCTACGGAAAAATTGACAACACTATTAGCATTAAAAGGCGAAAAAAAAATATATAAAGGTTTCAGGCCTTCCAAAATATTGTTTACATTTCGTAATATTAAAAAATTCAAGTATTTTTTAGATACCATAAATTTTAATATAATTTTTTACAATTTCTTTTTGAAAAGTTGACGGTAACGTGTCAAATTCAGTAATATCAATAAGAAATGGAATATTGCTCTCAGAAAGTACTCTTTTAAGAGTAGGGATATCTTTATTATCCGAGTTGAAACTTTTCACTGTTAAGTCTAAATCACTGCCGTCATGGGCGTCGCCGTTCACTCTACTTCCGTAGGCCCAGATTTCGGCATCAGGACAGTAACTGTCAAAAATATCCGTCAACATTTTGAAGTGTTCCGGTTTTATAAAAAGTTTATTCATGCTCAATAACTTCCTTCAAGCGGCCGACATCTTTTAGAAAATCATCTATCAATGACAAGGTTTCCTCTGCAAAGGCTCTGCCGTAATCGTGTGCTGTATTATTCCGATTATCCCTGTATTTAAACCATCTTTCAGCTTCTTCTTCCGTAATTAGAGAATATTTTGCGGCATATCTGAAAATATCTTTAAAAGTAAGCATATCCGCAGCTTTTTTTGACGGGAAATATGGAACAAGCTTCTTTTTTAATAACTTCCCGCTTTGTTCAAGAGTCATTTCAAAACTTTTCACGAGGGAATTTCTATACATCTCGTAATCAACCGAACCTTCTTCGGCTGATTTTAAACATTCAAAAGCTTTTTCAAGCGTTTGCATATTCCTTTCAAGATATTCCGTATTAAGCAATAATATCCCCTCTCCACTACTTTGTGGTGCCCCACCCTTTAGAAGGTGTATGTTAACTTCTCATTGATAACCCCTCCTCGAAATCAAAGATTTCGTTACCTCTCACAAAACGTGACATTTAGTCACCTTTTGTTCGGCAGAGTCTCAAGGGGAGGACAAAAATAAATTCATTGCAATGAAAAATTAACAATTCCCTTTACAAGGGAAGCAGACCTGTTATATCTTTGCAAGCTGCAAATAATAGTCGTTTGCACGTTCAAACTTGTGAGCCGCATTGAATAATCTGCTTTCCTGCAGTTGAGGCGCAAGAATTTGCAAACCTATAGGCATACCGTCACAGTCAAATCCGGCAGGAACGCTCATCCCCGGAATTCCCGCAAGGTTTGCGGAAATCGTTGCAATATCTGTTAAATACATTTGCAGCGGATCAGATGCTTTTGCACCCAAATCAAACGCTGTATTCGGGCAAGTCGGCGAAATCAGGATATCTACTTTTTTGAATGCTTCAATAAAGTCCTGAGTTACCAGTGCACGCATCTGCTGTGCTTTTTTGTAATATGCATCATAATAACCTGATGATAGTGCGTAAGTACCGAGCATTATACGACGTTTAACTTCAGGGCCGAAACCTTCCGCTCTTGTCTTTGTGTACATTTCCATAAGATTTTTCGCATCAGGAGTTCTATAACCGTATCTTACGCCGTCAAATCTTGCTAAGTTTGAAGAACATTCAGCAGTTGCCAAAATATAATAAATTCCGATAGAATATTTTAACTTAGGCAAAGAAACTTCAACGATTTCAGCGCCGAGTTTTTTGTAGTCCTCAATAGCCTTTTCCATAGCCTTTTGAACATCTTCAGAAAGACCTTCCGACATAAGTTCTTTAATAACACCGACTTTTAAGCCTTTAATATCGTCATTCAAATGTGCCGCGTAATGTTCCACAGGCAGATTTAAAGAGGTGCTGTCTTTCGGGTCATGACCGGAGATAACTTCAAGAAGGTTAGCTGCATCTTCAACAGTTCTTGCAAAAGGGCCTATCTGGTCAAGAGATGACGCAAACGCAATTAAGCCGTAGCGGGAAACTCTGCCGTAGGTAGGTTTCATACCTACAATGCCGCAGAAAGAAGCAGGAAGTCTGATAGAACCACCTGTATCAGAGCCGAGCGCAAGTGTTGCTTCGCATGAAGAAACAGAAGCAGCCGAACCGCCTGAGGAACCGCCAGGAACTTTACTCAAATTCCAAGGGTTATGAACTTTTTTGAAAGCAGAGTTTTCGTTTGAAGAACCCATTGCAAATTCATCAAGATTTGCTTTTCCGAGTATCGGAACAAGGTTGCCGAGGAGTTTTTCGGTTACTGTTGCATTGAAAGGCGATACAAAGTTTTCCAAAATTTTGCTTGAAGCAGTTGTTCTTGAGCCTTTGAGGTTCATATTATCTTTTAAGGCAAGAGGAATACCGGCAAGAAGCGGTAAATCTTCACCTTTTGCAATTTTTTCATCAACTTTTTTAGCTGTTTCAAGTGCTGTTTCTTTTGTAAGAGAATTAAAAGCCCCGAGTTTTTCATCGAGTTCTGTAATTCTTTCAAAAGCCGCATTTGTCAATTCAACAGCGGAAATTTCTTTATTTTTTAGGGCTTTGCTTTGTTCGGCAGCCGATTTTTTCAAAAGCTCGTTCATAGTATCTCCTTAGCTAGTCATTCCTAAACACCCGCAACAGGGCTTATAGCAAAATTTTAGAATAAACATCTCCAATAAGCAAGACTATGTTAACATTAATAACTAACTTTATACGGGTAATCATCAGGTATTTTCCAGCCGTTCATCTGGATTATTGCCGTGCAGTATTGCCGCCAACTGCTGCTATTAGTAGAATTACAGCCATATTGACTATCGTTATAAATTATCTCGATGCTTCCGTCCCAGTTAAATTTATATGGTTCAAAACCTTTATTATAATGATATTTCCAGCTAGAACTACTATTTGACGGATTAAAATTAAAGGCAAATGCACATTTACCGCCTACATCTCTGTATGCTGATGAATTTTCAAGTTGTTTTAGGCACTTATCTACATTTCCAGGATAAAAATCCCAATCGCGGGTAGAAAATCAGCTCTTCTTGGCCTTAAAGCACTTCCATCGGCAAAATAAACAATCAGCGATCCTTTCGGAGAACCAGATGTTACAGTTTCTATTTTAGTTATTTTTAAATACGGGGCAAGATATTTTCTAAACCATTTTTCTTGCTGAGAACTTCCGGGAACAACATTTCCGTCCTTATCTATTTCTGCACCTGCAAGATCTTCATACCAATATTTTTTATCTCCGTAATCTTTTTCCGCCATCAATATTGCTTGATTTATTGCAGAATAAAATTTCATCAGACGTGTCTCAACAACTCTGTTGTTATTCTTCTGGATTAATGCAGGTAATGTCATTGCTGCAACGATGCCTATTATCCCCAATGTAATCAGAACTTCCGCTAATGTAAATCCAGAATATCCTTTAAAGCTTTTCCCTGAGAGGAAACTATGCTGCCCCCCCCCCCGTAAACTCAGTCATAGCAATAGTTTTCATAACTTCCTCCTTTTTTATTAATTATATACTATATGTATTAATATTTCAAGTTCAGCGTTTCATGGACTTACTTATCTGGGAATGAATTTTGTTTGCTTTATAAAGATATTCAGTCAAAATCTCGTAATTTTGTGAAGCCTCACGATATGGAGCACGAATTTTCATCAATTCATCAACATTCTTATTTATACTGGCAAGTGATTCAAGTGAGTCACTCATTTCCACAAGAGAATTAAATTTACGCGAGACTTTTGCCAAGATATAACGTTTTACAAATACAATTGCCCTGTCAATTGCAGGAAATGTTCTCTTATGAACCTGCGGAACTGAATCAGATTTTATAGTGCCTTCAAGCATTTTTGAATCAAGTTCATTAATTTTATGAGGGTTTGCCGTAAGTTTTGAAAGGGCATCTATCTGGTTATTGATGGATTTTACAGCTTCTATATTTGTTATTGATCCGAATTTCTTATTACCCATAGTTTTTTCTAATCCGGTGCCGCCTAGCCGGCTTACGTTTACCGTATGAGGAGCACCAGCTTTGTTTACATAATAAAGCATAAACAAAAAATATTTTTCCTGCAAATACAGTAAAAATATGAGCTAATATTAATATTTTTCTTATAATATAATAATATGTATGACTACGAACTTGAAGAAGAGGACAAAGAACTAAAAAAAGTCGGGCTTGAACTTATGTTTATGACGCCCGAAAAATGTTCATCGGAAAAAGGAATTACTGCGGTGGAACTGGCAAAACTCGTAGAACTTCCGCTCGAAACAGTTAAGAAAAAACTACAAATTCTTAAAGATGAAGGGATTGTTCGTGTTATAGGCATCAGACCTAAATATTGGAAATTTGACAATTATACTTTTCAGAGAATGGATGAGGATAACGATACGTTTAAACTTCTCTGCAGTTTTGATGATGTAGATTTTGACAGATATTTTCAATACTAAAAAATTTGCTGCAAAATTATTTTATAATATAATAATCGTATGATTACGAAAACAGAAATAGACAGTCTTGTTGCAAAATTTGAGACAGAAGATTTTATAAAAGATGATCCGGTAAGATTTCCTAACAGATTTAGAGATAAAAAAGACATTGAAATTGCGGGATTTATGGCATCACTTGTAGCATACGGCAGACGTGATGTTTTTACAAAAAAACTGGACGCTCTTTTTAATATAGCGCAAAACGAACCGCTGAATTTTATTCTGAATTTTGAACCGGCAATTCTTGGCGATTTCAACTACAGATTTGGAAAGCCTGAGGATTTTGCACAGATATTTTCTATTGTGCGTGAACTTTATACAAAAGACGGCGGATTAGAAGAACTTTTTAAATACGGCTACGAAACCGCCTACAAAAAAAATATGTTTATACCAGTGACGGATTATTTTTATTCACGCGCAAAAAATGCTGCTCAGGGGTTTTATTTCATGATACCTGACCCGAGAAAAGGCGGTGCTATGAAACGTATGTGTATGTTTCTTCGCTGGATGGTAAGAAAAGGTCCCGTAGATTTCGGATTGTGGAAATTTATGCCGGCATCGGATTTATATATTCCGCTTGATGTACATGTTGCAAGAATTTCAAGAGAAATGGGGCTTCTTACACGAAACGCAAACGACTTCAAAGCAGTAAAAGAACTCACTGAAAACTTAAAACAATTTGACCCGCAAGACCCTGCTAAATACGATTTTGCAATGTTCGGCTACGGCGTCAATGAAAACAAAAAGGGATAAATATGGCAAAAATTCCAAAAATCAACAGCAGTTATGAAACATTAAAACGCTTGCAAAACGACAAATTCTGGTCATACGTAACAGGCGATTACAAAGGATTTAAAAAAGCGTCAAAAGAATACGCAAAAGCAGCAGTCAACGATTTTGAAACCGCAAAACAGGTTCAGAAAAACACACCTGTTATAAAAGCGCCTATATTTTCAAAAGTAGGATTAAGTGCCCTTAAAATATGGTTCTTAAACAAATTCAGAATAAAAAGCCCTGAGGAAAAAGAATTAATTAGACTGGCAAAGATAGAACGCGCTAAACAGCAATTGAAACTAAACGGTTAGAACTTTATTTTTCAACAGGCGGCTGCTCATCCGGAATATATCTGAGCAGATCATTAGGTGTACACTCAAGGTACCAACAAAGTTTATTTAAAATATTAAATTTAATTCCCTGAGTCTTATCCATATACAGATTCTGTATTGTCTCATACTTAACATGAATTGAACGTGCAACCTCAGCCACGGTAGTTTTTCTTTTGCCTATCATTGTTGATACTTCATTGATAATCATATAGCCAATTGTATATAGTTTTCCTGACTTTGTTGACAAAATCCATATATTAGTATAATATTCCACATATAAGGATAAAACTAGCAACATAACTTAATCTTGGAAGGCGTATAATGAACAAAGAAGAATTAGGCACTCTGGCAGATACAACCATACAAATATACAGCCTCACAACAGTTGCCAAAAATTATGCAGACACCTATTTTAATGATGAAAAAATGCTCCACATCGGACTTATGATGGATAAAATTTACGAACAGGCTTTAAGGCTTAAAAAACTCCTTGAAGATACAGAAATTATTCCTTAAAAATATATTTCAGCTATTAATAACCGCCCGGACGCAGGGCGGATCTTTTTTATTGTAAATAATTGGAAATATTATTAATTTTATGATATTATAATTTCAGGGTAGTACCACACCTCGCCCGCACACGTATCTTACTAAGAAAACGGCGGAAAAGGAGGTGGTCAATATGAGATTATGCTTTTTTATGATGCTTGACTTTTTAGTCAATGCATTAAAAGAAAAAGCTCCAGCACTTGAGATACTGGAACTTTTCTTAAAATCATAATCCTATAGGGTACTAAGCGAAGCTCTAAGGAAATCCAACTTCTTTAGGGCTTCCCCCTGTGTCTATATTATTTACTATCTTTCGTTTTTTGTCAAGTAAATAACAGATTGTACCGCCAGAGTTATGCGTTGATTAACTCTTTACTTCTTTCTAATTGAAGTGTGCAAGTTGTTACGTCGCATACGCAAGACGGTCCAAAATATTGGATTGCCCCAGGGAAGAGGTATCTGTCATTCATAGCCCAGTCTTCTCTGTTTTCTTCCAATTGTTTGAATACAGGTCCGTCGAGTTTAACGAGGGCTTTCTGGATTACAGGTTTCATTTCGCCGTGGCGTCTTTCCATATTCATCATCATGGTGAGAGGAACACCGCCTGCAATCCATTCCGATGCAGGAGCTGTAAGATTTCTTACAGATGACAAATATCCAGTTAATCCAAAGTTAATCAATGCAAATGCATTGTAGCCTAATGAATAGCAGTAATCAGCATCAAAGTTTGATGGGAATGCACATCTGCCTTCATAGCCGAAGAAGTGGGATTGTGCCGAGAATTTACCGATGTAATCCCCTTGAGATTTTAATTCATCCAATCTTGTTTCAATCATTTCGATTAACAATTTTTCAGTTTCAATTTTTGAAACCTGAACGTTTCCGTGAGGGTCACGGTCTGCAAGAAGCTGACCTTTGATTAAAACAGGAAGTGAATTGTAAACTTTTGCGTTTGCAGGTTCAAGTCTGTTTTCTACGATATCAAATTTATCGCGGATTGTTGTTGCGTTAACAAAATCAGGATCGCTTTCCAGAGTTGCCATAATATCGTTAAGGTTTGCAATCATTGATTTCATTTCAGGAATAAATTCAATCAAACCTTCAGGAATAATAGCAATACCGAAATTTTTACCCTTGTCGGCACGTTTCACGATAATGTCGCACATATAATTGATAATGCTTTCGAGGGACATTTTCTTTTCTTCAACTTCTTCTGAAATCAAAGTGATATTAGGCTGGGTCTGCAAAGCTGCTTCAAGTGCAACGTGTGATGCGCTTCTGCCCATAATCTTGATAAAGTGCCAGTATTTTTTAGCGGAATTTGCGTCACGCTGAATGTTTCCGATTAATTCTGCATAAGTTTTTGTTGCAGTATCAAAACCGAAAGAAATTTCAATCTGATCGTTTTTCAAATCGCCGTCGATTGTCTTAGGGCAACCGATAACCTGAATACCTGTGTTATTTTTAACAAACCATTCCGCAAGAAGTGCTGCGTTTGTGTTTGAATCATCACCGCCGATGATTACGACTGCAGAAATTCCCAATTTCTTACAAACTGCAAGCGATTTTTGGAACTGATCTTCTGTTTCAAGTTTTGTTCTGCCTGAACCGATAATATCAAAACCGCCAGTGTTTCTGTACTGGTCAATAAATTCATCTGTAAACTCAATATATTTTCCGTCGATGATACCGGAAGGTCCGCCGAGGAAGCCGTATAATTTATTAGATGAATTTGCCTGTTTCAAAGCGTCATAAAGCCCAGCGATAACGTTATGTCCGCCAGGAGCCTGTCCGCCTGAGAGGATTACGCCGACGTTTTTAACATCAGATGCTGTTAATGAAATTGAATTTTTAAAGCTTACGACAGGTTTTCCGTAAGTATTTTTGAATAATTCTTTAATCTGTTCCTGATCTCTGACTGATTGAGTTGCGGAACCTTCAACCAATTCCAGCGAATTAATGCCTTTTGCAAGACATGCCGGAAGTTTCGGCTGATATTTTAATCTTTCGATTTGCAAAGGTGAAAGTGTTTTCATAAGTTCCCTTCCTTATCTTTAGTAATACGTTTACGGCAATATAATAGCACAAACATGAGAGATATGTTTATGTATTTTTATATCTGGAAGAAATTGAGTTTACAAACGACATTTTGACCCTTTTTCATATATAATAACAATATGAAAATTCTTTTTATAACAGACTTATATCCGGTAAAGGGAAACGAAAAGACAACCCCGCGGACGCTTTTTGATTTTGTTCGGGAGTGGAAGGCGGCAGGCAATGAAGTTGATGTTATAAAACCGAATTTTATCTTAAATTCTTTTTTACGGAGAAAACCTTTTTATAAACAGGGAAACTATGATGGGGTGCTGAATTTAAATTTTTGGACTCCGTTTTGGGGTAAAATAAAACCGCCTGCAAAGAAATACGATATCGTAATTGCGCACATGCCATCAGGAATTTTGTATGCAGATAAACTCGGACTTCCTTTTGTCGCCGGGGTACACAATTCGGATTTAGAAATTCTCTCAAGTCATCTATATAAATTTCATTTTAAAAAGCGTCTGGAAACGGCACTTAAGAATGCTAGAGCCATCGCCTGCCGTTCTTTTGTAATTCAAAGAAAACTACTTGCGCTTTATCCGGAATTTGAGACTAAAACTTTCGTTGCACCCTCAGGCGTGGACGAAAAACTGATTCAATCCCTTAATGCTTCACCAGCGATTGCGAGTCAAGCCTGCAATAACGAACAGGCCAAAAGTTCCCCCCCTCACCATTCACCTTTCAAAATTTTAACCTGCGCGAATTATAAAAAACGAAAAAATATTGAAAAAGTTCTTGAAGCAACAAAAGGACTTGAAGGATTTGAATTAACCGTAATTGGAAAAGGAACCGATTGCAAAAAATTACGTAAAATCAATCCTGACGCAAACTTTAAAGGTTATCAGCCGCATGAAAAAGTGATAGAAGAAATGAAAAAATCGGACATTTTTATCCTGCCGAGCGTCGGCGAAACCTTTGGTATGGTTTATTTAGAGGCGATGGCGTCAGGCTGTATTACAATCGGAACAAAAGACGACGGGATTGACGGAATTATACGCGACGGTGAAAACGGTTTTCTTACTCTTCCGATTGCAAAGGAGATTAGAAAAATACTTCTTAATATAAAAAACATGGATGATGACAGGTTAAAAGTATTGTCTTACAATAGTTTCACTACCATTAAACAGTTCACTAAAAAGAAGGTTTGCGCAGAATATTTGCAACAAATCTTTAAAATAATGTAAAGATTTGACAAAGATTTTACACTTGTAGTGCATGTTTTTGCTAGTATAAATTAGTTGGTTAATTTACCCTTTGGATAAACGGCCGAACATTACTCGAAAGGAAGAGAATTAATGAGAAAACTTTTAACCGTACTTTTTACACTTTTATTATCCGTACAACAGGCAAACGCATTCAGTATTGACGCGTTTATGGACAAAAATATTGCGCCGATTTCCGACAAGATAGCGGACATAATATTTTTCCCGATACATGTGTTCGGGGCTGATGTGCCGATAATTATTTTCTGGATATTATTTGCGGGATTGTTTTTCACATTCTACCTTAGAGGAATTGCTATTTGGGGTTTTGTCCATGCATTTGAAAACGTTTTTAAACCGAAAAAAAGCGCATCTTCCGATACCGGTGAAGTTTCGGCATTTCAGGCGCTTATGACAGCATTATCCGGGACTATCGGACTCGGAAGTATTGCCGGTGTTGCAATAGCAATCTCAATGGGCGGCCCGGGGGCAGCTTTCTGGATTATAGTCGGCGCAATCCTCGGTATGTCTTTAAAATTTGTGGAAGCTTCACTTGCTGTTAAATACAGAAGATTTAACCTTGACGGTTCAATATCAGGCGGACCTATGCATTATATGGCACACGGATTGACAAGAAAAAAAATGAGATGGCTCGGTCAGCCGCTTTCTGTTATGTTTGCAATACTCTGTATCTGCGGAGGTATTACGGGCGGAAACATGATTCAGATAAACCAGGCCGCAAACCAGTTTGTTAATGTCTGCGGCGGCGAAAACGGATTTTTACATAACTTCCACTGGGTAATCGGGCTCGGAATGGCAATCGTTGTCGGGTTAATCGTTATTGGCGGTATTAAAAATATCGTTAAAGTTACCGAAAAAATCGTTCCGTTAAAAATATTTATCTATTTGTTTGCAGCCGCTGCAGTCATAATCTGCAATATTAAATTAGTTCCGCATGCAGCATGGGTTATTGTGAAAGAAGCATTCAAACCTGAATCAATCTACGGCGGAATGTTTGTTGCAATGATTATGGGTCTGCGTCGTTCTGTTCAATCAAATGAAGCAGGAACAGGGTCTGCACCGATTGTTTATGCAACCGTAAAAACGGATGAGCCGCTTTCACAAGGGTTTGTTGCACTTCTTGATCCGTTTTTGACAGGTTTTATGTGTACAATGACAGCTTTTGCAATCGTAATTACAGGGGTTTACAAAACCCATGCCGGGCACACATCCGGTATTGAAATGACATCTGATGCAATTTCATCTGTAATGCCGTTTTTCCCGACACTGCTTGCCGGTATAGTTTTATTGTACGCATTATCAACAATTATAAGCTGGGCTTATTACGGTCAAAAATCATGGAACTTCTTGTTCGGAGAAGGCAAGAAAAGAAGCCTTGCATTCCAATTGATTTACTGTTCTTTCATTGTAATAGGTTCTGTTTTAAACGTAACATCAGTTATTAATATTACGGATGCGATGATGATTGCAATGTCTGTTCCGAACATTATTGCAATGTACATTCTGGCACCTGAAGTAAAAAAAGATTTGAAAGCATACTGCCAGAAATACAATTTAGGTAAATGGGTGAACAGAGACTGGTTTGCAGAAATGAAACCTGTGCCGGTTCCTGTTACTGTTGAAGAAGAAAGCGGGGAAACACCATGTCCGACCAGCAAATAATCGTTACAGTTTCAGGCGTAGATAAAGTCGGGATTGTCGCAAAAGTTACGGCAGTACTTGCAAAATACGAGGTCAATATCGAAGACATCAAACAAACCCTGATGCAGGGGCACTTTGTAATGTTTCTTCTCGGAAATATTGAAAAATCAAAATATTCTTTCAAAGAAATCAAAGAAGCGCTCACTGAAACCGGTAAAGAACTCGGTATGGAAATCTGGGTTCAGCGAAAAGAAATTTTCGATAATATGCACATGGTTTAAGGAAAGATACTGAGAAAAAGTGAATGGTGAGTAGTGAGTGGTTCAATTAATAATAAGTATTTTCACTCATCACTCTTCACTTTTTCAAAAGCTGGATTCTTTCGGGCTTCGCCATCAGAATGACCTAAACTTCCCCCCTTTGTAAATGTGGGATAGAGGGTGGATTTTGGGGTTTACAATCACATGCCTTCTCCCAAAATGAGAAGTGGGGAGGGAACGAAAACCATCCATCACTAATGCATCACCTCCCTTACAAAAAAAGGAGGTGCTAACTAATCATTGTTGAACTATTCACTACTCACCACTCACTTAATCGCACTTAACGACCTAACATCTTTCCACTTAGTCCCCTAACTTCTTAGTATATTTTAGTTGCATAATCTTTTCGTAAGACTCTTCTATTTTTTCATAAAGCTCAACATCGTTTTTAGCTTTTTGGGCAACTTCTTCAATCGCCTCAATCACATCAGGAGTGGAATTTCTGTGGATAAACATATTTAAGCCGGCTCTGATACCTTTTTCAATCGCAGCTGAAAGCCCGAATTGAGAAACTCCCTTCATCATCATATCGTCTGAAATTATAACGCCTTTGAAACCTAAAGCCTCACGTAAATAAGAGATTGCATTCCGGCTTAAACTTGCAGGGATAACCTCTTTATCAAAACAGGTACAGTGAAGATGCGCTGCCATAACCATTTCTATTCCGTCTTTTACGGCTGCGGCAAATGGGGCAATATGAGATTTTTCCATCTCTTCAAGACTTAAATCAATCCGCGGAAGAGTCAAATGACTGTCAGCATTCGCGTCGCCATGTCCGGGGTAGTGTTTTACACATGGAATAATCGCATTTTTGCGATAAGCTTCACAGACAATTCTGCTGCCCATTATTACATCTTCCGGTTTATCAGAAAAAGCGCGCTCGCCAATAATCGGATTTGCAGGATTTGTATTTACATCAATACAGGGGGCAAAGTTAAGATTTATACCGTAACTTTTCAATTCCCGTGCAATCTCATCCGTCTGCTTACGCAAAAAATCTTCGCCTTTTTCAAAGGCAAATTTTGCTGACAAATACTTTTTACCATGATGAATATTTTCTGTCCGCTCAACCCTACCGCCCTCTTGATCTATAGAAAGAAACGGAGGAACCATTGCAAGAGATTTTATGCCGAATGTCATCTCGCTGAATTGTTCAGCGGATTTTATATCTTTTGTAAAAAAAATTATACCGCCTAGCCCTTCTTCCAGCGCCTTTTTATACCCGCCGCCTTCAAGCCCCAGAATAAACATTTGATAAAGTTTTTCTCTTATCTCCATTTACAAAATCTCACTGTAAAAATCGTATAATGCCAGAAGATTTCCGCTTGCAACAACTTCTTCTATCTCCTTAATTATTGCTTCAGGATTTTTCAACTCCTTAAAGTTCGGCGGAAGCTTTATGTCATCAGTTGTTTTGAGTTCGGTAAAGCCTTTATTTTCAATAAGAAAAGCCTTATAATTCCTTAAAATATCCATCTTTTTTTCATCGGGAATAAAGTCTTTACCGGTATAATACTTCACATCCCGCGGCAAGTATTCATAGTATGAAGATACAAAATTAACCTCGGATACGGTTTCTTCCTCATTATATTCAGAGCCGCAGCAGAAATTATTCAAAATAGGTTTGCCTTTGATAGTCTTAACAGCAGCCGCCCAGAGCATACAGCCTAAGTAAAATGCAATATAGTCATCAAATAATTTTATCAATTTCGGATAAAACATCTTAAAATGATTTTTCTTCTGTCCGAAATTTTTATAACGGTCAATCGAGTCATAAAGATATTCAATATTCGGTATGAAAGCAGAAATGTGGGCAACGAATCCCGGATCAAACTGTACTCCTTCTTCAAAATTCATTTTTCTTATCTCCTTTTTATAAATCTTCTTTTTCAATATCGTTATTTAAAGATTGCTGCATAAATTTATATCCGTCAACAAAGGATTTTGCAACTGCTTTAGAGAAAATTTTTCTTGCCGACCAGTATGAAGTGTGGGCGAGAAAAAAAGTTCTCATACTCCATACCGTCGAATTATCATATACAAAACCTTTCGGATTAGTTATATCAATCTTAGCCTTTTGTGCAAGTTCAGAGGGTTTGAGATTTCTTGTTGTCGGGAACCCCATAGGATCTTCCTTGAAATTAACCGTCAGCATAAAAAAATCATTTTCCAACATGTATTTGAGCATAAACCTGTTATAGTATGTGAGTTCATAATCAGGATCCGCGATATCCGAATAAAAAAGCACCAGAGGACTTGCAAAATTGACAATCCCGCGGACAGCATTTTCAGGGATACATGCGGCATCGGTATATTCATCAAGTTTAAGGTAGGCTTTTTTAAACTTTTCTATATCAGGGATAAATCTCAAACGTCCGTCAGATGTCACAGCCCCTATTCCGGCCTTTGAAATTGCTGAAATACAGGAATTTTTCCGCGGATTTTGAAGTATAAAATTCCTGATATCGTCGTCAACTTTTTCAGATTTCATTAAATCAGGCGCATTAAGATACGGAAGTTTATTGAAAAGATATTCATACGTAATAAAGCTTCCGGCAGAATATCCGAAAAGCACAACCTTATTTCCCTGCGAATATTCTTCCATCACAGTTTTATGCAAATCTTCAAGTATAGGCAGCATGTGATGAGATTTTTGAACCCAGATTGCATCATGCAAACAGCTTGCAAGAAGAGAGCGGACACCATAGGCAATTGTCGGACTGAATGCTTTTGATAAATCAAGCTGCTGTTCAACAAATTCCAAATCAGCCTTACTCTTGTCACCCCAGAAAAACATTCTCGCATCAGAGTTTATGGCATATTCACCGTTTTTTAAAAATAATGACGCAGCTTCCTCATTATCCTCAAAACTCTTTTTCATAACCGGATGAAGTTTGGTAACACCTTTTTCAAACCAGTTTTTCATCTTTTCATCATTGTTGTTTGAACCGTTTATGTATATAAAACTAATATTCTCCTGTGCAAAAGAGACTCCCTGTAATAGCATTAACGCCGTAATTAAAAATAAAATCTTTTTCATAACAAAATATTACCACAAATAGCAAAAAATTTATTTTCGGGGTTTAATAGTTTTATGATTACCCCGATTAATATCATTAATTTTAGAAAAAATATCCAGCAAGTTTTCTCAAACCCTTCCCCACACTTACATACAGGTACCCAAAAAGATATTTTTATTCCTGCATTTACCGGAGAGCAACCTGTCTCAGAATTTGACAATGAACTAAAAAAGCTTAACGGTGTACGATGCGCCAGATGTAATCAAAAAATGCTTTCAGAAGAAAAATACAACAGTCTTCTCGAAAGTATGTCTCAGGTTAAAAACGGTAAAGAACTTGAGAAAATACTTACCGAAAATAAACAATATCTTAATGACAATAATTCCATAATACTGAAAGATCTACATAATATTAATTCAGAATATCCTGACGCTGATATAAAAACTGTTCTGCAAAAAATCTATGAAGATGCTCCTAAAATATACGCTGACACCTGCCGGAATAATATTAATCTTATAACACTTGTAACCGAAAAACTTTTTATGTCAGACAAAAACAAAAATGAATATTTAAAAGCTGTTGATGCATTAAAGATTCATAAAGATTTTCAACCCTATGAACTATATAAATTTAATGAAATAATGACGGCAACACTTAGGAATACGGATTATCCGCGGAAAGAAAAACTTTATCGGAAAGTAATGCTTCATCAAAGCAGAGCATACAATTATTACAAAAATATTTCAACAAAACATCTTTCTGATACAAGACCTGATAAAGGTCTGAGGACTCTCGGCAAAGCCTTATTCAGACGTTCTGTCTCAGAACTCCGCAATGTTGCAAACTATCAAGATATCAATGATCCGGCAAATAAAATATTAATCTGCAGAGATTGTGACAATAAAACACAAACTAACAGCCGCTATTATAAAACTTCTGACAATCCTGCAGTATTAAAAGATAATCTTACACAATATCTTCAGGATATTAACGGTGCAATAAATAACAATGAACTGCATACAAACAGCAGCTATATCAATAGTCTGATAAAAAATATTCAAAACATATCCAACAAAAAAATATCTCTCAACGGAAACGATTGGAGCTTTTTAGAATACAAGAAAAACTTTACGGATTTACCGTTTGAAAATATCGAAGGACTTCCCTGCCCTAAATGTAATGCCATTATGCTGACTCATGAGCAACGGGAAAAAATATTCAAACAAATTAACGAATCGTCATCAATAAAAGAATTGAGCGATATTATAAAACAACATAAGGAAAATTTTCCGCCTATGACAAAGATTCTCGCAGAAAACTTCCGTGACAATTTTATCCGAGATCCTTATATTACCGAGACTCTGATGAAAAGAAAAATTTCAGCCTATGTGAAAAAATTATGCCACCATGAAATTAACACATTCATAAGAGCAGCCTCAAAAAAATTAGGTGACCCTTCATATTCCGAAACTGAAAAAAACAAACTGGCGAAACTTGCAAATACACTAAAAGACTATGATAAAAATACTCAACTCTTCTACAATTCCACACGATTAAAGGACATACTTCTTACCGCAATGGAAATAAAAGACGAAGACAGGTTCCGGCTTAGTGAAAGGGCGGAAGAATTGATGGCAAAAATTGAAATTCTTCAAGGACCTGTATACCACTCTAAACAAATTTCGGAAAAAGAAAATTACAGCTGGAGCAAAGTATTTACTGAAAGAATTTTCAGAAAATCAGTTTTTACAAAAGACCATTTTATAGCAAGAAACAATGGCGGTACTGATGACTTGAACAACAAAATCGGGCTTCACAGAGAATGTAATCAGCTTAAAGGACGTCAATCTCCCTCAACATGGCTTAGAAAAAATCCTGAAATTGAAGATTATATGGCAAATTATCTTAGAAAAATTAATGAATACTCCATAAATGGCGAAATCAATGATTGCGAGAATTACGCAAAAGACATTGCAAACAAAATCTTCTATTTGTGTGGCGGCAGAGACAAATTAAGAAAAGAATTCGGGTTTTCTAAAAGTGAAGAGTGAGATGCGAAGGGTCTGATTATTATTGAACCCTTCACTCCTCACTCCTCACCACTCACTATTCATTATATGTAACAGCCTTAAACGTCAAACCTGCCGCAACAGCCGCAATAAGGTTTACAAGAACAGTAATGCCTGCAATCTTCCAAAACGCTGCATGCATAATCCCCAGGGAAATTGCAACGGCAGGATTAAACGCCCCCGGACAAATAATCCCGCCGACAGAAAACGCCCCGACAGTTACAGCTGAACCAATAGCAAGACCGTAATAAGAATTTCCGCTCACAGGTCTCGAGGTTGCAGTTAATAAAACCACATAACATAATGCAAAAGTAAATAAAAATTCACCTATTATAAGCCCCAAAATATTAAAATCAGCACCTTGCGAATAATTTTGCGGTGCAACAATATAATTAACAAGAAACGATGCAGCAACTCCGCCAACCACCTGTGCAACAGTATAAGGCAGCCACTGGGAAGCCGGAAGCGCACCGCGGATTACTGCGGCAAGAGATACGGCCGGATTATAGTGACCGCCTGAAATATGCCCTCCCGCATATACCATTACCATCAGAGCAAACCCGATTGCAATCGGAGGAATTACACCGCTTGCACCAAACAAAATTGTACTGCCGACAGTAAATACAAGGAAAAAAGTTCCGATAAATTCTACCAGATACTTTCTTAAATTTTCTTTCATTATTTTCTCCTTTAACAAACCAACATATACTAAAATTTAATCCTCTACCGAAAATCTTTTCATCCGACAACCTTCCAATCTAATCTGGCGCTGCCACCTCACTTTTTTGCTCCATAATAATTTTCATAGTAAAATATAGATATGTTTTATTTTGATGAAATTAACGGGAAAAAAATACTTCGTTCGGATTTGATTAAAGCGGAACATTTTTTCACAACAAGAGAAAGCTTTATAAAAACCAAAGAACCTGAATTCGAAAAAATTACACAGGAAAACCGTCGTGAAATTACGGAATATTTAGGCGTAAAAAACCTTATATCCCCGAGCCAAACACACACATCTAATGTTGAAAATGTTACAGCAGGAAAAACATCTTATCCCGATACTGACGGATTAATTTTAACAGATAAAGAAAATGCAATTTTTCTAAACTTTGCAGACTGCACACCAGTGATTATTTATGACAAAAAACAAAATATAGGTGCGGTATCTCATGCCGGCTGGCGCGGTACAGCTGGAAGAATTTCGGCAAAAACAATTGAAAAAATGATAACGGATTTCGGCTCAAAACCTCAAAATTTAACTGCTGTAATAGGACCTGCAATTTCGATATGCTGTTATAATGTCGGGGATGAAGTTTTCGAAAAACTAAAAGCTACGGTAAAAAATTTTGAAGGATTATACGAGCGGCGTAACGGAGAAATTTTTGTGGACTTAAAAGAAATCAATAAGCGCCAGATTGAAGAATGCGGAGTCAAAGAAATTGATGTTTGCCCATATTGTACAGTATGTGATAACGATTTATTTTTCTCATACAGAAAAGAAAATGCTACCACAAACCGCCACAGCGCTGTTCTCAAATTGAGATAAAATTCTCAAAAATCTTGTGCCCGTATTGAGACAGGATAGCTTCCGGATGAAATTGAACACCGTAAATAGGAAGTGATTTATGTTCAAACGCCATACAAATCCCGTCGGAAGTTTTGGCAGTTTCGATTAATAAATCCGGCAAATCTTCAACAAGGAGAGAATGGTATCTTGTAACTTCAAATTTTTCCGGAATGTCTTTAAACAATCTTGATTTTGTATGGATAATTTCAGATATTTTTCCATGGCAGGGTTCTTTTGCCTTGACGATTTTTGCGCCGAAAAATTGTGCGATGCACTGATGCCCCAGACATACTCCGAGAATTTTCTTATCTTTGTAGAATTCTCTTATAACTTCCATGGAAATCCCGGCTGTATCAGGATTACCGGCACCAGGAGAGATTATTATATGTTCAAAATCCAAATCACGTAACTGCTCTATAGTAATCTTATCGTTTTCAAAAACTTTAGGAGTTATTCCGAGTTCTTTCAGGTATTGTACAATGTTGTATGTAAAAGAATCATAATTATCAATCAGTATCATAATTCAACCCTTTTAATCCCACGTACGGAATTGATACAGTAAATATTATCCGCTTCAAGTAAATCTTTTTTATACAAAATCTTTTCGACACAAACTCCGCTATCGAGAAGATTTTGTCTCAAAACTCCGTTAAGCAATCCTGAGGATAGAGGCGGTGTATAAAACTTCCCGTCAATTTCCAGCAAAATATTTGTCCTTGCCCCTTCACAAAGTTCTCCTCGCTCGTTAAAGAAAATTTCATCATAAACTTCTTCACGCCGAATTCGTTCATAACTTTTTTCATACCATGGTTTAAGTGTTGTTTTATATCTCAAAAGTTCATTTGTACTATCCAGAATAATATCAGAAATCTCTATATGATTTACAGGAGTACGTGAGTATGGAAGATATTGTATCTTGTAATTGCCGTTCTTTGAAAGAAGAATACGCATAATTCCGTTTTTTTCCGGTTCAAGTTTAAATAAACTTTCATCAATCGTAAATCCGAAATGTTCAGCACTTTCCCGCAAACGTTTAAAATGCTCCTCTTTTAAAAACATTGATTTATTCTGAACTTTAATTGTCTCAACAAGACGAAATTCATCAGTTAAAAACCCTGCTTTTGTAAAAGTTTCATCCCATTCGTCTTTTATATCGGAATCCCAAACAACAGCACCGCCAACACGGTATTTATAACTATTCTGTCCGATTGATTTTTGCAATATTCTAATAGGTACACTGAAAACCGTTCTGTCAGGAGAAATTATTCCTATTGCACCACAATAAACATTTCTGTTTCCTTTCTCAACCCGGTCAATTATTTCCATGGTACTTATTTTCGGGGCGCCGGTAATAGAGCCGCACGGGAAAATTGCCTTAAAAATCTCATATAAACTTACATCATCTTCCAAATCGGCTTCAATCTGTGATGTCATCTGATGCAGTGTTTTATGCGTTTCAACATCAAAAAGTTTACTTACCTTAACAGATCCTGTTTTTGCAATTCTGCCGAGATCATTTCTGAGCAAATCGACAATCATTACGTTTTCAGCACGATTTTTTATATCGTTTTTCAAAAATTCTATATTTTCTCTGTCTTTTTCATAAGTTTCCCCGCGCGGCATTGTACCCTTCATCGGTTTTGTAAGAATATGACTTCCCTCAAGTTCAAAAAACAATTCCGGAGAAAATGACAACACCGTATCGTATTCATTTTTAAAAAATGCATTATACGGTGTTGTTTGTTTATGCAACAGGTATTCGTAAAGCTTTAATTCACTTCCCGAATAATCTACATCCCAATCGTAAGTATAATTAACCTCATACGTATTTCCGTCCGCAATTTCCTCTTTAATCTGAGTCAAAGCATTTTTGTATTCATTAAATGTAATATCTGGTGCAGTATTCAATTTAGCATAAACACCCTTCTTCGGTTGGTATTCTTTAAATCCGTCAAAAACCTCAAAATATAAAAGCGGAAGTTCAGATTTAACAGATTTTCCGAGAAAAATATCCTTTGCCTCATATCTGATATAACCGACAAGAAAATATTTTTCACGCAGAGATTCAATCTTTTTAAAACAGATTAGAAATTCTTGACTGTCAAATGCTTTTATAACTTCAACAGGATTCTCAAAAAGTTTATTTGAATAAATTATCATAAAATGAATAATACAACAAAAATCGGAAATCACGAAAATGTAACAATTTATTGAACAGCCTGAAAATTTGTGTTAAATTATTAACATAAAACTGGAGGGAAGTTATGAAAAAATTTTTAATGGCGGTTTGTATGATAATACTTGCAGTTCCTGCATTTGCAAATAATGATGCAAATATCGAATATATGAACCAGTCACAGGGATTTTCAGGATTTAACCGTTCTCTGCCGCAGGAAAATTCCTTCAAAAATCTCGAAAAAAATACTAAATTTACTGCCCCTTCCAATAATGATGAATATGCTGATTATGACGAATACGGATACAAAATAGATAATGATGAACCGATAAAAACAGGGAAAAAGGTAATTAAATCATTGAAAGATTCTGATGGTCAGCCTAAGACCGCACCGCAAAGCACTCCGATGACTTATGATAAATTTCCGCAAAATTACGGCAACGGAGATTCTATGATGATGCAAAATATGATGATGCCTATGGGCAATTTGATGTTTTAAATTGTTAAAGGAGAAATATGTATAAAAAATTCTTAAATTTTATTTTAATTTTATCGGCAGTATTTTATACAGGTTTGAGTGCTAACGCCGCAAACTGGGTTCCTGCTAATAATATACTCGGGAATATTATGTATGTTGATACTGACAGCATTCAGAAAAAAGACAACAAAATTTTTTATTACATAAAATATTATGAAGAACAAATAAAAAATAACAGTAAAGTTCTTATAATGTCTGAAGGAAATCATCCGTTTGTAGTCGGAGACCCTATCGCGTATAAAAACAACTACTTTATGGGAAGTATAAATTCCGTAAACGATAAAGTTATGGAATTCATTAAAGATAAATATATACCTGAAATCAGTGAGGATAATGATTTAAATTATTTGCTGACAAACCTCGAACCATATGCTGAAAGCGTAATAGCAAAAGTAAAAGGGAATTTAAAATACAGATTTTGGTATAGAAACAGCTCAGCCAGTGTAATGGTAAAAATAAACAAAAATGGCGAGTTGAAAAAAATCTACATACAAAAATCTTCGGGTAATCAAAGGCTGAATAAAGCTTTAATAAAAGCAGTAGAACTCTCTGCTCCGTTTGATCCGCTGCCGGAAGATTATGATAAAACATTTGCAATATTATGGATTGATGTAACTTTCGGAAAAGATAAATCCGTAATATTAATGAACTCAGTAGTATCATTAGGAAAAATGCTTTTAAGATAGGTAATATTTATGCCCCAAGTAACAGCAGTACAACCACACAAAACAACAGGAACAAACTGGCAGCGGCACAAAAAATTTGTTGACTGGTCAGGTTACGGCGCACTTGGGTTTGGAACAATCTGCGGAGTAACCGCTTTTAAAAAAGTAAAAATTCCGCAGAAAAGAAATGTCCATAAATATTCAGCATACCTTGCAGGTATAACGTCATTTTTACACTTAGGATTTGTAAAAGGGCTGGATAAGAAATTGACAGGAAAATAGCAATTAATCCCCTTCTCTCTTTGTGTCATACAAACGGAACCGCTTAGCAGGGCGAGGCGTGTGACACTATATGCCTTGTGCTGAGAGTAGAATTACTTAATGAACGCAATGAATTTAGTAATTTGGGAGTTTTTTTTAAACGAGGAAAGAGATTAAATGACCGAAAATATAAATACACAAGAAGAATGGCACCCCACGATTAACCCCTGGCTGATGATTACGCCGGTAATGCTTGCCATATTTATGTTTGTACTGGATGAAACCATATCAAACGTAGCATTGACTTATATTGCTGGTTCAATGTCAGTAAGTTTAAATGAATCGACCTGGGTTTTAACCAGTTACCTGATTGCGAGCGGTATTGCCATACCTCTTGTATCAGCCGCATCAAGACTTTTCGGACGTAAAAACTATTTTATGATATGTACAATAGTATTTACAATCTCGTCGTTTCTTTGTGCAATATCACATTCTATGATAGAAATCGTATTGGCAAGATTTTTACAAGGTCTCGGCGGAGGAGGATTGCTTCCGCTCGGACAATCAATAATGCTTGAAAGTTTTCCGAAGAAAGACAGACCAAAATCAATGGCCATTTTCGGAATCGCAGTAATTTTTGCACCTCTAATCGGACCTGTACTAGGCGGATGGATTACTGAAAACTGGTCGTGGCCTTGGATTTATTTGATAAATGTTCCGCTAGGATTTTTATGTGTTTTTCTGGCAAAAAATTTATTACAGGAACCCCCTTATGCAAAAAAACAAAAAAATGTTCATTTTGACTTTAAGGGAATGGCGTTTTTATCAGGGTGGCTGATATGCTTACAGGTTGTACTGGACAAAGGGAATGATGCAGACTGGTTCGGAGCGGTGTGGGTTCGATGGCTTACAACATTTTCCATAATCTTTGCGATACTGTTTTTTATTTCCCAGGCAAAAGGAAAGGAACCGCTTATTAACCTTAGGGTACTAAAAGATAGGACATACTTTTTCGGAACACTTGTTCAGGTAATATTAATGGGAGTATTCCTGTCATCTGCAGCGCTTCTTCCTTCAATGCTGCAAAATCTTCTGGGATACACTGCTTATTTAAGCGGCCTTTCAATGGGTTCAAGAGGCGTCGGAAGTTTTATCGGGGTTGCACTTTATCTTACATTATCCAAAAAACTCGGAGACAGACGTATTGTAATGATTGGATTAATCCTTTTGGGACTTGGAAGTGTATTTTTTGGCGATATAAACTTACAGATAAACCTTACAACAATTGCACTTCCTAACATTCTCTACGGTTCAGGTCTGTTCCTTGCATTGACGCCATTGATCCCGCTTTCATTCTCGACAATTAAAAACGAACAGATGACAAACGCAACAGGACTCCAAAACCTTGTAAAAAATATAGGCGGTGCAATCGGAACTTCTCTTGGGACAACAATGGTATCAAGATTTTCGCAGGTACATCAGAATATGCTGATTAATCATCTTCACGATACGAATAATGTTTTTGTTGATCGTGTTAATGCATTAAGCGGAACATTTTCATCTATGACTGATACCTTTACAGCGCACACAATGGCTCAAAGCCAGATTTATTCACAACTTGTACAACAATCTCATCTCTGGGCATACATAGACACCTTCAGATGGTTTGCGTTTGCAACATTTATGCTTATTCCGCTTCTTGTATTTATCAAAAAACCAAAGATTTCATAATAAAAAATACCGCAGGAATTGCGGTATTTTTTTATTTTATTTCTTTAAAAAAGAGATTTTAATTTTATCTGATTTTGTACGTATCATAATTTCAGATACATTGTCCGCCAAAAGCCAGGACGGATAGTTTGCAAACGGCACAAGAGCTTTTCCGGAATCCGAAGAATACATAATTTCGGTTGGAATATCATTTAATTTTAGATAAATTGATTTGTCTACGGAAGGACTCAGTTCAAGCTTAATATAATCAATATCGCAGCCTTTAATTTTATCTTCAAATATAATTCTGTATCCGTCCGAAACTTTTTCAATCTTATAATTAATATTTATTGTTTTTAATTTTCTCAAAAGATGCGAATTACACCAACTTTCCGGTAAACGACTTAAATTATGCGCACCAAGATATTTGTCAATAGTTGTCAGTTCTTTGTCAGTAAAAGACTTCTTCTGCTCGGAATATACTAAATAATCATTTCCGTTTTCACTAACAAGGGAATATTTTCCTGATAAAAGAATTTTTCTATAAAGCAAAGGCAGTCTCAAAGAAGCATATACCGCATCATACTGAATAGTTGGGGATATCATGATAACTTTTAGTTTTTCCGGATTGAAGTTTTGGGCATATTCTTCCGTTAATTCAGGCGAAATTGCATTATAAAAAGAAACATAAGGAATAGGCATTTTTTTATTAAGGAAGAAATATAATGCTCCGTGATTTGTCAAATCCAGAAAATCATCGTTTGCGGAAGAATATTTTTCTAAAACAGAATCAACATTTTTTATCAAATCAGTCTCTTCTTCCAAAACACGGATATTTCCGATATTATATGACTGATTATTATTTGGAATTGAAGTGTGTACAAACTTTCTGTTTAAGCAAGAGACTCTTTGTATAACTATACAAAAACTCAGGAATATTAATGCCACGGAAAGTAATTTTAAGGCTTTTTTATATTTTAATCCACAGGATAAAAGATAACAAGGGACAAGAACCAGCAAGTATTGATATGCCATATCAACAGATCTTGTCAAATATTCACCGTCAACACGCCCAAGGGCATAGCTCATAATTAAAAGAGGATATAAAAGAGCAAAAATAATCATAAAAAATTGTTCTCTTTTTAAATCTTTATTTAAAATACCCTTAATAAAAATAAAAAGGATTACAGGCCAGATAACATACTGGAAAATTCTCAAAGGTAAAGGATAAAATATATCAGTTCTCATCATTGTTCCGAAAACAATAAGATTTCCTTTTAAATAATATACAGCCTTTGCAAGATATCCTGCAATTTCTTCTCTAAAGATACAAATCCCAAGGGTCAAGGCAAGCATTAGAGCACACAAATAACAAATCTTACCCCTAAGAGAATACTTTTTGTCTCTGCACAACTCATAAACCGCATACCCGAGTACAGGCAATCCCGCTACAATCCAGGCAGAACCCAGACTGGTTCTGTAGTTTGCAAACAATAACGCAAAAAATATAAACAATGATATAAATAAATATCTTTTATTAAAAATATAATTTTTTATAATCAAAAGATATCCCGGAATCATAAATGAAATCGAACACAAAAAACACATTGCGGGAAAAATAAAAGCCATCCTGCCGCAAAATAATAAATATAAGAGTATAAATGTAAAAGAAACTCTTATATTTTCTAAAAGAGTATACCCGTCATAAAACCCAGAAAGAGTTGAATCTCCTAATACATATTTTCCCAGATAAAACGGCAGGACATCAGCAAAGCCGTGTACAAGCATTATATCTTTATAATACTTTGCCCCGAAATTATCTACAGACCAGAAAGTCGAAACCATCTCACCCAGATGATGAAAGTCAATATTTGAATAAGATCTGGTTGTGACTCCAAATAACAGTATTATGACAGGCAAAAGAGCAAAAGGCGAAATTCGATTTTTAAATACCGCAGCCTTTCGTCTCCTTAAAATATCAAATAATGAAACTCCGATAAGCAAAATAAACAAGAAATAGCCCAAAAGAGTGATTTTATGGGAATTCAATGAGAAGGGAGTCAGGCTTATAAAGCCGAAAAGACAGGCTATTTGCAATATTACAATCGGTAATCGTTTTAAATGAATATGTAATAAATAACTTATTAAAAATATACATGTAATTAAAAGCGGTATTTTATCTGCAAATTCCGGACTAAACGGGACAAATACGCTCATTCCGGACAAAACAGATGCTACTGTAATCGTAATGAAAGCGGCTGATTGCAAATACGATTTTATATTATTAAAATCCAGCTTTTTAATTTCTTTTATAAAATACAGATAAACGAAAAAAAGTAAAAAATATAAAAATATAAATAAAATATCGCTATACTTATTTACATTGGCATATATGCTTATACCGGCATAAAAGTCATTTAAAAACGGATATTTTATATGTTTAAAAAATAATCTGTGGATAACAATATAATTAATAAATGCCAGACATAGAGCAGACAATATTTCTACCCACGAAATACTGTTCACCCATTCTCTTAACTTTTTCATTACGCTCCCCCGTAAAATTTTTTAAATTATTGATAGTAATATTCAAGTTCATCGGACAAGTCCAGCTTTTTTGCGTCAGGTTTGAATATTTTTGATTTCAATCCCAATTTAGCCAGACGGTAGAGAATACTAAGACGCAAAACCCCTAGTCCGTATTTGCATGAGCGGACAAAATTAATTGATGAGGCTTCCTTAAAATATTTTGTCGGGCAGGAAAGCTCTCCGATATGATATTTATAGTAAAACATCAGTGCGATAATTTCGTTATCAAAAATAAAGTCATCGTCGCAATCAGCAAGCGGCAAATTTTCAAGAACTTCACGTGTAAAACCGCGAAATCCAGTATGATATTCAGATAATTTTTCACCCGTAAAAAGGTTTTCAAACCAGGTTAAAAAATGGTTTGCTATAAATTTATATAAAGGCATACCGCCTTTAAGCGCAGAATTTCCGAGCATACGTGAGGCAAGAACGGCATCATACTGTTCAAATGCCATCATACACACAATTGCCGGAATTAACTTCGGCGTATATTGATAATCCGGATGCAGCATCACAACGATGTCTGCCCCGGATTTCAAAGCTGCTTTATAACATGATTTCTGGTTCCCGCCGTAACCTTTATTCTCTTTATGGACAATAGTTTTTATATTTAACTCTTTAGATACAATTTTTGTATTGTCCTGAGAGTGGTCGTCTACAAGTATAACCTCGTCGACAAAATCTTTATAGATTTCGTCATAAGTTTGTTTTAAAGTTTTTTCCGCATTATAAGCGGGCATAATTACGACGACTTTTTTTCCGTTAATCATTTTTATAAAATTATTCTTCTACAGTTTCAGCATTTTCTTCAACTGCAACAGATTCTTTGTTATCAGTTCTGATAGAGGTTTTATCAGTACCAAGGGATTTATCTTTAAACTTTTGAACCTGTCTTGCAAGTTTATCAGCGAGCAAATCAATGCTTTCATACATAGATTCGCCTGCTTCTTCGCAACGAACAACACCTGTATTCATTTTACAGGAAACTTCTGCAACGTGTTTACCGGAAGCTGACGGATTTTTAATAACCGATAAAACTACATCAATTCCCTGAATTTGGTCATAGTGGGCTGCCACTTTTCCCATTTTCTCTTTTACATAAGCCTTGATAGCGTCAGTAATTTCAATGTTTCTTCCGTTTACGTAAATGTGCATGTGAACCTCCATATAATATACTGCCTATATATTATAGCACAAGTTACGCAAATTTAAAAGCCTATGTTAATCTTCAATAAGAAATTGTTGTAATTCAACGTTAGGAGTGCCGATAACTCTGACCAATTCAAGTACAGATGCTTTCATTTGACATTTTTGAGATGAACCGCTGAAAAAATCTCTGTAAAAACATCCTTCGCAGTTACAACCGCGTTTGTAACATTCAAGAGCGGTTGGCGTCCATCTTCTGACTGCTACTGCTCTACCCATATCCCTACTTCTAAACAATTTTATAATCTCCAAATTCAACTATCTACTAATTAAACAGCAAAATTAATCATCACTTATTGCCGTTATAGGTTCGCCCGGGCAAATCTGCCTGTCGTCCCTCCCCCGGCGGTGTGCCGCCTGTCCTTAATTACATTATAGAAAATCCTTCTACATTTTCAAGAGACGAACATGAGTATGTGAACATTTGTAACAAACCCTTTAAATACGCCGCTTCTGCGATTTTTCACAGGTCAATCGTCCCAAATCATGCACCATGACATGGTTTAGCAAATTAAAACCATGAAATCATGCTCAGAGCATGGTTTTTCATGGTTTTAGATATTATTAAGTTATGTAAAATATTTAACCGAAGGAACTGGTTGGCATGGTCTTAAATTCAAGAAGCGAGATAGTTTACGAGCTTTTTAATATTTTTATCCCAAATTCCGTACCAGTTGCGGATAATTACGTCCGCAGGTGTTATTCCCTGCATTGCGTATTCTTTAATAAAATCAAGGTATTTTTCATCGCCTGAATTTTGTTCTATAAGCGATTTTTCAGAAATATATAACAGTTCTTTTACAACTGATTTAACATGGTCGGCGCCTATTTTGCATTCAAGACCGCAGCGCGGAACATTATAACGTAATTCTGCAAAATCATTGTAATTGTATGGTTTGAAGAGTTCTTCAAGTTCATCCATGGCAGAAGAACTTTGCAAAATACCCTTATAAAAAGCAAGAATTGCATAAGGCGTACCTTTTCTGCCGCAATCGTGATTACGGATTTCTATAAAGTTGCGCAGACGAACTTCCGGGAAGCATAAATTTGCTTGCAATAAATAGTCATCAAGAGTCGGTTCAAACCCTTCCCAGCCGTTTTGCATAAAGTCTTTAAAATTGATTTTCCCGTTGATATTAACAGGTAAATCTTCGCGGTTGATGAAGATAACCGGGGTATTCATAACATAATCAATATATTCATCAAAGGAATAATCATCCCTCAACCTGTATGCAAAGCCGCAGCGGTCATTATCGGTGTTAAGCCAGCTCAGCGCGCGGAAAGACTTGTAGCCAGTGTCCACTCCTCCTCTTATCGGAGAATTTGCAAACATAGCAGTCGCAAAAGGTGTCAATTTATTTGCAAGTTTAAATTTTCTGACAGCATCTTCTTCTGATTCAAAGTCAAAGCATGCCTGAATACCTGCGGTTTCCCGCATCATGACATCAGACAAAATTCCCCAGAGATATTTTGCCATAAGTGCATAGCGGCGTTTTGGAAGAAGGTTAATATTTTTATGTGTAGAAAGCGGAGAAACACCGTAACCGAGAAGGCTTATACCCATTTTGTCAAGTATAGGCTCCATCAATTTATCAAGACGGTTAATTTTTTTCTCCAGAGCGGCAATCGAATTTTCCGGCTCAATACTGAGTTCCATCTGGCATCCGGGTTCAAGAGTAATAGTATCATGCCCCTGCTTAAGCCCTATAATATTATAGTCATCTGTTATGTAATCCCAGTTTTCGGCTTTTGCAAATTCTCTTAAAAAATTACAAACCCCGAATTCCGTCCCGTAATCAACAGCCTTGTTCGTAACAATCGAAACAGGCAGCCTCTCATACTCTATACCGATTTTGTGGAGAGATTTTTCCTTACAGCCCGATGTATAGATGTTTAAAATATCCTGATATTCGAGACGTTCTTTTGTTTTAAGACTATTCAAAATTTACCTCCGCGTTTATTATTATAACATCATTTAAAATATCAAAGAAGATTTTACAAAACATTTACCTGCTTGTGGTATTATAGTAGGTAAGATGGACTACTACAGCAGGGCAAAATACTTTAAAACAAAAAAAAGACTCGGACAGAACTTCCTGATAAACGGGGAAGTTATTGCGAATATTCTGGATTATGCGGAAATTTCGCCTGAGGATACCGTTATAGAAATCGGACCGGGTGTAGGATTTGTGACAGAACAGTTGATAAAGCATGCCAAACATGTTATTGCAATAGAACTTGATGAAGAAGCGATTAAGGAACTCGAAAAACTAAATGCGCCAAATTTAACCATAATCCATAAAGACATATTAAAAACAGATTTATCAGAACTTTGTGAAGGGAAAGTCAAGGTTGTTGCAAATATTCCATACTACATAACAAGCCCGATTATCGCGCATCTTCTCGGGGAGGTTGACGACCTGGATAATAAAAACCGCAATAAGATTACGGATATTCTTCTAATGGTGCAGGAGGAAGTTGCAAGGAGAATGGTTGCAACCGAAAAATCACCTTCCAAACAATACGGGCTTTTGACGATACTTTCGCAATTTTGGGCAGATGTGGAAATTAAAGAACTAGTCGGACGGCGTTCATTTTTCCCTGCACCGAAAGTTAATTCCGCACTCGTTAAGCTGGTTGTGAGAGAAACGCCAAAACTTAAACTTACAGATTACACTCATTTTAGAAAGACTGTAAAAGCAGCGTTCGCACAGCGCAGAAAAAATATTAAAAACTGTCTTTTAAGCGGCGGATTTTCAAAAGAAGCAATTCAGAACGCCATGCAAAAACTCGGACTTGACGAGAATACGCGCGGAGAAAAACTTTCCATAGAGGATTTCGGCAGACTCTCGGAGGCACTACTCCATGGTAATTAAAATCCAGTGTCCGGCAAAGATAAACCTTACTCTAAAAGTCACAGGGAAACGCCCTGACGGGTTTCATAATATTGAAAGCATTATGCAGACAATCAGTCTTTATGATTACCTGACGATTTCCGCCGTGCCGTCAGAAAAATTCGAAATAAAGCTTTCCGGAACAAGCAAAGAAATTCCGTATAATGAAAAAAATCTTGTCTATAAAGCGGCAATGCTTTTTATCGAGCTGACAAATCTTACACCGCATAAAATTGATATCTTTATAGAAAAAAATATTCCTGTAGCGGCAGGACTTGCCGGCGGAAGCACGGACGCCGCAGGAACACTTTACGGGCTGAACAAAATTTTTCAAAACCCGCTTAGTCAAAAAGAACTCCACGAACTTTGCGCAAAACTCGGCTCCGATTTGAATTTCTGCCTTGAAGGCGGCAGACAGATGACACGCGGAAGAGGAGAAATTCTGGAAGAATTACCGTTTGAAGAATTTTCACTCTCGCTGATTAAACCTGAAAAACTCGGAATTAGTGCAAAAGAAGCCTATACAAAATTTGCCGCTAAAGAAAAAATCGGACGCGAGGATTTTGTCAATGATTTGGAATGGGCTATAATTGACGATTATAAGGAACTCCAAACGATAAAACAACTTTATCCGGATTCAATTATGTCCGGTTCAGGCTCTACGTATTACATAATCGACAAAGAATTTGAGCCGTTAGAGGGTTACTGGCTGCAAAACGGGTTGAAATCGGTTCCGTTCGGGATAAAAGAAGTTACTAAGGAAGTAAGGCAGTAAGTAGGGAAAAGACGTTAGATTTCACTTACCACTCATCCTTACGTCATTGTGGGCAACGACCCGGAATCGCATTGCCGTTGCGATTTACGGTAATGCGATTCTGCATAGCTTGAAAAACATGATTTCAGCTAACGCTTCAATCGGTTTTTCTACGCTTCCAGAATGACACTATTCCTCTTACCCTCTCAAGGGAAGATGGACTCTATTGTACGTAACTTTTTATATCATAAGCCTTAACATCTTTTCACAGTACAGTTGGATTTGTTTTCGAAACCATAGCGGGAGCAGGGCGGGAGCGTGTTGAGAAAATAAATCCAACTGTACTGAATTTATTATTAGTCTTATTCACATGCAGCCCCCTCACCCTAACCCTCTCCCGTAGGGAGAGGGGAGAAAAAACGACCCTCAGCACAAGGCATACAGAGTATTTTTGTTGGGCAGGTATGCCCAACCTACTTTTTAACCACTCACCCGTCCTTCGGACACCTCAACCCAAGGCATACAGGGTCGCAAGACTCGTTACCTCGTCTGCTCCCTTTGTATCCCAAAGGGAGAGGTGATAAGAGAGCCTTTCACTCATCACTCATGCTTACGTCATCCCTGGCTTTGACCCGGGATCGCACTGCCGTTGCGATTTACGGTAATGCGATTTTGCATAGCTTGAAAAGCGTGATTTAAACAGACACGCCTCGATCAGTTCTTCTAAACTTCCGGAATGACGTGCTGTTCTTTCATAAACAAAAAATCCCTCCGGCAAAAGAAGGGATTTTTTGTTTATATGATTACCAGAATTTCCACCAAGGTTTATTTTCTTCTCGTCTTTTTTTCGCTGCGTCATACATTTCCTGAATTGACGGCATCTGTTGTTTTTCTTCAGCTTTTTGAGTATCTGGCTGTTCTGCGGAAGCCGTATCCGGAACAAATGACGGAATTTCAAATGAAGGTACCTCGTATGCAGGTGTATTTTCATCCGGTGCTAAAGGAGTCGGTCTTTCCGGAACTTGATAATCAGGATCTTGTTTCTCAGACTTAGGTGCTTCCGGGGCTTTTGCAGCTTCCGGGGCTTCGTCAACTTCGTCTTTTGGTCTAAATGGGACCTGAGTGTCGTCTTCGCCTTGCTCCTTAGCCCATGGCATATCCGGTTCAAATTGAGGGAGTTCCCATTTAGGAGTGTTTTCATCCGGCGCTAAAGGAGTTGGTCTTTCCGGAACTTGATAATCAGGATTTTCTTCCTGAGCTTCCGGTTTTTCAGGAGCCTTTGGAGCCTCCTGTTTCGGGGCTGCAGGAGCGTCATTAACTTCGTCTTTCGGTCTGAAAGGTACCTGTATATCATCATCACCCTGTTCATTTGCCCATGGAATATCAGGTTTAAACTCAGGAAGTTCCCATTTTGGAGGATTTAATTCTATTGGTTTTTCCTCAGGACGTGCAATGTAAGGATATTCTTTTCTGAATTCTTCATCCGTTATTTCAGGAGCTTTTTCTCCTCCTTTATCATCCGCATTTCCCGGATTAACTGCTCCGCCTTTTGGAGTTTCCTCAGAACCTTTCGGATTTTCTGCCCCGCCTTTTGGTGTGACTTCCGGTGTTTCTTCTCCACCGGCATTTCTTCCGGCTTCATATTCGCCTTTGGTTCTTATATTATGCTCTTTTCTGAAATTTTCATCCATTACTTTGTAAGATTGGGTTCTGTCATCGCAAAGTTTTGTATCAAGATTTTTCATGGAATCTTCATACTTTTTACGTTCCTGCTCGGAAGTTGTTTTTAAATTTTCTTCAACGGCTTTCATATTAGCTTTGGCAGGAAGCTTAATCTTCGCCCCGACAAGAAAACCGGCGACTTTTTCACCATCACAGTCGGTTGCACTTTTAAAATATTTCAGTTGTTTCTGGTTCAAGTCCATTATTTCCTGAGCGGAAACACCATATTTTTTGGCAATCACTGCAATTGATTCACCATTTAATACTGTAACGGAAACAGTTTCGTCATCAGCTGCTGCAGGTTTATCTTTCTTACCTGCAAGACCTTCTGTCAGCTGCTGTTGCTCGGCCTCAGCTTTTTTCTTGTCGTAATTTTCACCGTCAACCTGTCCGACCTGCTGTCCCTGATTGCCGGCAGCACCCACTTTCATTTCATCACTCATAATAATATCCTTTCAATATTAGTTAAAAGTTTCATTATATGTATTTATAAACGATTTATATATTTAAAAATTGCCTATATTTTATATACTATTTATAGAATATTTTCTGAAATCTTTGTTATTTCAGGAATACAGATGAGTAATATTCCTTAACAAAATATACAATCGGGCATTATACATTAACCGATTTGTAGTGTATAATTTTTCTATGAAAATTTTGGATGTGGAAAATTTAAATTTGGGATTTATGTGCGAGAACGGATTCAATCAGGCGTTGTTCGACGTTTCGTTTTCTGTAGAAAGAGGCGAAATGCTTGCGCTTGTAGGAGAATCAGGCTGCGGAAAGACGATGAGCGCAATGAGTGTTCTGCAGCTTTTGCCGAAAAACGCAAGAATTACATCCGGTATAATAACCTTTGACGGGAAAGAGCTTTTAAAATCCCCAAAGAAAGATTTGGAGGGAATTCGCGGTGCAAAGATTGCACTTATTCCGCAGGATCCGATGACCTCTTTAAATCCGCTGTTTACTGTTGGGGAGCAGCTTTTAGAGGTTATCCGTATTCACCAGCACCTTAAAGGTAAAGACGCATGGCAAAAAGCGGCGGAAGCGTTTGAAGCGGTGCAAATTCCGTGTGCAGAGGAAAGGTTAAAAGCATACCCGCACGAGTTTTCAGGCGGAATGAAACAGCGCGCAATTATTGCAATGGCGCTTGCATGTAACGCGGAAGTTTTGATTGCGGATGAACCTACAACCGCGCTGGATGTGACAATTCAGGCGCAGATAATGAATCTTCTCGAAAAAATTAAAAAAGAACGAAATACTGCAATACTTCTTATTACGCATGATTTAGCGCTTGTGAGAGAGCATGCGGATAAGGTTGCGGTTATGTACGCCGGCAGAATTGTCGAAAGCGCACCTGCAAAAGAATTCTTTGAAAATCCAAGTCATCCTTATTCGATTGCGCTTTTAAATTCTATTCCTGCAAACAGAGAAAAATCTCTGGAAACAATAACAGGTCAGCCGCCTTCCATACAGCAGATTATAGAGGGGTGCAAATTCCATCCGCGCTGCAAAAAGTGCATGGATATTTGTAAAGAGAAAATTCCGCCTGAATTCAATGTCGGAAAAGACCACATCAGTGCTTGTTTTTTAAATGACAGCCTTAATGGCAAGAAGAATTAAGATTACGCCGCCCGAGATTTCCAGTATGCGTGAAGGGAATTTTTTGAAGCAGTTTCCTGACCAGAAGCCGCAAATGGACATTAAAAATGACGCCGCACCTATAATAATAGACGGCAGGAGAAGCTTAGTTCCGCTGAAATTAAGGCTTACACCTGCGGCAAGTGCGTCTATACTTGTTGCAAAACCCATAGAAATCAGGCACTTGAAACCTATACAGCAAATTGTATCTTCTTTTTTCTCAAAAGCTTCCGCGATAAATTTAATCCCGAGCACAAGAAAAATTGCAAAAACGAGCCAGTGAGAGAATTTCTCAACATAAGCACTCACAGCCCCCGCGCAAAAATATCCTATAACAGGCATTACCCCCTGAAAAATCCCCATGGTAGCTGCCAGCATAAGAGAGTTTCGCGTGCGGTTTTTAGTAAAAATAAGCCCCTGTGAAAACGATACCACAAGACAATCAACTCCGAGCGCAAGCGCCAGTAAAATTACCTCAAATAAGCTCAATTTCCACCTCAAACAGTCTGTTCCACGGGAAAGAATACTTTGCCCTGATATCAATTCCCAAAAATTCTGCGACTCTCTTTTCATACGGCTTCATAAGTTCCGTAATTTTTTCAGTGTCCGGAGAGGAAAGCATTTGTCTGACATTTGCCTGATATGCCCAGTCGTCCAGAAGTCTCACTGCCTGCAAGCGTTTGAATGCCATATCATTATATTCTTTAGCGAGGAATTTAAATTTCGCAGCGCAAATAAGGCTCCCGAGAGAGTTTGCTGAGGTATTCCACGCGGAATATCCGTAGAAATTTTCGCCTGTACCGGCTTCCAGAAACTTTTCCACAAAAGCGTTATCCGCGCCGTTTGCAAACCTTACATCCGCAATCATATAATTTCCCTCAGGACGCACCCAGTTGTCTGTAAAAGGTTCTGTCGGACGCTTCATAACAATTTCACCCTGAGCGGTTCGGAAATTATTCACAAATAATCGAATATCGCCTTCCTCTGCTATTTTACAGCCAGCAAGTTCAAGCTGTCCCTGTACTGATTTTTCAATTGGCACATCTTCATAGTTTGAAATTAAATCCTTTTCATCAGGTTCAGAAAACACCGGTGATATGGAAATGTCACCTGACAGCGCCCTTGCAAGAAGGGTGAGCGGAATTTCATCAGCACCGGTTTTTACAAACCCGCCGAGTTTTTCAAGCGTCTGCGCCTCCTGCACATTAAACCCGTATTCAGCACAATCGTCTTTTGAAAAAATTAAAGTTTCAAACAATCCCTCTTTCTGCCATTCAAGATAAATTTTATTAATCTCAAAATTTCGTCTGCGGGTCGCAAGATAATCATCAAGGATGTCAGACGGGATTATGTTGGAAATACAGCTTTCCTGACCGTTTTTATGAGTCTGATAAGAGTAATCAAAAATCTTTTTCCCCCACCTGTTCCAGTATTCTTTCTCCTCTTCATTAATATTATTATTGGAAATTCTCATTATGCTTGAAAATGCGTAAATTCTGGCATTTTTCTTCTCTAAAATCTCTTTTAAACGCTCAATACGAGTTTTTATTTCCTCAAAAGTTTCAGGACACCTTCTTGAAGAAATAAGTCCCCCGTATGCCGCGGTATCAAGGGGAATTATCAGGGCATCAACAGGCGGAAGGTTTTCAAGCCAATCAAAAATTCCTTGAACATCAGCATACTTTATCAAATCCCCCAGAAGCCTGCGCTCCGGAATGAATAACTCCACACTGCCGTCGATTTGCGCAATCTGCTGTGGCAAAGTATAGCACACAGGGCGGTTATCAATCGGTAAAAATCCTATCTTCATGCCACGATTATAACATAAATTTTACTATGTTTATTTCTTTTCTTTTTTAATAATGTAGATAGTTGTTGGGCAAGTATGCCCAACCTACAGAGACTTAATTTCCGCCCCCTCACCCTACCCCTCTCCCGTAGGGAGAGGGAAAAAGAAAACCCCAGTCTCTCCCAGCACAAGGCATACAGGGTCGCAAGGTTCATTCCTTGCCTGCTCCTTTTGTGTTCCAAAGGGAGATGGTAGAAAAGATGTTTTCACTTATCCCTCATCCTTACGTTATTGCTGGCTATGACGGTTGCACACCGTCCCCTGCGGAATAACAAAGATGTGTTACACAATCCTTTCGACTTTGCCGCCGTTTATAACATTCATTATTGCACGCATCGTCTTATCAAGGATATAATCTACAGAATCCTGAGTGTCATAAGCTATATGCGGAGTTATAATTACATTATCAAACTTCGCAAGTTTGCCGACATATATTGCTTCATTCAAGCAATCCATCGGTGCTGAGTGCAATTTTTCCGCAAGATTTTTACAGCTCAAATTTATACTCTCACATGTCAGCACATCCAACGCTGCTCCTTTAAGTTTGTTATGTTCAAGCGCATCATAGATAGCAGATAAATCAACAATTTCTCCCCTGGAGGTGTTTATCAATATTGCACCTTCTTTCATAATATCAAATTGAGGCTTGCTAAGCATATGATAATTATTGCCCGTATAAGGTATATGTACAGAAATAATATCACAAGTCTGTAACAAATCATCCAGGCTCATATATTTGAGTTCTATTTCATCAACAAGCTCCTTACGTTCAGTCAAGTCATATCCTGCAACAGTCATGCCTAAACAATGCGCCGCCCTGCATACAGCTGCCCCGATGGCGCCTGTACCAATTACCCCAAGTGTTAATTTTGAGATATCCCGACCTGAAAATTCGTTTGCTCCATACTCTTTCACATTTTTTATACACGCCGCCGCCGGAATAATCTTTCTGACAAGCGCGATCAAAAGCCCCATCGTAAATTGCGCTACTGATGTAGACCCGTAATTTTCAACATTTACAACAGCTATATTACGTTGTCTTGCAACATCTATATTAATATGGTCATAACCGGTTGAACGGGTTGAAATTATACGCAAATTCTTAAAAGAATTTATCACCTCTTCTGTAACTTCAGAATTTATAAAAACACTGATTATATTTGCGTTATCAATAATGTCCGACGGAAGAGTCTTTAAAAACTCCTCGTTCAGGCATTCCGAATAAAACATTATATTAAAATTGTCAAACTTATTGTCCGCAAAAAATTTCTTCTCACTGTCACGGTACTCAAATATAATCATATTAATTGCCATTATTCTCTCCTTTTGCAAATATTATTCACTGCTGAAAAATTAATTCTATTACACTAAAGTCTATACTTTTTAAAAATGCCGACTATACTTTAGGGGAATGAAACACATGAAAAAAAACTGTATCCTGCTAATACAAGAAAGGAATTTTCTCAAATGAAAAACGATATAATGATTAGAGAACCGGAGCTATACTTCGACAGCATTCATCAGGAATTGAATAATTTCCTCAGAGACACTTTCCTCACAAATGCTTTTGCAAATCCGCTAAATATTAAAAAAGCATCTGTCTGGCGCCCTGCAATTGAAGTCAAACAAAATGATGCAAATTACAAAGTAAAAGTCCAGCTCCCTGGTATTAAAAAAGATAATATTAACATTGAACTTGATAATGATTTCATGACAATTACCGCCGAAACTCACGAAGAAAAAGAAGAAAAGAAAGAAGAAGAAAAAAATGAACGATATCAAACAAGTGAATTTCGTTATGGTAAATACGTCAGAACAATATCTTTTGACCAGCCTGTTAAAACTGATGAGGCAAAAGCTAAATACAAAGACGGAATTCTAACAATCACAATTCCAAAACAACAGATTGAAACAAATACCAAAAAAGTCCTCGAAATCAAAGACGATGAAGAATAAAAACTTTCTTCGTACCCAAACAGCCGAATCCACCTGGGATATGTTCAGGGAAATCCGAAAAACGATGCGGTGGTGAACGAAGTCGGCCTTTGGTTCACGGTAAATGAGCGGCGGGGTTCGGAGAAACCGGAGAAAAAGCCGATTGTATCCGGTTAAGAGAAGAGGCGGCACGTAAAAGTGCCTGCCTCTTTTTATTTGCCCTGTTCAGCCCCGACAGAATAGTCGCTGTATATGAATTTATCGCTTCCTGAAAGAATGCCCTTTATGCTTTCACTCCCGGTATGTTTTTGATAGCTTGGAGTTATCTTATCTTTATATATAATAACCTGTTGCACATCTTGACCAAATCTGTTGGGCAATTTCTTTCCATTTACATCAAAAGTTATAACCGAGCATATACTGACATAACTTGTCCTCACCTGCTCCTTACCGTTTTCGTCCAAAATCGGATAACCATACTCATCTCTTACGGTATAACTTTCTTCAGCATAACAATCAGGGTTGTTGCGCTGATGCACATAAACTATTCCGCCGTTGTTCAGAATTATAGCAGGAAGCCACCCATCACCAGCAGTCCATTTTCCACCTGTGGAAGCATCGTTTGTGTAAAATTGTGCATACTTTATATCATAGTAATAATTATAACAACCTTTCTGATTTGAACTTTGGCAAAACTTTGCCCCGTTAAAATACTTGACCAACTTTTTTGCGGTTTCCGCATGCGTCTGGTTAGGATTGAATAAAACAGAATTATCGCCAATAACGCCGGAATCCGCCTGAGCTTTCATTGCAGCGTTACTTATATCCGAATAAAGCTTCCGAACTCTCACGATTATCTCTTTATCGTGATTTTTCTGAATTAAGGACGGCAGTGTCATTGCCGCAACTATACCTATAATCCCCAGCGTAATTAATACTTCGGCGAGAGTAAATGCACACTTAAGCTTTAAATCAGGCTGCCCCCCCCCCCGTAAATCCAGTCATATCAATAGTTTTCATACTTTTATCCTCCTGTATATAAATTATAAACTATTTTCTGTTCTATTTCAACCTTTTTGATTTACAATAAAAATATGTTTGATAAGAATTTAAATAAACTGGCAAAATTTTTAAAAGAAAACAATCTTACAATAGCTACGGCAGAATCCTGTACAGGCGGGCTTTTAAGCTCACGTCTTACTGATATCTCAGGAAGTTCCGATTTTGTAAAGCTGAATTTTGTGACTTATGCCTATGAAGCTAAAGAAACAGCTCTCGGCGTTCCTCATGAAACGCTGGTTAAATATTCCGCAGTAAGCTATGAATGTGCAAAAGCAATGGCAGAAGGCTTACACAACCGTACAAACTGTGATTTGGCGCTTTGTACTACAGGAATTGCAGGG
The DNA here is from genome assembly GCA_944325635.1 of Candidatus Gastranaerophilales bacterium. Lineage (GTDB taxonomy): Bacteria > Cyanobacteriota > Vampirovibrionia > Gastranaerophilales > Gastranaerophilaceae > Scatousia. The sequence continues at coordinate 76,536 of CALVBD010000002.1, read as the reverse complement.
CCGACCGGAGGTTCCAAAGAAAAACCCGTCGGAACAGTATTTATCTCGGCATTTTACAAAGGAAAACTCCTTGTAAAGGATTATCACCTTCCGCAAAAACTCCCGCGTAAGCTTATGAAATTCATGTTCACGCAAAAAGCTATTGAGACTGCGCTTGAACTTATCTCGCAACAATCTCGGCAAGAATCTCAGGACACTTATTAATCAATATATCAGCAAAATCCTCTGCATCAATCTGAGTTATAACAATTGCCAGAAGATCATTCGGAAGTTCTTTCAACATTTTAATCTTTTCTTCCTCTTCTATAACTGACATAGCCTTAACTAATTCTGGCTGCTGTTTATATGTGTTAATCATATTAGTATAAGCTCTCGGGTCAAAAAGCTGGAACAATTCCGTATGTTCTTTTGCAAGCCCGAGTGTAAGCTGCTGCTTTGCAACCGGCTGCAAACTTATCAATGCATTCTTGAAATCCAGAGGGTTAAACCCTTCTACCTGATCCAGCATCTTTTTTTGATCCATATCTTTGACTTCTTCCCCGGTAACATTTTCTATCATCTGAGCGATGTATTCCGGCGGAATTTCTTTCATATGTTCAAGAACCTTATTCTTTTCAATATCCGTACTGGTCAGGAATTGATTTAATTCATCTTCCGGCATATGCTGAATAATCTCTTCTTTGGAAAAAAGTTCAAATACCGTATTTACAAGTTGTTCAGGAGGAATTTCCTCAAGCATTGCAAGAAGTTTATCCTGTGTAAAGTACTTCAACCCTTCAGACAAATCCGTTTCGTCCATTTCCGGCAAAAACAGGTATAACTGCTGTGCCGTCATTTCGTTTAGAATTTCAAGTTTATTATTAGGATCGGACAGTTTAAATATTTTAACCAATTTTTCGACATTAGTAAATAATTCAGCAGCATATTCAACCGCCTGAGTATTACCTTTTTCAGCCTCAGCCTCAACAATATCTTCTACAGACATATTGCCGTATTGCAGCATCTGTGCCTGTGAAATATTCAATTTTAGCATTAAGGTGGTTAAATCGGAATCAATAACTATCATAATAAACAGCCTCTCTTAAATATAATAACGTTTTCCAATTAAACGTATTTCATAAAATAGATAATTTGTAACACTTGTTAATATTTATAAATAAACCTTCCATATAAACTCTTTTAAACACAAACAACAAAAATAAAAAGGATGATAACAAAAGTCATCATCCTTTTTATTTGGATCACAGCGAACTGTCTTTCTCACTCGCATTTAACGGCAATTCCGCATTTTGTTTGAAGTGATTAAATCACTTCAAACAAAACTGCTCCAGCCTCAGCTGGTTCGCACTCAAACCACAAAAAATGGTTCTCGTCCTGCTACAGCAAAATAAAAGAGAGGTAAAGGAAAACCTTACCTCTCTTTTATATGGGCCGCAGTGGACTCGAACCACCGACCTCACCCTTATCAGGGGTGCGCTCTAACCGCCTGAGCTAGCAGCCCTTAAACATGTAAATTTTATAATATTGTAAAAATGTTCGAAAATCAAATTACGGGTTGAAACCCTTATCAGGTCTCTCACTCGACAACACTCAGTTGTCTCGTTTGACAGAGTACTCTAACTGCCAGAACTAACAGCCCCATTTAAGCTGCTGCAAACTGCAGTTTGTCTGCATGAACTACTCTATCACGAACATTTTTTAAAATCAAGAACTTTTTAATAATCTCCTAAACTTCTATTATATGTTATAATATAAGTAGTGATTTTGTTGCGGAGTTTATGAAAAATGATTGATTACGACAGTTTGTTAAAAAAAATCCCAAAGGTTAAGAAAATCCTTGATAACGGCTCAAATACAAACCTTTACCACTATACAAAACCGGAGAAACTTTTGAGCATCTTAGAATCCGGGACGATAAGGTTTTCGAATGCACTCTATCTTAACGATAAGGAAGAAGTGACCTACTCCTACAGGCTTATCGTTAATCTTATTGACGAAATGCCTATGCTTAATAAGGACTTGTTCGGAAAAATCAAAGAACATTTTTACAAAAAATACAAAAATATTGTTGACGGAAATGACAGCTTTTTAAACAAATATGAGTATTACACAATCTCATTTTCGACAGACAGCGACAATCTTACCCTCTGGAACAACTATTCAAAAGGTCAGACTTATACAGGATACAATATAGGTTTCTGCAAAAAAGACTTAATTGCCGATATGGAAAAACAGGGATTTCATTCTGTTTACGGAAACATTATCTACAGTCATGATACACAGGTTACAATACTAAAACTTATTTTTGAAAAGTGGAACAGAGAGTTTGAGAAACATCTTAAGCTTAAACAAACACGTAAAAATATAGAAAAACAACAGGATATATTATTTGAACTGACAGATATTCTGAGTATTATAAGCTTATTTTTCAAAAACCCGTATTTCAAAGATGAAAAGGAGTACAGAATAATTTTCATAAGTCATTTCAGCCCTGGAACATATAAACAAACTAAAATATTCGAAAAAAACGGGCTTTTTATCCCGTATATTGAATACAGATTTTTGAAGAGAACCGTAAGTTCTATAAATATCGGCCCGACACTCGATGAAAACATCTTTTACACAAGCACCTGCCGTATGCTTGCAAACTTTGGTTATGAAAAGAAAACTATTAACCGTTCAAGAATACCTCTGAGGTATTAGACTTCCACATCGAAAAAATTGTGAATTTCTCGGTTTGCAGATTCAACATCGTCTGACGAATGAATTAAGTTAAAACGTTTTTCGCCAGGCGCAAGTTCCTGACGAACAGATTTTTTCAAGGCATTCACCACATCTATTGCATCCTCGCCACCAACCAGCATTGCCCTGATTTTGCCTGATTGCAGAAAATCAATCCATGCCGGAAAGAAAGATTTATTCTTATGCTGAACGTAATTTTCTTCAAGTTTTTCACGTGGGGCAATGCCTTCCCACTGCTTGATAACCTGAAGATGTTTATCTGCAAGTTTGTTCATAATAACGCCGTCAAGATGACGTTCAAAAGAATCGGGCTTCAACATAACAAAAGTCTTTTGATATGCTTGAAATGACGGGGTATATCTGTTATGAAAATTTTGGGATAATGTAATCATTGCAAATAATATAATACCCGAAAAAGAATTTTTTTGCTAATCGGATTTTTCGGAGTATAGGAACTTATTTGAAAAAACCGCACTCACGGAGTTATACTCGCACTACAAAAGGGCTTTATAAAATAAATAAAGCGGGGCTTTCCAAAAAGCCCCGCTTTTACCATTGCTTGAAGGAAGATATTATTTAACAGTCAATTTCTTAACTGATTCTTTTTCCGCATAACGTTTCGGTGCGTGAATTTTTAATACGCCGTGTTCAAGTTTTGCTTCTGCCTTATCAATATCAATCTCCTGAGGGAAATATACCGTTCTTGAAAATTCGCCGTATCTGAATTCGGATTTTTTATAACCTTTTGCATCCTCTTTGGATTCTTCTTCTTTCTTAGCGTTTATTGTTATTGAATTCTTCTCAATATCAATATCCAAATCCTCTTTCTTTACGCCCGGAAGTTCTGCACGTACCTCATAATCCTTTTCCTTTTCCGTAATTTCTACAGGCATTGACAGTTTATCTACATCTTCCTCAAATCCGTAATCAGGATAGTAATTATCAAAATGTCTGCTTAATATTGAATTAATTTCATCATTAACCGATTTTATAAAATTGTCCGGTGCTTTCTTTACTAAAAATCTCATACTCAACACTCCTTTCAGTTTCTATCTAACCGGTCTGCCGAGTCAACTTATCTTTTTTATGGCTCTCATCAACCACACTTATATTATTTACCCGTTTTTCAAAAAAACGTATTTTTTTAACCAAAAATTAACAATCTTGTCCCTATTAATCCAGTGTTGCCTTCCCACCTCTTTTTCGATACTTAAACATTTAAAAATCCATGTTATAATAGAGCTGAAAGAGGTTTTTATGACAATTATTAATATTACAAAAATGCAAGGGTGTGGGAATGATTTTGTAATCCTTGATTACCAAGAATATGAAAAAACAAATCTGCCAATGGAAGAACTTGCCAAAAAACTCTGTGACAGACATTTCGGAATTGGTGCGGACGGAATGATTATACCTTATACAAAGGCTAAAGACACAGATATCGGATGGTTTTTCTATAACTCGGACGGCTCTGTCGCCCAGATGTGCGGCAACGGAATGAGGTGTTTTGCAAAGTATGTTTATGACAAAGGGCTTGTAGACAAGAAAGAATTTTCCGTTATGACAGGCGCAGGAGTCATTAAACCACAACTTCTTGATGACGGAAACGTAAAAGTTAATATGGGTATTCCTATTTTGGAAGATGCGAAAATACCGTTTAAGGGCACTCATAATTTGACGGCTCTTGACAGAAAGTTTGAAATTACACCAGTTTCAATGGGGAACCCTCACTGCGTAATAATAGGGGAAGATGACCCTATGGAAATGGCTTTAAAATACGGGCCTGTGATTGAAAAACACGAATATTTTCCTGAAAAAACAAACACTGAATTTGTAAAAATTCTTGCACGCGACGAAATAGATATGCGAGTTTATGAACGCGGCTGCGGAATTACCCTTGCATGCGGAACAGGTGCCTGTGCGTCAGTTGTGGCATGCGTTTTAAATAACTTAACAGAACAAAAAGTAAAAGTAAATCTGCTTGGCGGGTCTGTATTCGTTGAATGGCAAGGAAATCAGGCTGATACACAAAAAGATATTTTCTTAATCGGCCCTGCAAATTATACATTTACTGCAGAATACATGTTGTAAAAATTCAGATTTTCATGATATTATCAAAACATACACTAGATTAAATCGGCTGATTATGCCCAAAATTGGTGTCGGCTGAGTAGAAAAGGAGAATTTTTAAATGAAAACTTATGAACTTTTAACTGTGTTTAAGCCGAACTTAGATGCAGAAGAAGTAGATAAATTAATCGCAAAAATGAACGAAACAATCGTTGGTTTTGGCGGAGAAGTTGAATCTACAGACAAAATCGGAAGAAAAAAACTTGCTTATGACATTCAGAACTTTAGAGACGGATTTTTAGTTTCTTCAGCTCTGAAATTACCTGCTGATAAAGTTGCAGAATTCAAAAGACAACTGAGATTAAGCGATAACATTATCAGAACGATGTTTATGGCTGCCTAGTCATTTCCACCTTATAGAAATGGCAGTAAATCAAGAAAGGGAATTAAATGTCATTAGCAAAAGCAGTAGTCACAGGTACAATATACAGAGCACCGGAAAAACGTTATACACAGAATAACGTAGCGGTGACCGGCTTTATATTGAACATTGCAGACAGAGACGAAATGCTTATCAGAGTACTTTCCAAAAGGACATCACTTGATGAAATTGTTTCATCACTTGATAAAGGCGATAATGTACTTGTTGAAGGCAGACTTCAAACAGCTGCAGTAAAAATGGATGACGGAACCGAAAAAAGAATTTACGAAATCGACGCCAATGCAATCGAAAAAATAGGCGAAGGCGGCTCAGGTTCTGTAAGTTCAGGAAGTTCATCTTCTTCAGGTAAATTCGGAACTGAGGAAATCGTCAAATTTGAATCAGATGATTTTTCAAACGAATTAATCGGAGAGGACGAAATCCCGTTTTAGCGGATTTGCGGACGGACGAAACGAAGATAGTCCGGACAGCGAGGAAATTGAGCGGAGTTGAACCGCAGGTTCAAAAGCGAAACTTTCCGAGCGTGGAGCAAATCCAAGACAGTGCAAGCGAGCTGAGGGCGCAGCTCGAAACGACACACTGAAGTGTGTGGCGTTGGAGAGCGGAGACCCATTAATCGCGAGCGATGCAAGAAGCGGATTTGCACTCTGCCAAACAAAACAATCCGGTGAATTGTTTTGTGAGAGGGGACGACAGTCCGGACAGCGAGGAAATTGAGCGGAGTTGAACCGTAGGTTCAAAAGCGAAACTTTCCGAGCGTGGAGCAAATCCAAGACAGTGCAAGCAAACGAATTACACAACTAGAAACACAAATAAGGTCGAGCCGGTTTTCCGGCACAATAGAAAGGTAACAATAAAAAATGGCAAGACAAGACGCATCAGATAAGAAAAAACGTAAAAATTGCAGTCTTTGTGCAGACAAAGTAACTTCAATTGATTACAAAGATGCAGCAAAATTGAAAAGATACCTGACAGAAGCAGGAAAAATTATTCCTCGCCGTATTACAGGTAACTGCGCAGAACACCAGAGAATGATTGCAAAAGCAATCAAACGCGCTAGAGAAGCTGCTATTATCGGATATACTTTTGATTAATAATATCAAAAGGAAATTGACAAAAGAGGAATCGTTTTTAAAAACGGTTCCTTTTTTGTATACTTTTAATTTGTAGTACAAACGTTTTCATGTTATAGTTGTCGTATGGAAAGAAAACCAATAGTTGCAATAGTCGGCAGACCAAATGTAGGTAAATCAACCCTCGTGAATCGCCTTGTAGGTTCTAGAAATTCTATCGTGGATGATTTGCCCGGGGTTACGCGCGACAGAATTTACTTTGACGTTGAATGGCAGAACAAAGTTTTTACGGTAATCGACACCGGCGGTATTATTCCGAGTGATGAAGATGAAATTATGGTATCCATCTTTGATCAGGCAAAAATTGCCTGTGAAGAGGCTGATAAGATAGTTTTTCTGGTTGATGGAAAAGACGGCGTTAACCCTGTGGATTACGATATTGCAAAAATTCTAAGACAATCAGGGAAACCGGTATTCCTAGCCGTAAATAAACTCGATAATCCTGAATCCTATCTTATGGTGAACGATTTTTATTCGCTTGCACTCGGCGAGCCTCTTGGAATCTCGGCACTTCACGGAAGCGGCGGAGTCGGTGATTTACTGGATATTATTACGGAAGATTTTGAGGCTACAGATGAACTTCCCGAAGAAGAAAAAAGGATTAAAATCGCGATTGTAGGACGTCCGAATGCAGGCAAATCGTCTATTGTTAATGCATTGCTGAATGAGGAGCGCGTGATAGTTTCTGATGTTTCGGGAACTACCCGTGACAGTATTGATAGTTATGTTACATATAACAATCGTGAATTTACTATCGTCGATACGGCAGGTATCAGGAAAAAATCAAAAGTCGATTATGGTGTCGAAAAATTTGCGGTTGACCGCGCAATCCGCTCAATCAGAGATTGTGACGTTGCACTTCTTGTAATTGATGCTACAGAAGGGATTTCCGATCAGGATAAGAAAATTTCTTCAATTATAACTGAAGCCGGAAAGGGCTTAATTATAGCAATTAACAAATGGGACTTGATAGAGGACAAAAAATCCAATACTATCAATCAGTTTGATAAAAAATTATCAAATGATATTCCGTTTTTGGAATTCGCGCCAAAAATTTACATAAGTGCTAAAACAAAACAAAGGCTGAATAAAATTTTTGAACAAGCTGCTGAAGTTTATGAACAGTGTACAAAACGTGTTTCTACAGGATTATTGAATAAAGTTGTAAAAGAACTCTATGCTCTAAACCCGCCGACATCCATTAAAGGCAAACGCTTAAAAATCCTTTATTCGACCCAATCGGATGTTCAGCCGCCAACATTTGTGCTGTTTGCTAATAATGCAGATTTATTGAAAGATCATTACAAACGTTATATTGAGAATAAACTGCGTGAGGCATTCGGCTTTTTCGGAACACCGATAAGGATTTTTGTCAGAGAGCGGAGCGATAAAGATAAAAAATAATGTTAATTGCCTTACTCACATTTATTTTTACCCTATATTTTTATAAAGGCAAACACCAAAATAAGAGCACACCTTCTTTTTTAAATAAGCTCCCAAACATATTAGATAAATTATCACCTGCGAAATTGTTTAAAAGCACTGCGCCTCAGATGAAAAAGCCCTCACATCCGGTTTTAGACTGCGGAGATTTATTTGAAAAAACGCAGATTAAGAAAACAAATGTATGTATTTTAAATAGCAGCAGGCGAGAGAACACAAACACGGGATTTATTTATAAATCTTACAACAAAACAGCCTTTAACAATCCAAATGTAAAACAACTTCTTAAATCAGCTCCTAAAAAAATTAATTCTAAGACCTTAAAACGTATGAATAATATTTATTTAGGCAAGAATAAACTTTTCCGATAATCTAGTCAATAAGCGCAACAGGGACTCTGCCTTTTAAATCTTTTACAATCTTCATATCCAAATCCGCATAAGCTGCAGCTTCTTTATCCTCAAGATTAGAGATAACCTCTCCCATTGGACCTGTTATCATAGAATTTCCTATACTTTCGACAAAAGGATTTGTGTCTCCGACAAGGTTTGATGTAACAAAATAAACAAGGCTTTCTGTTGCGCGGCAAATATTCATAGCCTGCCATGTGTTTTTGAAAATCTCTTTTTCTTTTGCTGCAGCTTTTTTCGGAATACTCCACGCAGAAGGTGAAACAATAATTTCCGCGCCCTGTTTGATGAGTTCACGGTAAAGCATAGGGAATTTTATATCAAAACACAAAGTAACACCGACTTTTGCGAAATCCATATCAACAACAAGCGGAGTATTTCCCGGGATTGAATAGGTGCCCTCGTTTCCGCCAAAATAATTATAAAGGTGAATTTTTCTGTATTTGCCTGTGATTTTACCGTTTCTGTCCAGTACAAATGAAGTGTTATATAATCCTGCTTCGGATTTTTCCATAACAGACCCGCAGATAATATTAGTGTTGTATGTTTTTGCAACATCGGACAAAAATTCCGTCACACATCCGCCTTTTTCATCTTCGGGATCATTAACCATTGATTTATCATCAATGGATGTTGAAAAGAATTCCGGCATAATCACAAGATCAAGAGGTTTATCACGGTATCCGCTTATCATATCACGGACTTTTTCCAGGTTTGCCCGTTTGTCACCTGCCGTTGGAGTAAATTGTAAATTCAAAATTCCTGCCATTATTCAAACCTCCTGTTTGTATAATTCTATCACGACAGCATGGAAAATGACAGTCCGTTTTTAAAAAGATTATCAATCAATTTATCTTTTTTAATTTTTTCAGCAACACTGAGCGGTTTAAAGTCGCTAAGAACAGATTTCTTTATATCTTTCATTTTATTAAATCGCAGACCGTTATAATACATTGTTGTTTTGACTGTTTTATTACCGTCAAAATCATACTTTGAAACAGAACTTATTGTATTTGAATCACGTTTATAACTTATACATTTTTCAATCATTTCTGTTTTTGGATTTAATTCTTTAATCATACTGATACTTTTACCGTCATTTCTAAAAACGGTTATTTTACATACTTTTTCATATTGAAGGTTGTATTCATGTATTGAAGAAAGTCTGTTTTCGTCACGGTAATGATAATTTAATGTTCGAAGTTTTTTACCTGACTCTATATCATATTCGGTAACGGCTTTGAACAATGTAAAATTTGTTGTCCTAATTATTTTCCCGGAATTTTCGTCAAACTCATCAATTGATTTTATCTTTGAATCATCAAAATAATCATATTTTATTACTTTAATCTTTGTTCCTGTTTTCTGGCTGAATTTTGTAATTGATTCTACTTTGTTTGTATTTTTACGATATTTAATCTCATCTTTGTAAATATCTTGAAACTCCACAAATACAGATTTTGGAATAAGAGAAAATTCCTGAATATTGTGTTTTACACTTTTAATTAAATTTGAAACCATAACTTTAACCCTCATTTAACCGCTTATACGCATCTCGCGCAAACGGTTCTGTTATAAAATCCTTTTTCTAATCTAGTGTCGCCGCTTTCCGCAGGATCAACGCCGCCGTGCAGCGGCTCACCTGCTTGTTTGCTCGCGTTTAACAGGCTGCACAGTCTTGCTCTCCAGCAAGCCTGTTCGCCTTCAGCTCGCAAGCCGCTTTTCAAACGGCCCCTCAAAAATTTCGCTTTACTACCTTATCACGAAATTTTCTCGCACTTCAAATATTATACAAAGGTGAAAAAATAATTATAATAACCCGATCGGGTATAAATTAAAAACAGTTTTACTTTTTACCATTACGATAACCTATTCCCGCCCTATATCCTGAAATAGAGTACATTATAGGAAGCGCGGGCTCTATCCACTTCAGTCCGGACATTACGGCAACTGTCGCGATATCATCAGTATGCAATCCAATATCCAAAGGTTCCGGTTTTCTTTCTTCAAACAAATGTTCTTTCTTGTGTTTTCGCCCGTGGCCGTGTTCAAACATTGGATTAATTATCTTATTACCGATAAGATTTGCAATTGCACTCCCGCCTATTACACCAGTCAAGATTATCCCGGTAATCATACCACAAGCCCGTGCGGATTTTGATTTTATATTACATTTTTCCATTATCGCAAGCGCAGCACCAGCGCCTACGTTACATAGAAAAATATTTGCAAGATACTGATATGCTCCCTCTTTTATTTTATCCGGAATTCGCTTTTTCCATCTGCCGTTTGTAAGCTTATCACCGATAATACCTCCGGTAATACCACCAATAACAGGAATTAATCCAAACACCGACAGTCTCCCTATTTCCGAAAATATTTCTTTTGAATTTATATTTTCCGGATCAGGAATAAGTTCATTCAACAATTTTTGCCCCTGAAAATCTTTATCGAAATTTTTAAAAAGCATTTTCACTTCTTTGAATTTTAAAATTTTTGTTCTGGCTTTCTTTAGAATATCTTTAGCATTCTCATCCACTTTATTATTTTTCAGAAAGACATCAATGAGCTCTGATGAATGTTTTTTTAATTCTTTTATAGGCTTTGAAACCTCATCCGAGTGTCTGAAAAGTTTATCGGTAATTTTTGGTGCTGACAATGCAGAGGCAATGGTAACTGCCATTGTTGCTCCCGTTCTGATAAATGTTTTTTTACGTTTTCCTTCAGGCGCGGAATATGTTTCCTTTAAAACAAACGCTCCTCCTGCCGAAGATAAAACTGCGGGGACTGCATTATGAAATTTGGCGACCAACATTGGCTGGTCGAGAAATTTTCCTGCTACTTTTAAGGTATTCATCTTTATTTTTCTCTACAATATTTCTGAAACGATTGTGCATATTCGGGGTGTGTTTTATGAAAATCTTTTAATGCAGTAAATTTTTCAAGAACATTTTCAGATATTATATGTTCTATTTTACATGCTGTCTGAGCAGCTTCATTAGAGTCAAGCCCCATTATCTCCTCAAAAAAATACTGAAGTGCCTGATGTTTTTCTATTACTTTAAGAGCCTGCATTTTGCCCTCATCTGTCAGAGAAATCATATCATATCTGCCGTAATTAATAAGATTTTTTTCTGCAAGCCTTTTCAATGCTTCACTGACAGAAGCTCTGCTTACACCCAATTCACGTGATATATCAATAGCACGTACCTTATCATTTTTATCTATATAATTGCAGATTACTTCAAGGTAATCTTCGAGACTTGATGTCAGTTTTTCCTGCATCTGTTTATTTCTCCAAATTAAGTCACAAAGCAATTGTAAGGCAAGCCTAACAATTTGTCAACCCTATTTATTTAACTTTTTCTTAAAAAAGAGGTTTTCTGTGTTATTGTAAAACAGATTTTTTATTATTGAACTGCTATGTTCTTTAAAAGCTTCCTTAATAGCAGATTTAATCTGCAATATTGTTTCTCCGTAATAATTCGGTTCATACATACTATCAGCTCCAAATTTTCCAATAGGAGCATCCGTACCAAAAAGCAGTCTGGATGTCATATCACCTTTTGGGGTATTTTGTAGTTTTCGGATGACATCTATTATATGCGGTCTATCCGGAGAATTACAATCAACCCAGGAAATATCCGCGTACAAAGCTGCATCATCTTTTTCTATTGCTTCTAAAAGAACATTTATGGCTCTTGAATGAGTAGGCTCGCCGCCTCCAAGATGAGCAAGTATTAGAGGTACTTTTGGATGGCGTTTTGCAAGTGTATAGATCTCTTCAGGAGAGGAATATTGACAACCGGCCGCATCACAATGAAAAAGACATGGAAGTTGATTTTCTTGTGCAACTTTTAAGTAATCATCATACCTTGGATTACTTGCTTCAAGCTTCATGTGCATCGGATGAAATTTTAACCCGTAGAATTTACCCTCTTTTAATATTTTTCTTATGTTATCAGCATTCTCTGTCCTATCCGGCTGACATACAACAAGCGGTTTCAATATCGAATGTTTATCTGCAATTGCCAGCATTTCCCTGTTACCATCAAGTTCATTCAGAAATATTTTTTCAAGCCCTTTTTCTCTAAGTTTTCCATACATTTGCGGACTTACATTATCTATACAGTTTAGATTTGACACCAGAAATTTTTCTATCAAAATACCGTCATTTTTAAAAAGAATTGAGCGTATCCGTTCTAAATGATATGCCTCAAACTTGTCACAAGTATTATTCAATCCGTCGGCAAAAATTCCGACATGAGCATGTGCATCAATAATTTTCATAACCTATTTGCAATACTCCATTATATAATCGTCCATCACAAAATTATTGCCAATATCGGTTACGACAGCATCAATTGTTTTAAAACCCCATTTTTCGTAAGCTGCGATAGAATTTTTGTTCTGTTTATTTACTGTAAGACGTATATTTTTACCTTTTGAGAGAGATTTAATTTTCTCAAAGGCTTTTGTCCCAAGTCCTCTGTGACGGTAAGTACCATAAATATACAACTTTGAAAGAAATATATACTCTTCTTTATCCGATAGCCCGAAATAACCGACATTTTCCCCGCCCGACCTTATAAAATAATATTCATAGTTTTCATTTTCAATCTGGTCTGCAATAGCTTTTTCCGATTGGAAATTCTCTACCATATAATCTATCTGCTCCGGAGATAAAAGTACGGGCCAGTATTCATGCCAGATTTTTGAGGCAAGCTCTGCAAGCTCTTTTATATTCTCAACTTTTACAAACTCTACACCCATTTGCATTGAATCAGACATAATTCATCCCCGCTTTCAACATTTTTCAGCACATGGACTGTCGTATTATCCTCTTTTAATTCTACCTGAGAAATTAATTTTTCACCAATTTTTATCTCTTTTTTGTAAACCATATCAAGCGTTTTAATTTTCTTTTGAGATTTAAATTCAAAGCTCAGCGGTTCAAAGGCCCAGATAATATAATTTCCGTTATTGGCATGCTTATTTACATCAATATCGTTGTAACGAACTTCAAATTCTTTTTCAAAGTCAACCTTTAAAACAGGACGAATTTTTTCAAAATTCAAATCATCAGAACGCTTTACATAAGGCGGCATTTTTGGATTATCCTGCAATACCGAATTTACAGGAATCATAGCACGTGTAGTAATATCTGCAAGCGCCCAGATACTTGCAACACGTCCGAGAAGTTTTGTTCCCTCAAAAAATTCAAAATCACGATAAGCAAAAAGTTTATTATACCCGCGAGGTTGAGTTTTCAAAATCAAATCGTGAACCCCGACAGGATAATCGTTAAATTCCATTCTGTATTTTAAAAGAAACCAGGCGATATTTTTCGGCGTAATAAAAGAATACCCGAATCCGCAATCCTCCGCATTTTTACTTGCAATATCCTGAAGATAATTCAGCATGGAAAAAGGTTTTAAAGCCTGATTATAATCCATTTCCGAATATTTAACATTAATATTTTCAACATAACCGTTTTCTATCATAAATTTATTTTAACATAAGAAAATAAAAAGCTTGTCCGATTTCTCAAACAAGCGCAATCAATAGTGTTAATAATATGATAAACAATAAGTTAGGATTTTTTCAATGTAACAACTTTATCTTTCTTTCTCAGATATCGTTCGCACTGGCGGACTTTGTCATATCCGAGCATAATTCCGAGCATAAAATCCTCCTCCGGAGTCTGCTCGTTTAATTTAGAATTTAATCTTTTCACAACCTCAATACAGGGTTTATCGCCGAAATATACGTTTATTTTCCCGTTGCCTACTTCGTGAATTACGTAATTTATATTTTCGTTCTGCAATCGCTTTTCAATTGTATCCCTGTATTTATCTTTTTCCGTTGTGAGAATAAGATTTCTTATCCCCTTTTTATATTCGTAAATATGATGGTGAAAAACATGTAAGTCTGCATATTCAGCCTTTACCAGCGGAGTATCAGCACGGTAAGAACCAAAAGGGAGTGCGATGGCTGTGCTTCCGCTATATAAACTGCTATACAGACTTACGGTATTTACTCTCATAGATTCGTCCTTTGGTTTGTTAGGCTAAGCTAACAAATTTATTGTAAGGCATGCCTGACAAATTGTCAAGTATTTTTGTGTTATGATATTTACATTACCCCATAATACAAGATATAAAAGGAAAAATAATGATTACAACAAATAAATTAACCGTAAGATTTGGATCGCAGACTCTGTTTGAAAATGTTTCGATAAAATTTGTACCCGGCAACTGCTACGGCGTAATAGGCGCAAACGGGGCAGGAAAAAGTACATTGTTGAGAGTAATATCGGGAGAAATTGAACCCACCTCCGGTGAAGTCAGTATCTCAAAAGGGCAGAGAATTGCAGTATTAAAGCAGAACCATTTTGAATTTGACGACTACAGCGTAATTGATACTGTTATTATGGGGCACAAAAAACTTTATGATCTAATGAAAGAACGTGATGCACTTTATGCAAAACCTGATTTCAATGATGAGGATGGCATCAAGGCGGCTCATCTGGAGGAAGAATTTGCAGAACTTGACGGCTGGCAGGCAGAATCAATGGCAGGGTCGTTATTGTCAGAACTCGGAATTCCTGATGACCTTCATTACGAACAGATGAAAAATCTTGCAGGCAGTGAAAAAGTTCGAGTGCTGCTGGCACAGGCACTTTTCGGAAATCCTGACATACTGCTTCTGGATGAACCGACAAACCATCTTGATATTAATACGATTACTTGGCTTGAAGAATTTTTGATTGATTTCCCGAATCTTGTCATCGTTGTTTCTCACGACAGAAAATTCCTTGACAGAGTGTGTACGCACATGGCGGATATTGATTATAAAAACATTCAGCTTTACACGGGGAACTACTCTTTCTGGTCTCAGGCAAGCCAGTTAATTAAAAAACAAAAAGAAGAACAGAATAAAAAAACAGAAGAAAAAATGGAAGAATTAAAAGCGTTTATTGCAAGATTTAGTGCAAACGCATCAAAGGCAAAGCAGGCAACTTCAAGAAAGAATATGCTGGACAAACTCTCGCTTGAAGAAATTAAACCATCTTCCCGCCAGTACCCGAGAATACGATTTAATTACAAGAAGATTCCGGGAAAAGATGTTCTGACAGTTGATAAAATTACAAAATCCGCTGACGGAGAACTTTTATTTAAAAATTTCAGTTTTGAAGTATATCAGGGTGAAAAAATTGCGTTTGTGGCAAAAGATTCCCTGATTATCTCTACCCTATTTGATATTCTTGCAGGAAAATCCGAACCGGATTCAGGTGAAGTAAAATGGGGAGTAACTGCAACTGTTTCGTATTTTCCGAAAGACAACAACTTTTATTTTGAATCTGATAAAACCATAATGCAATGGCTTGCACAATATTCTCCGGATCAGCATGTAAACTTTTTGCGTGGTTATCTTGGCAGAATGCTTTTCTCCGGAGATGATGCTGATAAAAAAGTTAATGTACTCTCAGGAGGCGAAAAAGTCCGATGCATTTTAGCAAAAATGATGATTGAAGAATCGAACGTAATGATTTTTGACGAACCTACAAACCATCTTGATCTGGAATCAATTACTGCTCTGAATAACTCGATTATAGATTATACCGGCACAGTTCTCTTTACATCGCAGGATTATCAGTTCATCCAGACTGTTGCAGACAGGATAATAGAAATTTCGCCGTACGGATATATAAATTTCAAAGGCAAATACGAAGATTATCTTGCAAATCCCGATATGGCTAAACGTCGAAACGACTTATACAAGATGGCTTTGAAAAAACAGGGTTAACAGATACCGCAGAAAGCATAAATCTATCCTGAAACACACATGAAAATACACTTTGGCCTTTTTGCTGAAGCTTTATTTCAGCCTCGTATGCCGTCCAGAATTTATAGAAATCTTCTGCGGTTTTAAAATTTTTATTGTAACGTTTCGAAAGCGCTTCAAAATCACGGGGTTTCATTTCTTCTATATCAAGCCCGCATTCAAGAACATCAAATGCTGCTGCAACAAAATTTGCACTATGCGAGATACTAAAAAACATTCCACCGTTTTTAAATTTCGGTTTATCATTTTCAATAATAATTTCAGTATCAGCCATACTGTAGAAATTTTTTGCAGCAGTTTTCACAAGGTAACGCCCTATTGTAAACTGGGTAAAACGTTTAAGAGATTTGAACTCTTTGCCGTCAGTATATTTACGTAAGAATTCAGTATCGTGAGTTTTCAAAAATTCGTCGGTGTTGATATAGTAAATTTCCATAGCAACATAATACTATAAAAATTTATGCAACGAGATGTGAGCGTTCCTGTTGTTTACGGGCTTTGTATTTAGTCATTTTGTCATTTATCATCGGAAGAAGAACCCCGAGGGTTATGGCCGAATACGCAAGTCCTGCAGCATGAGCAATATTGAGTTTTTTGAGATTTTGACGGGCAAAATCTGTTCCTTTTGCAGCAATTTCAGCATGAGTTTTCAGACTCAAATCATTAAGCCAATGCTTCAAACCTTTTCCTTCTTTTTTAATATTAAAAAGGTTTTTGCAATCTTTATCCATAAGGTTTGCGGCTCCTTTTGCAGCAAAACCGCCGAACACAAGCCAGTTAAGAAAGCCGAAATAGTCACGGGTAACAGATTCTCTAAGTTCTGTGCTGTTATCTGCAGCAAGAAATCTTCCGACAATTGTTGACGCGTAAACGGTTTTAATCGCATTTCCGCTCGTTACAGGGCCTGTGAATTCAAGCTTTTTCACAAAATCTTTCGGATTTTTAACCTTCATCACAGAAATTACCATGGCAATCATGCCTACACTTGCTGCGAGTTTTTTAAGCCAAAGAGTTTTATCCTTTGCCGGCTCTATCTTTTGAGCATCACCGGCTTTTTTCTGAGCGTAATCGACATCTCCTACAAAACCTTTTTTCCCTGTACGTTTTTCAGTAATTTTTCTGTTCAAATACTGATTGGTAAGCCCCAGAGCAGCAGAGCAGGCAAGTGCGCCAAAAACTTTTATATTATTCACTTTTGAAATCTTTTTAAGTGCTGTTTCAACATTTACGCCGTCTGCGGTGAGAACTTTTCTACCCATATCAAATGTATCGCGCAGAATATTCTCTAATGTTGCACACATTGAGTGACTTCCTATTTTAATCTGCATATCACGCTCTGCACCCAATGCATTCGTTATTCTTGCATGCATAATTTTCAAGGCATTTTCTTTATCTTTTCTCGTAATGGTTTTATCTTTAATCAGCTGGCTCATGGTACTAACAATACCGTCTTTTGTTTTCATTTTCTCATCAATATCAACAAAGCCTGCATTGTCCCAGAAGATTTTCTTCCAGCTGCTGTGGTTATTCCACTGAACCTTTTCCCAATTTATATCTTTAAAATTTTTGATATTTTTGTAATCGCGTCCTCCAAGATTATCAAAAACATTCCCGACGTAGTTGTCAATATTTCCGTCAGCATTATCCCAGGCTGCTTTTAAAACATTAATGCTATCTTTTGAAAACCAAGTATTCGGATTAACTTTGACATCAGGCATGACATTTTTATTTGCCATTTTTGCAATTGCAATTCCGAACAGGCCTGCAGATAAACAGTTTATAAATGTACCGCTTAGTTCGCGAAAAAATGTTTCAACCCCTGCATCTTTGTTCCTCTCCTTTGTATCATAATATGTGCGGGGCAGTACCATTGCACCCACATCTATCAAAACGGCATTTGCCATCTCGTTTGTGTCAAGCATTCTGAGCGTTCCCGTAACAGCCCCGTCTAAAATCCCTTTAAAATTCTGCTGTCCTGTTTTCACGTCATATCTGTTTACTGTTAAATTCATCTGATGTCCTTTATTTTATTTTCCCCATTAAAAAATCCCGCTTTAGAAACCTAACGCGGGACTCAAATATTTTTATAAATTTTACTGTTTAAAAAATCTAAACGCCAAAACCTATACAAGTCCCGAAGTACTTGCAGGAGGAGGAGGTTGTATTAGATTTTACAGCAACTAAATTTATCATAATTCTATGTATGTAGTATAAACCCAAAACAAAAATTTTGTCAATAGCTTTCATTAGGATATTTGATTTATATCCAAAAGAGTACTTGCAAATTTTTCCTGTTTGATTAAAAATATTTTGCGGAAAGAAGGCGATTTTTTTATGCATATACCCCGTATAAAAGGAGCACAAATCAAAGGTGCACTCCATAATTTAAAAAGCGCTTGTGTCGTTAAAGAACAAGCGGCAAAAAAAATGTTGCCGGGAATTATTCTCTGTGCCCAATCACTTGCCATCCCTATACAGGCTCCCGGAATAGCAAAATTAATCAAACCACTCGAAAAAGATGTTTTTGTAAATTCCAGCACAAAATTTAGACAAATAAAAAATATGATAACAGGTATAATTCCTCAAGTATCAGATGAATTCATTACAGGGATTATAGAAACGTCAGATCTCGTAAAATGCAACCCCGAAGACCTTACAGCCTTGTTATTTAAAGAATCTCGATTTAACCCTAAGGCAAGAAACGGAAATTTTGGCGGAATCGGACAGATGAATAAAACGTCGTTGAAATTGAGTATTCAACAAGCAGATATTAACGAAAACGCTAAAAAAGGAATTCGTCCGATAATCCTCGATAAATTTCTTTCTTTACCGCGCGAAGAACAAATACCTTATGTCAGAAATTATATTCTTGCAATGAAAAAAACTTACATTAAAGATATGGATAAACCCCTGAGCGGAGGAGAATTATACGGGCTTTTCTACACACCAGGACGAATAAAGAAAACATTTCTTACAAGTGCACAAGATCCAACCACAGCAAAGATGTATTACTCAAATCGTGCTCTGGATTATAACAAAGATTCACAAATCACCATAACGGATTTGCAGAAGATATTGAATGATATTAAATCGTATGATTTAAAGGCACATCTTGCAAAAAAATAAATTATTTTTTTACAGACTCTTTTAATCCCCAATATTCAAAGATTTTTTCCATAACACAGCGGAATATAACAATATCAATTATGTAATTTGAAAACCTTCCGCTATTTGGGATGTTGTGCATAAAGCGTTCGCAAATCATATGATAATCAATTCCAAGCAAATCAATAGTTGTTACCATGCAAGGGTTCACCCAGTAATGTCCAAAACATTCCACGAGAGTTGTCCCCTTTTTTGAATATAAAATGTTTGTTGCATTAGCACCGTGAGGAGTAACTACAATATCTGCATTCGCAAAAAATTTTATCTGCTCAAATAAAGAGTGTTGTTCTGGAACCATCACGGCAAAACCCTTAGGTTTAAGATAATCTACAAGCTGCTTTTCGTTAATTATGCGTCTTGAACCGATTCTCGAAACATAAAGTTTTTTCGGGAATTTTTCATCATATAAAGAACCATTTTTATCCTCTATAAGTTTCATCACATAATCACGGGTATCTTGAAGCCATTTTCCGCCGAGTTCTATGCCGTAGCACTCGTGGAACATATAGAGTTTTTTTGCTTTTATGACGTCGCTATGTTTGCAGTAAACAAGGCGTTCCTCGGGAAATCCTATCATTTCGAAAAACGGTCTGGCAGAACCTGTAGGATTTACAAGATACTTACCTTTGTATCCCAGTTTTTCCATAATAAGAAGCTTCGGCAAAACATCGAACGTAAAATGCCAGTAATTATGTGCATTAAAAAAGCACAACATACAAATTTCATCTTCTTCAATAATATTTTTTTTCAGATTAAGAGGTTTTTCGTATCGGATTTCATCTTCGTCAATTCTTCTGTTAATTCCTGAAGATTCTTGAAGCGTATAAATTTTGCCGTCACCGTATTGGTGAACAAAAGCATATTCACCATAACATCCGATATAGCCGTCAGCAACGTTATATAAATCAATTCCGTATTCAAACAAATTTTTTGTAACTTCAATAAGTCCGAATTTATTTATAAAATCTTGTGTCTTTATAAAATTCAAACGCTTTTTATTACGGGCAAGTCGTTTTTTTGTTATATAAGACTGTATCTTTTTCTTAAACGGAAAGTTTTGAAAAAAATACTTTACTTCAAATTTTACCGATTTAAGCGAATATTTTACTTTTTTACAGAAATGATAATAATCCATACTATTAACCTATCACATTTTTATGGGGGAAACATCAACTTATTAAATTATTCTTTTTCAAATATATCATAAAAGTTAAAAAATTGGAAAGGGAATTTATAAGTAAGATTTTCGACAAATTGAATATAATCATTCTGCATTTGTTTAATTTTTTCTGACTTTTTCAAACTTAAGGAGAAGAATTTTTTCAAATAAAATCTGCAGTTTTCTCCATCTTTCAAGACGCAGACAAAATAGACAGGGCTTTCCATTAGATATGCAAAGGTAAATGTCCCGAGTGGAAACATCACCTTATGATTAAATAATTTAACCTCTATATTTGTACTGTTTTTTGAGGTTCTGTCACCAGCCATAAAAACAATCTCACCGCGCGAAAGTTTATCCTTAATTTCGATTGAGGTATCTATATTAATTTTTTCGACAGGATATGATGTAACAGGAACTTCAACAGATATTTTTTTTATAAACCCGTTAAAAACCCTGCACTGTTCCTCTGCCATAAATGCATTTGCGGGTACGGAATATTTAGCAAGAAATGCCCTTAGAATATTGATATTCCCGAGGTGAGAAAAAATCAAAAAGCCTCCGTGTGCGATAATTTCATCCCAGTATTTTTCATCCTCTTCACTTTCAAAAACTATTTTGTTATAGTCAAAATTCCCTGAAAAAACTTCCATATTATCTACAAGCGAATATGAGTATTCAAGAAAATGCTTAAATTGATTTTTCAAAGATGGTTTTATTCCGATAATTTCAAGGAAACGTTTTGACGCTCTTCTTGCATCGACCGCAGGCAAAAAAGCAAAAAGCGTCACAAAAAACGCAATAATTTTCACGGCTTTTTTGCCGAAAATTTTATAAATTTTCCATGTTATAAGAAGTCTTTTTTCCCCTGCCGCCTGTTCTTTTGCCTGATACCATTTCATCTTTGCGGCTCCTTTACGTTCTTGTCGTAATTAAAAAGCATGCTTGTAAGGTATGAAACAGTTAATCCGACAGAGAGAATAAATCCGAGAGAACTTATGAGTTTAAAGCTTGTGAAGGCAAGGAGAAGAAAAGAAAATACTGTTGTTGCACAGGATAAGAGAACCGAGTCCGATGAATCTTTTTTACAACCGGCTCTAAATACGGAATAATCCAGCCCGAACCCGATAATTAAAAATAATGCAAGGATATGGAAAAGATTAATCTCCTGTCCGGTAAGCCCCAAAAGCCCTATTGAAAACCCGCACGCCAAAACAGAAGGTGTCAAAATTTTTACAGCCGTTTTCGGTTTATAAATAATTGATAAAAGAATCCATACGATTACGAATACCGGAATCAGCATACGTGTACACATCCTGCGGCAGCCACCTATTTTGTCTGATATATCTTTTCTTACATCCACATATTTTCCACCGTTCCGATTAATAATTTCAGGACTATTAAAATCATACAGAACCATAACCGAGGCATTTTCCCCAATCAAAAAATCCGCAAACGGTGAATTCTTATCAAATTTCAAAAAGTCATATGGAGGATTTTCGTTTAAAAGTTTTTTCTTTTCCGCAGGGGATAAAAATACTGCATAACTTTCGAGGGAATTTTTATACAAATTTTTTCGGAGTTCAAAATTCTTTTTCTGCTGTTTTTCAGACGGGATAAATTTACTCAATGCCTGATAATTCACATCCTGCAAATTCCTTGCAATCCATTCTTCTTTTTGGAGAATTTCTTCAATATTATTACCTTCCACAACGGCGAAAGAAGTTTTTTCGTTTCCGCCCGTGACAGAGGCAAAAAGTTTTTCTGCCGCGAGAAGTTTTTTGGAAGGCACATACATATTCCTGATATCGTCGTTGAATTTCACAAAAAACATGCCAGCAATTGAAACTAAAATTACGACAGCCGCGAGGATTTTTTTGAATTTTTCATCCATAACAAAATTAATTTTCCGCGGGGTATAATCAAATTTTAAAAGCGGATAAAACAGCACAACAATTGAATAAACGCACAAAAGCCCCATCATGGTAAAAACGGAAATCTGACGCAAAAGCTCGACTCCCGAACACAGCAAAACCGCAAACGCACTCACGGTTGTAAGCATGCTGACCGTAAGGCTTTTAAATATTTTCGACAAATCTTTTTCAATAAAATAATGGAGCGAATAATCAATACAAATTCCGATTAGAGTAGTCGAGAAAACAAACGTCAGAACATGGATTGATTTAAAGACAATTGAAGCAGCCAAAAATCCTGACAGCATGCCCGCGCTGAGGCTCACGGCAATCGGGAGTAAAAGTTTAAGGTTTCTGAAATAAAAATACGCAATCGCGATTATAAAAAGGGATGAAAGAATACAAATAATATTAATCTCCGTCATCGAACGCGAACTTGCATAGTAGGAATGAATAGGCGTTCCGGTAAGGAAAATTTTCGTATCATCTTTTGACAAATTTTCCTGCAGTTCAACAAGTTTTTTTATTTTTCCGTTTAGAATATCAGGGGAAAGCGCAGTATCATTTTTTACTTCGAGAGAAATTATTTTATAGAATTTATCATTGTAAGAAAATTCACTGCCTTTGCCCTCGCCGAAAGATTTTACATAATCGCTAAAAAGAAGAAAAGGATCTTCATTCAGCGGCAAAAGCATAAACCCCAGAGGATCATAAAGTCTTACAAAAGCCTCTCCCGTAACATTACCGTAATCACCTTTTTCAAGCAGCAGGGCCGTATGAGTTGAGAGAAGATTTTTCTGATAAGTTTTAAAATTTTCAAGAGTTTTTACGACATCATAATCCTCAATATCAAAGGTGGATTTATCGACATTATTATAAAATTCAGCGGCAGTATTTTCTGCATCTTCCGGTGCTGCGGCTTCCACAAGAACATTAATTTTTGCGGAATACCGCCCGCTTAATTTAACAAGCGTTTCGTCCGCTGAATTATCGGAAAACACAGCGCGAAGAATATTCGTTTCCGTCTTTGCCGGATGAAAAAATACAAAAATTCCCGCAAAAATAAATACAAATATAAATAAAATTCTCAAAAATACTTTCATACTTCCCTATAAATAATTTTTACGGAACGCGGCATTCCGTAAAGTTAATTTTCGTACTTCCGCTTTTTAATGTATTAATATCAATTTTGTTGATGTAACGGCTGCCTGCGATTATCACGGAATCCAGTACACCCGCGGCTTTATTAGATTTTTTAGGCTTCAGCGCAAGCCGCCACGAGGCTCCGTTTTTCAGATAATAAAGGTCAAAATTTTTATTCAGCCAGCTGTAATCTTTTTTTGTCACAGAAATTATAATATCGCTTATTCGTTTATTTTCATCAGAGGTATAAGAGGTTGTTGTTTTAATCGGATAAAGTGTTTCAAAAGTGACGCCTTTTGCAGGATTAAATTGAAAATTTCCGTTGGATTTTAATCCTGACGTTGAATTCGGAATAGTTTTTTCCTGTGAAAATTTACAATTAACTATACCGTATTCAGGGACAGCAACCTTATCAGGAGTCACGGGATGTTGAAAAATTGCATCCTGCGCCAATACACAACCGCCGGTTAAAGCCATAAAAATTATTAAAAAAATTTTCTTCATAATTAAAGATTACAACAAGCAAGCTTTTCTTTCAAACGTTCCGGTGCTGAATAAATACTCTCTTTTGTATTCACATCAACACAAATCTGCATTGTCTTTGCCTTGAAAAGTTTTTCGCCTGTATCAGCATCAAAAATAGTATATTTAATTATAAGACACGGTTCAATTTCTTCCACCGATGAAACAACGCGTAAATTCTGGTTAAACACGCACGGTTTTATAAATTTAACCTCCATAGTCGCAACAGGATAGGCAACGCCGTCCGCTCTCATATCGTTGTAATCGTAGCCGATTTTAGAGAGCAAATCACATCTTGCGGTCTCCATATATTTGATATAATTTCCGTGCCAGACCACGTTCATCGGATCCAAATCGTAAAATTGAACTTTTATAAAACTTTCTGATTCAACAATCATTTTTAATACCTCTGATTTTTGCTCCTGCGCACAAGCTTTAAAATTTCAAGTGCGTTTATTTTACAAATATACCCGATGAATAAACTTTGTCATCCGCCATGTAGGTAAATTCAACGGATTTTTCTTTGTTTAAAAGTTTCAGCCTAAAACGCGTGTCCGGCTGCATTATGTTAGAAAATTTCACCCTTTTAAATTCGTTATTCTGCAACTGCAGCCCGAAAACATCTTCCGCGAAAAATTTTACGTAATAAAGCTGGACAACCCCCGGAAGAACAGGCATTCCGTCAAAATGCCCGTTAAAAAAGTTGGAATTTTTGCGGAATAACAGTTCCAAATCAGCCTGCGATGCATCCGTTTGTCTGGAAAAAATAAACGGATAAGAAAGGTTTACGCCGAAGAGTTTTCTTAATTTCATTGTATCAATTTTCCCGCTCATGTTTCTTGGAATTTCATCCAGAATACGCCACTTTTTCGGAACAATTTCACTGAATTGCAAAAGGAAATGCCGCAAAGCCGATGCCTGAATTTCAACGTCATCAGTCACAACCGCACAGCAAAATTTGTCATCGTACACAAAACATCTGCAGTCTTTGACTGACTTATGTTTTTTCAGGTTGTTTTCCATCTCGTCAAGCGAAATTCTTTTCTCCTGAATTTTGACAATCCTATCAGAGCGTTTTTTAAGGATAAATTTATTTTCAGAAAGTTTTTCAATTAAGTCATTCAAAATAACCTCGCCGGACGGGAAAAATTCTGATTTTACAATAATTCTGTTATCGTTTGCCGCATCAACTTCAACAGCAGCAAAAACATTAAAAATATCGCCGCCCTGTTTCCAGCCTATATCGCCGGTTTCGGTGCTTCCGTAGATGTCGATAACGTCCGTAAACCTGCTGTAGTAATCATAAAGTTCCGGCTTCATTTTCGCACCCGCAAGAAAAATCTTCTCTGGTGAATATTCAAACTCAAAATCGTATTTTGCAAGCTTTTCCATAAATGAAGGGGTCGAAATAAGAATATACTTATCTTTAATATTCAAATGCTCAGGGAATTCGACCTTTTTACGGTTAATCTTAAACCCGCCGAAGAACGGCAGAATAAAATTAAAAGTCATCCCGAAACTATGTGCGGAAGAGGTTGTCGAGGCAATAATATAATCATCCTGAAGTTTAAATTCATCAATAACTGACTGTGCTTCAGCCTCAAAATTATAAAGAGTTTTCATAATATTTTTCGGCACGCCTGTAGAACCTGAGGTAAAAAGGTTCACCTGAATTTTCGCCGAGTCAAAAACACCATCAAAAACGCCCTCACAAGACTCCGATGCCTCAGGCAGAATATATTCAAAATCCAATAGAGAAAGACGGGTTCTATCTGTCAAAAGATGAATATTTTTCCGCGCAAAAACCGCCGCAAAAAAGTTCACCGCAAAATCAAAATAATTTTCGCACAATAATACAACATTTTCTTTTTCGGATTTTTTAAACTCCTTTGTCTGCCCCGCAACGTATCTTTTGAATTCCCCGAACTTCATATCAGGGTTTACAAAAACCGTCCAATCGTCATATTTATCCGTAAAAAATTTTTCAAGAATCATTTTTGATATTTCTTCCTCAAAACTACTCTCACAATATATTCAACCGCAAACATAGTTCCTAATGCAAGATAAGAAATAAATCCGTTATAAAGCGCCCACCATTTTTCCGCCATAAAGACCGTTGCGATTGAAATAGAAAGGTTCAAAAAACAAAAAACACACCACACATAAGTTAATCTGCGGGTATAGTTTCTCGTGAAATCATCCAGTGTGCCGCCTTCAAGCATTTTTGCAAATTTTTGAATAACGGTTTCTTCAGAAAACGAGGACACAAAAAACACTACAAATGCCGTGAAATTAGCAATTACAGGGTAGAATTTCACCGCGAAAAACTGTGTATAATGGAATAACAAAATTACACAAAGCGTTAAGAAAAACGGAAGGATAAATCTTAATTTCATTTCAACAATTCTTCGATTGCGTTAACAACATCATTGACGGTACGGATTTTTTTGAAATTTTCCGGCGCAATTTTTTTATCGGTAAAATACTGAAGCTTAACCGCGAGGTCAACAGCATCAATGCTGTCGAGTTCCAAATCGTCAAAAAGATTAGCCTCAGGGTTAATCAAATCTGCGTTGATTTCAAAATCCTCAACAAGAATTTCCGTTAATTTATTCAAAATTTCATCGTGTGTAAAAGTCTTACTCAACCTTATTACTCCTGATAAAGTCCGCAATTGTTTTTACGGAATAAAAATACTCGCTGTTTTCTTCTTTTTCGGAAGAAAGTGTTACATTATATTTTTTCTTCAAAGCCATGCCGAGTTCTAAAGCGTCAATGGAATCAAGCCCCAATCCGTCGTTGAAAAGCGGCTCGTCGTCTTTAATATCGGAAGGCTTAATATCTTCAAGTTCCAGAGATTTTATTATTAATTCTTTAATTTCGTTTTCCAGAGTCATCTGCTTAATTCCTTTAATAAATTTATACCCCAAGTGTAAATTAAAGTCAATTTATACATTCTTTTATGCGGGCGGTTATATGGTTGCGTAGTTTGATATCAGTGAGTTCCGGCGGAAAATCCGACAATTTTATCTCAGGCAGAACAGTTAATTTGTAATTCACGGGTTTTGTACCGGCATCCAACGGGGAATGGTTTTTAATAAGGAAAGGATAATCCGTTTCAATCCTCACCGGCACTATATCAACGCCCGCCGCAATAGCAATTTGCGCGGCACCTTTATGTAATTTCACATCCTCCCCCGGCAGTGTTCTTGTTCCTGTCGGGAAAATTACGATATTGTATCCATCTTTTAGGGCTTCTGTTGCTGATTTTTCAAAGATTTCAGGCTCGACATCATTAATTATATAGAGTGATTTTACAATATTTCGCATAAACGGATTTTTTAAAAGGCTTTTTTTCGCAAGACAAAGAGAAGGCGGCATATTCCCGATTAAAAGAATAATATCAATCAAACTCGGATGAGATGCCACAACAATTTTGCCTGTTATATCGGAGAGGTTCCCGTCGATATGCACCTTGATTTCTCCTGAACCCTCCATCACTCCGATAAAAAATTTCCAGGAATCATGGATAATTTTTGCAAATTTTCGTCTACGCTCACTCCCTTTATAAAAAATCCCGAGCAGAGGAAAAAGCACACAGCCGATAAACATGGCGCCGAGCGCAAAAAAAGTCATTTCAAGTATTACAAGAACAGCCCGCAAAATTCTCATCTTCGTTTAACCATATATAAATCGCTGACAAATCGGTCGGTCTTACCTTCCAAAAACGTCTTCAAATCCTCAAAACCGTCCTGCGGCGGAAGGTTTTCCGAATTTTCACACAATAAAAATTTACCCTCTTTATGAGGAGTTGTCAAAACAGAAATACTTTTTACCCCGCCGAGGCTTTCTGTGTAGCAAAACAGAGATTCTCCGGAAATTATACTCTCCAGAAATCCTGCAGAAAGAGTTCTGTCACCTGCCGAGATTGAATTATACGCTGTTTTTATTTTTTCTAACAAAGAAAAAAGCCCGACAGTTGCGTTGTGGACGGATGAACTGAAACCTGCAGGCGAAACTTCGCCATCCTCTTCCCTCTGGGTGATAAGCTTTTCAACGCGTTCAATATCGCCGTAGCTGGAGGCAAAAACAAGGTTCGGGTTTGTGCCGTTTTCATAAGCATTATATAGCGTATAAAGCCCTGCACGCCCGAATTTATTCAGCTTACGCCGTAAAAGCATAGGGATAAATGAAACGTCAATTTCATCGCCCTGGGCGTAAGAAAACTTTTTTATATCAAAAATAACTTCGTTCATGCTATTATATTAACACAGAGGAAAGATGATTACGATAACAAAAACAGGTGCAATTTGTTCACTGGGAGAAAATTCAGAGGAAATTTTCTCAAACGGTGCTGCGGGAAAGCTTCCGGCTCTCAGGATTACGGCAAAACTCCCTGAAATCACGGATGACAGATATAATATCCGCTGCAACAGGCTTCTTCTGCACTGTGTTAATCAGATGAAGCCGGAACTTGACCGGTTTTTAAAAAAATACGACCGGAAAAAAATCGGTGTTGTAATTGCTACCACCAATACAGGGATTGACAGGTTTGAAGAAACTAAAAATCCGGAACACTTAAAAATGAGTAACCCTGCGGAATTTTTAAAAGATTACCTCAAATTGGAAGGCTTTTTCTGCGGGGTATCAACGGCATGTTCATCAGGGATAAAAGCGTTTTCTACCGCGAGAAAACTTATCAATTCAGGCATTTGTGATGCCGTAATCGTCGGAGGAACGGATGAGATTTCAAAATTTCCGCTTGCAGGCTTTGCCGCGCTGGAAGTCTTATCCAAAGAACGCTCGATTCCGTTGAGCAAAAACAGAAAAGGCATGAATATCGGAGAAGCCGCAGCGCTGTTTCTTGTGGAAAAAGACGCCGCAGACGGAATAAAAATCCTCGGTATCGGCGAAACCTCCGACGCCTACCACGCTGCAACCCCTGACCCTGAAGGCACTCAGGCTGCAAGGGCGATGGAACTTGCACTTAAGGAGGCAGGATTGACGCCCGAGGAAATCGATTACATAAATCTCCACGGCACAGGTACCGTGTCAAACGACTTAATGGAAGCAAACGCTGTTTATAAAATATTCAAAGACAAAGTTCCGGTGAGCGCCACAAAACCGATGACAGGACACTGCCTCGGCGCGTCAGCCTCCATTGAAACCGCGCTTTGCTGCATTATGCTTGAAAAAGGTGAGGCTTTCCCGCACATCTATGACGGCGAATATGACCCTAAACTCCCGCCGCTCAAGCTTGTACAAAAAAACGATACAACAGAACGCCTCAATTATATTATGTGCAACGCCTTCGGCTTTGGCGGCACAAACGCAGTTATGATTTTAGGAAAATAAATGAAATACGATTTAGAAAAAATATTACCGCATAATCACCCGATGATACTCATTGACGACATTGAAGAAATCAATCTCGAAAATGGCAGCGTCACAACCACAGTCACAATCCGCGAGGACAGCGTCTTCTTTGATAAAGAACTCGACGGAATATCTTACGTCACAGGAATTGAATTTATGGCGCAGACAATCGGGTGCTATTCTCATTTCAAATCCGGTGAAGAAGAACCATCCATCGGATTTCTCCTCGGAACGCGCTCTTACAAATGCAATATCGACAAATTTGAAAAAGGAAAAACCTACACAATTAAAGCGGTTGAAATTTTCGGCGACAATGAACTTGTTTCCTTTGAGTGTTTTATTTATAATAATGATATAGAGTGCGCAAAGGCAGCGGTCAACGTCTACAAGCCCCAAAACGCCTCTGATTTCCTGAATAACGGAGTATGAGAGTAATGGAAAAACAGGTTTTAATCACCGGTTCAAGCCGCGGAATAGGAAAAGCTTCCGCCTTATATCTTGCAAAAAACGGTTATAATATAGTATTACACTGTAACAAAAATATGGAAAAAGCCCTTGAAGTTCAAAAAGAAATTGAAACATACGGCGTGAATGCAAGAATATTACAGTTCAACGTGAAAGACCGCGAAGAATGCAAAAAAATTCTGACGGAAGATATAGAAAAAAACGGAATTTATTACGGTGTTGTTTTGAATGCAGGAATTGCAAGAGATAACGTCTTCCCTGCAATGGAAGATGATGAGTGGGACGACGTTATCGGAACAAACCTCGGCGGATTTTATAATGTCCTCAAACCCGTTGTCATGCCGATGATTCAAAACAGGGTTAAGGGAAGAATTATTGCAATGTCATCAATTTCAGGGTTAGCCGGAAACCGCGGGCAGGTAAACTACAGTGCCTCCAAAGCAGGGATTATCGGAGCTGTTAAGGCATTAAGCTTAGAACTTGCAAAACGCGGAATTACTGTTAATTGTATTGCTCCGGGTGTGATTGAAACCGATATGATTAAAGATTTGCCGGTGGATGAGATGAAAAAACTCATCCCGATGAAACGCGCCGGAAAACCCGAAGAAGTCGCAAGCCTTGTGAATTACCTTATGAGTGAAGATTCCTCCTATATTACAGGTCAGGTAATCTCCGTCAACGGAGGACTTTACCTATGAAAAGAGTCGTTGTCACAGGTATGTCGCAAATAAGCCCTCTCGGCGCCACAAGAGAAAAAGCTTTTGAAAAACTTTTAACCTTCAAAAATTGCGTAAAATACCTCCCGGAACTTGAGCAGTATACAAGGCTAAACACACGCCTCGGCGCGCCTGTAGAAGATTTTGTAATCCCGCCGCATTATACAAGAAAAGTTATGCGCACAATGGGCAGAGTAGGCGTAATGAGCGTTGTAAGTGCTGAAGAAGCTCTGGCAGATGCGGGGCTTCTAGGGGATGAAATAATCACAAACGGTGAAACTGGCGTAAGCCATGGCTCTTCTACAGGTTCTCTTGATACTCTCATAGATTTTTATTCAATGATGGTGGATAAAGAGGTTAAATGCGTAACCTCCGGAAGCTACGTCAAAATGATGCCTCAGACAACCGCAGTTAATATTTCGCTCTACTTTAAAACAACAGGACGGCTCATCACAACCTCAACTGCCTGCACATCAGGCTCTATGGGAATAGGTTCAGCTTATGAAGCCATCAAAAACGGCTATCAAACAGTTATGATTGCAGGCGGTGCAGAAGAACTCCACCCGACACAGATTGCAATCTTTGATACCTTATACGCAACCAGCCAGAAGAATTCAACTCCTGAAATTACACCTGCCCCGTTTGATAAAGACAGAGACGGACTTGTTATAGGAGAGGGCGCTGCCACAATGATTTTGGAAGAGTACGAGCATGCTAAAAAACGCGGCGCAAAAATTTATGCGGAAATAATCGGTTTTGGCACTTCAACCGACGGAACACATATTACAAGCCCAAACCGCGACACCATGAAATCAGCACTTGCGCTTGCCCTGAAAGATGCGGGAATTTCACCGGACGATATAGGCTATGTAAATGCCCACGGTACGGCAACAATTCAGGGGGATTTAGCCGAAACCAACGCAACTTATGATATTTTTAAACGCGCTGTTCCGACAAGTTCCCTCAAAAGCTACACAGGTCACACTCTCGGCGCCTGCGGCGCTGTGGAAGCTGTTTTGACTGTCGATATGGCGCGTAAAAAATGGTTCTGTCCGACAATTAACCTCCATAACGTAGATGAAGAATGCGGAAAACTTGACTACATAAAAGGTCAGGGACGCGAAATCGACACTCCTATTGTCATGTCAAACAATTTTGCCTTCGGCGGAATAAATACTTCTTTAATATTTAAGGTACATATTTAATTTCATAAACATCATATGTATTTATTTTTACATGCCCGCCTTTTATGAGCATAAAAAGATACCCTGTCCCGGGGATAAACGTTCCGATTGAATATTTTAAAGCACCCGCAAGCGCCATAAAATTCATACCGGTTTTATCAACTTCCCCCTCAATCTTTTTTCGTTCAAGCCCCGGAACATTAAAATGCGCAACGATAATTTCTGCCGGAACTCCCATAAATCCGTTCGGGGAAATGGTTTCAATCTTTGCAGTCCCGATTGTTCCCTGAGGTACAATAACACGCCCGCCATCCTCAACATCACGGATTACCTTGAATTTAACAATTTCGCCTTCTTCGTTTTTATCGCCGTGAGAATAAATTTCTTCCACAAATCTTATATGGAGAGGCAAAAATTTCACTTTTGTATAATCGTAATTCAAATTCGCCTCAGGATAATCACTGCTGACATCCTGCAGGTAAAGTTTTACAAGTTTATCCTCGTAGTGTAAAGGTCTATACGGACGAACCCGCGGCACAAGAGGATATTTTATATTCTTATCCGAATAGTCATAATCCAAGTTCGGCTCAGGGTACACATCACTAACACCGGAAAGCGTCTTTTCTACAAGTTCATCTTTTATAAGTTCCGGAGTGTACCCCGCTGCATAACACGGCAGCAGCCCTAATATAAATGCAATCAGAATAAATCTAATCATAGTTTACATTACTCTTTGAACGGGTTTCCACTTTGCGTTGAAGTTTTCGTCTATTCTCCTGAGAAGTTAAAAGGAAATTCTGATAATAGATATTGTCCTGATATTTGTTATTTTTCAGGAATTCAGGATACTTAAAAAAGATGTATTCATATACGTAAGCCATTCTTCTTGAGGCAAGCGGATGTGTTGCAAGAAATTCATATCTATCCTGTGCAAAAGTTTTATTCATCATAACAATCATGGCAACAGGGTTATAGCCGGCGTTCACCATAAAATCAATCGCTCTTTTATCGGCTTTTTTCTCATACTTACGCGGGGTGAACATGCCCGGCAAAAATGAAAAGGTTCCGCGTAAAATACCGTGATAATAATCTATACCGTGCGAGATTTCATGAGCCAAAACTGCTGCAACCTGATCTTCATCGGTCGTATATGCCATAAGTCCCTGATAAAATACTATTCTTCTGCCTGAATAATAAGTTACGGCATTAATCGTATTTTTATCATTGTATTGAAACACCATTCTATGCTGGATTTTGTTAGCATTCAAAAGTCTGAAACCTATGCGGCTAATAATTTCCTGTTTTTCCTGCTGGTTCTGAAATCTGTTTATAAAGCCCTCCTGGTGGGCAGCAGCCGGCAATACTCCCAAAAGCACCCCGCACATAATACTCACTAAAATCTTTTTCATAAAATTCCCTCTTTCTAATCCAGTATCACTGCTTTCCGCCGGCTCAACGCCGCCGTGCAGCGCCTCACATGCTTGTTTGCTCGGGTTTAACAGGCTGCACGGTCTTGCTATCCAGCAAGCCTGTTCGCCTTCAGCTCGCAAACCGCTTTTCAAACAGCCACTCAAAAATTTCGCTTTACTGCCTTATCGCAAAATTTTCTCGGACAAACTATCTTAATTCATACTGTAATTTTATCAGAAAAGAATTTTAAAATGCAAACATTTAACCAAAATGTTTATTTAGAAGTTTTGTAACAGCGTCATCAATAGGCTTTACGCAGGCAAGCAGAACTCCGATTCCGGCAGTTGAAACAGCTATATTTCTATAACCGCTTTTGTTATTTTTGGCAAATTTTTTAATAAATCTATCAACTTTAGGAAATTTTTCTGCATGCTTGTTAAATGTCGACTTCCAACCCTCAGGCATATTATCAATAGCTTTTGATGCACAATGGCGGGTTGTTCGAAGCGTCAGATAGGGCAATAAAAAACTTGCAATTCCCTGAAATGCCAGTTCTTTTGCAAGATTATCCTTTTTTCCGCTGCTATTCAATGCCAGTAAAGTATAAGACACCGACGGAATCCACGAAAGACGCGCCATCATATTTCCTATAACAGGTCTCACGGCTTCGCCAAAATCGTTACTGTATACCATTAACTTCAAAGGATATCTGTGCCAGACATTTTGTTTTTCCGCAGATTTGTAAATAACCTTTGGAATCTTTGAGGTAAAGTTCTTTGTATCGTTTGATAAATATTGAATTTTATTATTATAAGTATTATTTGATATCGCACTAATCATTTTCTCAACACCTTAACAGTGTCTTTGAATTTATCCACTAAACATTTAAACACTAAATTAAATTCTGTCAATAACCAAGTTTACAAAATTTATTTGTTATATTAAAGAAATCTCCTCCAAATGCCGATTGACAAATTATAGATTTTATAAAAATATAAAAATGGTAATTTAGGAGAAGTATTTATGAAAAAGAACTTATGTAAATTTATTGTGGGTTTATTAATTATTTCTGCATGCAGCATTGGAAATGCGATGGCAAACAACAATCCCCTTTCACCTGAAATGCAAAAATTTCTGCTTGAAGGTGCATCTGCTCAGGCTCTTGTGTACAAACCCGTATGGGAAAAACTATATACCTGTACTCCTGACAGAACTTCAGACGGAGTGTTACAAATTATCGGAAACACTCCTGACAAAAAATGTCATTTCAAACATTCAAACTTTGAATGCAAATTACCGTCTGATATAACAAAACAATATGCCGCAGCAGGAATTAAAAGTCTTGAAGATATTGCAAACGGGCAATTTGAAGACAGAACCGATGAGAATGATTTTATGGATAAAGTCCACAATAACCCTGAATATTGCATAATACACTAAATATATAAAAAAACCGGAAATAAATTCCGGTTTTTTTTATTACCTTACTGAATTCCAGAAATAACGTTTTATTTTATCAACTAAAGGCATTTTCTCAGTTGAAAATTTCGTGACAATATCAACTTTAAACGGCTCAGGCTGCGTAGTTCTTGCATATTTTATGTCAGGTAAACCGAAAAGCAATACATAAGAAGCCTTGTAGCCGTCAGGAATTTTCAACTCCCTGCACAGTTCAGGAAAAATTTGCAGACAGGCTTCTCCGAAACCGCACCATAATGTACCAACACCAAGACTCTGTGCGTAAAGATCAAAGTAACTGAGCGCAATTATAGGATCAATATTAGCACACGGTGCCTTAATAGGGGCTGAAACTACTATCATGTGTGGTGCCCCGCGAAAAATAACGTCATTTCCGTTTATCAGAGCATCTTTATATCCCGAAAATTTTCCGGCTAGCCCTTTTACAGGAGCTTTCTGCAAAATGTTAATAAGTTTTTGATTTGTGTAATTTCTAAAATCATTCATCACATTCACATCTTCAATGAAGGAAAAATGAAGCCCGTGATTGTTGCACCCTGTCGGAACCCAGTTAAGCATATCTTTAAGTTTTGCGATAGTTTCAGCGGGAACATTTTCAGATTTAAAATGTCGGATGCTTCTGCGGCTTTTGATAAGGTTCAAAAGCTCATCGGAATTATAATGAGGCAAAATTTTATCGGAATTTTCAGGCTTTTTATCAAGGATTGAGAGCGCACCTGTCGGGCAAACTGCAAGACAGTGCTGGCATTTTATACATCTGTCTTCGCCTTTTGGTGTAAATCTCGGGTTTTTATTTTCATCAAGTTCAAGCGCAAACGTAATACAATCATTCACACACAAACCACAATGAATACATTTTTCTTTGTCTATAACCAAATTTTTTCCTGTCATACATTTCTCCTAACTTATATTTTCAAAGTTTCTTTCTCTGCCTCTTCGTTCTGCTTTAAGAGCTTATACAACTCAATTCCGGCGCAGAGGCTGTAAACATTCTCAAAACCTCTCTGGACAAGAATTCTCGATGCAACATAGCTCTGAAACCCTGTATTACAGAAAAGAACAATCTTTTTATCACGCGGGAGTTCTTTATATTTTTCCCGTAAATCAGGCGTATAAATATGTTTTGCGCCGTCAATTGTTTCTCTGCTGTATGTTTGAAAGTTTCTGACATCAATAAGAATTGCGTCTTTTAAATCCTCATAGAAAGCCGGTTTAAAAAATCCTTTCAAAATATTATCAGCATTCATGCCGAGGATATTTACAGGATCTTTTGCGGAAGAATATGGCGGCGCATAGCAGAGTTCAAGGTCGATTAAATCCCAAACCTTGTTATGATTACGCATAGCAGTCGCCATAACGTCAACTCGTTTTTCGACACCTTCATACCCGACAGCCTGCATTCCGAGAATTTCGCCATCTTTATTAAACATCAATTTGTATAAGGTTCTTGTCGCACCGGGATAATAGCTTGCGTGGGAAAATCCGAAAGTCATTGTTTTTAAATAATCAATTCCTGATTTTTTAAGCGCTGTTTCAGACATTCCGACGCTTGCGACCGTCAAATCAAAAACCTTTATGACAGACGCGCCGATTGTTTTTTTGTAGGTTGATTTGTAACCTTTAATATTATCCGCGATAATTCTTCCGTGACGGTTTGCAGGTCCTGCAAGCGGGATAAGGACATCCGCACCGGACACAAAATGACTTACTTCCACGCTGTCACCGCCTGCGTAAATATTTTCATCAGAGGTCTGCATAAATTCATTTACTTTCACACCACCGGATTTTCCGATTTCAAGTTCGCAGGCTGCGGCAAGCGATGTTTCCGCTTTAACTCCTATTCCCATAATAGCAATATCGTAAGGAATTTTTCTGCCGGATTCAAGAGTAAGTTCATTCTCTCCGAATTCTTTCACTCCGTCCGATAAAATCAAATTAACGCCATGTTTTCTGATTTCATTTTGAGCAACAGCGGCAATTTCATCATCAACTTGCGGCAAAACATGCCTTCCTAATTCGACAATCGTTGTATTCGCAAGTTCTGCAAGACTCTCCGCCATTTCAATCCCGATAAAGCCGCCGCCTATTACAACTGCATTTTTTGCACCCGTAATTTTTATAAATTCTTTTATCTTTTCTGCATCCTGAAGCATTCTCACAGTAAAGATTTTCGGATTATTTTTAACGCCTTTTATATCGGGAATAAAAGGTTTCGCCCCCGGAGAAAGGACAAGTTTGTCATAAGAGAGTTCGTCTCCGTTTTGCAGCACAACTTTCTTTTCATCCCGTTTAATCGCGACGACTTCCGCACCGAGCTTGATATCAACATTCAGAAGCTCCTTAAACTTTTTCGGGGATGAAACATGCATAACCTCTTCATCTGCAATTACGCCCGAGCAATAGTAAGGCAGTCCGCAGTTTGCGATTGAAATCTCAAAAGTTTTTTCTAAGATTAAAATCTCCGCGTTGTCATCAAGCCTTCTCAATCTTGCCGCAGCACTTGCGCCGCTCGCGCCTCCGCCTATTATTAATACTTTCATAAAAATTTCTCCTTAAAAGTTTTTGTTGGGCTGAAAGCCCAACCTACACTCTATATCCACTCTCCACTTCCTGCTTTACAAAGGGGGGAAGGTCAAAACCTCACTTCGTAAGGCGGCCTGCAGCAGAGGGCGCTCTGCCGAGCAAAACAATCCAGAAAATTATTCTGCGAGAGGGAAGGGTGAAGGCGTCGGCGTTGCAGACCCGTTTAGTGCGAGCAACCAAGCAGGAGGTGTTACGTAGTGACAGATGGTTTAAATCCACTGCCCACTCCCGCTTTACAAAGAGGGGAAGGTTAAAGCCTCCCTTGTAAGGGAGGTGTCACAAAGTGACGGAGGGTTTAAATTTTCACCCTGACCCCTTTATAAATGTGGTTAACTTTCTTTTTAATGTACGAATTATTTCTCAATAATTCTAATATAACATAAATTCCCGGGGGGCTTTATTTCTTTACAAATTACTAATATAATTTAAGTATGAAAAAATTTTTCCTGATTCTCTTAACTTTATTTCTTATAGCGCTTCCGGTTTTTGCGGATGGGGAAGCAGAGGACGAAATACAGCTTGAATTAGCATCTCCGATTGAACGCATAAACCTCAAATCCCCGCAAAATTTGAAATCGGAAAAACTCGACCTTACACAGCAAAAAACTTACACAGTAACACCGCAAAACATTTTCGATTACAAAAACAAAAATCCTTACGATAAGCATTCCACCTCATTTACAAGAGAGAAAAAACACGGGAACTTTTCTTTCGGAACAAAATCCGACTACACCTTTGCGCCGGATTCATATTCCCAAACAGGCACCATGTTTGCAAAGTATAATAAAAACAAATTTACATTGAATACATCCTACAAAAGCAACGCCTTTACATCACTTGAAAAAACAGGCAAAGGAACCTTTGCCTTCACTCCTGAATATAAACTCAATAACCATGTTACCCTGCAGAACGTTTATTCCACAAACCTTATGGACAGAAACAGAAAAAACGAACTTATTTTCAGCCTGAAACCCTTCAAGGACGACAGAATGAATTTTGATATAGGCGCAGGGCAAATTTATTCGGAAACCACAACACCAGTACGCTCTCAATTAAACTTTTCAACAAAATTTAAATTTTAATTGACTTGCCATGCAGGCTTTAAATATAATAAAGAAAAGTTTATGATATCGTACCGACTGCTTTGTCAGTGGTATGGTTTCTAAAAAGGAGAGAGTTGAAATGTTTTTTTACGCAGACCTGCACATCCATTCAAAGTATTCCCGCGCGACAAGCAAAAGCTGCAACCTTGAAGAATTAGCCATCTGGGCACAGAAAAAAGGATTGAGCGTAATTTCAACGGGAGATTTTACACATCCTGCGTGGTTTGCGGAAATTCAGGAAAAATTAATCCCTGCAGGCAACGGCGTTTTTAACCTTCGCCCTGACATTGAAAAAGAAATCTTTAAAACTTCAACACCAGTCAGATTTGTTCTTTCGGTTGAAATTTCAACAATTTATAAAAAAGGGGATAAAACAAGAAAAGTTCACCATGTAGTTTTTGTTCCTGATATGGAAGCCGCAGGACGTTTCCGCGATAAACTCGGCGCAATCGGCAATATCAAATCCGACGGCCGCCCGATTTTAGGTCTGGATTCCCGTGACCTCCTTGAAATCGCGCTCGAATCAGGCGAAGGCTCTTACATAATTCCAGCCCACATCTGGACCCCGTGGTTTTCGGTTCTCGGGTCAAAGTCGGGGTTTGATTCCATTGAAGAATGTTACGGAGATTTAGCGGAACATATTTTTGCGGTTGAAACAGGGTTATCGTCAGACCCTGAGATGAACTGGAAGGTTTCAAAACTTGATAAATACCGCCTTGTATCAAATTCTGACGCGCATTCACCGTCAAAACTAGCAAGAGAAGCAACCGTCTTTGATACAGAACCGGATTATTTCAGTATGATGAATGCCCTGAAAACCGGCGACGGCTATGTCGGTACAGTGGAATTTTTTCCTGAAGAAGGGAAGTACCACGAGGACGGACACAGAAAATGCAATGTCTGCCTTACCCCGCAGGAAAGTTTAAAACTCAACAACATCTGCCCTGTCTGTGGAAAACCTCTGACAATCGGAGTTCTAAACAGAGTCTGCACTCTTGCGGACAGGAGTTTTGACAGCACTTTTAAACCCGCAACCGCAGGAGAAGTGTTCAGCCTTGTCCCTTTGCAGGAGATAATTTCAGAAATTAACGGCGTCGGAGTCCAGAGTAAATCCGTTGTCACAGAATACGAAAGATTAATCCGCAAATTCGGCTCTGAACTTTCAATTCTGCGCGAAATTCCGCTCGATGATTTATCAAAAGACTCACCGCTTCTGGGAGAAGGAATTTCTCGCCTCAGAGAAGGTAAAGTAATTAAACATGCAGGGTATGACGGCGAGTACGGTATCATAAGACTCTTTGACGACAGCGAACTTGTAAAAAAAAATTTCGTTAACCTCAAACTTAACATAGACATTCCAAAAACCACCCCGCAGTTAATTCAAAAACCGCAAAGTTTTAACCTGCCATTATCGCAACAACACAGGCAGGTGTGCGAAAATACAGAAAAATCCGTGCCTATTGGCCTTGATGAGTTTCAACAGCAGGCAGTAAAAAACGAAAATCCTCAGCTTTTAATCGTCGCAGGCCCGGGATCGGGAAAAACAACAGTCTTAACCAAACGGCTTGCTTATATGATTGCTGAAAAAAATATTCCTGCCGAAAACTGTCTTGCAATCACTTTCACAAGAAAAGCCGCAGGCGAAATGAGAGAAAGACTTTCGAAACTTCTCGGCGAAAAATCCGCCGGACTGAATATGCATACCTTCCACTCGCTCTGTTTTTCAATCCTGAAAGAAAATTACGAAACACTCGGACTGAGTGAAGATTTCAGAGTTATAAGCAAGGAAGAAAAGTCCCTTTATAAAGAAGATGAAATCCCTGAAAATCTTCTTGAATTCGATGACCTTATAACCCTGACACTCAAACTTTTTAATGAAAACCCTGATATCTTAAACCACTACAAAGAACGCTTTAAATACTTTTCTGTCGACGAATATCAGGACATTGACGAAAACCAGTATGAGTTAATCAAGCTTCTTGTTCCGTACGACGGAAATATTCTTGCAATAGGCGATCCTAATCAGGCAATTTACGGTTTCCGCGGCGGCAGCGCAAAGTTTTTTAACAATTTCAAAACGGATTACCCGAACGCTGAAATAATAAACTTAAAAAACAACTACCGCTCCACAAACACAATAGTCGACGCCTCTAATCAGATGATTGACGCCTTTAACATAATTTCCAAATACGATAAACCTCACGAAAAAATTACAATCCACACAGCGCCTACAGATAAGGCAGAGGCTGAATTTATCGTAAGCACAATCGAAAATATGATAGGCGGTCACAGCTTCTTTTCACTGGATTCTGATAGATCCGAAGGACAGGCTGAAGATTACTCGTTCTCTGATTTCGCAATCCTCTATAGAACCTCAACCCAGCTAAAACCAATCCTGGAAGCCCTACAACGTTCAGGAATGCCTTATGTAAAGCTTTCAAATGACCTGCTTTGCGAAAACAAACATATAAGAAATCTTCTGCAAAATCTGAGCAGTGAACTCGCGGTAAAAGAGCAGCTGTTCAATCCGAACGGCGAAATTGATGATTATATTTTCAAATACCTCGTAAATCTTGCCGAAAGATTTCCGACAAAAGAAGAATTTATCCATGAGGTATCACTTCTCACGGAAGCCGACACTCTTGATGAAAGGGCTGACAGAATTTCCCTGATGACGCTCCACGCATCAAAAGGTCTTGAATTTAAATGCGTTTTTATTGCAGGACTGGAAAATGGTATCCTCCCGCTTTACCGTGCCAAAACAGAAGAGGAAATTTCGGAAGAAAAACGACTCCTCTACGTCGGCATGACACGAGCAAAAGAAAGATTATTCCTCTCACGCGCAATTAAACGTTTCCAATTCGGGAAATCAGAACACCTTCCACCGTCCCAGTTTTTACAGAAAATTGAAGATGATTTGCTGAATTTAAGCAAATTTGAACGTGAGATGAAAGAACAGGATAATACAAACCAGCTCACCCTGTTTTAATCCCCCCGAAAACACTGTCTTGCGGAGCCTTTCACAATAAGTTAAACTGATAAGGTTAACCCCTTGCAGTTTTCTGCATAAAAAGAAAGGCTTTTAAATATGGATATAAAAAAGAAAATTCAACAACTCGTTGCAAATAAGCAATCCGATGAAAAATTACTGAAACTTATAAGCAACCTCAAATCAAAATCTCTTGATGATACAAAATTATATAATGATTTAGGCGAAATAGAACATTCTCTATATCGGTATAACAACCTGCTTACATCAAACCTCACAAACGCCGCAGAAGAAGAAGGCAGACAGCTTATAAAGCTTACGCAAAATCTCGACGACTCTGAAACTCCTGTCTTAAAAGGAAGTGTAAACTACACAAAATACGTCTGGCACGCGGAACCCGGTGCATGCGAAAAATGTCAGGCTCTGGATGGCAAAGAATTTGAAATAAAAGAAGATATCCCGGAAAAACCCCATCCGAATTGTAAATGCACAATAGAAGAAGTTCCCGCAGATTACGAAGAATGTAACTGCCAGGAGTTCTTCTCAGAACTTGACTCTCTATCAGAAAATATTGACGCTGCAAAAGATGACACCGATATTATTGAAAATTTCATAAAAGACGCAATAGCGCTCTATTCCACCACTGTCACGGCAAATCTTGCGTATTCCGCTATGGATGAAATTCAAACCGCTAAAAACGCATACCACGATTTCCAGAAAAATAAAGCAGAGATGATTCAATTCCACGAAAATGACAAATACCATCATGCAAAAGCCAACTGCGAAGCAGTAAAAAGAGGGCTCACAGGAGAAATGATGGCATATATTTTGAGTTATGGAAAAGAAGTTTACGATATTTTTAAAAAAGTAATCTTTGACGGTATGGAGTTTCAACGCGCCTGGAACGATTCCTTGGAAGATTTGCGTGCAGACAGGTATGGAATTCAAAAAGGCCACGAAAGCGGAGAATGTAAAGTTAATGTTAAAAACGTCGGAGATATTTTTAATATTCAACCTTGAAAACCTTAAAATGCATATTTAAAATTTAAATATGAAAATATTTAAACAGATATTTTTAAATTTGCTGAAAATTCTCTTCTGTCTTTATGCAACGGGCGATATCTTTTATACACACTACGTTTTTTGGGGACAGGAGATGACTTTTCAGATGAAAATCTATATGCTTATTCTTTTAATACTCGCCGTCTCGAACTGGTTTATTCTCTTTTCAAAAATTAAGCCAAAATTCAAAATAGCGATTGTAATTATAACAATATTATTCGGATACTCAACACCACTGTTCGGCGATGTCGAAAATGCGTTTAAGATAGAAAATTGTCTGGACTCGCAGATTTGTGAATAGCATCATTATATCTAGTATAAAAATCTTGAATACCAAGCGTTTGTTTTCCGTCGACAATCCCTTTATCAAGAATTTCATTTGCTATTTTTTTACTTGCAGGACTTTTGCTGATTTCTCCGAAAAATTCCGGAAGATAATCTGTCAAATAAATAGTTTTCCAGGTCGGTTCTGTTCTATGAATCCTGCTTTCATCAACAATATCAATAATTCTTGCTGCAACATCTTTATTATCTTTGTTGACAGATTTAAGTATGCCTTCAATCCCGTACCAGTTATCAAAAATTACATATTTACTCATGTAACCCGTACCTCTTTTTGTGATAAGAGGTTCAATAAGATCAATATTATCATCAGAGACCGATTTAATTAAATTAACCATACCGGACTCAACATCTTTTGTACAATTTAAATCAAAAAGTTTTTTATAAGTTTCAACCTTTTCATCATCAGAGACCTTCAAAAGATTTTCAATATCTTCCATATTATATCTGAAAAGTCCTGAGCCGTCGTTCTTTTCCTGATTAAGGAAAAGTTCCGCACATTTTGGATTTTTTGTTTCTTTCAACACATCTGCAATCTTTTGCAGGTCATTTAAAGATAATTCTGTATTTGCGCCCTTTTTCCTTGTTGATAGAAGAAGCTGATATATATCAACATTTTCTTTCTTAATTTTGGAAAGACAGGTTACAAGTTCCTCAGGATTGTTGATATCGGCAATATCAATCAATTGGGCTGCCACCTTGTCATTATCAGGGGTAATATTTTTTAATATGTCAAGAATATCGTTTGTTTTATATGTGTTTGTATAATTGTATTTTGTCTCCGATTTTTTCGCAAGCTGCTCCAGATATTTGATATTAAATTCATTAGCACCCGTCATGAGTTCTGTCATATCATCAAGAGTAAAACGCTCACGCATCCAGCCCCAGCGTTTGGAATTTTCATCCTGCATTTTGGTAAGCCGCTTGAGAATAAGAAGGTTTTCATCAGTAAGTTTTTCGTTAATTTGCAGAATTTTTTCCCTGTCATTAAACATCCGACCTTTAGGATCATTATTTTTAATAAACTGAAAAAGTGCATCATGAATTTCGCCTTTTTTAATTCCGGAGGAAAGTTTGTTGAAATATTTATCGAAAATCCTTACGCCGCCGAAAGTTCCGCCTCCCGCCACTACTGCAAGAATACCAAGCATTGCGGCAACCTTCCCGAAAGAGGATTGCCCGTCCTGTTTTTTGGAAGAAATTTCTATGGTGTCATTCGGTATCGGCGCGGTTTTAGGCTGCACTACAGATGTTTTCACAGTGCCTGTTTGCACTTTTTGCAGCAAATTAGTATTGCTTATTTGAGAAATTTCTGTACCTGCTTCCATTAAAAAACCTTTCTACAATTAAAATAAAATTAAAACATGAAAAAAAATTGCCATAAACACTTCACAACTATTAACAATTTGCAACATTAATGTGATAAATTGGCAATTTTCGAATTTTAGGCTATTTATAAAAATATAGGGGAAAAATGTCTGATAACAATTTTGAAATAAATAACAGTATACAATTTACCGCTAAAAAGCCTGAAAAAGACAGTAAAAATAAAAAGCAGGCAAAGCCGAAACTTGTCATTAATCCTGATAACGACCTGAATGATGTTTATATTTCAGCAAAGAAAAAACGCGGGTTAATAGCAAGATTTTACGGATTTTTGAACAAACT
This sequence comes from Candidatus Gastranaerophilales bacterium, assembly GCA_944325635.1. Taxonomy (GTDB): domain Bacteria; phylum Cyanobacteriota; class Vampirovibrionia; order Gastranaerophilales; family Gastranaerophilaceae; genus Scatousia. Next base: position 32,169 of record CALVBD010000002.1, on the reverse strand, counting down.
TCTCCCTATCGGTCTTACGGATAAAAAAGTTAAGAAAAAACTCGTACAATATCAGGAAGGAAAGCTTTCAAAATCAGACACAAAAAAATACATTGACCGCTATGAGAATTCAAACTTTAACCGCGCTGAAATAACAATAGATACGCTTGCAACAGCCGCTGCAATGGGAGTCGGTTTTATCGGGAAAAAGGCGAAAAGTCTTGTAAATATATTCACCCCGAAATATAAACTTCCCGCCTTAATCCTTACAGCAGGCGCCTCTGTTCTGACAGGTCTTGCAGCAAAAGCAGGCTTAAAAGGTCTGGATTCGCTCGGCATGGATAAAGAAGTGAGAAAAGACCAGAAGAAATTAAATTCAAATGTTCTCTCAGGCACCCTCGACGGAGTTTCGGGATTTTTATCAACGCTTAATCCTGTCCTCATCCCTGCCGGTATTGCCATAAACGCATTCACAAGATATATTACGGATAAAAAAGACGACGAAACTCTTCCTTCAATCAGCGACTTTCTGCATAAACAAAAAGATACTGCCTTAATCGGTACACTAAGTCTTGCAGGTATAGCGTTTACCGCGGCAAGAGGTCACTTAAATATTTCCAAAATCGTTGATTCGGTAAAATTAACCGCTCTGAACAAACAGCACGTTATAAGTTACCGTCCTCCGGAAGGACAATTAACCGAATTCCAACAGCTTGCACGTGATATCGGCTATGACCTCGGGGTAATTATTAAAGGCGAAAAGTTTGACCCGACAGGTATACCTAAACTGGATGAAGATTTTATGAAAATTCTTCTTGAAAAAGGGCAAAACGGAAATATCGAAGGAAAAATAAGAAAACTGGAAGAAGAAAATATCTTCCTTCCTAAATATCTGCAGACCGTTGTGGATATTCCCGACGATAAACAGGCAAAATTAATCAAACAAATAGACCTCCTTGTTGAAGGGCATAACGCACGCAAAAAAGGTAGTGCCTACGACGGCAGGGATTTCAAATTCTCCTTTGAGACTTCAGGCATTGACAAAGCACTAAAAGAACTGGATGAAAAAGGCATGGATGTCAACGGATTTAAAGACCTGCAGCAAATCCTGAAACGCATAAAAAGTTCCTGCCCGACATCAAGAAGTATTGAAGATGCCCAAAGTATGCTTGATAAAGAATACAACGGCAAGTATAAAATAGAAAAACTCCTCGGTGTCGGATCAATCGCAGAATCCTACCTTGCAAAAGATGCAGACGGAAAAGAAGTTGTAATCAAACTCGTAAAACAACACTTCCTTGATTCAGATAAAATTGCCAGAGATAAAGCAAAGGTTATGGCAAAAATCGACGAACGTGCAAAAGACGATTACTCGTTATTCACCTCAAAACAAACTATTAAATCAAAAGAACGGAAACAATATGACATAAATCAAACAGAAAATATGTACAAAGTCTGGGGCAACGAAATTAACCTTAATGAAGAAGCACTCTCCGCAAAACAAATCGGAGAACAAGCAACAGCATTTAAGCCGGTAGGCGTGATAGATTCCAAAAATCACATATTTATTATGGAAAAAGCTCCGGGTACACAATTGGACAGCGACAAATTCGCTGAGAAATGGAAAGAAGCAAACCTAACAGAAGATGACTTTAAGAATTTTGTAGAAAACTACGTAAAAGTTTATTGCGAACAACTGTTCTCCCTGCCGAAAAAAGGCATAAAAGTAGTTCAATCCGACCCGCACGGCGGTAACATTCTTGTTGATGCTACAAAAATTAAAAACCTCAAAAACGGCTCCAAACCTATTACCATAATCGACTACGGCAACACAACAAAAACCGAACAGGCTCAGGCGATTAAGAATCTCTTTAACCACATAGATTACCTGATAGGAAATACGGACGCAATAGCAGAAGCAATGCTTGAAGGCGCAAAACTCGGAGACAATAATCGTAAACAAATTATCAAAGAAATGTCAGCGGCACTCAAACATTCAATATATAACACAGATACAAAAATTGAAGTTGATAACCCTGTCAAAATCTTCTCAACAGTAAACAGCTTCTGTTTAGACTTTATGCAGAAGAAAAACATAATCCCGAATGCAGCGCACATTAACCAGATGAAAGCCGAAGAGACATACATCATCTCAAACCTCGGCTGTCTCCAAAACATTGCAAACAGCTGTAACTATAACCTTGCAAAAGCCGTCGACAGAAATACAATCATCAAACAGTTGATTAATGAAATGTCAAAAGCAACGCAGGATGCAATAAAGATTAACCCTAAACTTACCGCTGCAGAAATAGCAAAACGTTACAGCTTCTTTACGAACAATACAGAAGAAGCCCTCAGCTGTCTCGGGATTAATTTTGGTATTGTATAATTACCCTATCGGTTAATAGAAGATATTTCTTAGAAAAAATATTATAAACTTATGAAAGTTTATAATCATCTTCTGTTAATATTAATCGTTTTCTGCTGTCCGATGGCGTTTGCTAATGATATTCAGGTCGCAAATTTTGATGAACTGATAAATTCCAATCCTGCAGATGGCGATACGATTGAATTTACGGATGACCTTTATTCTGACAGCACTATCGGCAACCATTTTATAAATCTTGATATTAATTTTGAAGGTCATGAGCATTATATATACGGCAACAACGAATTTGGCGGATTTGTATTAAATCAAGATAGTTTATTTAATGAAGTAGGTGTGAGAAATTGTGAAGGTCAAACATATAATCAGTCAAAATTCGCAGGTGCTATTTTTAACAGCGGCGGAAATACTACAATTACATCTTCTGAATTCAGTTATAATTTCATTGATGCAGGAGGTATAAATTTTGGTGTCGGAGGAGCTATATATAACCTTAACGGAGGTAAAATTTCAATTGATAATTCCCTATTTGAAAATAACTATACTAACGGAGCATCCTCATATGGCGGAGCAATAGCAAACGGGTATCAACAGGGTGCTACCGCCGAAATGAGCATTGATAATTCTATAATAAGAAGCAATTCTTCTTATGGAACTGTTGTTCCTTACGGCGGCGCTATCTACAATAACGGCAATCTTGATATTAACAATACAACTCTTGAAAATAACTATGTATACGGTGATAGAGGAACTTTTTTATATGGCGGAGCCATTGCTAATCAGGGAAATCTTACTATTACTAACAGTTCTCTTATCGGGAATTATGGTCAGGGGAATACCAATAATGCAGGTTTTGGGGGTGCTATCGCAAATCAGGGGACATTAATGCTTGATAATGTCAATGTAAAAGATAACCATATTAATACTGATGTTTACGGCGACGGGGGAGCTTTATATAATCAGGCTGACGCAACAACTGTTATAAAAAATTCAGTATTTGAAAATAATTCAATCTCATCATCTGTCCAAACAGGACAGGGCGGCGCAGTTTATAATGCAGGTAATATGACGATTGAAAATACAACGTTCAAGAATAATTATGATCGGACAGGAGATTTAAATGATATCTATAATTATTCTAACGCAAATCTGGAATTCACAGGGAGCGGAACCACAAATATCTTAAGCGGAATAAAAGGCTCAGGGACAATTACCAAAAACGGCAGCGGTAATTTAAACCTAGGCGGAAATAATAATCAATATACAGGGAATTTCACCTTTAATGACGGTACGGTAAACCTTCTGGCAAACAGTTCCTACTTTAATGCGGCCAACACAAATTTTGGAAGCGGCGTTAGTTTTAACATGCAGAATAAACAAATAAATGATGTAAATTTCGGCGCCTTGACGCTTAACGGAACAACAAATATTTATCCTGATGTAAATTTTAACACTAATACAATGGATAAAATTAACGCAAATTCATTAAGCGGATCAGGAACTCTTTTTGTAAGAAATCTTGCTCTTGAAGGTACTCCGGAGGGACAATACATATCAATCCCTTTTGCAGACAGTGTCTTAAAAGATTACGTGCAATATAACACCACAACCTTACAAACTCCTATATATGATTACACCGCAAGTTACAATTCGGGCGACGGAAATTTTGAATTCCGACGGGGCGGATTTAATTCAAGCATTTTTGCACCTGCAGTTGCCGCACAGCTTGGCGGATATTTAACCCAGATAGAAACTTACAAAAATGTATTTTCAAACCTTGATATGGTAATGATAGCCCCGCCTGATGCTAAAAAAGGTTATATCACTGAAAACAAAATTGCCGCATCCTCAAATACTCTCGGCTTTTCCCCTCTGGTCATGCCGGAACAACGAAACGGATTCTGGTTCAAACCGTATACAAATTTTGAACGCGTTCAATTAAAACACGGACCGGATGTTTCAAACGTTATGTACGGAAGCATATTCGGGGTAGAAAGCAGTCTTAATAAATTAAAAAAAGGCTGGTATAATTTATATGGCGTATATGCTGCATATAACGGCTCTCATCAGGCTTTCGACGGGAACAGCCTTTATAATAACGGCGGACTTATAGGTGCTGACGCAGCTTTTTATAAAGGGAACTTTTTCACAATCTGGACAGCGGATGTCGGAGCGAATTCTGCAGAAGCCTCGACTGCCTTCGGTCACGACAATTTTGCAATGCTGAATACAGGTATTGCAGAAAAAACAGGTTATAATATTGAAACATTCGAACGTAAATTAATAATCCAGCCGAGTCTTTTAATGTCTTACACATTTGTGAATACGTTTAATTATACAACATCATCAAATGTACACATGAACGCCGATCCTCTGCATGCAATCCATATAGAGCCGCAGATAAAATTAATCGGGAATTTCAAAAACTACTTGCAGCCATATATAAGCGTCTCTATGATATGGAACATCATAGACGATGCGAAATTTCAGGCAAATGATGTGTATCTGCCGTATTTATCAGTAAAGCCTTACGTACAATATGGCATCGGTGTACAAAAACGCTGGGGCGACAGGTTAACCGGTTTCTTTGAAACAATGATACGCAACGGCGGGCGCAACGGTGTTGCTTTACAGCTTGGCTTTAGATTCAGCATATAAAAAAAATGGGAAGGGGCTCGTCGCCCCTTTCCATTCAAAATGAACAAAAGTCAGTATTTTTAACTGATATATTAATAAAGTATTTCCATGCCGGCAAATTTCAAATAAAAAATATTTTGTTACATTTTTTAGTATCTAATTTTGTGTCGCCGCTTTCCGCCGGCTCAACGCCGCCGTGCAGCGGCTCACCTATTATTTACACAGTTACTATCTTTCCGTGACTTAAACAAAATCATTGAAACACAGCATAACACTGCGGCCCCAATAAAAACTTCCACAGAAAACATAGGGAGTAAGTTTTTATTGATAATCAACGGGATAAGAAGAATTGCTCCTGCAGGCGGAAAATTTATCTTAACTCTGCTGAGTGCAATAAATAACACAAGGCATGCCAGCACCGTGCATAATGAAAGCGGAAATCCTAAATAAACATTCAAAACCAATCGAAGCATACTTCCCGTAAATGCAGCAAAAGTCATAAGCCCTATAATGTAAACTGGCTTTTTTCTGGCAGGGCTTTTCGGGTTGGATAATTCTGTAAACATAACAATTAACGGCGGTGCCAGAAAATATATCTGATGAGTTTTAAAAGGAATCAATGCAAGCAAACCAAATACCAACAATAATTTTGACCATTTTATAATTTGCGTTTTCATATCAAAAACACAAGGAGTGAACTTATTAACAGGTCTGAGATGACATTTTTCCATAAGCCATTGAGCCGCAATAATAATTAATGCCATAACCGCAACGGAAACAGGATAAATCCAGCTTGTTGTTTTCAGATAAACAGGAAGAATACAGGCAGAAATAATCGGAACAAAATTAGTCTTACAGAGAGTCAAAATAATACCTGTAAAAGCAAAGCAAAGACAGACCTGAAAAATTAGCGGCAGAGGAGAATATCTGACAGTCAATACTCCAAATAAAGCTGCAGCTGACATAAGAAAAAATATTCGTCGTTTATTCGTCATCCATGGCTGCTGTTCAGAAATCCACGCACCTATAGTAAGCGCACAAATCTCAGGAAAAATAATCTCTTTTTCTCCGCTGAGTTCGGCTATTAAAACCATTGAAAGCGCCATTAATATTCCGAATAAATAACGCTCCAATCGTGCTATTTTTAAAAATTCGGTTTTCATAAGTTTATGCTAAAACAAGCTGAAGGAATATTCAATTCTTGCAATTTTATCTTAAAATATACTCATGATTATAAATACAGGATCAAGAACAGATACCGTTCAATATTATACAGAATGGCTTATAAAACGCTTTAAGGAAGGATTCGTCTATTCAAGAAACCCTATGTTTCCGAATAAAGTAACCCGCTACGAATTAAACCCCGACGTTGTCGATTGTGTCGTATTCTGTTCGAAAAATTATGAACCTATTTTGCCGTACATCAAAACAATTACGGATAAATTTAATACTTATTTCTACTACACAATTACCGCCTACGGAAAAGATGTTGAACCCAATGTTCCTGATATTGATAAAAGTATTGAAACCTTAATCAAATTATCCTCTATTGTCGGCCGACAAAGAATTGCCTGGCGGTATGACCCGATACTTCTGACAGAAAAATACACAAAAAACAGACATTACAAAACATTTAATTATATGGCTCAAAAACTTTCACCGCATATAGACCGATGCATTTTCAGTTTCGTTGAAATGTACCAAAAATTAACAACAAATATGCCGGAAATTATACTGTTATCGGACAAAGACAAAAACGAAATCGCTAAAAATATAGGTACAATATCAAAAAAATATAATATGAAAATACAAACCTGTGCAACGAAAGAAAATTACGAGCAATTCGGAATATTATCTTCAGGCTGCATGACCTCGGAAATTTTAGGTAAAGCCAATAATATCAAATTTAGAAAGTTAAAACATTCCGGTAATCGTAAAGGTTGTAATTGTATGGAAAATCGTAATATCGGAGATTATAACACTTGCCCTAACGGCTGCAAATATTGCTATGCAAACCAAAATCCGGAAATTGCACTTGCAAACTATAAAAAACATAACCCTAATTCACCCCTAATTCTGGGGGATTTGCTTAACACAGACGAAATTCAATCAGGCAACCAAAAATCTTTTATAATAACATGCGAACAGAAAAAACTATTTTAACATGAAGCTTTCATCTAATAAATATTTTATAGATAACCTGCTTACAGATTTTCTAAAAAATATACTAATGACTATGTTGATTACTATGGAAATAAAGATTTCAGACAAGTTAAACTGCGGTACAAACTTAAATTGACAACAGAATTTGGCAAAGTTGCATTCGAAAGTTATATAAAATATCAAAACAAATAATTAATTGATTATATAACAAGATAAACAAATATCAGGCTTTGAAATCAAACATACAAAAAGAGCCTTTACAGGCTCTTTTAAAATTTTGGAGGTTAGGAGATTCGAACTCCTGACCCCCTGCGTGCAAAGCAGGTGCTCTACCAGCTGAGCTAAACCCCCACATCTTTTCTGTGATGTCTATTTATTTGTCACAATATTTATTCTACATGCTGATTTTTTTTTGTAAATACCCTTTTTCAAATTTTTTCAAAATTCCAATTCCTGTTCGATTTTTTTCAATATCTCGTGGTAACGTTCACGCTCATTCAGATACCACCACCCTATTAAGACCTCAAAAGCAGTTGCCTGTCGGTATTCACTCTGGATTTGACGTCGCCCTACAGGTATTGGTAAATTCCGCCCCCTACGTGACAATTCTTGTTCCTCATTTGTCAAAAAATAATCCAATTTATGTAACAATTCTGCCTGATATGACGCCTTTACTTTGGCTGTGGTAATTTTATGGAGCTTTTGCGCATTATTTGTTATTCGTACCGTTTTTTCACGGATAAAAAGCTCCCAGACAGCGTCTCCTATATATGCATAATTCTTTAAATTCATTTCTTCCATAAGCTTAATGTAACATAAAAACAGCACTCATGTTGAATTTTTAGCCTGTGCATGTAACAATAGATTTGAAAAAGAAAGGAAGATTCTAATCCGGTCGGCTCTGTCGGGAGTAACTGTAACCGCCAGAACGAAGAATAAGGAGAGTTTATGAAAAAAGTTTTATTGATTCTGGGTTTGTGTCTTATGAGCACAGTCTTACCAGTTATGGCAGAAGATGAAGCAAACACACCATGTGAAGTTTCTATTATTGAAGAACAGAATTATGATTATGCATCTCAGCTTATTGATAAGATAAAACTGCAAAGAAACACTATATATAATGCATTAAACCTTACTCCTTCACAGATAAAATGCAAAAACCAAATTGAAAAAAAACGGTTTGAGGCATTAGAACCTGAATTAAAGAAATTTTGTTTAGCTAAAAAAAAGCTGAAAGTTGCTGAAGAAAAATGTGACAAAACTGCGATTAAACAGGCAGAAAAAGAACTTAAGCCTATAAAAAAATGCATAAGAAAAATTTCTACAGAGTATGATAAACAGTTTATGGAAATTCTCGACAGTACCCAGAAAGCTAAATATCGTATGATAAGAAAACTAAAAAGAAACGACTTAAAAAAGCTTCAAAAAATAAAGAAAAACGGGGAAAAACCGTCTGATTTAAGACCGTTTGGAGAAAAAATTTCACAGGCTGCGTATATGGAACAACAGCATGATAAAACTTGCCTGTGGCATAAGATGATTAATAAAATGAAGAAGAAAAATTAAATGGATGAATTAATAGAAAATTTAAAAGAGATTGGTCTCAACAGTTATGAGGCAAAAGTTTATCTTGCCCTGTTAAAAAAGTATCCTGCAACAGGATATGAAGTAAGTAAATTAGCGGATATCCCGCAGTCACGATCATATGATACTCTAAAAGCTTTGGAAGCAGAGCATATTGTTACGGCGTCTAACACAAAGCCCGTAACTTATACACCGATAAAGCCGAAAGAATTAACCAAACGGTACAAAAGAAAAATCACATCAACTCTTGATTATCTTGAAAAAAAACTCCCGAACGTAAAAGATAATTATACCGAACCTATTATGAGCGTTAGCGGGCAAAATGCTATTCATAAAAAAATAATAGAAATTATCAATAACGCTTCAAAAGAAATATTTATAGAAATATGGTCACAGGACTTTAAATATTTTGAGCCACATCTATTTGATGCATATAATCGCGGACTTGATATAAAAATCGTTGGATACGACAATTTTAAATGTAATTTCGGAACGGTTTTTCAGCACACAGGCGGCAGAGAAATCGAACATTCTCTGGGCGGCAGATTTATATATCTGGCCTCGGATAATACTGAGGGATGTTTTGGGAAACTAAGCAGCTCTAAAAATAATGATTTTAATATTATCTGGACAAAGAATGAAGACATTGTTTTTTTGATAAAAGAATTTATTGTACATGATATGTACTTAATTGACATAGCAGAAAAATTCCCTGAACAGTTGAAATACTTCTACGGCGCAGGGATGAAGAAGTTAAAAGATAAAGTACTGGGCGGAAGCGGTTTCTACAAGGTACATTAATATAATGCCCGCACGGTCATCGTCAGACGGACGGCTGGGAGATTATATATAAACCTTACTACCACGGATAATCGTCCTTTATCTCCCAGCCGTCCTTAAATATCAACGCTGTACAAAATAAGTTATTTGCATTATGTCCAGAATTTGCGGAACAGCGCTTTATGAGTTCATCCCTGGTAAAATTATACCCGTATCCGTACGGCTTAACTCTCATCGTTTTTACAGAATCTAAATGAAACATAAACAAATCACGTCCTACTACATTTGGCTTGGTTTTTCCGTTTATATCCACATATATAGAAGGATAGCTGTACGAGCCTGTATCGGTACTTCCGTCATAACCGATAAAAAGGCTAACACCGTTTACCAATTCGATAATATAAAATTGAGAATTTAGTACCAAATGCTCGCTGCCGTTTTTAGTAATATATTTATTATAACCCTTTTGTGCCAGTGTATAAGTATCAGGGGTTCCGTTATATTTCAGATAGGGTTTTAAATACTTTTCGGCAAAAACTTTAGCCATATTTTCATCTTTTGACGGATTATCCGAATCAATAGAGGTGCCGTAATTATCATTCACATCCCAATTCTTCATATCTCCGTATTGAGCCTGTGCCATATTTATTGCCTGATATAACTGGCTGTAGGTCTGCTTCAGACGGGTTGCTACCACTTTCTTCTGATTCTGTTGAATTATTGCTGGCAATGTCATCGACGCCACAATTCCAATAATTCCCAAGGTTATAAGAACCTCTGAAAGAGTAAATGCTCTTTTTAGCCTTAAGCTAGTCTGCCCCCCCCCCCGTAAACTCAATCATAGCAATGGTTTTCATATTTTCCTCCTCTTTTAGCACATTATATAAACTACTTTTATTATAAACTACATCGCCACTTCTTGCAATATAAATTCAACGTAACATTTTCTTTACTTTTAATTTTCAAATCGACAATTAAGAACTATAATAAAATTGTTTGAAGATAATACAATAATATTGGGGCATACGGAGATATAATGGAAGGTTACAGCTTTGAACTCATCACAGGACCGATGAGCTGCGGAAAAACAGAAGAACTACTAAGAAGGGTGCGCCGCTGCATCATAGCAAAGAAAAAAGTAAAAGTAATTTCACCTGATGTCGATACACGGGCAAAAGGAGATTATATTGAATCCCGAAACGGACTCTGGCTTGATGCTATTAAAGTAAAACATTCAATACAAATATTAAGTATAGTCAGACCCGAAGATGAAATTGTAGCTATCGATGAGCTTCAATTTTTCGACGGAAATATAACAAAAGTTATTGCAAAACTTATGGATGAAGGTAAAAAAGTTATCGGAACAGGTCTTGAATTGGATTTTAAAGCTGAACCGTTCGGTCATATGCCCGAATTAATGTGTATTGCAACACGTGTGGATAAACTACATGCCGTATGTATGAAATGCGGATGCGACCATGCGACAAGAACACAAAGACTCATTGACGGAAAACCTGCAGATAAAAATTCACCATTGATAATGATAGGCGGAGATGAAACTTATGAAGCGAGATGCATTAAATGTTATGAACTGCCTGATAATCAGCCGAAAAAGCAGGTGGTTAAAATTCTTCCGTTCAGCCTGAAATAGTTGTAGTCTAATCTAGTGTCGCCGCTTTTTGCAGTCTCGCGAATTCGCAGAATATTCACAGGGGATAATACTTATGCTTGCTCAAGCCGCAACATTACAGGCCGTAGCACTGCAGAAATTTTTCATCGCGTACATTTTCGCGAAATCCCGGTTGCCTTTATATATAATGAAAAGCCGGTATATGTGGTATACCGGCAGGCTTTACTTTTTAATAAAGTAAAGAGGTGATGATTATTTATTGTTTCTATATCTTACTTCCAACTGCTTTGTACAAACTTATGTAATCAACCATACATTCAATCTGCTGCTGTGCGACAAGCTTATCGATCGTGAGCAGATTTTCTTTATACTGGATCAAATCAAGTTTTGAAATTGTACCCTGATTATATTTGTCACGGTTGTACATAAAGTCTGTTTTTTCAAGTTCTGATTGTTTTTTTGTCTGTTCCATTTTTTCGGTATCTTTTTTAACTGCAACGAGGGCATCATTAACCTCCTGAATTGCAGTTAAATTAGTTTTCAGATACCGGTTAAGGATTTCATCGTACTGAACTTTTTTAAGTTTTAAATTTGCAATACGTCTGCCGCCGGTAAATATCGGAAGCATAGCTCCTGCGGCAAGAGCACCGAGCATACTAGAGGTTGACCAGGCACTGCCAAAGTTTGCGGCATTAAAGAGTGCAAGCCCCGTAATATTAATCGTCGGGAGAAATTCTTTTCTTGCAACTCTGACATCAATACCGGCTTTTTCAACCATTGCTTCCGCTTTCAGGTAATCCGGTCTTTGTACGATTACATCGGAAGAAATTTCCGACGGAATGTTTCCTGTATAATTTACGTTTTCATAAGCGGAAATTTTAAATTCATTTACATTTTCAGGGCTTTCGCCTGTAAGCACTGCCAGCTGGTGCAGAAGAAATTCTCTCTGTTTTTCCAGTTCAATCAAATCGGTCTGACCTTGAACGAGAGCTTTATTTGCGATAACAGTATCAGCAGTGGAGGTTATCCCTTCGCGGTTTCTTGCAAGCATCAAATCGTAGATTTCCTGACGGAGGTCAACGATTTCTTTTTGAAGCTGAATTAATTTATCGAGTCTTACGATATTCAAGTAAGCAGTTCCGACGGAAGATGCGATTGCAATATAAGCTGCGCGTTCGTCATATTGGGAACCTTCATACAATTTTTTTGCTGATTTTGTTTTATCTCTGTTTTTGAGGAAGATATCGGCTTCATAATTTGCGATTGCCGGAGTAGCGAACGCCCAATCCCAGCTTGATTGCCCCGGAAGTTTTACATAACTAGGGGAGAATCCTGCGCCTACCTGCGGAAGTTCGTTTGCAAACTGCAGTCTTGTATTCTGGTAATATTCTTCTACTGCAAGGGTTGCGTTTTTCAAATCATAATTATTTTTAATGGCTTTATCTATATATGCACTCAAATTTGCGTCATTGAAGCTGTTCCAGAAGTCCATATTTACATAAGCGTATTTATAATCATCAGATACTTTTTTACTCTTCTTTACCATGCTTTTAAATTGTTTCGGCTGAGCAGTATTTGTATTTTCAACAGCTAAAACAGGGGTGAAAGTCATGGTCATCATGCTCATCAAAAGCGTTATTGTTAATACCTTTTTCAACGTTTTAATTCCTTCTTACAAATGTACTTGCATTTTTTACAATGATATGTTAGCATACTATTGTTGTAAATGCAACATATTTTTTTTACAACAGATATACAAATTATAAAAATGAATTGAAAATAGCATGAAAGAAGAAATAAAACATTATACAGACAGCATATATTATGATATAGAATTAACGGCAAAGGTTATGAAATTTTTGGGGATTCAGGTGTTTAAAAAGCTTGAAATAGAACTGACGCCGGAAGAAAATGCCGCACTTGATACAATTTGTTGTCATCCTGAAATATGCCAGCGGGATTTAGCAAAACTCATTTTGAAAGACAGAGCTAATACCGGCAGAATTATAAATTCTCTTGAGAAAAAGAATTTAATAAAAAGAATTATTGACGTAAAAAATAACAGACTTATAAAGAAAGTTATAATTACGGAAGAAGGTAATAAAAAACTTGAAGAAATAAACGGAAAGTTTAAAGCATTTCTTGAAAATGTTTCCTGCAAATATACAGATGAAGAAGAGAATAAATTACAGGAAGCAATCAGAACTTTCAGAAAAAATTTGGAAGAATTTGTAAATTTAAACATATAATTTATATAGATGAGGTCAAAAATGGAAGAAGAAAAAACAACGGAAATTAAAGAAGAGGAGAAAAAACAACCCCCTAAAGGAAGAAAAAGAACCATCGGTGCGATTATAGGGATACTGATTGCGTGCGGTGTGGGATATTTTGTACATGATGCCCTGACATACCAGACGACGGATGACGCTTATGTAGAAACAACAACCGTTCAGGTGTCGCCAAAGATTTCAGGCCACATTACAAAAGTTTACGTAACCGATAACCAGCCTGTGAAAGCCGGCATGGTCGTTGCGGAAATTGATGACACGGATTATAAAGTTGCACTGGAAAAAGCAGAAGCAAAGTATCAGAAAACTTTACTTGATCAAAATAATGCAAAAGCGAACTTCAAAGCAATGCAAACTAATATAGATGTTGCGAAAAAAGATTTGGAAAGATATACAAAACTTTTTGAATCAGGAGCAGTGTCAAAACAAACTCTTGATAATGCACAGGCAAAATATGATGCTGCACAGGCAAACTTAATGCAGGCAGAGCAGTCGTTGTTGTCAACAACAGATAACAAAGTTGCGGACGCTAATTTAAAAGAAGTTAAAGCAGAACGAGATCAGGCAGAATTAAATTTAAAATACACAAAAGTAATAGCACCTCAGGACGGAACAGTTTCCGGCAGACGTGTAGAAGTCGGTATGTATGTTCAGCCGGGTTCGCCTCTGTTTGTAATCGTTCCTAACGATGTCTGGGTTGTGGCAAACTACAAAGAAAACCAGTTAAGACACATGAAACCTGAACAGCCTGTTGATATTAAAATCGACACCTATCCGGATCATGTATTCAAAGGTAAAATTGACAGTATTCAAAGAAGCTCCGGCGCAAAGGCAAGCTTATTCCCGCCTGAAAACGCTGTAGGTTCTTTCGTAAAAATCGTACAGAGAATCCCTGTAAAAATAGTATTCACCGAAAAAATTAATCCGGAGGAATACAACATAGTTCCTGGGATGTCGGTTGTACCAAAGGTTAGAATAAGAGAGTAAGAAAGAGGGAGAATTGAAAAAGTGAGTGAGGCATAAAAACCAAAACTCACTTTTTTAAAAAAAGATTAAAATTCGCGGCGCCGGCAAAATCGGCGGCGCAAAATAAGAAGGAAAATTTTATGGCACAGGAAGAAAATATCCAGACAGAAGAATGGCAGCCAAAAACTAATCCTTGGCTGATAATTATGCCGGTAATCCTTGCGACATTTATGTATGCGCTGGATGAAACAGTTGCAAACGTAGCCCTGCCGCATATTGCAGGAACTTATTCCGTAAGTAATCAGGAATCTATCTGGGTTCTGACAAGTTATTTGATGGCGAGCAGTATTGTAATTCCTATGATAGATTTTTTCTGTAAATTTATGGGAAGAAAAAACTGTTTTATGCTCGGGGTTTTTGTATTTACCCTTGCGTCATTCTTATGTGGGGTGGCAAATTCAATCGGGATGATTGTAATTGCGCGTGCAATGCAGGGTTTTGGCGGCGGATGTCTTATGCCGATGGCGCAGGCGATTACTATGGAATGCTTTAAAGGTGAAGCAAGAAATAAGGCGATGGCTGTATTCGGGCTTGTCGTTGTTGTTGCTCCTATCCTCGGGCCTGTTATGGGCGGGTATATTACCGAAAACTGGTCGTGGCCGTATATTTTCTTTATAAATGTTCCTTTTGGATTTTTCTGTATCGCGTTAGCGAAAAAATTTCTTGAAGATCCGCCTTATGCAAAACGCCAGCCTAATACACATCTTGATAAATTCGGGTTTTTATGGCTTTGCGTATGGCTTATACCTTTGCAGATTGTATTTGATAAAGGTAACGATGCTGACTGGTTTAATGCGCCATGGATTTGCTGGTTAAGCGCGATTGCATTACTGGGATGTGTTTTCTTCTTTATATCTCAGGTAATTGGCAAAAAACCGCTTATAAAACTTGACGTATTAAAAGACGGCAACTTCCTTTGCGGAACCATAATGCTGATATTATTGAACGGAGTTTTGCTTGCGTCACTTGCAATATTACCGCAATTACTGCAGAATATGATGGGATATGACGCATTTACAAGCGGGGTTGCGATTATGCCGCGCGGACTCGGGGCGTTTATGGCGCTTGCGATTTTTGCGGGTGTCGGGGGACGTATAAGTTACAGAAACTACGGTATTATCGGGCTTCTTTGTATGGGGCTCGGCGGCTGGATGTTGAGTGAATTGAACTTGCAAATAAGCATGATGAATATTGTTATCCCGAACTTTGTATTCGGTATCGGGCTTGTATTTACAATGATGCCGATTACGACATTATCCTGTATTACCCTGAAGGATGAGCAGATGACAAACGCTTCGGGTTTCCAGAACCTTTTAAAAACAATCGGCGGCGCTATCGGAACTTCTCTTGTAGCAACAATGATTTCAAGATTTTCTCAGGTTCACCAGAACGGACTTGTGAAATCCCTTACAGATGTAAATAATAATTATGCGGATAGATTAAGTTCTTATGCCGGCTCATTTATCCATCAGGCAGGAGATATGTTCAACGCAACGTATATGGCAGGAAAAATGCTCTATAACCAGCTTATACAGCAGTCGACTCTATGTGCTTATATGACAACTTTTAAAGTTTTTGCAATTGCCTGTTTTATTTTAATCCCTGTTATGTTTATATTAAAGAGTGAGAGAAAAGTAAAACAACAGGAAGTTGTATGTCAGACGAACGAATAACAGAAGAATGGAAACCGACCGTTAACCCCTGGATAATGGTAATACCGGTAATGCTTGCAGTATTTATCTACGTACTGGACGGTACTATCGGAAACGTTGCGCTTCCATATATGGCGGGAAGCTTCTCGGCAACACGCGATGAATCCATGTGGATATTAACAAGTTACTTAATTGCGGCGGGAATTGTAATTCCTGCTGTTGATTTTTTCAGTAAAGTTTTCGGGCGGAAGAACTTTTTTATAATAAGCATAATGCTTTTTACAATTGCCTCAATGCTCTGCGGTATGGCGAAAAATATTGAATTCATGATATTTGCACGTGTACTGCAAGGTTTTGGCGGCGGCGGAATCTTACCGATATCGCAGGCGGTTATGATAGAAAGTTTTCCGAAAGAACAACGCGGTCTGGCTATGTCAATTTTCGGGATGGGCGTAATCTTAGCGCCGATTGTAGGGCCGGTTCTGGGCGGCTGGATTACGGATAACTGGACGTGGCCGTGGATTTTTTATATTAATGTTCCGTTCGGCTGTGCCGCTGCTATACTTTCCCACAAACTCATTGAGGATCCGCCTTATGCCAAAAGACAAAAAAACGTAAAAATCGACACGCTTGGATTTTTCTATCTTACAATCTGGCTTGTAACTTTCCAGACTGTGCTTGATAAAGGTAACAACGACGACTGGTTTGCCGCAACATGGATAAGATGGACATTCGGGATTTCTATGGTGGCGTGTATTTTGTTTTTCCACTCACAACTCACAAGAAAAGATACCCTCATTGATTTAAAAGTATTTAAAGACAAAAACTACACGGCAGGAACGATTATACAGGTGGTAATTCAAGCGGTTTTGTATGCTTCTCTTGTAATTCTTCCGCAATTTTTGCAGAGTATGATGGGATATACTGCATTTTTAAGCGGTGCAACAATGATGCCGAGGGGCTTCGGAAGTTTAACAGCCATGGTTTTGACGGCAACACTTTCAAACCGGCTTGATAACAGATTAATGGTAGTGGCAGGATTGTCCTTAATCGGCGGTGCAGGGCTGGCTTTTGGGATGTTGAACCTCCAGATTTCCAATATGAATATCGCAATCCCGAATTACTTTATGGGAATGGGGATGGGATTAGCTATGGTGCCGATTATGAACCTTTCGGTTGAAACCCTCAGAAACGACCAGATGACAAACGCAACCGGTATTCAGAATTTACTGAAAAATATCGGAAGTGCTGTGGGAACTTCACTGGTTGCTACAATGCTTACAAGATTTGCGCAGGTTCATCAGTATATGCTTGTCGGCAAATGCAATGATTTGAATAATATATTTATAGATAAAGTTCAATCAACAGCAGGTGCATTATCGGCTTACGCACACCAGAGTGTGGCAAATTATATGGCTCAGTATTCTATGTACGGAGATCTTGTAGAGCAGGCAAACCTCTGGGCGTTTATAGATTCATTCAGAATTTTCGGGATTATCTGTTTCCTTGTAATTCCGCTTATGCTGCTTTTCAAAAGGCCAAAAGAAGCCAAAGAAACCGTTGAAAATAAGTAGTGAAGAAGTTCGCAAGATACTAAGTCCGTAAGTGGACAAAAGACGCTAAGTGCGACAGTGAATATGTGAAGGGTGAAAGGGACGCTATTTCCCTCTCCCTCTGGGAGAGGGTGCCGTAGGCGGGAGAGGGGGCAGTCTGCGAGTGCCACTGTATGTCTTGTGCTGAGGGCAGAATTTGTTAATGAACGAAAGTGAATTTACAAATTCGGTAGAAGGTAAAAATAGGAACAGTATTATTAATTTTCTCAACACGCTCCCGCCCTGCTCCCGCTATCGTTTCGAAAATCAATAATACTGTTCCTCACCCTTTACCCGTTTAATGAAGTAGGTCGGACATACTTGCCCGACAAAAAGTTTGAAACTCTTCACTCTAACTTTATTACCCTCACCAGTCCTTCTGACACACTCTCCCACAGGGAGAGTGGAAAAGAAAAACCTGTACCCCTTACTCTTCATATCTCATTTATTCGACTTAACATCTTAACGTCCTAACGTCTTACTCTTCCACATTTATCGTCATATATAACTGTCTGTATGATTTATTCTATTTAATACTGTAAATGCATAAATGTTTTAATAAAAAACGCAAATTTATTTTTCTTTCGTTTTAAAATATAGTGAAAGGAAATTTAGTATGGATAATAATTTGAATATAAATGGTAAAATCAATTTTGGCAATCTTTACGCTTCCGCTTCCGGAGCACGCAAACTTGTAAAAGATTTTGAAGATAAAGAACTTCTGAAAAAAATAATTGACTTTACCAAAAATAATATTTCTGCCGATGTTTTTGTAAAAGAAAATGAAATTCTTGTTAAACCTCATCAACTCACAGGTAAACCTACTATGAGAATACGTGGTCTAGTAGACAATGAAAAATATAGTGATCGTTACAATGGCTATCGTGTCGATTATTTTGAACACGACATTTATCCTGCAGCAAAGAATGCTTATTACAACATTGATAATAAAATAATATCAGGTTTTCCGTCTTTTGAGACTAAAAAAACAGTTAATGCTTTTGGCAGACTTTTTGATGCCGCTTGCCATATAGCAGCTGATATTGATAAAAGTTTCCATGATAAAATAGTAAAGGCAAGCAAAACAGAAAAAGAACTCGATAAAATTGTCAAAAACCTTGGAATAAATATTATAAATGAAACTATAAAGTAACCGAAGTTTGTAAGGTTGGGTTTTCTGAAGTTTACCATAAAAGTAGGCAAATGGTGTGATTATTCCGGGTAAAATTAGTTTTTTGAGGTTTTATTCTGTGACCTCTCAAGGTTAATTTAAGAGTATTAAATCTTTTACCATAATGATTTTTATATTATCATAAGAATATTATGAGAATAAATTTTAATTTTTTACCCCGCGATAATTCACAAAGTTCTTTTAAAGCCAAAAATTCAGTAACAAAAGATGCGGACTGGGTTTGCCGTACCGTTAATACCAATTTTCCAGCAATATCCACAACCTGGCTAAATTCTAATTTAAATCCCAGCAAAAAAATGCATTTTATTACCCGTATCGGAGAAAATATCCAAAATGCAAGAAATAAAAATTATTCTGAATTAATGCCTTTTAATTTTTTAAAAAATATGCTAAATCAGATTCAGCAAAACAATGCCGGAAATTGTTATGAAAAAGCCACCATTGCCGAACTTATTCTCAAAATAAACGGTATAAACAACTGCAACAGAATTAATCTCATTTCCGACAATGGAAAAAGAAATTTAAACCATTGTGTATTGCTGGTCAACTTTGATAAACAACATTACTATCCGTCCCTCCAAAAAGCCGTTATAATTGATCCGTGGAGCGGAAACAGCGGATATGCGGATATTATTTTTAAAAAATATGCAACTATGTATAATAACTTTTTTAAACTTAAGCCGAATGAGAATATACAGTTTGTACCAAGAAACATTTTGTATCTGGGAGAACAAGATATAAACTATTTTAAAGAAAATTACCCGAAACTTGTTTTTAAAAGTTCGGATAATCACAAACTATTTAAATCAGTCTAAATTCTGATAATCCCGTTCCAGAAATATATATACTGAAACGGGATTATAAAAATAACTAATTTATATTCATCAAATTAGCAAAGTTCTGCGTCGCCCAGCCCGAATTGTTCAAGCGAATTTTTCTTTGCCTGAACACAGATAAATTGAAAATCTCCATCACCTGTATTCTCAATTGTTCTTGATGCTTCCGGCAAGATTTTTACGACAGAACCTTCCTTAACATCTATAACTGCATCGTCAACGCTAATAATTCCATTGCCTTTCAAAATTATATAAACCTCTTCATTTTGTTTATGTTTATGTTTAAAAGGAACTTTAAATCCTTTTGGAACAGTATTAATTGAAATCTCGCAGCTTGTTAATTCAAGGGTGTCATGCAAAAACACCTTACCGTTTTCAAGATTAATAATTTCATCAATTTTTCCGAGTTCTGTTGTTTTGTAATTTGTCATAATTTGCCTCCTTTAGTTTGACATCTAACTATTTGCCTAAAAATTTTTGGGTTATAACATTTTTTCTAAAAGCTTATCAATAAGCTCAGATTCTTCGTCAGTCAAATTTTTGTATAACAAAGAATTTAAATCACTGGAAATTTTTTCAAACACAGGTTGAAATTCATATCCTTTTTGCGTCAGCATAATATACGTTACTCTGCTGTCTTCATAAGATTTTTCTCTTTTTACAAATCCGAGTTTTTCAAGCTTGTCAACAAGCACTGTAACTGTTGGCTTTGTACGGTGAATTTTATTTGCGATATCTTTCATTGTTAATTTTTCATGCTGGTACAGAACTACAAGAATATCGCCATGACTAGGTACAAGCCCGTTTATCCCGTTTTGTTGCAGTTGTTCTGTTATAAAACGGTTTCCTTTTTCTTTTATTTTAGATATCAGGAACAGTGCTTTTTTCATAATGTATTAATCTCTTATATATTCATTATAGTTAGATGTCTAACTTTTGTCAAGTGTTATTGCATTTGGGAAACTAAATAAAAAATAATCGGCTCTAATTTATCTTTCCACAGGTTTGTAGTTAATTTCAGCCTGTTCATCTGTTGCTTCAAGTTTAAAAATGACCGGTCTTAGCCCATCGTTACAGCTGCATATAGCAACGCCGGGTTTTCTAATCCAATCGCCGAAATAGAATAACTCTTTATCCGCACCGTGAGCGAGAGCAAAAACATACTGATAAATAGCCTTCCACGCTTCATCACAAAAACCTTCTGGACGTGAATAATCAGCATAAAAGATTTGACCTTCTCTCATCATAGGACACGGTCCCAAACCAATAGCGCCGTATTCTTCTGCAAGTTCTTTATCAAAAGTTGTTTTAAGAACCGTAATTTTAACTTTTTTCATAAATCTCCTAAAAAACCAAAGCCGATAAAGGGACTTGAACCCTTGACCTACTCATTACGAATGAGTTGCTCTACCAACTGAGCTATATCGGCTTTTATATTATTATAATGGGAGTTTGTTGGTAGAGCAAGCTCTACTTATTATTAACTCCGTTCCGTTTCACTCCACTGGGGAGCTACATCGGCTTTTATATTATTTTAACGGGAGTTTGTTGGTAGAGCAAGCTCTACTTATCATTAACTCCGTTCCGTTTCACTCCACTGGGGGAGCTATATCGGCTTTTATATTATTATAATGGGAGTTTGTTGGTAGAGCAAGCTCTACTTATTATTAACTCCGTTCCGTTTCACTCCACTGGGGAGCTACATCGGCTTTTATATTATTTTAACGGGAGTTTGTTGGTAGAGCAAGCTCTACTTATCATTAACTCCGTTCCGTTTCACTCCACTGGGGGAGCTATATCGGCTTTTATATTATTATAATGGGAGTTTGTTGGTAGAGCAAGCTCTACTTATTATTAACTCCGTTCCGTTTCACTCCACTGGGGGAGCTATATCGGCTTCTATTCTGTTTTAACGGTAGTTTAATTATACCCCTGAAAGATTTCCCTTGTCAATATTTTATCAACTAAACTGACAACATTGACGGTTTTTGAAACCTAATGGTATAATATATCTACCACCACTCATTTTTAGTTTTGTATCTTAACTAAAGGAGAAATTACTATGATTATGAAAACATGTTAACTCTACAGTAAATTAACTAAACAAAAATTCAAGTTGCATAACAATTAAAAAATATCCTAGCAATACTGCCGGTAAAACTGCACAGAAAAGTCCGATATAAAATACAAAGGAATATAGTATATCTATAATTTTCGGCAGTGTTAAAGTCAAGTTTATTCTAAAATGAAAATATTTTTTTATAACGAAGTGTCTGATTAGGATTTCAACTACAGCTAAACCTAAACTAGCCAGAAGAAGAATTCCCCAGAGAAATATAGCTGCCCTGTATTCCAATCCTGGTGTTATAATTGGATCTTCCCAACCATATACCGGCGGAATGTTGGCTGTTCTAAATGCATAAATAGAGTTCCAGAAGAATACACTTAGTATTGCAGCTACGTTTAGAAAAAAATATTTTCTTAAATTTGGAATTTTCATAGCCAAATTTTAACACATTTACTTACAAAATGAAAGGAAATATTATGAAAAAGTTAAAAGACGAAGTTAAAAATTTTAAAGAAATGGCTACAAGTAAAGATAAACAAAAAGAATTTAATAATGAAATCGTAAGAAAAACATGGGAATACCAGAAAAAATTCGGATTTGAAACAAATCCACGTAAAGGTCACGAATTTTGGAATGTCGAGGCTGATGCTTTTAAACATGCATTCGGTAGTGCCGATATGGCGTTTGATATGGGATCTTTGGGTAGTCTTATAGGTGATGTACGTCATGAATTGCAAACCAAACATAACCCATACGGTGAGTGGAACATGGATTCCTGGAACAATAGTGAAGGCAGAAAAATAGCTGAAGAAATCAAAAAAGAATACGGCAAAAAGTTTTACGATTTATCTGAAAAAGAAAAATCCGCTATTATTGCAACAAAAGTTATTATGAAAATGAGAAACGGAGAACTAATTACAAACCCGTCTGATAAACGAAAGTTTAGAGGGCCGCTTGAAACGTTAATTTACAAACTTACTGACAAACCCACAGGCGGAGCTGCTCCTGTGAATAAACCTTTTACAAGGAAACAAATCGGCGATATGTCATCAGAAGAGTTTCTGCAAAATGAGCCGTTTATAATGCAGCAGTTAAAAGACGGGCTTATAAAGCCGGAGACACCGGAGGTTGATTATTCAGGCTATATGAACCCGGAAACAGGCGACAGGAAAATATTTTCCCGAGAAGATATCGCTCAAATGACTAGCGATGAATATTCGGGAAATGAATCAGCTATTATGGCTCAACTAAAAAAATAGGTATTCCAACTGATACAGAACTTCATTCCGCAAGCCTTACTGGTAAAACTATCTACGTTAACCCCTACACCAGAAGCGACGGTACTGAAGTCAGAGGGTATTACAGGTCTATATTATATAATTTTTCTTTAGCGGAGTAGTATACCCTATAAAAGGTCACGTCATTCCGGAAGTTTAGAAAAACAGATTGAAGCGAAAACTGAAATCTTGTTTTTCTAGTTATCCGGAATCGCAGTACCATCAGACGCAACGATTATACGACACAGGATGTAGTCAGGGATTACGTAAAATAACTGCATTAGTATCATGTATAAAGACTATATAATTGTACTAAACGACCACTTATTATCTGGCCTTACGTTCCCTCTCACAAAACAATCCGGTGAATTGTTTTGTTCGGCAAAGTGCAAATCCGCGGAACCCCCAAGTTCAATTCCGTTAAAAATATACAAAACCCTGGTGTTACTTTTTCTTTGTAAAACTTTCTTTTTGGGTTAAAAAGAAAGTTTTCGGCGGTAAGGGGAATTTTCTTGGATTTGCTCCATGCTCACGGAGTTTCGCCTTCGGAGCATAGCTCCTGACGGCTCAATCCGTTCGCTATCCGGACTGACGTCCGTCCGCAAATCCGCTGAACCCCTGACAAGTCTCTGACTTGTGGGGTTCCGATGCGCCATTTATCCTAAATAAAAAGGAGAATACAACAGGTGCATTCTCCTTTTTATTCGGCGGTAAGGGGAATTGAACCCCTGTTTGGAGAATGAGAATCTCCCGTCCTAACCACTAGACGATACCGCTATGTAACTTTATTGTAGCACTGAAGATTACATTTTACAAGCGTATAAAAATTTCTGCCGTATCTCAATAATCACAAACAATAAAAAACTTTACAAATCCCGAATAATCCTTTTGCTTTTGGTATAATGAACTGGTTAACTAGGAGGAGAGCATGGAATTCATTAATTCAATACTGGGATTTCTTATAAATTTTATAGAACACGTAATAACTCACATGGGACCTTGGGGCATAAGCCTTTTAATGGCGATAGAATCGTGTAACATTCCGCTTCCCAGCGAAGCCGTCTTGCCTTTTGCAGGATATATTGTGAGCAAGGGAGAAATGAATTTCCATGTTGCAGCACTGGCAGGTGCTTTCGGGTGCGTACTCGGGTCAATTCCTTCTTATTACCTCGGTTATTTTGGCGGAAGAAAATTCGTTGAAAAATACGGAAAATATTTTCTTGTTTCGAAAAAAGACCTTGAAGAAGCTGATAAATGGGTTGAAAAATACGGGGATTGGGCATTTTTCTTGTGCAGAATGCTTCCGGTTGTAAGAACTTTCATCTCACTTCCGGCAGGAATTTTAAGGGCAAGAAAGAGAGTCTTTTTTACCCTTACGTTTTTAGGTTCCCTTGTGTGGAGTTATGCGCTTGTTTATGTCGGGGTCAAAATGGGACAGAACCTTGAAGCCTTCAAACACATCTGGCACAAATTTGATATTGCAATTGTCCTGATTTTCGGTATTCTCGGTGCAATTTATATCTATAAACATATTAAACACCTCAAAGAATCGTAAATAAAAAAGCACTCCAAATAAAAATTGAAGTGCTTTGACTTAATATATCGCAGTGAAGTAATCTAGTGTCGCCGCTTTCCGCCGGCTTCTTGGATTTACTTCTACCTCACGGAGTTTCACCTTCGAGCTCCCGCTCTGGCGGCTCAATCCGCTCGCTACCCGGACTACCGTACCCTCTCACAAAACAATTCACCGGATTGTTTTGTTCGGCAGAGTGTAAATCCGCTCCACGCCGCCGTGCAGCGGCTCACCTGCTTGTTTGCTCGCGTTTAACAGGCTGCACAGTCTTGCTCTACAGCAAGCCTGTTCGCCTTCAGCTCGCAAGCCGCTTTTCAAACGCCTCTCAAAAATTTCGCTTTACTGCCTTATCGCGAAATTTTCTCGGACAGTTTATGTTAAACCTAATGCTATTTTGTTATTGGTTGAAATCATATTCATTGCAGAATACATTCCGACTTGAGAATTTTGAATACTTTGATATTGATCATCCAGGCTTGTTAACTCTGATAAATAAGTTGATAATTGAGCAAGTACTGAAGGATTATTTTCTGCTTCTTCAAGCATTACCTCTAATTCTGCGGCAATATCATCCAAAATATCAGCAACATCCTCATCACTTGCTACAGATACACCTACTTTTGCGGCAAGACTTTTTACATCAGCCATAATTTCCGCTTCCGAGGAATTTCCCTGCTGTTCTCCTCCCTCATTTTGAGCATTATCCCTCTGTTCTGCAGCGGCGATTTTTGCCTGCGCCTCGGATTCAGTCATCCCTTCTGTCGCTGTAATCCCTAATGCTTCCAGCCGTGCTTTTGTATCATTACTCAATGAGGATTTTTTGGTCACAGCCTCACTTGCTGCCGAACTGCCGGCATTTACTGCCGAAATTGATGTTGTCATACATCCGTCCTTTCTTTTGTAGTTTCTCTCTCTAAAAACAAGATACTCTCGCTTTAACGGACATTTTTTTTCAAAACTTTAGTAAATTTTTATTAATATGAAGAAAAGTTTACCTGTAGAAATTTCTACCATTATTGTCAAAAACTTCTCACAGTGCTATGATTGTAGATTGAAAGGTGATTGATATCTATGAATAAAGACAGGACAAAAGGAATTCCTTTTATTGAAGGTCTACCTTTTAAGCTTGCTGAAACCGCCAGAATTTCTGAACTAATGGCAAGAAATTATTATAAAAATTATGTAAAAGGTGTAAAAAGCATCCTTGACTTGGAAGAATTCAGAATTCTCAGCCATATTATCGCAAACCCTTCACTTTCTCAGAGCGACCTTGCTAAATTAGTTTATAAAGGCAAAGCTCACGTCGGAAAAATTCTGACTGATATGGAACAAAAAGGGTTTATAACAAGGAGTTTAAGCACCAGAAATAATATGATGATTAAACATACAGCTTTGACCGAAAAGGGTAAAATTGTGTATGAAGAAACCAATGAAGCGTTCCGTCAGCTAGGAACCGAAGTTCTTGCGGAATTTTCGGACGAAGAAATTTATGATTTTCTGTTTCTTTTAGACAAGCTTAAAAATAAAATGCTTGAACATAACGATATTAATTTTTGAAAATTTTTCTAAATTTTGTTGACTTTTGAAAAAATAGTATTAAATTCAATAGGTAGAAATTTATACACACTTACTTAAACACGAGAAGAGAGGTTACCTATGAACAAATCAGTACGTTTTGTCAACAGTCTGACATTTCAGCTTGAAATCACAGCAAAAATTTTCAACGCGCTTGCGGAAAATTACTTCAATCAAGAAGTAAAAAATCGTATTACACTGGAGGAATATATTGTACTTGACACTCTGGTATGCTATCCGCATATCGACAAAAATACCCTCGCCAAGACTCTTTTTAAGGAAAAGGGTTATGTCGAGAAACTCCTGTCAAAACTTATAAAAAAGCACCTAATAAAAGAGGTTAAAAACAACGGTACGGAAATTCAAGTAAATCATTACGAATTAACAAAAGACGGAAACAGAGTTTATCAGGACATTTCACCGAAAAATGACAAAATGGTCGGAATTCTTGCAAAATTCCTGACGGAAAGCGAACTTGTAACATTTACCAAAACGCTTTTAAAAGTAAGAAATATCCTAATTTCACTTTCTGACGCGGAATACAAGAGGTAATTATTTCAAAACTTCAATAAAATCGTAATCCGTTAAATAAGGCAGGTGAGCTTCTGTAATCAATTCTCCTGGCAAAAGAATTGCAATCCCCGGCGGGCATTCTGCAATGACTTCTGCAGCAATTCTGCCGACAGCAAGATCTTTCGGAATTGTTTCTTTCGGAGAATAGTATGCTTCCCTGAGGCTTCTTTTGATAACAGGAGTCAGCATCGGCATGTGCTTTTTCTTTTCAAGATAGCAGATGTCAGAATAATGGGTCTGGTCAATTTTTCTGAGACATTTAACCAGATATTCCATATCAGCTCTGGTGTTGCCTATGTTTGATAAAAGCAAAAGCCCTGCATCCGACGCACTTTCGACTTCTATATTAAAATCTATTTCAAGGATTGATTCGAGACGTTTGCCTGAAAGACCGTCTGCTCTGATGAATACTTTTGTTACATCCGTCAGGTATCCGAAATCAGGTTTCAAGTCATGAATATGTTCCATTTTTTCTATTTCACGGCGAAGATATTTGGCGTTTGAAATTGCACGTTCAAGAAGCTTTCTTCCTCTTGTACTGTCAAGGTTTGCGCGTGCAGCGTCAAGACTTGCAAGAAGCATTAGAGAAGGACTCGTTGTGTGGAGAAGTTTCAAAGCTTTTTCAACAGCATCAACATCAATCATAGAATTTTCCGCAATATGAAGCATAGAACTCTGGCTCATACTTCCGCCGGTTTTATGCAAAGAATGAACAACCGCATCCGCACCTAATTGAAGTGCCGGTGTCGGAAGGTGTTTGTTGAAATTCCAAAGACAAGCGTGTGCTTCATCAACAATTAACGGTACACCGTAACGCTTGCAGACTGCAGAAATTGATTTTATATCAGATACAACACCTTCATAGGTCGGATTTGTAATCCAGACCATAGCAACATCATCGTGTGTTTTAAGCATTTCATCAACACTTTCAGGACTGACATTACCCCAGATTCCCCATTCTTCAAAACGGTTAGGGATAAGCCACAATGGCTCTGCGCCTGATATAATCATGCCTGTCAAAACCGAACGGTGACAGTTTCTGTTGGTAATAATTTTCTGGCCTTTTTTGGTAAGTCCCATAGCTAACGCAAGGTTTCCGGCAGTTGAACCGTTCAAAAGGAAGAAAGTCTTTTTAGCACCGAACGCTTTTGCCGCAAGCTCCTGAGCTTCCTTGATAGGACCTGTAGCAGGATGAAGTGTTCCAAGATTATCAAATTCATCAGTCGTATCTACGCACAAAGCTTTCCTGCCAATGAGTTTTCTAAACTCCGGCAAAGATCCGTTTCCTTTTGTATGACCCGGAATATGAAACTGATAAGTGGGGTTTTCATAAGCTTTTTTAAGGGCTTCAACAATAGGGGCTTGTACTTTAGTTGACTTTACATTCTTTGTTACATTTGTCATAATAAAAATATACTATAAAAAAAATTTTTTTTGCAAGCTTTTTGTGATATAATTAATATTTGTGAACCGTATTTTTAAAATAATAATTATACTTGCCTTTATTTCAAGTTTCAGCCCGGCTTATGCAGGTGCAGAAAAGCCGGTTGTGCCTAAAAGTAAAACCGAAGACGCCATTCATTTACAACTTGAAGAAGATGCATTAAAAAATCCTGTTCAGCACAATGAAGTTGACGAAACGCCTGAGGAAAATGTTGATCTTGAAGAAATTGAAGATGAACTTCCGGAAAATAATGCCGAAATGCTAAAACCTGTCAAGAAGCCTCCCTTTGGACTTTCGAGTGAAGTTGACAGTAATGTTGAGGCTGAATTTTCCCTGTTTGATAATTTCAATCTGGATGAAATTTTTGATAAAAACCATGATAATGTTATTGATGAGGATACTCTTTTAGGGCGGATATACCATAGAAAAATTACCAGAACCGATGTACCGACTTATTTATTGAGAGAAGAATTAACCGTACGACCTAAAAAAGGTCCGGTAAGTAAAGTACAGTTTTATGGTGCATATCAGGGAAGCCTTGCCTCCGGCTGGCAGGGTTCTGATTATGACTTCGGTTACGAAAACGGCTTTTTTCAAATAGGAGCTCTGGGGAAATTCCGCCATACCAATAACGACTTTAAAATTTTATTTAATCCGCGGCCGCGCGACGGGTTGAATTATATGCAAAACTTTGTTGCAGACGCATATATTATTAACAGCAGCATTCCGCACCATAAAATTGTTGTCGGTTATTCCAGAAATCAGGTGGGAAAAGAAGGAGGTTCAAGTTCTTATATCCTGCCTTTTGTTGCGCGCTCGCAAATCGCTAGAACTTTCGGAAACACAAGGGCTTTGGGTGTACGTTTAATCGGAAACTATTCATTAATTGACTATAACTTTGCACTGAACAGCTCGGACAGATTTTTCCGCGACTGGTTCCCTGGAACTGAATTCACGGGCTGGGTTGATTTTAAACCGCTCGGCAAAACCGACGGCCGTTATGGCAGGCTTATTATCGGAGGAGGTTTAAATGCAGGTCATAACAAGACTGATTACACGGTCGGAAGCTTCTATGTCGGTTACAAATATAAAAAACTCTGGACAAATTTTGAATATGCAATTGCTGACGGCTACAACGGATTCAACGTAAGCAGCGACAAGGCTCAGGGCTTCAATTATACAATAGGCTACAAAATCGTCCCGCAATTACAGCTTATTGCGCGCTATGACTATTTTGACCCGAATAGAGACATCGCAGACAACAATCGTAGAGAATATTCGGCAGGTATAAATTATTTTATAAAAGGGCAGGCCGTAAGACTGATTATGAATTACGTTTACTGCCAGAATGATGCAACCCCTGACAGCCACAGGGTTATTTTCGCGACCCAGCTGCTTCTGTAATTAGGCTAAACCACGAAATCCCAGACGATTTTTCGTGTTATTAATATTATTCATGACAGCATCTGCATAACGATATTTCAGCTTGCTTCCGTTATAAAGCTCCAGAGCTTTCTTAACATTTCCTCCGGCTTTATTAAGTTTTGCACGGAATAAAAATGCCCCGACTTTGATATTAAGTTCCGGATCTTTTTTCAATGCCGCAAAAAGTTTTTCAGCTGTTCCGTATTTCTTAAGGATAGGGCGCAGTTCAGGTTCGTAAATATCCGGTCGTTCATACATATCCTTAATTGAAATAGGGGTAAGCTGCATTATACCCTTGCCTGTTCCATTGTTTGCCTGCTGGTTAAAGTCAGATTCACGGCGGGCAATATGTGCAATAATTACAGGATCAACTTTCGCTTCATACGCAGCTTCCACAATCATTGCCGCCATTTTGTCCCTGTTAAGATTTCGCGGTGCATCCTTGTCGCCTGCAATAATATCTTTAACAACCGAAATATCTTTTTCAAATATCTTACTCTTTATTGAATTAAAATGATTTTTCAATACAAGAACCGGATTTTTGGAATATGCTCTTTGCAAATCAGCACCATACATCGGAGGTTTAGCCACATAAACATTATCCCGTCTTTCTTCATAATACCTTTTTAACAGTTTATATTCGCTTAACCAATCGCCCATTTTTGATACCCCCGATAAAATTTTACTTCCCTTGTATATATAAAGTATGTAATGTCAAAAAAATTGATAATTATTATCGTATTTATTAACAAATATTAAAATAATTCTTGTAAAAATATATAAAGCGGCATGGGATATTTAAATCTTGATGTTATATCATGGTAATCAAAAGTTAAGGAGTAAGCATGCCGCCAGTAAAAGAAAAAAAGAACAATAATCAGGATTTAAACCTTTTACCTCAGAATGTAGAAGCAGAAGAAGCTGTCCTCGGCGCGATTTTGGTAAATCCCCGTGTTATCACAAAAGTCGTTGAAACATTAAAACCCGAAAGCTTCTACAAACCCGCTCACAGATATATTTATGAGGCTATGCTGGAACTTTTTAACCAGAATGAAAAGATTGATATTATTTCTGTCTCCGACGTTCTAAGCTACAACGCAAAACTTGATGCTGTCGGAGGCCGTTCTTTCATTAATGATTTAAGTTATAACGCTATTACAACATCCAACGTTGAATATTACGCAAAAATTATTCAGGAAAAAGCGATTAAAAGAGCGCTTATCAATGCAGGTTCGGAAATCGTCGGCTACGGTTATGATATGAATCCGATTGATGAATCGCTTGACAATGCCGAAAAATTAATCTTTGATATTGCATCTCGAAAATCCACAAGCGACCTTGTACACGTCAAAGATTTAGTCTTGAATACCTATGAAAAAATTGAATACCGCTACAACCACAAAGATGAATTAATCGGGGTGCCAACAGGTTTTTTTGATTTGGATGTTGTACTTAACGGGCTTCAAAAATCGGACTTAATCATTCTTGCAGCGCGTCCTGCAATGGGTAAAACCGCATTTGCCCTGAATATTGCTCAGAATGTTGCAATAAAAGCAAAAGTTCCTGTTGCAATCTTCTCGCTTGAAATGTCAAAGGATCAGCTTGTACAACGTATGCTCTGTTCGGAAGCCGAAATTGACTCCCAGAGAATGAAAACAGGTAATATGCAAAGCAAAGACTGGGAAAAACTTGCGGATGCGATGAACGCATTTGCGCAGGCACCTGTATATATTGATGATACGAGCGGATGTACTATCACCGATATACGTGCAAAATGCCGCCGATTAAAAATGGAAGAAAAAAATCTGGGGCTTATCTTAATCGACTATCTTCAGCTTATGGAAGGAAGCGGCAGGGAAGACCGTATGCAGCAGATTTCCGCAATATCAAGGGGTTTAAAAATCCTCGCAAAAGAACTTGATGTTCCGGTAATTGCTCTATCGCAATTGTCCCGTGCAGTTGAAAGCAGAACTGATAAACGCCCGATGCTTTCAGACCTTCGTGAATCCGGTTCTATCGAGCAGGACGCCGATATTGTTATGTTCATTTACCGTGATGAATACTACAGAAAAACCGAAGAAGGTGAAGAAGAAGCCGTAAAAGCTGCCTCCAAAGGCGAATCAGAAATTATTATTGCAAAACACAGAAACGGCGGCCTTGCAACAGTTAAACTACTCTTCCAGGGCAATATTACAAAATTCAAAAACCCTATCAAAACCGACGCCTTCTAGGTGCCTGAGGTGCCTGAGGTGCCTGAGGCACGACAATACCCTGGAACGATTTTGACAGGTGCACTTTGCTCGATATTCTTAAAACGCCACGACATTTGTTGAAGCGTTTAGCACGGAAATTGCTTTGGAACGTAACTGTGACTCTGCTCGGCTTCATAAGCGCCTGAGGCACGACAACATACTGGAACGATTTTGACAGGTGCACTTTGCTCGATATTCTTAAAACGCCACGACATTTGTTGAAGCGTTTAGCACGGA
>CALVBD010000001.1 GCA_944325635.1 Candidatus Gastranaerophilales bacterium | reverse complement strand
GATGCAATATCAACGGAAATGGATGCAGTATCGAAGGTAATCGAAAAGAACACAGAAAGTACATTCAAAACCTTCGGTTAGCGGACCAGTCCGCACTTATACCTGGTGCAGTATTGGCAGAAGCGCCTTAATACAAGCCAGTTGAAAGTAACGATAAAACAAAAAATCGGTTTAACACAAAATTGAATTTAAACCGAGAAAACAGAAACAAATAAATTAATTAGATAACTAAAATTTCCAAAAATATATAAAATTTCCTTTCCCTTTTTCCTTACGACTTTATACCCAAAGTCGTTTTTTATTGTTTGTGAACTTCATAAAACTTAATAAAAGGTATCCTATGCGGTCAATTTTTTGGGGTATTTAAACTTTATATATATGTTGGGAAAAAATTGGGGATACAAAGATGAAAGATTTGGAAAATTATTTTGCCGGATCTTTGATTTATCAGGATTTGGCTGACTGTTCACTTGGTTCAGTTCCAGTGCTCACGGAACTGGAATTGTCTGAGAATGTACAAAACGCAAACGAGGTAAAAATCGAGAAAAAATCTGAAAATGTTATTATTATTGATGTTTTACCTAAAGCAAGCGCATTTATGCTTTTGATTTTGACGCTGGTTACAACGGTTTAGTTACAAAAAATACGGAGTTATTATGGAATCAACTGAATTTAATCCTATAGCGCATCAGGATTTAATAAACAGTAATATAGGAATGTTGCCGCAATGGGGAGCAGGGCTGCATTATACAAATTATCTTCACGGTATGCAAATGCATGCGCAGCCGGATACGGATAAATTTGTTTTGATGAAACAGAAGGATAAGGAAGAACGTAATGCTTTTCTGATATCACTTGCGGCGCTTGGAGCTATTGCAACTTCTACAGCGTTACTCTTTAAGGGGAAAATTAATTTTAAAGGATTTGGTAATTCTGTTAAATCCATGGGTAAGGGCGGAAAAACTATCGGGAATATTATCCTTGCGCCATTCAAGTGGCTAGGCAAGGGTATAGGCGCTGCAGGACGCGGAATAGGTAAAGCCGGCAAAGCTGTCGGGCGTACTATAGCTGCACCTTTTAAATGGATTGGAAGTAAGTTCCATAAAACAACTTAGAATATTAAAGGTTTGTATTTTTGTGATATTATATCCGTAAGCTGTTCCGCATAGCGAGGCAGCGTATACTGATTAGAGAAGCAAGAAGGGGGTATAATATGGCAAAGGAATGTAGTTTTGATGTTGTTTCAGAATTTGACAAGCAGGAGCTTTTAAATGCCGTTGATCAAGTAAAAAGAGAAGTCGGTTCACGATTTGACCTGAAAGATTCTAATTCGGAAATAGATTTGGACGCAGATAAAGCAATAGTGATTACAACTAGTGATGATATGAAATTGAGAAACATTTATGACATTTTGCAGTCCAAACTTTCAAAGCGAAATATCAGCGTGAGAATACTTGACCCGCAGGGAGTTGAAAACGCTCTTGGAGGACGGGTAAAACAGACATATAATCTTAAAAAAGGTTTAAATCAGGAACTTGCAAAGAAAATAGTTGCAGATATAAAAGCAAGCAAGATAAAGGTTCAAGCCTCAATTCAAGGCGATCAGGTGAGAGTTTCCGGAAAAGACAAGGATGATTTGCAGGCAGTAATAAAAATGCTTCGCGGAAACGAAGAAAAATACGATTATCCGCTCCAATTTACAAATTACAGATAATAAAAAGACCGCCTGAGCGGTCTTTTTTATTTTGTAATTTTGTTGTTTTCATCAACCATAACAATAGTCGGCTGATAGTTTTCCAGTTCTTTTGGGTCAAGGCTTGCGTAAGATACGATGATAACCTTATCGCCCGGCTGAACCTTTCTTGCAGCAGCCCCATTCAAGCATATACAACCGGAATCAGGTTTTCCTTTTATTACATAAGTTTGAAATCTTTCGCCGTTATTTATATCAAGAATGTCAACTTTCTGCCATTCTTTGATTTTTGCGGCTTTCATTAATGTTTCATCCAGGGTAATTGAGCCGACGTAATTAAGGTTTGCATCTGTTACAGTGGCTCTGTGTATTTTTGAAAATAAAAATTCTTGTAACATAATCCTTTTGCCTTCTTTATATACAAATAAATTTCATCCTAAAGAATTTTATATCAAACAAAAATAAAAAAAAAGACCGATTATTTTAATCGGTCTTTTTTTTGTAACATAAAAGAATTAGTCAACCAACTGTTGCATAATTTCAAACGGTTTTTCAGCAACTCTCATTGTTTCTTCATCAATGATACCTCTTTTTAATTCGGTAAATGTTGCTTTTCTGGAGTTGAATTTTTCTTTCAAAAATTCATAAGAAATTTTCGGGTCGCATTTGTCTCCGCATGTAAACAAATCAACGGCAGCATACCCCAATTCCGGCCAAGTATGGATAGCCAGATGGCTTTCGGAGATAATAACAACTCCTGAAACTCCGTACGGGTTAAACATGTGGAAACATTTTTGGACAATAGTAGCACCACATTCAAGGGCGGCATCCACCATGTACTTTTCTACTTTATCAATACTGTTCAATGTGTTTGGATCACATTCAAAAAATTCTGCTAAAACGTGTTGTCCTAAGTGGATTTCTTTTTTACCGTTCTCTTGAAACGCTGTAAATGGTGATGTTATTGCCAATTCATGTGCCTCCTTTTATACAATGTATATTTACCTACAAATAATTGCTTTCGCAATAAACATATTACAATAAAAATCAAAAAATTTGTAAAATTTACACTTTAAAAAATAAATTTTAAAAAATTTTTACAATTAGTATGCCCGAAATTGACTTCTAAAGTAAGATACGGTCAGGCTATTTTTATTAAGAATTATTAACCTGCGGAGGGAATGTATCTTTTAAACGTAAATATTTTTATATAAAATTGGGATATGAGTAAAATTTTGGTATGTGATGATGACTCGGCGATTAACGAGTTGATTAAAGTGAATTTGGAACTGGAAGGTCATAAGGTTATACAGGCATTTGACGGAACGACTGGTTTTGCTCTTTGCAAACAGGAACATCCTGCACTTGTGGTGCTTGATGTAATGATGCCTGAAGTTGACGGTTTTACGGTTGCGCAGAGAATAAGAAAAAATGAGGAAACAAAAGATATTCCGATACTAATGCTGACAGCTTTATCGCAGCTTGATGATAAGGTAAACGGGTTTAATATCGGTGTTGACGATTATCTTGTAAAGCCGTTTGAAATGGAAGAATTAAAAGTTCGTGTACGTGCACTTTTGAAGCGAACGAAACAAATTCCGATATCCGCATCGACCAGAGAAATATTGACCCTTGGAGAAATCACACTTGTCCCTGAAACATATAGTGTGAAAATTGGAGATAAACAGGCAAAATTAACTCCTATAGAATTTGATATATTTAATCTGCTTTTTCAAAATTACGGCAATATGGTGTCTTCCGCTCAATTATTAAAAGACATCTGGGGATATTCCCCAGATGACGATATAGAGACTATCAGAGTGCATATACGACATCTTAGAACCAAGTTGGATAAAATATCCAACGGGAAGAAGTATATAGAAACTATTTACGGAGGCGGATATAAATTAAATATTTAGATCTGATGATTTAAAGTTTTGCATAAATTATTTTTAATTTCTTTAATAATTTTTACCGCTAAAGCTTTTATATGCTCCTCATTATTTTTACTTTGACAGCTTAGATTTCTGACTAAGTTTTCATTGTCGACTGTAATTGCATATATTTTTTGTAAATACCTGATAACTTAACCTTTCTTAATTTAAATAATGGCTATAGTGTAATAATAGACTATAGTGCTTATAAGTTTAGCATTGTATGCGATATAAGTCAATAAGATTTATACTTTAATAAGTATGAAGATAATCGCTATAATAAAATATTTACTGGCACAAGAAGGAACGACAATGACAAAGATTGCCGAAAGAATGAGAACAGAGAAAAATGTTCATCTTTCAATGAATAATTTGTCAAGGAAACTTCGTTCGGATACTATAAAATATGCAGAAGTTGCTGATATTGCAGATTTGTTGGGATACGATATAAAATTTGAGAAAAGAAAATAATTGTCCGAGAAAATTTCGCGATAAGGCAGTAAAGCGAAATTTTTGAGTGGCGTTTGAAAAGGTGAGCCGCTGCACGGCGGCGTTGAGACGGCGGAAAGCGGCGACACTAGATTAGATATTTTTCCTGCTGGTAGCCGAAGGATTTGAGTACAGACTGTTTTTTACGCCAGTCTTTTTGTACTTTTACTTCCAGTCCGAGAAAAACTTTTTTATCAACGATTTTTTCGAGTTCAATACGGGATTCGGAGCCGATTTTTTTAAGAAGGTTTCCGCCTTTTCCTATTAGAATACCTTTCTGGCTTTTAGTTTCGCAGTATATTGTTGCGTAAATCCTGTCAATATCTTCATTTTCTGAGTAGTTTTCGACTTTTACTGCAACTGAATGCGGAATTTCATCAGAAGTATTCAAAAGGATTTTTTCTCTTATAATTTCTTCTGTTACCTCTCGCATAGTTTCTTCTGTTACGGTATCTTCCGGGTAGAGAAGTCCGCCCTCCGGAAGGTTTTTGTATATATTTTTGAGAAGAGTGTCAATATTTCTGCCGGTTTTTGCAGAGATTTTTACAACAGGATAATTTTTATTGAAAAGCGTTTTGTAACTTAAAAGATTTTCTTCAATTTTTTCAGGTTTTTTAGTTTTATCGACTTTATTCATTACGATAATAACAGGAATTTCAGTTTGCAGTATATTATTTGCAATCCATTTGTCACCTTTTCCTGCAGGCTCAGAGCCGTCAACTATAAACAGAATTAAGTCTGCATCAGGGACAGCAAACTTTGCTTCGTCAAGAAGAAACTCCCCGAGTTTATTTAAAGGTTTATGTACTCCCGGAGTGTCTATAAAGACTATTTGGCCTAAATCGGTAGTGTATATACCTTTTATTCTCTTTCTTGTAGTCTGAGCTTTATCAGTTGTAATAACAATTTTTTGTCCGAGAATCTGATTTAACAGAGTGGACTTCCCCACATTCGGGCGACCTATTATTGCTGTAAATCCGCTTTTCATATAACATATCTTAACATAAAAGTATCTTTTTTTTAACAAAATGGCAATTTTTTGTAACTTAATGTATTATATATATTATGTAGGGAAATTTGATGGGTTAAAAATGACGTTAAAACATTTTAAAATCAGTCTTATTTTGGTACTGAGTCTGGGCTTGTTGCCGATTGTATCTGATATGGCTGTCGCAAATAATTTAACAAGATTGGATATCAAAAGAAATACGTCATCGGAGTCTGCGGTTGACGTTACTTTATATACAACAACTCCCTACAATGACAGTGTTGCCGTAACAAAAAAATCTGCTAACAAATATGTAATTTTAATGCCAAATGTTTCCGGTACGTCAAGTAAATCCCCCGATTTATCAGGGTTAAAAGATGTTATCTCAAATGTTGATATTAAATCTGTTAATGATGGTGTCGGAAGCTATACCAAAGTTACTCTTACCACAACAAAGCCTATTAATATAAAAACCCGTACACAAAAAAGTCTCCCTGTCACGGAGGGGCAAAAGGCTTATCAGGAACTTTTGGCGCAATCTGAAAACCGTGTCTATGTTCCGGTTAAACCAGCATTAAAAGAACCGCAAAAACCTGTAAATACTCTTATAAAATCTGAAAAACAGGTTAAAACATCCGTGACAAAGGAAGCTGCAAAACCTGCAGTTGAAAAGAAAGTTGACAAGAACGTTAATATTGCGGCTAAAACTAAAAAGACTTTAAAAGATGTAACTGTAAAAAAAGAAATAAAAAAAGTAGAAAAGAATACAGAACCGTCACCAGTCAAAAATACAACGATGGCGAATTCAATCAACAAATCTGCTGATACCGGATTAAAACCAGTTCAGTCAGTGCCGGAAGTAAAACCTCAAACTGAAAAACAACTTGAAACTGTTCCCGCAGCAGTTAATGTTGATACCCCTCAAGAACCCCAGCTTAAAACCCGTAACGGAAGGATTCCTCCAAATATGCCTATTACATTAGCTATGATTTTGATTCCGCTTGCAGGCCTGATATTTCTGTTTAAGCTTATCAAGTCCTCAATGCAGAACTCGTCAATATTGAAAAAGACATTTATTGCAAATTTGAAGAATAAAAAAGATCCGGTTAATAATTATGATCACATAATAAATGCAGATATGAACTGGCAGGAAAAATACCAGAAATTTGTAGCCGTGTCTAACAAAAATTATGAAAAGTCTCCGAAAAAACTTGCTTCTGATACCAGCGGTTTTGCAAAAATTCCTGCGGCAGCCGCCTTGTCGGCTAAACCGGAGGCTCAACCTTCTTTTGTATCTCAGGAAGATGTAAAAGAAACGGTTAATGTTGCGCCTAAAGTCAAAACTAAAAAAATTAAAAAAGTAACACAAAAATCAAAAGTAGAAATTAGTGAGGCAGTTAAGGAGATGGAAAGACAGATTAATAATTTGGAAGCAGAAAAGGCAAATACTCTTTCAAAAGAGATAATAGAGAAACCTCCTGTAGATAAGACAGAACCTCAATCTGTTGATCGCCTTGAAAAAATTCTTCACGAATCGCCTTCAGTTGAAAAAACAGATTTGGATGACGATGCTATCTTAAAAGCTCTTGAACAGAATTTTAAAGCTGTTCAAAGTGAGGATAATGCCATCTCTGCTAAAATGTCGGAAATTTCAAAAGCACCTAAAATCAAAAAATTAAAGGCTTTTGCAAATACTCCTATGCTGCAGGAAACTCACAGAAATATCCCGTTGCCGAAAACTCCGGAGGAAGTTAAACGTGCAGCATATCAGGAGGGAAAACATGTTCACCTCGGCTATTCAAAACTTCACTCAAATCCGAGACTTCTGGAAGGTGCAAATCTGAGTGCAGCTGATTTAATTGCTAAAAGCAGCAGATTTTTGCCGGATAATTTAAAAGTTTCCACACCGAAACCTGTTGTTGCAAAAAATACTCCTAAGCCGCAGCCAAAATCACAATCTTCCGTAAAAGACGATAATACAGGTTACATGATGGCTACAATAGATGAATTTTTTGCATTGTCGGATGATATGAGTAAAGTCACAGCCTCTGAAGAATTATCAAATAAAGTTGCAAGCAGCCTTGCAAATATAAAACCTTCAATGAAACAGAACCTTCACAATGAAAAAACAATGACAAATCCTATTTCTCAATTGAAATCAGAAACTCAGGAAAGTTATCTTAACGGACTTATTGTAAAATCCGGTTTTAATATTGATAAAGACAGAGGTTTTTATCTTGTAAACGTTGACGGTGAAACAGCTTTAATCGGAAGGATTAAAGAAGAAGTTTTTGTCCTTAAAAAATTCGATCGTCCTATAGAAAAACCGCTGCAGGTAAGAAAGGATAATCCGAATGTTTATATGGTAAAAACTGACGGCTTCAGATCTCTTGTAGAAGTTAGCGAAAATAATATGGGTGTACTGATTGAACTCTAATGTTCTACTGATTTCTAAGTCCAGAATATAGTGACACCGGATTGTTCAGAAATAAATAATTATGTTAAAAAAAATAATAGCAGGTTTAATAGTAGCAGGGAGTCTTTTCTTGTGCATTTGCGCATTTTATGGCAGTAGCAAAGATAGCAGGACTGTTATAAAATTTGCAAGCTGGGG
Organism: Candidatus Gastranaerophilales bacterium; assembly: GCA_944325635.1. Lineage (GTDB taxonomy): Bacteria > Cyanobacteriota > Vampirovibrionia > Gastranaerophilales > Gastranaerophilaceae > Scatousia. The sequence continues at coordinate 806,417 of CALVBD010000001.1, read as the reverse complement.
ATCAAAGTCTGAAATTGATATTATTATTCCCTTATTGAAAGATTTTGAAAAGGCAAATCCTGATTTGAAAATAGAATTTATGCATATTCCTCAAAACTATTTTCAAAAAATTCATCTTTTGTTTGCCTCAAATACTGCTCCGGATGTTATTTTTATAAATAATCTCTACCTCCCGGTGTATGCAAATGCCGGAGTGTTGGAAGATTTGAGCAATATAGAAATAAACCGCGGAGACTATTATGAAAAAGCTCTTCAGGCCCTTTCTTGGAAAGGAAAGTTATATGCTGTTCCTCGAGATGTTTCAAATCTTGTAATATATTATAATAAAGAAATTTTTGACCGTATGAATGTTCCATACCCGAAAAATGGCTGGACTTTTGATGAGTTTTTGGCAGCGGCTGAGAAATTGACAAACAGTCAGGATGTTTTCGGGATAAGTTTTGAAGAGGATTTACTTTTTTATTTGCCTTATCTTATGAGTGAAGGCGGCGGAGTGCTTTCTGATGATGTAACAAAAGATATTACTCATGAAGAAAATACCCAAAGAGGTTTGACATTGTATGCAGATTTAAGAAAAAGGTATCACGTTGCGCCTTTGAAATCGGAAAGTGCCAGTGCAACAATGGCACAGATGTTTTTGCAAGGTAAGCTTGCCATGCATTTATCAGGCAGATGGCTTGTCCCTAAGTATAGAGAAGAAGCAAATTTTGACTGGGATATAGCGCCTTTTCCAAAAGGTGCGGCAGGTAGTATTGTTCCGTTGGATGCCTCAGGCTGTGCGATTGCAAAATCTTCACAACACAAACAAGAAGCGTTTTTGTTAATTAAATTTCTTTCATCAAAAGAAAGTATCCAAAAAATGACACAAAGCGGTCTTATTGTTCCTGCAAGAATTGACGTTGCAAATTCAAAATATTTTTTGGACGGACAAAGGCCTTTAAATGCGAAAGTTTTCCTTGATGTTATCGAAACATCAAAACCTACGCCCGTTTCCGTAAATTACAATCAGATAACCGATAGAATGAAGGTATATACCGAAAAATTATTTAATTAATATGGATTATCTGTATTGTACGGATCTCAGTTGGACAGGAAAACAAAAATGTAAATAAAACGCATTTGTGATAAAATACTCTTATGAAAGAATATGATTTTTACATAGTTCCGACCCCTATCGGAAATCTTGGCGATATTACAAACAGAGCAATAGAAGTTCTTCAAAGTGTCGATATTATTGCTTGTGAAGATATGAGGGTTACGCAAAAGCTTCTTAACCATTTTGATATAAAGACAAAATGCATTTCCTATCACAAATTTAATGAAAAAGAACGGCTTCAATCTTTTCTTGAAATCATAAAGTCAGGGAAGAAAATGGCGCTGGTCTCAGATGCAGGAACCCCTCTTTTTTGCGATCCCGGTTCAATTCTTGTAGAAGAATTGCGAAAGAACAATATAAAAATAACCGCCCTTCCGGGGGCGAATGCCGTTGTTACATTTTTATCGCAGGTTCCGCGCGGGGATGAGCCGTTTACCTTTGTCGGATTTTTACCAAAGACAAAATCTCAAATCCTGGAAGTATTAAAACAATCCTCTAAAAACGATATAGTATTCTACGACTCCCCGAACAGATTAATGGATACTCTTGAAATAATTTCTGAATATGACAAAAATGCAAAGGTAGCAATAGGCAGAGAATTAACAAAAGTTTTTGAAGAAGTAATTATAGACAATATTCAAAATGTAATAACCTATTTTCGAACAAATACACTCAAGGGCGAAATTGTCGGTATGTTATACAAATCCTCTAAAAATGAGGATGTTGCAGAATTGGAAAAGAAAATAAATATATTAAAGTTGAAAAATTTTAAAGCAAAAGATATCTCAACAATTTTGTCTGTCCTATACGGATATAACAAAAATGAAGTCTACAAGCTGATAATAAGTGAATAATTTGTATATAAATATTAAGTTTTTTACTTTAATCTGTTTGTGATATAATGTTTAATACATGAGGAAGATTTTAAGGGATCAAATCTGTTGAAAGTGTACACAAAAATATATAAGCTTATAATTGCTCTAATAATTATCGCAGTATGCCCTTTGCATTCTTTAGCCGCAGATGATTTCTGGGGTGCGGATAATTCATCCGCTAAAGAAGATGCATCCTCATCATCTGCAAATCTTACCGCTGAAAAAAGCGAACGAGTTATTAAAGATATCGAAATCCATGGTTTGAATGTTCTTTCGCAGGATGTTGTCAAAGATAAAATTCACATGAAAGCAGGAGATGTATATAATCGAGATACAGTTCAGGCTGATTTGAGAAGTATCTATGAAACAGGCTATTTTACTGAAAAAATGAGGGCTATTCCCGTAAATAATTCCGATGGAACAGTAACCTTAAAAATAATCCTTGAAGAAAATTCCCCTGTAACAGATTTTACAATAGAAGGAAATACCGTAGTTTCAACAGAAGAAATACTTACCCCGCTTTTGGATATGAAAGGCAAACCCCAGAATATTGCGCAGTTGAATGCTGCAATATCGAAAATTCAGGAGATGTACACCTCAAAAGGTTATATCCTTGCCCGTGTTGCTTCCGTAACCGATGATCCCGACGGTACGGTTAATATTGAAATTAAAGAAGGTACAATTAATTCAATAGCAATTGCAGGCAACGAAAAAACAAAGGATTTTGTTATTGAACGAAATGTTCTTGTTGAGCCTGGCATGGTGTACAATGAAAATCAGGTAAAAGAAGATCTGGTACGTTTATATGCTACTCAGGCATTTAAAGATGTTACGCGAGAAATTGAACCTTGTGCAGATAATCCTGATACCTATGACATCACAATAAATGTTCAGGAACAGCGTACCGCAAGTATTTCTGTAGGCGGCGGTCTTGATTCCGTAACCGGAGTGTTCGGTTCATTGGGTATTGCTGATAATAACTTCCTCGGTCGTAACCAGAGAGTTTCACTCAGCGGTTTAGTTGGTTCCGGTGTAATTTTAAACGACGCATCTATAGAAAGACGAATTAATATGCAGTTTGAATTGAGTTTCTTTGAACCTCATTTTCTTAATGCTGATACATCCCTTATGAGTAAAATCTTCTTTAGAGACTTTGGCAGCTATCAGGTTCCTCTTGCTGTTGAACGGCGTATTGGCGGTGAAGCTACTGTGGCTCACAGGTTTAAGAAAAATAAACACCTGACATCAACATTCTCTCTAGGTCTGGAACATATTGACTTGAGAGAAGGAAATTTTGATAAAATTGCAGGTTTGTTTAACAAGTATAATGTTCCAATTTCTGAACGTGCTAATCAGTTAGAAGGCGGATTATTTATGTCACTCAGCCCTGCTCTTGTCTATGATACCCGTGAAGGCGGTGTTGTTACTCGAAAAGGTACCTTAGCAAGTATAAGATTTTCTGAAGATATAGGATTGATAGACTTTGACAAGACTCATGGTAAATTACAGGGTATGGTTAAACAATATATTCCTGTAGGTAAGAAGTCTTCATTTTCTCTTATGGCAAAAGCAGGAGGAAAAATTCACGGGGACAATATGCCTGATGTAATGGCATACAGACTGGGCGGTCCGTATACTATCAGAGGTTTCAAAATGAGTGGTGTTGGTACCGGCGATGCGTTTGTTATGGGGTCTGCAGAATTTGCAACACCTATTCCGTTCCTTGACAGAACAAGGCTTGCCAGAAAGATTAAATTTCTTGATAATATAAGATTTACAGTTTGGATGGATGCAGGTAAAATCTTTAACAATACACTTGCAGATACTTTGTATGACAGACCTGGTTATGCTGTTACTGCCGGTGTAGGTTTAAAATTGTATATTCCTGGTATGGGACCGTTGTCAGTTGATTACGGTATTCCGCTTACCAATCCGGGTGACAACGGAAATCCGAACGGATACTTTACATTTGGTGTAGGCGATTTAATTTACTAAAAATAATGGAGGTAATATATGAAAAAACTAGGATTAGCAACAATGGTTTTCTTGGGCGGTGTTGCATTGACTATGGGAAGTCAGGCTTTTGCCGGCGGTGTAGGATATATTGATTATCAAAAAGTTCAGGCTGCATATCCTCTTGCACAGCAGGCAGTTAAAGAAATTGATGCAAAGGCTCTTGAATTACAACAGTATATGGTTGATAAAGAAAAGCAGTACAAAGCACTTGATACACCTTTGAAAAAACAAAACTTTGAAGATGCAACAGCTCGTGAATTTACAGCGAAGCAAGATGCTTATCTGAAGTTGAAATCCCAAAAAGAAGAATTAGTTTTCAATAAAATTCAGGCAGCGGCAAAACAGGTTCTTGTTGAGCAAAAACTTGATGCGATTGTCGATTTTAGAGTAATTTTTGTCGGTGGTGTTGATATTTCAGATCTTGTTATACAAAAGTTAAAGTCAGCTAATTAAGGGTGAGATATGAATTATTCCGAAAACGGTGAACAGTATCATATCGGTTTAAAAGACGGAGATGTCGGAAAATATGTTTTGTTACCTGGAGATCCGAAAAGATGTAAAAAAATTGCCGACTATTTTGATGAACCGGTATTGATTGCGGATAGAAGAGAATTCACAACCTATACAGGTTATTTAAACGGCGAGAAGGTCAGTGTAACGTCAACAGGTATTGGCGGTGCTTCTGCTGCAATTGCATTGGAAGAATTGGTGAAAGTCGGTGCTGATACCTTTATTCGTGTCGGGACATGCGGCGGTATTGATTTAAACGTTAAAGGCGGTGATATCGTTATTGCCTCCGGGGCAATTCGTATGGAAGGAACGAGCAAAGAGTATGCACCGATTGAATTTCCGGCTGTAGCCGATATTGATATTGTTAATTCTTTGAGACAGGCCGCTGTACAACTTGGATATAATTCTTTTACCGGTGTAGTGCAGTGTAAAGATTCTTTTTACGGGCAGCATAATCCGGGGATTATGCCTGTTAATTATGAACTTGAAAATAAATGGGAAGCTTGGAAACGACTGGGTTGTCTTGCCTCAGAAATGGAGTCTGCAGCTCTGTTTATAGTATCAAGCTTTCTCAGAGTAAAAACAGGATCTGTGTTTTTAACGGTAGCCAATCAGGAACGTGAAAAGCAAGGGCTCGAAAATCCAGTTGTTCACGATACTGATAAAGCTATCAAAACAGCTATAGAGGCCTTAAAAATTCTTATCGAAAAAAATAAACAGTAAGGGGTTAAGATGTTTAAGAGTAATAAAATGCAGTATATAATAAGAAGTTGTTCAAGTGAAAATATTCAGGAACTTCAGAATTTGCTGAATGAAATGTCAATGAACGGTTGGGAACTCTATAGTATGAATGAAGTTGAAACGGATGAAGGTTTCAAATATAACTGTATTTTTATGTCTGAATTGAAAACAGATAAAGAAGATGAAAGCGGCGATATAATAAATATTTCTTCTTTTAAAAGCCAGATGGAGAAAATGCTTTCACCAACAAGAACTCCTTACGAGGACTGTGTTGATATTCAATTGAAAATAAAAAATCAACAGGCAAAAATAAATAAGATTAAAGCAGAGCTTGAAAAAGAACCTCCTGCTTCAGTTGGAAGAAAAAAACTTAATGATAAAATTTCAGCAGGTCTAAAAGAACTGGATGTGCTAAAATCTGAATTGGCAAAAGCTACATCCCCGGATGTTATGTATTCAAGATTGCATGAAGACAAACTGTCAGTGAACCTCAGTGAAGAACTTCTGGAGTTTGTTGGAAATGACAGCGATATTCAAGAAGAAGCGTTACTTTCAGCAACAGTTCGTTCAAGATTAAAACTTACTGACGAATTAGGTTATGTTATTCCGAAAATTTTATTTAAAGATGATGAGACCCTGAACCCTTATGAATTTACAATAAATGTCAGAGGTGCCGAGGTAATTCGTTCCCTTGTATATCCAAATTATGTTATGTATTTTGAGGATGAGTTGCACCTTGATAAAAAACCAAAAAACTCAATTTCGGATACTGAAGCTGTTTCAGGTCGAAAAGTTATATGGATTGAACGCAGTCAGACTAAGGATTATTGGGAAAAAGGTATCTCCGGTACAGAGTACATTGCTAATGTGCTTGAATTTGTGGCCGTTAAATACGTAGATGAACTTTTGGACTACGCAGATGTTGACAAATATATTGATGTTGTATCCGAAAACAATTCATATCTTGTAGATAATATAATTCCTGATTTTATATCTCTTTCTGATTTAAGATATATCCTTACAAGTCTTATAAGAGAGCGCGTTTCCGTAAAAGATATAACCTATCTTTTTGAAAGGTTAAATGATTTTGCTGATGACTGTCCAAAATCCGAACTATTAAAAAAACTAAGAATTTCAATGGCTCGTAAGTTTTGTAAAACGTATTTAAATAAGGATGGAGTAATTCCTGTATTAGAAATAAGTGAAAAAACGCTGGATGCATTTGTTCCGAGTTTTGAAGAAAACGAAGATTTTATAATAAAAATAGACGGGGATTTCGCAGAAAAATTAGCAAGAAAGATTATAAAACAGGCAAAGCAGTATGAAATTTCATCAATAATTCTTCTCGTACCAATGGAATTCAGACATTTGTTTTTCACATTGCTTTCAAATTATATTAATGATATAACTGTTTTATCAAGAGAAGAAATAGGGTGTAACTATCCTATAGAATTAATCAGCAGCATATAGCAAAATTTATTTTTAGGAGTTTTAAGAATAGTATGAAGGTCATGAATATTTCAAGCGCATATAATGCGCCTGTTTTCCGGAGACGTCTTCGTGAAAACGAAAAGCAGGAATATCGGCAGGATACAATCCAGCAGGCATTTGACTATCTTGGTATTAAAGAGGTTGCAATGATAATGCATGGTTCTTGTTTTCCTGTAGAATCTCAGGATTTTGGTGTTGGCTCGCCATATTCTCAGGAATCAGAAGATGTCATTGAATTTGAAAAGCTTCATGGTTTTAATAACAATCAACTTGGTCCGAATGGCAAAATTTCCAAAGCCGATGTGTCTCCTTATAAATCGACTGTATTTGCCAGAAATGAATTATTTATTGATTTAAAAGCGTTAAAACAGGATAAGTATGCGAACATTTTAAGTGATAAAATGACAAACGGGCTTTTGCATACTCTGGAAATAAAATACCCTTCAGATGATAAAAATTATTCATATTCCCATTTTTACGACGGATTTGAGAATTATGATATAGCATTAAATGCTGCATACGATAATTTTCAGAAGAAGCTTTTAGAAAAAAATCCTAACGCGATAAAACTTAACGGGGAATATCAGGAATTTAAAAAACATAATAAAAACAGACTGATAAAAGAGGGCTTATTTAGAGTTTTAAGTAAGACATACGGAACAGGTGATTTTAGAATATGGGAAAATTCGTTGGATAAAGATCTATTGAAACAGTTAAAAGCCAAGAATGTTGAAGCTATTGACAGGTATAACTATTTGACTTCAAAATTTAAAAAAGACCTTAACGTATATACCTTTGAACAGTTTATTGCGGATAAGCAAATTGAGGAGAATAAAAAGTTTAGAAAAGATAATAATTTTAAATACATAAGTGATCTTTTGGTCGGTTTTTCTCCTTGCGATGAGTGGATAAATCAGGAAGCATTTCTGCCTGGTTGGAGAATGGGGTGTCCGAATGGAGGTAAAAATGATGGTCCGCAATTATGGGATGTTCCTGTTCTTGATCCTAACAAATTGTTTAAAGAGGACGGAACTCTGGCAACGGCCGGTATTCTTTTGAAAAATAAAATAGATGCAGCTCTTGAAGATTGTGATAATGTGAGAGTTGACCATGCTCTTGGCTTAATTGATCCGTATATCTATGATGAAAATTCCGTAGAATACGAAAATGATAACCTTTCTGATAAATTTAATGCAGGAAATATGTCGCATCTTGGGTTTGATCCTCAAGGAAATTATAAAAAAATACTTGAAAAAATAATTATACCATCAATGAGAGAGCACGGACTTGATCCTCAAGATGCTGTCTGGGAAGATTTATCCAATAATGACGGAACCTGGTTTTATGAAGTTTATAAGAAAAAGCATAATTTGCCCGGGATAACCCAGCTTGAATTTGCCCGTTCGGAAGGATCTTCTCGTAAAAACTGGGCACTTTTGGGTTCTCACGACAGCCAGCCTGCATTAAAGCTAATAAGAGAACAGGCTTGGGTAAGAAATCATGACGCGTGGAATCCGATGTATCTTGCCGGATTTTTACATTGGGATGAAGCGAGAGCAAAAGAACGTGACGCATTTTGCGCTCGGATTAGTAATAACCCTATGGATAGAGTAAAAGCAAAATTCGCGGAATTATTTATGAATTCTGAGAAAATTCAAATTGCATTTCCAGATTTCTTTGGAATAAATCAGGTTTATAATTATGGCGGTAAAAATTATAGTACGAATTGGAAATTAAGATTATCAAAAGATTATGAGGATGCTTACTACAAGAATCTTTCAAGTGATAATCCTACAGCTCTTAATCTCCCTGAAATTCTGACAATTGCCGTGAAAGCGCAAATGGACAGGCAGTATGTTCAATATCTCAATAAAAAGAAAGATGCCATAAAACAATATAAAAATGATCATGTAAAATATGACGAATTATTAAAAGAAGCGAATGCCGATGCTCTTCAATATAAAAATGAGCTTCATAGAAAAATGGAACCACTTTTAGGGCGTCTGGATAAATTTACAAATATCCTTAAAGAAAAAGAAGATTAAATAAAGTAAAAAGCCTGCAATCCTCCGACTGCAGGCTTTTTTGTTAACTTTATGATTATTTTTCCTGAGCCATTCCTGCCTGAATACCCGGAACACAAAGGAATAATGGCACTGTATTTGTTATTGCGCTTGAAACTTTTGTCTTATCAGCCATTAAAGAAACTGCCATACCTATATCATCAACATGAGGGGCAAAGTCGGTTTTTTTGATATGTCTTTCCACTTTTTTATGGAAAACTTGTTCGTTCAGAAAATTTGAAACTTTATTTCCGCTCACAATTCCGGCGCCTAATGCAATAAGTGTCATTACAGCAGATGGTATGCATTTTAGGCTTTTGTTTATAACTTTAACTGTTTTGCCATCCCCCTTGATTTGCGGAACATGGCTTAAAATAAGGCGTTTATTTTTGTCATATAATACTGCCGCGGTTTTCACAAATGCCACAGGAACACAAACGTTACCTAAGAACTGGTTTACGGCTTCTCTGATTTTAGCTTTTTTGTTTGATTTTTTATCGAGGAGGGTGCCTGCAGTAAGCCCGCCCGCGATTGAACCTGCGGCAAGTCCTAGGATTTCCCATTCTTCGAGTTTTATCAATTTTCTTTCAGGATGTTTTTTATCGAAAAGTTTTATAAGCGCCCAATCCTTAATCGGGGTTTTTAAAATTTTTGACGGATTTATTGAAAATCCCTGTTTTTTTGCGATTATCGTGTAAGCTGTTCCGACCCCAAGTGCAGACGCTGCAATCACAGCTCTTTTTAAACATTTGTCTTCAGGTTGTGACGATTTGTTATTATGATTATGTTGAAACGACGGATTATAATTATTTACACTATTAATATTAATTGGCATTTATATCACCTTCACTTCAATTGTATCAAAAACACTGAATAAAAAACATTGTTATATAGGCGTTAAAATTTAACAATTCTTAAAAAGAGATTTTTATAAGTGTATCAGTATTTATTTTCTCAACACGCTTCCGCACATGCTCACGCTATCGTTTCGAAAACAAACACAGATACTCTTGAACCAAAAACTATATGTCTATTAAAGATTTAACTTGTTGTTGTGTGTAACAAAAAGTTAAAAAATATTCAGCATTAGGCAAAAAATTTTTTTCAGCATTATTAAATAATTTGTTCGTGGTGTGTGTATGGCACCTGATTAGCCGAAAGTAATTTTATGGAAATAAAAGTAACACCAAATCAGACATTAAAAGACTTTAGTTACGGAAGAAAATTTGTAAAAGGGTTGGCGAGCCGATCTATTGTGCCGGTTATTTTGCTGGAAGCATTTGTAGAGGCCGGAAGAACTTATCAGGCATACCAGCGCGGCGGATTTACGGAAGCCAGAGAACGTCTTACAGAAGAGATGATTGGTGCGGCTTTCTGGTTCAGCGGTGTTCCTCTGTTTAACAGTTTGATTGACAGATTTGTCGGCAAAAAGATTTATAAACTTCCTGAAACAAATTTTGATACAGGTAAAGATGCCGTTCGTAATCCGGTAAAAAATTACCTGAAGAAATTTGCTAATGATTTGAAATTTAAACCTGAAAAAGCTGAAAAAATTATTGCAGGTTATAAGTTTGGTAAAGTAATAACAAGTATAGTTCTGGCAAACTGTCTTGTGGGTTTTGTCTTACCGAAGGTAAATCAGGGCATAACAAAATACATAATGAAAAAACAAAGTGCGGCGCCTGAAAAAGTTCAGTCGCAAAAAGAACAAACTAAACCGGCTGCAAATAACGCAACTCAAAAAACATCAATGGATGCGTTTATAAATAACGACAAAAAATCCAAAGATGTTTCATTTGGTGCAATATCACCGCAGACTTTGATGTCATTAGCTTATAGTTTTGAAAACAATCCAAAATACCAGTTGTTATCAACTGATATGGGCGTATGGATAGGCAGAGGCGTTTGTGCAAGAAACTCTCACGAACGTACGGAAGTTCTTTTCCGCGATATTTCATCGAGTTACTTCTATATGTTCAATATGCCTGTTATTGCAATGCTTCTGAATAAACTTGAGGATGGCAAATCCACAAGACTTGACCCTGTTGCAGCAAAACAGGTTAATGATCATCTGACGGAAGTCTTGAATGCAAAAGCCAATGGCGGAGCAATGAAGATTGAAGATTTCAGAGCCGTCGTTCTAGGCAACCCTGATAATAAAGCATATATAATTCCGTCTATTTCAAAAGCTTTGCGAGAAAATAACGGCGCAATGGATTTGGATGACTTTATAAAACTTCTGCCGGAAGTTAAGGCTAAATATCCTGAGGCTGATATTACGAAATTTGAAAAGACAGCCAGAGGCATGTCTGAACTGCAGCCAAAACTCGCAGGCAAAGCTATACTATCGGAAAAACAGGTTCTTGATATCTTTACCGATGGTGCAATTAATATGCCTGAATTCTTGAAAAACGTATTCAGATGTTCAACTTCTGACCAGAACCTATTCACCGGAAAAATGAGCGACTCTGTATTTGATAAAGAATTGTCGTTTATTTCAAAAGACACAATAGTTAAAAAGCAGAAAGAAATTGAGTCTTATATAGATACAATAATTAAGAAAGCAAAAGGCGGCGAAATAACAAAAGATTTGTTGAAGAAAGTCGGACGCGAAAACTATATCAAAAATGCAATCAACTGGGGTATCGGATTTGCAATATCCGCAGCATTCTTATCGACATTTATCCCGAAAATCCAATACTGGATTACTCGAAAAGTAACCGGCAGCAATGCCTTCCCTGGAACCGCAGACTACTCAAACGAGAAGAAAAAATAGTTAAGGATTGTAATTCCCTCGTTCGCAATATTTTTTATTTCCTTTGGTGCATTTAACGTAATCCATATTGCCTTCCGAGATAACCCATCCCGCACAGCCCATTCCGTTCCACCAGCCGGGAGAAGAGGATGGTGTGGTCGGATCACACATCTTTTGTTTGCTCCAACCTATCACTCCATAAGGAACTATTCCTTTATCGGTTATAAAAAATATAAATGTGTTAATTCCCCAGCGGAGTACCCCTTTGTTGTCTATGTTTACAATAACCTGATACATATTAATTTGGTGTGGGGTTGTTTCATTTAAGTTGCGGCTTCCTCCATATTTTTCGGCTTCAGCCATGGAAACGATTCCAGAAGCAAAAGTATATGCCATTCCACCGGCATCTATAAATGCATAATATTGAAGATTGTTAGTGTAAGATTTTCCTGTTAGGTCATAAGTTTGTCTGGAACTGCAGTCCTTTTCTTTATCTGTACAAATTCTAATATTTTTAATGTACGGAGTAAAGTATCGGGTTAAGTCTTTTGGGGTAGTCACCTCCCATTCGCTGACAGGACCGTTTTGTTCTTTTGACATCAAGTATGCCTGATTGAGGAGAGAATAAGCTTTTTTAACTTTAGTGACACTGGCTTTATCGTTCCAGCTTTGCATAAGTCCTGGCAGTGTCATTGCTGCAACAACTCCAATAATCCCGAGTGTAATAAGAACTTCCGCTAACGTAAACCCAAACTTTCTCATAAACCACCTTGTGAATTATAGATATATTTATCCATTATAATATCATTATATATCTATATATAAAATCTGTCAATTATTATACATATAAGTATATGAATTTAGATATGACTAAGGAAGAACTTTTGAAAAAGTTCGGTATGAATGTAAAGTTTGCAAGGATGAAAAAAGGGCTGACACAAGAGCAGCTTTCCGAAATGATGAACATTCATCTGACATATCTGGCAAGAATTGAGACCGGCAGGATAAATATGTCTCTCGGGAAAATTCTTGAACTTGCTAAAGTTTTGAATGTTGATATAAACAAATTGTTATACATTGAAGAATAATCGCTTGTAAAAATAAATTGCCTGTGAGATAATTTTAGAGGAAAGGCAAGACATGTCAAACGTTTTAGTTTATACATTAGACGGAAAAATTTACATTAATTTGACAAACAGATGCACGAATGACTGTATCTTTTGCCTGAGAAAAGATAAAAGCGACGTTAAGGGGCAGGAACTCTGGCTTGATGACGAAAATTCTACCTCTTCGGATGTCATTGAACAGTATGAAAAGATTTATAATGAACCCCTCACCCGTCACGCCTCACCATTCACTGAAACCGTTTTTTGTGGCTATGGTGAACCAATGCTTAAGTTTGATGAGTTAAAAGAAGTTGCACAATATATTAAAAATAATTACCCTGAGGTGAAAATTCGTGTTAATACAAACGGGCATGCAAATTTCGTTTATAAGAGAAATCTTGTGCCGGAATTGAAAGGGCTTGTTGATGAATTTTCAGTAAGTCTAAACGGTGCAACAAAAGAGGAATATAACGAACTTTCTAAGCCGAAGTTTGATGAAGCTTATGAAGAGGTTAAAAAGTTCATAAAAGCTTGCGCGGATGAGAATATCTCCGTTGTTGCAAGTGTTGTGGAAGGCTATAAAGGTCGAAATCTTGACCTTGTGGCTTGCGAAAAAATTGCGCAGAATCTCGGCGCAAAATTCAGAGTGAGAGAGTGGATTGTAAACGGTTACTAAAGTCAGAAAGGATATAATTTTTATGCGCGTACAAAACATTTCTAACACTCAAAATTTTAAAGGCGGAGTTTTTATTCGCAGCAACCTGAATCCAGCATTGGAAAAAACTATTAAAAATTCCTTAAAAGATATAAATTTGGGAAATAAACCCTTCAGCCTTGCAATTGAAAATCCGGTAAAAGGTGATTTTCTTTCAATTGTTGCCCATAACGATTTCGGAAAAGAAGATAAAAAATATACAGTTCTAGTTCACAGACTCTCTCAAAAACCTGCTGTTATAACTGACGCTGTTCACGAGGCTGTGAATAAGTATGAAACTCTTTATCCCGCTACTTTTACCGAAAAAAGTAAAGTTTTTTTCAATAATTTAGGCAAAAAACTATTTGAAATAATAACTGACGAAGAATAAATAAGAAGAAAAAAGAAAGGACAGAAAAAATGACTTTGTTAGACAAAATTATGAAACCGAAATCAATTGCGGTTATCGGTGCATCTACAAAAGAACATACAATCGGTTCTGATATTATGAAAAGATTACAGGAATACAATTTCAACGGTAAAATTTATCCTGTAAACCCTAAAGGCGGAATTATCGAAGGACTTCAGGCTTACACATCAGTTCTTGAAGTTCCAGGTGAAGTTGATCTGGCAATTATTGTTGTTAATGCTAAATTCGTACTTTCAACAATTGACCAGTGCCACGAAAAGGGTATCAAAGGTCTTTGTATAATCACTGCAGGCTTCAAAGAAACCGGTAAAGAAGGCGCAGAACTTGAAAAACAGTTAGTTGAAAAAATTAAAGAATACGGTATGAGATGTGTTGGTCCTAACTGCTTGGGCGTTGTAAACACTCACCCTGATATCAGAATGGACGGATGTTTTGCTGAATCTCTTCCGGAAAGAGGAAACATCGGTTTCGTATCTCAATCAGGCGCACTGGGCGGCGGTATTTTGAATATCTTAAAAGACCTCAACCTCGGTTTTGCTCAGTTTATTTCAATCGGCAACCAGGCTGATGTTAACGCTGAAACAGCTATTGAATACTGGGAAAATGATGACGATGTTCAGCAGATTTTGCTTTACATGGAATCAATCCAGAACCCTGCTAACTTTAGAAAATTAGCTTCTCGTGTAAGTAAGAAAAAACCTATCCTTGCATTGAAAGCAGGCCGTTCTGCAGCAGGTGCTTCTGCTGCTTCTTCTCACACAGGTTCTCTTGCAGGTGCAGATAAAGCTGCTGCCGCTTTGCTCAAACAGTCAGGCGTAATCAGAGAATTCTCTTTGCAGAACCTCTTTGAAACTGCAAAAGTTTTTGCTAACTGCCCAATCCCGAAAGGTGACAGAGTTGCAATCATCACAAACTCAGGCGGCCCTGGTATTATGGCAACCGACGCTGTTTGTGAATACGGTATGCAGATGGCTAAAATTTCGGACGCTACAAAAGAAAAATTGAGAAGCTTCCTGCCATCAGCTGCATCTGTTAAAAACCCTATCGATATGATTGCGTCAGCTCCTATCGAACATTACAAACAAACTCTTGAAACAGTTATCGCCGATGAAAATGTTGATATGATTATTACAATCTATCTTCCGTTCTTAGGCTTGAAAGATATTGATGTAGCAAAAGCTTTGATGGAAATTAAAGCTAAAAATCCTCAAAAACCTGTTGTCGGCGTATTTATGACAACTAACGAGTTCTTCT
Source organism: Candidatus Gastranaerophilales bacterium (assembly GCA_944325635.1). GTDB lineage: Bacteria > Cyanobacteriota > Vampirovibrionia > Gastranaerophilales > Gastranaerophilaceae > Scatousia. Next base: position 791,386 of record CALVBD010000001.1, on the reverse strand, counting down.
CAAAACTGTCTGATATGAATGTTAATATGCCATTCTTTATGTATGCAGAACAGGCTGCCGACGGTTTGAACAGATTGAACCAGCAGAGACTCTGGATGGAAAGACCGGAAGGAAAAATTCCTTGCTACGATGTTGACAGAGCTAAAGTTGAAAGCATTATTAAAAAATCCCTCTCAGAAGGCAGAGCTCAGCTTACAACTCTTGAATCTATCGACGTTCTTCAGGCTTACGGAATTCGCGCTTGCAAATACGGTCTTGCAACTAACGAAGAAGAAGTTGTTGAACTCGGTAACTCTATCGGCTACCCTGTAGTTATGAAAATGACTTCTAAAACTACATCCCACAAAACCGATGTCGGCGGTGTTGTTGTTAATATCAAATCTGAAGAACAGTTGAGAAAAGAATACAAAGGCCTGCTTGAAAGACTTGAAGCAAAAGGCTTGCTCGAAGGTCTTGAAGGCGTAATCATTCAGGAAATGGTTAAAGGTAACCGTGAAATGGTTTGCGGTATCGCAACAGACCCTCAGTATGGTCCTATGATGATGTTCGGATTAGGCGGCGTATTCGTTGAAGTTATGAAAGACGTAACCTTCAGAATTGCTCCATTAACAGATATTGATGCTGAAGAAATGATTAAATCAGTTAAAGCATACAAACTGCTTGAAGGTGCAAGAGGTACAAAACCTGCTCAAATGGATCAAATCAAAGAAACCTTGTTGAGATTATCTCAACTGGTAAGCGATTTTAAATTCATTGACGAACTTGATATCAACCCTCTGTTAATCTCTGAAACAACAGGCGAAGGTATCGCAGTAGACGGACGTATCAAAGTAAGAGTAGACGAAGCTAAAGAAGCTCTCGGATGTTCTTGCGGAGAATGCTCTCTCTGCCGTTAATCTTTGATTAGGTTAAATATAAAAAAAGACCGCCTTTTAAAAACGGCGGTCTTTTTTTTAAAACTTACAATTTATAATTTCCATAACATCGACATTAAGTGCATCTGCAATCTTATACAGCGTTTTAATTTTAAAATTATATGCACCGCGTTCAATAGAACTCACAGAATTTGTGCTTAAATCAGACTTAAATCCTAACTCTTCCTGCGACAACCCTCGTTTTAATCTTAAATATCTTATACTTTGTCCTAATTTGAATAAAAGTTCATCCTGCATAATATTACATTCTACCTGCTTGACAACAGGGCTTCTAATATGTAAACTTGTATTATTACAAGTAAACATGTAAAAATAAATGTAGAATAGGAGAGGTTACCGGATGAAAAAAGCATTTACATTAGCGGAAGTGTTGATAACCTTAGGAATAATCGGTGTGGTAGCCGCAATGACTTTACCTGCGCTTATTAATAAGACAAGAAATAAAGAACTTCATACCGCGTTTTTAAAAACGTATTCTGAGTTAAATCAGGCGGCAATGCTGTTTAAAGCTGATTATGGCGTTTCAGTTCCGGAATATATTAATAATGATAAGGGCAACGCCGGTATTACAGCGGAGCAGGCTTCTAAAATATTTGCTTACTATAAGGGGGCTAAAAAGTTAACTTCCAGCGGTCAGGGTTCTAGTGATGAGGAAGGGAACTATGTTCCATGGTATAAAATGTCAAACTTAAATGGCAGCGGTTATTCAGGCGGTCCAAATGTTGACGGACGAGATTCATCTTTTTTATGTGATAGTAGTGCATTTATGAATAATATGACAGGTGCATTAATGATTTTGAATGACGCACCTGTGGCTGGAAAGAATGGCCCTGTAATTTGTGTAGATATAAATGGACAAAAGAAACCGAATCGTTATGGAATAGATTACTTTGCATTTATATTTACTATAGACGGACGAGTAATTCCCGTCGGGCAAGAACATAAAAATAATCCTGCAACATGTAATAGTGCTTCTGGCAGCTGTGGAAATTTCAATAATGTAGGAGAGGAATACTGCTCAAATACGTCAAATGACATTTCAAAAAACACATCCTGCGCGTATTACGCACTAACAAATACTCATCCTACTGAAAAGGGAAAAGATTACTGGACGGATTTTCTGGGAGAAGTTTATAGCAGGTAAATGTAAATTTTTCGTTACGAACTGACAAAAAATATCTTTACTTACTATTATTATCATGTGGTCAAAAAATAAGGGTTAGTGTATATGAAAGTTTCAGGTATAGGAGTAACAACACCGCAGCATTTTACGGGGGAAAAGACTAAAAAAGCAATGAGAAATACTGCAGGGGCAGCAGCTATTGCACTTGCCGCTGCCATGCCTATGGAAAATGCGGATGCTCAGGTCATAATGCCTCCTCCTCCAATTCCTCCGATTACATATTATCAGGGATATATCCCGTCAACGGCTTATGATGTACCGGATTGCTTTGTGTATGGTGATGTAACAGATTTCGATTATGACAAATCTCTTGCGCAGACTTTTAATGACATTGATTCCAAAGGCAAACGAAACGGAACGATAAGCGTTAATGAAACTATTGCTGCAGATAGAGACAATTGGAATGCAACTCATTTGTATCCATATAATGCTTATCAAATGAACAGAACTGTTAATAATTTTAATCTTGTTTCGCAAATGTATAATGAAGAAGGCTCAAACCCAAATACAATCAATTTTAGTGAGTATAAAAAGATTATGCAGGATTATATGAAAGCACGTAATATTAATTCTTTCTTTAATCTGCTCAGGATAATAACTGTTCCGCGAATAGTATGTCCTCCTCCGCATCATCATCATCCGGCGCCACCTCCTCCACATCACCATCACAGGCATTAAGCTTGAATATTAAAAAATAATTTGTTATAATAAGACTATCTTTTATAAAGATAGTCTTATGTTATAAAAAGGAGGAACGTATGAAAAACCTTGATACAAGAGTGCTTACGGGGGGGGGGGGCAAGCTGAATTCCTCTCAGAGAAAGGGTTAAGGACTGGTTTTTGCGCATTTACTCTGGCGGAAGTTTTGATTACCCTTGGAATAATCGGAGTTGTTGCGGCAATGACATTGCCTGCACTGATAAATAAGACTCATAACAAGGAATTGCATACCGCATTTTTGAAAACGTATTCAGAATTAAATCAGGTTGCAGTGTTGTTTAAGGCGGATTACGGTATATCTGTTGCGGAGTATGCTGTAGGTAATGCACCTATTGGTTCGAGTGATAATCCAAACGGTATAACACCAGAATTTTCTAATAAAATATTTTCATATTATAAAGGTACAAAGTCTTTAACTTCAGGTTCGATGGGAACAGCTGATGACGAAGGTAATTTTATTCCGTATTATGCTATGAATACATTGAACGGACAAAAGTTTTCAGGCGGCTTAAATTCTTCAGGTAGGAATTCCTCTTTTTTATGTGATAATACTTCTTTTAAGAATAATATGACAGGAGCTTTGATGATATTAAATGATGTTCCTAAGCCAGGTCAGAACGGGCCTGTAATTTGTGTTGATATAAACGGAAAGAAAAAGCCAAACAGATACGGTATTGATTATTTTATGTTTATATTTACAACAGATGGACTTGTAATACCTGTAGGTCAGGAGCATAAAAACAATCCTGCAACGTGTAATAGTGCTTCTGGCAGCTGTGGTAATTTCAATAATGTAGGAGAGGAATACTGCTCAAATACATCAAACGACATTTCAAAAAACACATCTTGCGCGTATTACGCACTAACAAATACCCATCCTACAAAAAAGGGAAAAGATTACTGGACGGATTTTCTGGGAGAAGTTTACAGCAGGTAAATTTAATATCCTATAGCCCAGTTTACAAAAGTAGATGAAGGTTTTTGAGGTGTAAATTCAACCTGCGTTTTTACTGCCGGCACCTCAATTACCTTTGCTGCTTTTTGCAGCAAGTTATATTGAGTCATTTTGTAATCAACATTATTAAATGATTTTAATCTGTCCAACTGATTTTGTAATTCTGCATTTTCATCGTTGAGAGCTGTAACTTGACGGCTAAGAGTATTCAATGTTATTTCATGACACATTTCAAAGTAATAGCTTATAAAAGCGGCTAATACAAATACTCCCAAAATTCCGCATAAAGTTGCATTTACCTTCCTGATAGCCATTTCTTTATATATATTCTCCTTGTGAAAATATCCTGTAATAACCGGTGCTTGTTGTATAGGATTTATCGTATAATCCTGTTGTTCATAATGATAAGAATAATTTATACTCTGTCCTGCTCTCGCTGTATTCAATTTTCTTCCCCAACTCTTTAGTTTTTATAAAAGTATCCCAAAATTAATTAATACATCTTGCGATTCTTAATTTTGCGCTCCGAGATGGCGGATTTTCAGATATTTCTTTTTCTGACGCCATTATCGGTTTTTTATTAACAAGCTCCAGTTTCGGCGGCGGGCATGTACAAATCATTTGATTTTTTTCGCAGTGACACCGCTGAGAGTGGTACTTGAATAAGTTTTTCACTATCCTATCCTCCAAAGAGTGAAAACTTATAACACTTATTATAGCACCAACGTCGAGTAAATCCAACACATCATTCAAAGTATTTTTAACATTTTGTAACTCGTGATTTACCTCAATTCGTATCGCCTGAAAAACTCGTGTAGCAGGGTGTATTGAGCTTTTTATATGCGGTGTGGCACTAACTATTAAGTTTGCAAGTTCAGTAGTCGTTTCAAGCTTTTTAACCCTTCTTTGTTCAACTATTGCTTTTGCAATCCTTTTGGAAAATCTTTCTTCTCCGTATTCGGAGAATATTCTAACCAAATCCTCCGCGGAATAACCGTTTACAACATCATACGCCGAAAATTCCGCATCCTGATTAAACCGCATATCTAGCGGAGCTTCTTTTGAAAATGAAAAACCTCTTTCTGCTTTATTAAACTGGTGATAAGATGCCCCGAGGTCAAAAAGTACACCCCCTGTTATTTTTTCTATTCCAAGAGAATGTAACACTTTTTTAATATTTGTGTAAGAATCTTTTATAATTGTTAAGTTATTGTAATCTTTTAACCTTTCTGAAGCTGCGTCAATCGCGTCATCATCCACATCAAAGGCAATTAACCTTCCGTCGGGTGAAATTCTTTGTAAAATAAGTTCGCTGTGGCCTCCTCCGCCAAGCGTACAGTCAACGTAAATGAGACCGTTCTTGCATTTGAGTGCGTCAACAGCCTCATTCTTCATTACTGTGTAGTGCTTAAATTCCATAAAGAAATCTTAGCACAAAATCTTAAATTATGGCAAAGCCCTCTAATCCGTAATTATCGAAAATTTCGAGGAACTTGTTGTAGGTAAATACCTGAGAAGTTCCATCCGGATCAGTAATTTCGATTAAGTCATTTGCATTGTTTTCTTCAATTTTTTTTGCCATAGCTTCAATTTCTGTTTCTGTCTGATCGTTTGTCGAGATAAATTGAATGTCCATAAGTATTCTCCATATCTGTTATAGATTGTATAAAAAGCCGTCCAGTCCGTGTTCGTCATATATTTCTACGAACTTTGCATAAGAGTAGATTTTTGTATTTTCAGGTTTACTTTGATCCATAACAACTATTCTTCCGTTGCTTATTTTGGAATCAAGTTTGTTAATGAAGTCAATCATAGAGGTTAGGTAGGTTTCATTTGTAAGGTCTTCTACCGTGACATTTTTCAGAAAGTGAAAATCTCTTTCATTAAATGCAATTTGTTCATTCATCAGTTTTTTTACTCCTTATATAACCTGATACTTTGTATCTGGGATTACGGAATATATGAATAAAATCTTTAGTGAAAAATGATATTTGTTACTTTTTTGTTACAAAAACAAGATAAAGGAAGGGCGGAATTTCTTTAAAGAAATTCCGCCCTTCGAAAATATTCAGTAACAGATTAAACAGTTTGTTTAATTGCATTTTTTACGCGGTGGAAAGTTTTATCTTTACCGATAATAGCAAGGATTGCAGTCATATCGGCACCGCAGAGTCTGCCTGTTACTGCAGCTCTGATAGCCCACATCGTAACTTTTGGTTTGATGCCTTTTTCTTTGTAGAAAGCTCTGAATTGTTCCAGTTTTTCGTGAAGATTTTCTTCAGTCCATTCCCAATCTTGAGCTTCTTTTATAAATGTATTTAATACATCCTGAGAAACCTCTGTATCAAGTGTTTCTCTGGCTTTATCATCAATTTCGACATCCTGTCCAAAGAAATACGGAACCGCATCAGTGATATCGGAAAGAAGGGTAAGCGGTTCATAAGTAACCTCAACCATTCTTGTGTACTGCTCATCCGTGAGTTCGGAAAGGTCATATTTTGCAAGGTAAGGTTTGAGTTTTTCTTTCAATTCAGGAATAGAAAGCATTTTTATGTAATGGCTGTTCATCCAGTTCAATTTGTCATATTCAAAGATTGAGTTGGATGACGAAACTTCATTAATTCTGAAATCAGCAGCGATTTCATCAATTGTTTTAATTTCTTTTCCGTCAGACGGTGACCATCCAAGAAGTGCCACAAAGTTAATGAGAGCTTCCGTGAGGTAACCTTTTTCGACAAATTCCGAAACGGCTGTTGCACCGTGACGTTTTGAGAGTTTGCTTCTGTCAGGTGCAAGAATCATGCCGAGGTGTCCGAATCTCGGAACTTCTGCACCTAGTGCTTCAAATATAAGAATTTGTTTGAAAGTATTTGAAATATGATCTTCTCCGCGGATTACATGGGAAATTTTCATAAGCATATCGTCGATTACAACGGCAAAGTTATAAGTCGGCGTGCCATTTGATTTCATAATAACGAAATCCCCGAGAAGGTCTGTATCCATGTGTAATTCGCCCTTAACAAGGTCGTCGAATTTCAGGATTGAAGAATCATGGAAAGCTTTTTGTGCTTTTGAAATATTAAATCTTACAGCAGGTTTTCTTCCTTCTGCGCGTAATTTAGCTTTTTCTTCTTCCGATAAATTTTCGCATTTTTTAGAATAAACGTAAGCTTTTTTGTTTTCAGTAGCTTCTTTTTTTTCAGCCTCAAGTTCTTCAGGGGTACAGAAGCATTCGTAAGCAAAACCTTTATCCAGAAGTTCCTGAACATATTTCGGGTAAATGTCAAATCTTTCAGACTGTGTATAAGGTCCGTAAGGACCGCCTACATCAGGGCCTTCATCCCAGTTAAGCCCGAGCGCTTTCAAGCTGTCAAAGATATTATCAATATAAGCCTGGCTTGTACGTTCGGCGTCTGTATCTTCAATTCTTAAAACAAATTTGCCGTTATTTTTCTTGGCAAAGAGATAGTTAAATAATGCAGTTCTTGCCGTCCCGATGTGGAGGTTTCCGCTTGGAGACGGAGCTATTCTGACTCTTACTTCGTTCATTTTAAATCCTCGATTTCTTTTATATTTCGCACGGATAATTTTATCACGCGCAGGTTTTAAATTCAAGGCTTAATCAAGAATATACATAGGAGAGCAGCCCCAGCCGGAACCGCTTTTACAATCTTCTTCATAGTTGTCTTTATTGTTTGCGTTTTGTGCTATAATATTCTTATGAAAAGAGCTTTGTTAATCTTTTTTTTGATGTTTGGTTTAGGAGTGCCTTGTATAGCAGAAGAAAAAGAAGGAGTCACTCTGCCGAATATTTTTATCTGGACTTTGCCGGAGGAAAAAAATATTTTGCCTGACGATATTACAAGTTCAAATGAAGAGGAAGAAGTTTCGACCGTGCCTGAGCCTGAAAAGATTAACGCTATGAATTATGAAGAATATGTTGATGCTGCTGATGTGGTTTATTTGAAGGATGATGAAAATAACTTTGTACTAAATCTTACTGTTCCGCAGAAATTTGAATCTAGAAATATTGTTGACGGCGGCAAAATTCAGCCTAAAACAAGAAAAAATTATTCCCTGTACAGTAATGAAGAATATAGTATTGCTCCGCAGAGCATTCAATCTGTCGAAAAACACGGTAATTTTTCTCTGGGTACTTTGTATAATACAGGGATTGATAATTCTCAGCTGGAGCGCTCAACGACGCTGTTTACCAGATACGAGCGCGAACATTTTGCAATAAGTTCGGCGTTTAAGAAAAATAATCTTACCACATACGGGCTGAATACCGATAATTTTTATATAGCGCCTGAATTAAAATTGAATAAGGTGTTCTCGCTTTCTCCTGTTTTGTCGACTGATATTACAAGAAACAGAAGAAAGGGCGAATTTGTACTTTCTGTAAGTCCCTTGAAAGACGACAGAATGAAGCTGGAAGTTGGTGCCGGTACCACTTACGATATAAATAACGATCGTTCATGGTCACAGATAAGATTCAATACTAAATTTCAATTGTAAATTTCTTAAAATATAATTGAATACGTAGTTGTTTTCTTTTATAATTTTAAATAAAGAGAGCTGTATTCCTATGCGGCGGCGGACGGAAACTCTCTACAGGACAAGGAGTCTTTCGTGGAATTAAACAGAGGTAAAAATTTACCGCAAAAAGTTATTGTAGAGTCTGAAAAAAGCAAGAAACATCTGGATTCTCTTGCGGCGAAATCACGTAAAAAAATCCGTCGTCATAAACGCAAAATAGGTGTTTATTATTCGTTTTTGACTTTTGTATTGTTGTTCTGTCTTGTTCAGGTTGGATTTGGCGCGATTTTGAATATTTCAAAAATTATTGCATATAAAGCTAAGATTAATACAATGGAAAAAGTTCGTGATGATGCCGAAACACGAAATAAAGAACTTAAGAATGATATAAAACAATTTTCAAGAACCTCCAGTCTGGAAGAGATTGCTCGAAATAACCTGAAAATGGCAGGTGAAGACGAAGTTCTTGTTCTTATAAATAATACAAATCAGGATTCTAAAAAGAAAAAACATAAACATAAGAAAAATACTCAAAATAACGAAAAACGGAGTGATAATGCAGGATAACGAAGTTATTAATTATATAAAGAGAGCTTTTGAATTGAAATCTCAGGAGTGTTACAAACAGGCTATTGAAATGCTTTATAAAGCTCTTGAAACAGAGAGTGATAATGTTGAGATTTTATATCAGATTGCGGAATTGTATTTCCTTTTGCATAACTATGACAGGGCGGAGCAGTATTTGGAAAAGGTGTTGACGAGTTTGCCTGGACACATTGCGTCTTTAAAACTTTCAAGAACTATATATACACGCGGAGACGCCCTGGAAGATGCACTTGCTGCGGCTAAAAAAGTTTATGACGTGGAACCTGATGCGGCAAATTTAAAAGAATTAATTAAAATCCTCGGAAAAATGAATTGCCTTGATGAAATTGAACAATACTATGACAAAATGGACGGGGATTGTCTTTATGAATATGCTCTTGCATGTTACAAATGCGGCAAGTGTGATAAGGCTAAAGAAATTATTGCTTCTGTAAATCCTGAAAATGATGATTGCAGAATTCTTCTCGGGAAAATTTATTTTGATGAAAATGATTTTGAAAAATCCCGTGAGATTTTCACATCTTTCCCGAAATCCTGTAAAAATCCCGAAGTTCTGAATTATCTCGGCCTATTTGCAATTGAAGATATGAAATTTATTGATGCAATAAAATATTTTTCACAAGCCTCTAACATAAATAAAAATAATCCTGTTTATTTCTATAATCTTGCAAACGCATATTTTTTTAACGGCTGGCAGGATGAGGCAGTGAATTCTTACCTGAAAGCAATAGTGCTTTCTCCGGAAAATCTTGATTACAGATATTCTTTAGCATATTTGTACTACGAGATGAAAAACTATGACAAGGCAGAAAAAGAAGTGGAGTTTATCCTTTCTCATAACGAAAATCATTATCAGGCAAGAGTATTGCATGCTTTATTGAAACTTAAAGATAAAGATTACCTGGGTGCCGAAAAAATTCTTGAAGATAATTTAAAGGCAGGCTGTGATGATTCTTTTACATTGATTTCTCTTGGAAAAGTTTATAATGAACTGGATAACTTTGACAAAGCTGAAAAGGTAATGCAGGAAGTTATAGAAAAAAATCCGGATAACATTAATTATATTAGTGACCTGGCAGATGTTTATATCAAGGAGAAAAAATTTGATGAAGCGCTTTCGCTTGCGGAAAAAGTTATAGAAATGAATGACCGTTACATATACGGGTATATTCTCGGTGCAAAAGTAGCATATTTAAAGGGTGACTTTGAAAAAACAAAAGAATTTGCTCAGGATGTGATTTCTCTGGATATAAACTGTGCTGAAGGTTACTATTACCTTGCATTAGTTCGAAAAGAAGAAAAAGATTACGAGGAGGCAATCGAATGCATGAAGCGTGCTATTATGTACGATTTAACAAACGCAAAATACTATGCGGAAATGAGTAATATTTATAAACTTAACAATGATGTTAAAACAGCGCTTGAATATATTAAAGAAGCTGAAAGCATAGACGGTTCAACAGAATATAAGATTATGTACAGAGAGCTGGCAGCGCTCAATCGCGGAAAGTAATCATTTTTATTTGCCGTGAAAAAATATATTATTATAATATAATTATGCATTGAATCGGCCGAAAAGTATAATAGGGGGTATTGAAAAAAGTATGAATTGGAAGAAATTTGTAAGTATGGTTTTGATAACGCAAATATGTGCGGCAGCTCCTGCTTTTTCAAAATCGAAGAAAAATGAAATAATTATTCCTAAAAATTTTCCGGCAAAATATACAGCCGAATATGTTGAACAAATTACACCTGAATATAAGGCTGTAGGCAAAGATTTTATTTTCTATGTTGCGCTGGATATGCTGAAAGGGACAAACGGAGAATTTTCAAGAAAGGCAATTCTCGGCAATAACCTTTCTCAAAAACCTGTAAAAATAGAGTTTAAAGATTTAGGGCTTATCAATCCCGCTTATGCATCTTTTGATGCACTCGGCTGGAAAAAGGGCAAAAACTTATATATTTATATAAATCCGCGGCACAAAGATGCCCCTCCGGGAGCTATTGCCGCCTTATTATCGCACGAGGCTTTGCATCAGGATGAATATAATTCTCTTGCTGAAGAAACCTACGCCTGGACAATGGAGGCCGCAGTATGGTGTGAAATTTTAAATGTTTATCCTGAAAGCAATGAAAATTTGCACCCGCTCGTAACCCGTGAAAATACACTGAAAAAACTTTTTGAAAAAGGTAACTATACAAACAAATATATTAAGAAAACGGTGCACGCAAATGAGGGCTATAAAAATCTTCCGTCAACATCTCCTGGGTTTGAAGATTTATAATCCTGCACTTTTCTGAATAAATAATCAGGTTACATAAAAAGTATATTGATTATAAAAATGCGTTGTTGTTAAATAATCGTATGAAGAGAAAAGAACTATATATTTTTATCGCAGTAGTTTTGGCATTGTTCGGGCTTAATAAGTTTGTTATGAATGCAAATAACAACAGCCTGTATTCAACAGATGAGGAACTTCTTAATAAAAATTATGTTTCTTCTCAAAAACTTTTTGATAATGTCTGGGCAGAGATTAGAGATAATTATTATGATCCGACATTAAATCATCAGCAATGGCGTTACTGGAAAGAACATTATCATGGAAAAATAAAAAGCGATGAAGATGCAAAAGTAGCGGTTGATTCTATGCTTGCAAGTCTTGACGATCCTTATTCCAGATATATGTCAAAGTCTGAGTACGCTGATCAAAATACTTCAATTAACGCAAAAATTACAGGTATCGGTGTTAATATCGCTGACATTTCAGGAAAAATTCAAATTATTAATGTCATAGACGGAACTCCTGCACAGAGTGTAAATTTACAAAACGGCGATATAATACTAAATATTGACGGCAAAGATGCAAAAGGGCTTTCCATCGCTGAGGTTGCAAATCTTGTGCGTGGACCGGAGAATACTTTTGTTAAGCTTACTGTGCTGAGAGATAAAGATAAACTTGTTAAAAATGTAATGCGGAAAGAAATAAAAATAAAATCCGTTAAAAGTTCTGTAGACAAAAACATAGGATATATTCAGATTTCAAGTTTTATAGGCTCTACGACCCCTAATGAATTTTTAGAAGCTCTTGAAAAAACAAAAGATACTGAAGGGCTTATAATAGATTTGCGCGGAAATACAGGCGGACTTCTCCCAAATGCTATCTTTATTGCAAACCTGTTTATCCCTGAGGGTAAACTGGTGAGTATTGTCGGAAGAAACGGTTATCATTATGATATTCAGGCGCAGGATACGGAGTTTGGAATTAATAAACCGGTTGTTGTACTTGTTGACGGTGCGTCAGCCTCAGCCAGCGAAATTTTGTCCGGCGCATTGAAAGATTACCATAAAGCCAAACTTGTAGGGACGAGAACATACGGCAAAGGCATGGTTCAAAAAATTATACCTATGCCGAATGAGACAGGCCTTAATCTTACTGTCGCAAAATACCTTACCCCGTCAGGTGTGGATATTAATAAAAAGGGAATTAAACCGGACGTGGAAGTCCAATTTACAGCGAAGGATATTAAAAATAGGCATGATGTTCAATTGAGCGAGGCTAAAAAAATTATATCGGCAATGCTTACGGAAAATAAAGCCTGCTCTGTAAAATAAAAGTGTCATCTGGCTAATTGACATTTTGTTTGTATGAAATATAATAATAATTGAAAATAAATTATAGCCATGTGGCTATTGATTTTATAGAAAGTTTGTTCATAGCACAAATTTATAAAAAGATAGTTTTGCATACTTGACTTACGCGGTTTTAACAAACCGCTTTTTTTTAAGGTTTTTTATTCATAAAAAAGTTTTTATATTTCATATCTTTTTTGTTAACAACAAGTCCGCACTTGGAGCAGGCAAGAATTTCACCGGTAGAATCTATCGGCATAAAAATATGTTCGCAATTTTGCTCATTTTCAACTTCAGGGATTTCCTCGAGAGGATTAAGTGCATTTTTTTCGTCGTATTCATTCAGAACTTCAGAGAATTTGTCTTTTTTAAAATATTTGACGATTAGTTCTATAAAATACATTTAAAGTCTGAATCCTTCCGGAAAGATTTCGTTGAAATTTTTTATATCTAATCCGTTTTCGGCTTCTGTAATTATATCAAGGCCATGATGTGATACAAATTCACACATTACTTGTCTGCAGGCCCCGCATGGATAACAGTGCTTTGTGTTAGGTGAATAGATTGCAACAGCTTTAATTTTTTGTTCTCCGTCTGCAATTGCGCTGCCTATTGCATTTCTCTCCGCACAAATAGTGAGACCGAAGCTTGAGTTTTCAAAATTACATCCGGTATAAATTTTGTCGTTTTCAGTCAGAACACAGGCGCCTACTTTGAATTTTGAATATGGCGCATAAGCTTTTTCGCTGGCGAGTTTGGCTTTTTCTAAAAGTTCGTTATATTCCATCCAATGCTCCTTTATCGTTTCTTTCAAGTTTAATAAAATTAAACAAAATAGTAATCCTTTACACGTATGAAAAATTGTGTGTTACAATAAAATTATGAAAAATTTTAAAGGTTTGTTATTATTTCTTATATGTATACTCATCATCCCCGCGGCAAAGGCCGTTAGTTTTAATGTAGTTGTATTGCCCGCTGATATATTAAGGGTTTGTGAGAATTATTACTGTTATCCGGAAGTTTCCGAAATTGTAGCTGATGATTTAATAAAATATTTTAATGCAACAGGAAAAATAAAGTCGCCTACCGTAATTGAAATTCGCAGAACGCTTTCTCAAAATCCAAATGTTAAAACTGCCGTGAAGGCAGCATCTGATAAATTTAATTCACGCGGCAACGTTGACTTTCAGGCATTAAAACAGTTAGCACGATTATTTTCAGCTAATTCTGTTCTGCTGATTTCAAACAATGTATCTGTTGAAAATTCACAGGTAAAAAGAAGTGTCTGGGAGATATTAGAACTTTCGAGCGGTTTGAATATATCATACCCGTATACAATGGAAACGGATGCTGTTCTTTTGGATACTGTGAATGACCTTATAATGTGGAGAGGTGGATATACGAAATCTCTGAACTCATCTGACGGAAGTTTTTCGGCTCAAAAAGCTTCTCAAAGTTATGCCAAATATGCGTATTTGCAGTCATATTCAGAGGATATTCTTGCTAAAAATATAGCCCAGAATGTTATTTTGAGATTTTTCCCGAAAACAGTAACTCCTATCCTTGATAAAAGTAAAGATTTAAAGCCTTCCGGAAACTTTTTCAGATACGAAAGCTCAAATCCATCCCCGAATAAATTGGAAGAACAAGAAGAGCCGCTTGAACATGATTACGGAGAGATGATTTACGGTTTATAAGACGGCTGTATAGGCTGAAATTTGTCCTGAGGTCTTGGGGATAATCTGTCCTGTGATGTTTGCAGAGGTTTTGTATCAGGGGAAGTAATAGGCGGCTTTTGTGGCGGCTGAATTGAGTTGAATTTTTCCATTATTCCTGTTCCGTCGGATTTGTTCAAATCAGGTTTTCTTTCAACTTGAACCTGTGTGGTTGCCGCAATTTCGTCTAATTCTTCAATTCTGGCTTTTGTATCTATAAAGGCAACAAATAAAACCGTTAAAACTGCTGTTAATATTAAAAAGTTTTTCATGAATTCTCCTTTTTTATATATTTTAGGTTATTCAAGTTAAAGTAAATCGGACAAATTAGTAATTTTTTACCACTTGCACATTATCGGGAGAGATGATAATATGTAAATGGCTAGAAAAAGATAATTAGAGAGGGAAATATGGCAAGATTAATAAGACCTACATGGGCAATCAGATGTGTTCAATCAGGATGTAAAACTTTGTTTGAAGTAGCAAAAGTTGAAGATGGTAAACAACAGGAAGTTGTATGCCCGAATTGCGGCGAACACTATGTATATCCGATTACGGAAGAAGACGAAAATAAATAATTATTATGTTTAACGGTACTGATAAACGCTATAATCAGTATAGTGCATACTTAAAAAATAAATTCGGCGTCAAGGTATATAAAATTACTCTTGATGCCGGTTTTTCGTGTCCGAACCGTGACGGGAAGATTTCTAGGGGTGGATGTATCTTTTGTGACGAGGGCGGAAGTTTTTCGCAGGCACATTCTAATCTTTTATCAATAGAAGAACAGATTGATACGGGTATAAAATCACTTTCTGCAAGATTTAAGGCGCAAAAATTCATGTCTTATTTTCAGGCTTATTCAAATACTTATAAGCCTGTAAAAGAATTAGAAAAAATCTATAATTCAGCTCTTTGCAGGGATGAAATTGTGGGGCTTTCTATCGGAACCCGTCCGGATTGCGTTGATGATGAGAAATTGGATTTGATAACTGGATACAAGGATGATTATTACACCTGGATAGAATACGGGCTTCAATCCATCCATGATAAAACGTTAAGAAAGATTAACCGCGGGCATGATTTTGACTGTTTTTTGAAAGCCTACGAAAAAACAAAAGAGAGAGGTATAAATGTCTGCGTACACGTAATTTTTGGTCTGTGGGAAACTCATGATGAAATTATGCAGACTGCCCAAAAGCTTGCGGAACTAAAAGTTGACGGAGTGAAAATCCATATGCTTTGTGCGCTGGAAAACACAAAACTTGCAGATATGTATTACCGCGGGGAAATCGGTTTTATGAGTGAAGAAGAGTATGTTCAAACTGTCTGCGATTTTCTGGAATATCTCCCCAAAACCACAACAATTCATAGGCTTGCCGGTAACGGTCTGAAGAAAAATCTTATAGCACCAACTTGGCTCGGCGCAAAAATGGATTGCCTGAACAAGATAGACAGAGAGCTGATGAAAAGAAATTCTTTTCAAGGTATAAAATTTTTGTAAATATGTTTACAAATAAAAAAAATCATGAGATAATCTTTTTGCGGAAGGGGTCTTTGTAAAGAATTCTTAATAAATAAGAACACAAAGCGCAAAAAAAATCATTTATGTCTTTTAAAGCATTCGGCAAATAATAATTTGGAGTAGTAGAAAATATGTTAACGATTCAGCCTAATTTCACTCAACGTTTGCATTCTCAGGTTTATTTCAAAGCGGATGATGACGGGTCCGATAACGGTCAATCATCTCAGGATAATGAATTAAATGCCTTGCGTGATGACATAACAGACGTAATGGACGGAGTGAAAAAATATGAAGATAAAGTCCCTCCAAAACTTAAAAAAGTCGGTAGTGCGTTATGTCTTATCGGTACCGGCGCTGTGATGGGGGTAGGTACAAAATTAGGATGGAATGAAACAGGAAAACTACTTAAAAAAGTAGCCAAAAATCCGGCTGTGGCTAAGTTTGGTGAAAGATTGAAAAATTTGGGTAAAAATATATCCGCGTCTCTTACAAAACTTAAAGATGAAAAATTTGCAAAAACACCTTTTGGCAAGGCAGTCTGTGAACTATTTAAAAATCTTTCTGAAACAAAACCTGTAATGGCGTTGCGAAATATGTTCGGCAAGGTTAAGAAGGTTAAATCAGGTGCAATAGCAGATACTACAGGAGATGTCGTTGCATTTTCAACAGGTGTTTCAACTACTGTAGCAGGTGCAATGTCCGATAAGAAAAAATCAAAAGCGGAAACAGAACCCGTAGATAATTATGATGATGGTATCGCGGCAGATTATATTGATGAAGAAGCCGATATTGACGATGAGGCGGACTATGATGATGAGGATTAGTCCTGTAAATTTTACCGCATCAACGCAAAAACACTCAAAACCTTCTGAACAAAAACGTGAAGAAATCCGTGACGGAGTAGTTGCTGGAGGTGCCGCTGGAGCAGGGTATACTGCAGTTAAAAAGAACACACTTACAATGCTTAAAGAAACTGAAACAGCATGTAAAGCAGGCAAAGCGGCTGCTGCCGCCAGAACTGCGGAAGCAGCAAAAGTGGGGACTGGTCTTTTTGCCGGATTAAAAAATAATGCAAGGGTTCTGACTCAAAGACTTGTTACAAAATTAGATGCAGTTAAAACTTCCAGGTTTATAAAACCTATAATTAATAATAGGCTTACACGTTTCGGGTGCGGAGTTGTCGGCGGTGTCCTCGCAACATGTATTCTTATTTCTGGACTTGGCACTTTATATCACAATTCCGTAAAAATTGTTGATCATTATGTTCCAAGAGTAGCACACAGGGTTAATCAGATTTCAGAGCGTTTCGAGTCTTCAAATAATGACTAACATGTTGGTTGTATAAATTTTTAAATCGTGTTAGACTTCTTTTATGCAGGATTTTTTAGTAAAAGAAATAATAACAGATAACATAAAGCCCGAAATTGATTATATAGGTTTTGATAAGTCCTATTCACTCAAAGCATGTGACAAGTTTAATTATAAAAATTTAAAGATATTCGGTTTAACTCCTGCACAGGCGAATATTCTTAAACAGACAGCTTTGACTGTTGGTGCTGATTGTGCAACTCACAGAGACGTAATAACCGGAAAAATTGAAAAGTCAGATTGTATTCTCGGCGGAAATATTTCCCAATTAAGAACAATTGCAGAAAAATTAAAGTATCAGCCGTTCGGATTAAAAAAACTCGGGGAAAAGATAACTTTGAATACTCAAAAGATTTCTAAAACCAAAATAATGGGTATTTTGAATATTACAGAAGATTCTTTTTCTGATGGCGGTGAGTATCTGGATACGACAAAAGCATTTGAACATTTAAAAGAGATGATAAATGACGGTGCAGATATTATTGATATAGGAGCAGAATCAACAAAACCTTATTCTGAGCCTGTTCCTGATGCTGTTCAACTGGAAAGACTCTTGCCGGTTCTGGAGCTTGTAAAAAAAGAAAAAATAAAAATTCCTATAAGTATTGACACCCGTAGTGCTCAAGTCGCGGAAAAAACGATAAATGCCGGAGCTTCTATAATAAACGATGTGTCCGGTATGACTTACGACTGGTGTATGGCTGATGTTGTCGCAAAATATAATGTAACAGTTATTATCCAGCATTCTAAAGGTTCTCCTAAAAATATGCAGGATTCCCCTATATATAAAAATCTTATGGATGATATTTTCTTTGATTTTATCCATCAGCTTAATTTTGCGGAAGAAAAAGGAATTGGCAAAGATAAGATAATAATAGATCCCGGCATTGGTTTTGGTAAAACAAGAGAACATAATTTTGAGATAATAAAAAGACTTGAAGAATTTAATCGTTTTGGATGTCCTTTGATGATTGGGGTTTCAAGAAAAAGTCTGCTTGATATGCCGGGCGAGGACAATTTTATGAAAGATATATTTACACTATCGCTTAATACTCTTGCAATTGAACGTCATGTTGATATTATCAGAGTTCATAATGTAAAATTGCATAAAAAATTGATTGATATGCTGGAAAAATAGCAAAAAAAAATTTGCAGAGTTTTTTAATAAACGGAACTTTTCCCCATGATAATAAGAGACAAAAATATAGAGAAGTTTATAAATTACTCGGGCAAGAAACTTAATGCACCTCAGCAGTCAATAATAATGGGTGTATCCTCTCTTGTGTTTCAGCCATATATAAACAGGAAGAACAAACAGCTTGACGAAGATACCAGAGATATGGCTGTTGCAAGATCTATCGGAAAAAGTATTACAGGTAATATTTCTGATTTTTTGACAAGAGTTTTTTCAATATTCGCTGTTGCAAAACTTTCAAATTATGCGATTAATAAAGTAAACACTGACGACGATTTTGTCATGGAGATTAAGCCTAAGTCGAAACTTGATATTTTTACGCCGAATTTAAAAGAAGATTTTGTGCCGCGTCCGAGAAAAGAGTTTTTTAAAGATTTCAAATCTTATCAAATGGCAATGGGAGCGTTAGTTGCAACCGGTCTTGCCGTGTTTGTAAAAACTACGGTTGAACTGCCTGCCACAAAATTTTTGACAGATTATTTCTACCGGAAAGAACGTTTAAAAAAGGAGAAAAATGCTAAAACCGACTCCAATGAATAGATTTTCTAACTATATTTTTAAAAATTACGCTAAAGACAGCGGAAAGCTTCTGGTGCATGTCGGAACCGGAGTTACTGTAATCGGGGCGTCGGCGCAGGTTGGAATGCTTCTTGCTGATAAGGATATACAAGGACATACGAAGAAATTTTTAGTAAATCAGGAAATTATAACTTCAGGCACGTGTATTGCACTTTTTTACGGTATTTGTGAAACAACAAGGGTTGCAGTGAACAGAATTGTTGAAAGAGGAAAGGTTTTAACTGCTACAGCCGCGTCATATATTGCTTCTTTGAATAAAGAAAACAGCATAGCAGATCCAAAAGCTTGGAAGAATATTTTTACAAAAGAGGAAATGAAAAAAGGAATTTCTTATAATCTTGAAAATATAAAATATACAGAGATTTTTAAAAACACAAAGGACAGCTTAAAGCCTCAGACTGCAGAAGCTGCGAAAAAAGCCCTTGAAGTTTTTCAGGAATACAAAAACGGAGCGGGAGTTCTTTCTGTTTTGGCGGCTTCAATTTTTGCAGGAAATATCGCAGGCCCTGTTATCGGGAATCTGATTGCATCGCTTCCAACAAAGCATGAAAGCAAAAACGCTGAGGAATAAGTGAAGCGCTTATTTCAACATAAGGGAATAGAATAATGCGCAAAAGGCCTTAGCCTGCTCCCTTTATTAATTTTATTTTATATGTTCATTTCTTTCTCTTTTATTGCGATTAAAAGAGAAAGAAATGAACCAAAGAAAGAGAAAAACGCAATCGTTTACAGCGTCGCTTCGCGCCGCAAAATCAAATGGAAGTAGTTGAAGGCAGAGCCTTCAACCTCAAAAGGTGTGCTATCGTGCTGAAGCACACGCACACCAGACCGGTCTGCGACCGGTTGCCGAACGTGCACGAAGTGCAATAGTGAGGCTGAAAGGTTAAATGCGCTAGCATTTAACGACATCCATTCGGTCTTGCGCTGCGAAGCAGCGCTGTAATTTAGCGTGTTTCTTTTTCTTGGCTGACATTCTTTTTCTTTTCATCGCAAAAAAGAAAAAGAATGTCAGTGCAGGGTTTGGGGCTGCATAAGCCCCATATATAAAAATAGACTAGTGCCTTTTGCGCATTATTCTATTCCCTTAGCATTTTACAAATGACGCGGTTTCTAATAAAGTGGAAATATTTTTTTTACGTGTAATAATTAAAGTATGTTAGATAAGATTACGATTAAGGGTGCTAAGGAACATAACTTAAAAGACGTATCGCTGGAAATTCCTAAAAACGAACTGATTGTTTTTACAGGTGTTTCAGGCTCCGGTAAAAGCTCGCTTGCTTTTGATACAATTTTTGCGGAGGGCCAGAGACGGTATATTGAAAGTCTTTCTGCTTATGCAAGACAGTTTCTGGGGCAGATGGATAAGCCAGATGTTGAATATATAGACGGTCTTTCTCCATCAATTTCAATTGACCAGAAATCAACCAGTAATAACCCGCGTTCAACTGTTGGAACAGTTACTGAAATTTATGATTACCTGAGGCTTTTATACGCACGAGTCGGAACCCCTTTTTGTCCCGAGTGCGGTGCGGAGATTAAACCGCAGACAATTGACGAAATTGTAAACAGCATCCTTAAACTCGGGGAAGGCACAAAAATTCAGATTTTAGCCCCGATTGCGCGCGGCAAGAAGGGTGAATTCCAGTCAACTTTTGAAGAACTCCGTCAGGAAGGATTTGTCAGAGTTAAGGTTGACGATGAAATTTATAATCTTGACGAAGATGAAATTAAGCTAAATAAGACTAAAAAGCATAATATTTTTGTGGTTGTTGATAGAATTGTCGTAAAAGAAAGTGCACAATCACGTATTGCTGACAGTGTCCAGATTGCTTTGAAAAAGGCAGATGGAATAGTAATCGTTGATGTTGTCGGAGATAAGGAAATTATTTATAGCGAAAAACTTTCCTGTCCTCATTGTAATCTAAGTTTTGAAGAATTAGCACCTAGGATTTTCTCATTTAACGCGCCGTATGGAGCCTGCGAGCGCTGCGGCGGATTGGGTGCGGATTTTGTGATAGACCCTGATTTAATTGTTCCTGATAGAAAAAAATCCCTGAATGATGGAGCAATTTATCCGTGGTCAAAGACTTCAACATCGTACTACGAAGATGTCCTTAAATCTGTTTGTGACCATTACGGTATTGACATGGATAAGCCTTTTGAGGATTTGTCTGACGAACATCAGAGCATAATCCTTTATGGGGGAGAAGATATCCTGCCTTTCAGAGTTCAAAAATTCGGCACCCACAGGTACGAAACAAAATACCACAGATACCTTGGTGTAATTCCTTTCCTTGAAAAGCGTTACAATGATTCATCAGGCGAATACTGGCGTGATGAAATCGAAAAATATATGGTGACAACCCCTTGTCCTAAGTGCGGCGGAGCAAGATTAAAACCTTTCCCGCTTGCGGTCAGAATTAAGGGGAAAAATATTTATGAGTTTACTCTGATGCCTATTGATGAAGCAACGGATTTTATAAACGATTTGTATCTTGAACTCAATGAATACCAGCTTCATATAGCAAAGCAAATTCTTGATGAAATTCGTGCGCGTTTGAGATTTATGTGTGATGTCGGGCTTTCTTATCTTAACCTTGCCCGCCGTGCAGGAACTCTCTCAGGCGGGGAGGCTCAGAGAATCAGGCTTGCAACCCAGATAGGAAGCGGCCTGTCAGGGGTTTTATATGTACTTGATGAACCATCAATCGGTCTCCACCAGCGAGATAACGACAGACTTATTAAAACCCTTATAAAGCTTCGTAACCTCGGAAATACTCTAATAGTAGTGGAACACGATGAAGATACAATGCGTAATGCGGATTATATCGTTGATATCGGGCCGAAAGCCGGCGTTAACGGCGGAAAAATAGTTGCTCAAGGCTCGCTTCAAGATATTATCAATTGTAAAGAATCCCTCACAGGACAGTATTTGAGCGGGGCAAAATATATCCCTGTCCCTGAAACTGTCCGCGAAGGCAACGGCAATTTTCTTCACGTAAAAAATGCTTATCTGAATAACCTGAAACATATTGATGTAGATATTCCGCTCGGGAAAATTGTTGTCCTGACAGGGGTTTCGGGTTCAGGAAAATCAACCCTGATGCAGAGTTTGATTTATGAATACGCAATCCATAAAGTCCGCGGCAGCAAGCCAAAACCGCAGGGAGTTGAAGAAATTACCGGCTTTGAAAATATTGATAAAGTTATTGATATCGACCAATCCCCGATAGGCAGAACCCCGCGTTCAAACCCTGCAACATATACGGATGTATTTACACATATAAGAGATTTGTATTCCAAAACAAATGAGGCAAAAGTTCGCGGCTACAAACCCGGGCGTTTCAGCTTTAACGTAAAAGGCGGACGATGCGAAGCCTGCAAAGGCGACGGTGTTAACAAAATCGAAATGAACTTTCTTTCGGATGTATATGTGAAATGTCCTGTATGTAAAGGCAAACGCTATAACAGAGAAACTCTTGAAGTTAAATATAAAGGAAAAAATATTTCGGAAGTCCTTGATATGAGCGTGAAAGAAGCGCTTGAGTTTTTTGAAAATGTTCCGTCTATCAGAAATAAACTTCAAACCCTGTATGATGTAGGGCTTGATTATATTAAACTCGGGCAAAGTGCCACAACCCTTTCAGGCGGAGAAGCCCAGAGAATTAAACTAGCCTCGGAACTTACAAAACGTGCTACAGGGAAAACGCTTTATCTGTTGGATGAACCTTCGGTCGGGCTCCATTGGTATGATCTTGATAAATTGATTAAAATAATTCAACAGCTTGCAGATCAAGGAAATACAATTTTAATAATTGAACATAACCTTGATTTGATAAAAGTCGCTGACTATATAATAGACTTAGGGCCTGAAGGCGGTAATGCAGGCGGACAAGTTGTTGCAACAGGGGCTCCTAAAGAAATAGCAAAAAATAAAAAATCCGTAACAGGCCAGTATCTTAAAGGTGTTCTATAATTTGTATATATTGACGCCTTTTGAAAGATATGTTATTATTATTGTATAATGATATCATCAGGAGATTTTGTATGAAAAAAATATTATCAGGTTTAATAATCGCGTTAATGATGGCATTTGGACAATCTGTTCTTGCAAAAACTGTCCCTGTCGAAGCTATGACTTCTTTTTCAGCAACTAATCCTCCTGATACAATGATTGTTAAAGTTAAAAGTAACATTCAGGTTACGGAAGACCTCGTTATGTTTGAAAACTTTTTGGTAAGAGGTAAAATTGCAATGCAAAAAAATGGCGCATTTGCTTTTATTCCTTACACTTACGTAAATATTCATAATGAAGAAGCTCAATTCCAGCCGCAAACTTACGGTTCTTTCGCAGGCCTTTTGAATAACGGTCAGGTAGTTCCTGCTAAAGCTCCTTTGACTATAAATAAAGGTCAATTGTTTGTTCTGAATTTTAAAGATATTAAAAAAGCAGATAACAGTCAGGTTAACCAGTCTCTTTCAGGCACGCCTTCAGATGTGCTGATTGATGTGTTTGTTCCTGCAACAGAAGAGTCACAGAGACCTTTCAGCGCTGATTTGCCTGGTATTCCTATTACTGATCTGCCAACAATGGATGCTACAAACAGATATAACCCTGCTATGCCTTTGAGAAGTATTTTGCAGCAGCGTGAATTCTTAAGATAATAAAAAGGTAATTATGAAAATTTCTATTTCTAAGGTTTGGTTAGTGGTGGCAGTGTGGATTTTTGCCCTACCAGTTTGTGCTGAAAGATTACATGTTCAAGCTATGAGCAATTTTTCAACTTTTTCCCCGGTAAATACAATAACATTTAAGGCTCTGAATTCAATAGAGCTTAGTCCTGAAGTAAAAATCTGGGGCGGTGATGTTGTCGAGGCTAGAATTAACGAAGTAATTCCTCCAAAACGCTTGAAACGAAATGCGTCATTTAGAATTGTTCCGATTAGTTATACTGATTCTATGGGGAGAGTACATTCTATAAATGAAGAATTTATAGGTAAATATTCTCCTAAATTTGAACTTGATAAAGGTGAACTAGCAAAAAATACAGCCCTTACTGTAGGAAATTATTTTTTGCACGGTTTGAGCATTGGCTATCATGCTGTTGAAGGCGCTGTTAAAAATGAAGAAGGTAATCGTGCTAAATCAAGTGTAGTTTCTGTTTATAAAAATTCTCCGCTTTCTTATGTTGAAAACGGTCAGGAACTTGAAATTAAAGAAGGTGATCTATTTTCATTTACCTTCAAAACGGGTCGTAATGACGATGATGACGAAGATGAGCTTTATTAATTCATCTGTTTTTTAAGCTTCTACCGCTGCAATTTTTAACTTGCCGTTACCTTCAAGGATTATTTCTTTTTCAGTATTGTTATCGTTAATAATCATTTTCGTTTTCGGAGTTTCATTTTCCGTGAAGGTTTCAATTGATTTAATTTCAATATTTTCCATATATTACTCCTTTTGAATATATGATAACAGATTTAAAAATATTTGCAAGCGTCACTGTATAAAAAAGACCCGCAATGTAACGGGTCTTTTTTATTATTAAATCGGAAGATTAGTCATTAGCCTTTAACTTGGCTCATAACTTCTTCAGCGAAGTTGTCTTGACGTTTTTCAAGCCCTTCACCAAGCATATATCTGGTGAATTTTTCAACTGTCAGTTTTCCTTCAATTAACTGGCCAACTGTAACATCAGGGTTTTTGATGAACGGTTGTTCAAGAAGAACTCTTGAAGCCATAAGTTTGTTTACACGGCCTTCAACAATTTTTGCTCTGATATTTTCAGGTTTCTTTTGAAGATCTTCTTTACCCATTTCAATTTCTGTTTCGTGATCAATAACAGACTGAGGAATTTCTGCTCTTGAAATGAATTCAGGAGCTGAAGATGCGATGTGTAAGCAAATATCATTCATTAATTCTTCATCTTTTTTATCTGTTTGGATTAAAACACCGATTTTACCGTTGTGAATGTAAGAAGCGGTATTGCCTTCATAACGTACAAATCTTCTGAAAGTAATTTTTTCGCCGATAGAAGCGATTTTTTCTTTGATAACTTCAGAGATATCTTTACCGCATTTAGGGCAAGTTGAAGCAAGAAGTGCATCAACATCAGCAGGGTTAGATTCTGCAACAAATTCTGCAAGACCTGCTGTCAATTCTTTGAATTCTTCGTTTTTAGCTACGAAATCTGTTTCACAGTTAACTTCAACCATAGCACCGCAAGCATCTTTTACGCATGACGCAATAAGGCCTTCTGCTGCAATTCTGCCCATTTTTTTATCAGCTGAAGCCATACCTTTTTGGCGGAGAACTTCCATAGCTTTTTCCATATCGCCGTCAGTTTCAACGAGTGCTTTTTTAGCATCCATCATACCTGCACCGGTTTTGTCGCGGAGTTCTTTAACCATTTGAGCTGTAATATTCATTATATTTCTCTCCTTTTTATAAGTGAAGAGTGAAGGGGCGTGAAGTTTTTCTCAGCGTCTTCACTCTTCGCGTAAATTATTCTGCAACTGTTTCAGTTTGTTCTTCAACTTTTTCTTCTACAACGCCGGCATCTTCAGCTTTAATTTCTTCAATTTTAGCTTTCTGGTTAGCGTTGTTTTCCTTAAGCTGTTTACCTTCAAGAACAGCATCAGCAAGTTTTGAAGTAATTAATTTGATAGAACGGATAGCATCATCGTTACCAGGGATAATGTAATTAATACCGTCAGGGTTAGCATTTGTATCAGCAAGGCAGATAACCGGAATTCCGAGTTTGTTAGCTTCCTGAATAGCGATTAATTCTTTACCCTGATCAATAATAAAGATTAAGTCAGGCAATCCTCTCATATCTTTAATACCGCCTAAAGTTTTGCTTAATTTACCTAATTGTCTGTTCAACTGAGCGATTTCTTTTTTAGGTAATTTTTCAGCGTGACCTGAAGCGATGAATTCTTCCAATTCTTTTAATTTATTAACACGACCTCTGATAGTTTCAAAGTTAGTAAGCATACCGCCTAACCATCTTCTGTTGATGTAATAAGCGCCTGATCTTTTAGCTTCTTCTGCGATAACTTCAGCGGCTTGTTTTTTAGTGCCGACAAAAAGGATGTTTTTGTTACGAGCTGCGAATTCTCTTACAACAGCATAAGCTTCATCCAAAAGGTCGGAGGTTTTACGTAAATCAAGAACGTAAATTCCGTTTCTTGCACCGTAAATATACGGTTTCATTTTAGGGTTCCATCTTTGAGTCTGGTGTCCGAAGTGAACACCTGCTTCTAAAAGTTCAATCATAGATGCTACCGGCATCGTTTTTCTCCTTATGTTAATTGAGTACTACGGGCTGAAGAGTTTCATCATAAATGTCGAAAAAGCGGAAATCCGTTTTGACGTCATTCAGACTAGGGCTAAACCTATCAAACATAATCGGCCAATAATATATTACAATAAACATGCCGCATTGCAAATCTAATATTGATTTTTGTAAATCTCCATAAAATATGTTATCAGAAGAAACAATCCCCCCATCCCCCCTTTACAAGGGGGGTAAATCATATCCCCTCTCCCCTTGAGGGATACAAAGGAAACAGCTGAGCTGTGCGAAGCGAGTGACACTGTATGTCTTGTGCTGAGGGAGGAATTTCTTAGCGAACATTAGTGAGCATAGAAATTCGGGTGAGGGGTAATTTTATATTCTTTCAGGTATGTTCATTTCTTTTCTTTTTTAGCCGGAAAAAGAAAAGAAACGAACCAAAGAAAAGAAAAATCGGCAAAAAATTCCAGCGTCGCTACGCGCCGCGAAATAAAATGGAAGTAGTTGAAGGCAGAGCCTTCAACCTTATATGCTCGCTATCGCGGCAAAGCCGCACGCTCGCCTGAAAACCCTCCGGCGCTTTGCGCCACCTCCCTTACAAGGGAGGTCTTTGATTTTACCCCCTTTGTTAAAAGGGGGCAGGGGGGATTTTATAGTCCGGTTGCCGAACGTGCACGAAGTGCGATAGGGAGGCTTAAAGGTTGTAAAAACTTCTGTCCGCCATGTCATGCTGAACTTGTTTGACAAAGGGAACCGGCGAGGTACGAGCCTTGTAACCCTGTCCCCTAGGGCATAATCTCTGTTGAGCTCCTGAAATAAATTCAGAATGACAGAAGTTTTTACAACTACATCCATTCGGCCGTGCGCTGCTGCGCAGCGCTGTAATATAGCGGTTTTTTCTTTTTCGGTTCACTTTTTCTTTTTTCATCGCAATAAAAAAGAAAAAGTGAACGTAATGAAGAAGTTGGAGAACTTGTTTCTTCCGATAACATATTTTATTTATAAAATCAGTCGGCCGCATTTGAAAAATGCGGCCGACTGATTTAGATAAATATTCTAATCAATTTTCCAGCTGTTCAGGTATTCTTCCTGTTCAGGTGTAAGTGTATCAATTTCTATACCCATTGATTTGAGTTTCAATTCTGCAATTTTTACATCTACTTCGTGAGGAAGCGTGTAGAGTTTATTTTCGAGTTTGCCGTAATTCTTAACAAGGAATTCAATACCGAGCGCTTGATTTGCAAAACTCATATCCATAACGCTTGCAGGGTGACCTTCAGCGCAAACAAGGTTTACGAGTCTGCCTTCTGCCAGAACGTAAATTGATTTTCCGTTGTTAAGTTTGTATTCTTCAAGTGTAGGTCTGATTTGTTTAATTTCTGTTGTGTATTTTTTCAAACCGTTTACATTAATTTCGTGGTCAAAGTGACCTACATTTCCTACAAAGGCTCCGTCTTTCATTTCAAGAAGATGCTCAATATCAATAACGTGTTTGTCGCCTGTCACAGTTAAGAAAATATCGCCTTCTTTTGCAGCCTGAGCAATCGGCATTACTCTGTAGCCTTCCATAGCGGCTTCAAGAGCCTTGAGAGGGTCAACTTCACAAACGATTACATTTGCCCCCATTCCCTGTGCTCTCATTGCGATACCTTTTCCGCACCATCCGTAACCTGATACAACAACAGTCTTACCGGAGAAAAGTATGTTTGCGGCTCTCATAACCCCGTCAAGAGAACTCTGTCCCGTACCGTAGCGGTTATCGTAAAGGTGTTTTGTCAAACTTGTATTAACACCAACTGCCGGCGCTTTCATTATTCCCTGAGCTTCAAGTGCCTGAAGTCTTATTATACCTGTTGTAGTTTCTTCTGTTGAACCTATAATTTTTTCAGCGAGTTCAGGACGTTCCGCGTAAATTGTAGAAATAATGTCACAGCCGTCATCAATAATTATATTAGGGTTATGGTCGAGTGCGACTTTAACATGTTCTCTGTAAGTTTCAACGCTTTCGCCGGCAATTGCATAAACCGGAATTCCCCAGTATTTTACAAGAGCTGCCGCAACATCATCCTGCGTTGATAAAGGATTAGATGCGACTAATATTGCATCAGCACCGCCCGCCTTCATTACGGTACAAAGTGCTGCGGTTTCTTTGGTAACATGAACGCATGCCGATAATTTTAAACCCTTGAACGGCTGCTCTTTTATAAATCTTTTTTCAATCTCTCTCAAAACAGGCATATCTTTTAGCGCCCATTCAATTTGATTTTTTCCTTGATCTGCAAGATTAATATCCTTAATATCGCATTTGATTTCAGTCATCACCATTAATTTTCTCCTTTTAGGTATTTCATGTGCCTGTTTCTGGCGCATGTGGTAGTAACATATAAAATTATAGAAATTAAAAAAATAATAGCAACAATTTGTAATGTTTTGTATAAATCAGGGTTTGTTTATGTAAAAATTTCTTAATATAATGGTTTCCTTTGGCAAACTTTTGTATTCACGTTTGTTATATTGACAGAAGTAAGGAGTGTTTGTGAAAGTAAATTTTGAAAAAAATCATGCCAATAACGGCATTGCATTTAAGGGATATACACCTGTTAAGTCTGATCTTGGACATAACATGTATGAATTTAATTATACATTTGACGATCATAATTATGATTGTTACCTTGAGTTATGCGCAGTAGAAGATGACGGACACGGAAATTATAAAAACAGCCGAGCATTAAAGAATTTTGATAAAAACAGCGAGTCTATTAAGCTTCAGTGCGGACCGAACAGGATAAACCTTGCCGAAAACTATAACCTCAATGCGGATACCCCGTTTGCATATCACTACAGACTCACTCCGAAAAATAATCCGAATCATACTCTAAAATATGATGTTGATGCAGGTGATGTTATAGATTTTACAAATAACGGCTCCCGTTCTCATTTAATATTTAACATAGTTACTCCGGGCAGAACAAGGGGTACGCGCGGCGGCGGCGGTATTCTTGCAGTTCCTGATGCATATAACGCTATGTATGCCTACGATGAGGATGGGAATATAGTTCCGAATATAAAATATGTAGATGCCGTAAAAAGTACAAAACATTTTTCAAATAAAGTCGGCGGTTCATTAGCAGGTATTGAACATGATTTGGACGCAGGAAAACTTGATCAGTATTCGAAAATTTTTCTTACTCCGTTTGCAACTGATGACAGTCTGACGCCGCATTCATATTGGGGCAAAAACTTCTTCCAGATAGCACAATCTCTCGGAAATATTGATAATTATGCTTCTTTACAGAAAAAGTTATTTATAAAAGATAAAAATCTTGTTTCCGATGCGGCATTATGTAATGAAGGCCTTGAGGGTATTCATTTCCAACACATGTTAAAGTGGGGTAAAAAATCCTATGCCTATAACTGGTTTAGAGCAGATTTGGATCAGGGCCCGCTATTATTGGGTGTATTAAGTGAAAAGAAAAACTTTATATCACATAAAGTTGTGAATTCACCGTATATATTTACACAGCATCCTTCAGGAAAAATAACATGGAAAAAGGCTCCTGTATGGAACGGTAAAGGTGAACAGGGCGACAAATACGATCCTAAGAGTCCGACTTATATCCAGATACTTGATCGCGAGCTTGTAAATGCTGACGAAAAATCAAGCAATTCCAAACGTCTGCAATCATATTCGAAACTTGATACCGGCAATCCTTATCATAAGGTAACACATAATGATACTGTAATTCTTTATTCTCACGAGATTGATCCAGCTGTTTATCTTGATAATGTTAAGCGTTTGAACGCTCTTAATAACACAAGACCTGATGGTAACTATTTCCATATGGATTCTTATGAAGGAACAAGAGTTCTTTCAAAATTTGAAAACTTCAATTATGAAGAAAAATTTGAAGGTAACAAAGAAGACTGGGATGCAAATGTTGACGTAGCTAAATTAAATTACTCATATTCAAATTACAATTCACAATATGCGAAAGATCATATACCGCTTGAAAAACGTAACGAATATAAGGAAATGATTCATCGTAAAAACTGTGAAGTTAAGGATTATGCTATTACCTCGGCAAGTTACTGGACAAAGAAAACCAATCAGATTTTGAACCTGTATGTTGCGCAGAACCTTAAAGATTTGGGTTCTAAAGATGCTTCTGACATAATGGCATTGATACGTGAAGAAGTGAAAAACGGTACAATGCCTGCATCTACAGAATTGGTGTTGAATGAAAAAGCAATCAGGAATGTTCTGAAAGGCGTTTACAAGGTTAAAGGCGATAATAATAAAGAAAGCTTTAAAGATATAACAATTCAGCAGATGATGGATATGCCTCTTGATTCTATAGAATTCGGAGATAATATTGCTGCAGTATTTGCTTCTCCATATCTTACAAAACGCGCAACAGATGAATCTCAAATCGGTAAATCTCGTTTCGAGTTGATGAAGCTTGACAATCCGCATCTGACAGAAGAATATAAAAATGCTTATAATAAGATGAATAAATTGTATGAGCGTGAAATGAGTGATTTTGCACAGGATATCCTGAAAAGACTTGATGAAAAACTTTCACCGGAGCAAAGACTTTACGCAGCAAATGAGAATGCAAGCAAATATGGTAAATATGTGTTGCCGATAATAGCTCCGGAAATAGCTAAATTTGCAATAGTAAAAGGTCTTTTCCCTAATGCTGAAGTTAAAATCAAAGATGACGGCGGTATAGCTTATGATTATGATAAATTGAAAAAAACTTCAATGCAGGCACTCGGTATATATCCTACCTGTCCGGAAGATGAAGCGTTATCTCTTATAAACAGACTTCGCGGTAAAGATCTTACACACAAAGGTATTCCGGCAATAAGTGAGCAGGATAGAAAACTCCTTACCGAAGCTCTCTATAAGATGATAGAGGGTACAAATTTAGCAAGTTTCAGACTTGCAGAGATGGTTGTTGACAGAACACAAGCCGGTTTGGACTGGAGAATTGATGCTGCAAAAGATGTTGCGGATAAAGATTCTCTGTTAAATAGAAGAACATCTTTTGAAAAGAGCTGGGCTCAGGTTACAGCCTTCTGGAAAAAATTTGCTAATGAAATATATAAAGTCAACCCTAATTCTTATCTGGTTGCAGAGATTACAGATGTCGGCACTTTGTATGGCACCGGTGCAGGCTGGGCTTCAAATAAATATTTCCTTGAAAAAGATGTCCTTATGAAGTTTCTGAGAGAAACAGGCGTAACGTCTACTGCAAACTATAATTATTTCTTCACTGATGTTGCGGGAATTTTCTCAAAAAGTTATGAAAAATATGAAGACCGTGGCGTTTTTCAAGGTACAAAGATATATGACTTATTTAAAAAGAGCGGATCAGACTTTTTACATTCAGGACCTCTTGATTCAATAATCTATTCTTATAACTTTGTAGATAACCATGATAAACCTAGAGCGCTTCACATGATGGCTTTAGACAGCAAGCTGTTCTATTCACCTAATCTTAATAAAAATTCTCATGGCATGAGTATTCATGATGAAGCATACCAGGAAAAAGAAAAAGCTTTCAGAGTGCTTAACAACAGATTTTTCGGGAATGTAGAAAAACAGGAAGTTGATAAGTTTAACTTTATGAGAAAAAGCACTAAAGCTATTGCAATGGGTGATGCTTTGAATAATGCCTTTGGCCGTGCGCTTGCCGAAATTGAAAAAAGAGGATCAATTACCGGAGAATATCGTGATAGAATATATAAAGCACTAGCTCCTTCAATCAGTGATCTTGCAAACGGGAATTATCTCGGTAAAAACTTTGAAGCAGATGCTTTTGGTACCCGTCCGTTTGATATAACCATTCAGACAGTTGTTAATCAGGCAAAGGCAAAACACGGGTTGGAAATTTCAAAAGCGCTTGAAGATGAATTAAAGAAAACAACCTTCTATATGTGTATAGACCCTGCGATTTCCAAAATGCTCGGGATTATGAAATTCCTTGTTGCATTGCCTGGTATTCCGACAATGTATGCTGGTGATGATATAGGTTCTACCGGATATGAAGAGTTAACCAGAAATATATATCTTCAGAACCGTTCTGTAATCCATCACGAATGGCTTGAAGATGAACCGTACGGACTCGATTTTATAAAAAAACATAAAGCTGAATTTGATTCCATAATGGCTTTGCGTAAACGTCCGGAGCTTCAGGCTTTAAATAATGGTGCACCAGTATTGTTACAGCTTCAGGGAGGTAAATTCCAGCAGGATGGTAATGATATTGAAATTAAATTACCTGCAATCTTGCGACACAGCACTGATGGCAGAATGGCAGTTTCTGTATTTAATACAGTAGGTGTAACGCACGATTTTGATAAATATAATGATCCAGCCAAGTATCCTGTAAGTATTGGTGGTATAACTCTTGATTTTGATGACAATGAGCAATGTGGTTTGAAAGCAGGGCTACCGGCCGGTACAGAATTTGTAAATGCTGCGGATCCGAATGAGAAATTTGTGGTTAAACAGGAAGGTAATCATTATTATATCTCTCATTATGATGAAAAATCTCCGATTATCTTAAAGGATAATACTCTTGTTCTTTATCACGTGCCAAAACATGTTCAAGCTGACATTGATAAACTGAAAGCAATTCAGGCTGCAATTAAATCTCCAGCACCGGAGGATAACAATACATTCAGAAAAATCAAAAAAATGGCTGCTGATAAGAAAACTTCTTTTTCCGGCAGGGCAAGACAGCTATATAACCCTCAGTATAATTTTGTATCAAATCCGTATGCACAGCAGAAAAAAGCGGAGACAGGCTCAAAATTATCACTGATTGCAAAATAATACAAAAATAAAAATAGACTTTGTGTCTTTGGCACGGGTCTGTTTTTATTTTAAAAGTTCAGCAACCGCTTCTGGACAAAGTCCTATTATATTTTCTAAACTGCCTGAATACGATTTTATATACCCTTCAGGCATCTCTTGTATCCCGTAAGAACCTGCTTTATCAAACGGTTTAAAGTTTTTGACGTAAAATTCTATCTGCTCATCCGTAAGGCTTTCAAATTCCACATCACTTGTAACTGATTTTTTCTTAATTGTGCCCTTCGGCGCATCTACTACAACAACAGATGTCACGACCTGATGTTTATGTCCTGAAAGTTTTTTCAACATCTCGACAGCTCCTTTTTCCCCGTCAGGTTTGCCGAGAATTTTTCCGTCTAATACGACAACAGTATCTGCCCCTATTATTTTACAAGGTTCTTTGACCAGCGGAAGAACCGCTAATGCCTTATTCCCCGCAAGAGTTTCTATAAATTCATAAGAAAAATCCGTCTGAGTATGATCTTCGACATACGGGGACGGAATAATTTCAAATTTGTAATTGTTTTGTCTTAAGATATCCTGTCTTCTGGGAGAAGAAGACGCCAAGATAATTTTTCCCATAGTTCCGTTCCTTTTTCCTAATTATATCAGAAAAAAGAAACATTAAAACTTAGTATTAATATCCTTGCGGAGTACGCTGATATCTGGCGTTTTTGGCGTTTACTGCATAGCAAGCAATATTTAAACGTTGTTTCAGCATCATCATATTGCGATACATACTTGCATAATCATTCATTGCGCCCATCATTTTATTAGGGTCAACCATTGATTCCATATTATCGTGATTGTCAACTTTTTCATCTGCATATTTTTTGACCAGCAGTTGGTCAATGTAGTCCTCAGCACCTATTGCCATGTGAATGACCTCCCTAAATAGTGTGTATATCCTTTTTTCCTATGAGAAAGTATCTAATATCCTAAATATTCCTTATATATATACTAAGTATTTTATTCCACGAAAATTGCCCGAATTATCACTATTTATTAAGAAATGTTAAAATAAATTTTTTGGAGGACTTATTTGTACGGTTAGGATTTATAATGTTTTTTATGAAGGAAATTAAGATAGTGTCCCCGGTAAAAAAGCCGGAAGATATTGATACGTTTTCAAAAGCCACATCTTGCAGGGAATATTATGTTTATTATAAAAAGTTTTTGAATAACAACTTTGAGTATGTAAAAGAATTTGTGGATGCCGCAAAACGCAACGACTGCAGAATTTATATAAATTTTAAGCACGATATAACAGAGGAAAATCTCACTGAGATAAAAAAGATGCTGAAATTTCTGAAAACTGCCGGTATTGACGGAATTTTTATAAACAGTTTTGCAATACTGGAGGCAATTAAAGTTTTCAATCTTCCGTTCAAGGTAATTGTTGATTCCTATTTTGATATTCATAATATTGCCGGAATTGATTTTATCAGCAATTTCCACAAAGTCGATGAAATCATTATTACGGAAGAAATTTATATGAAGAATATCGCAAAGATTAAAAAGTATACCAATCTGCCTCTTGCGATTGATACGGATAATCTTCCGTGGTGTGCAGAGGATATAAAAAAATCCAAAGCTATTGATAAAGTTGTAATTAAAGGCAAGTTTGCAAATTCGGAGGAAATTCTTGAAGCGATAGAACTTATTGAAAAAATTCTTGCTAAGCCAAAACTCTTCAAAAACCAGAAACTGCCGTTTAAACACGTGAGAAAAAGTATTTACCAGACAAACCACTTCTCAGGTGATATGGTGTCGGCAGAGGGCAAGGATTTTAAATTCAGCCGTAATATCCAAAACTTTGAATGGGATATCCAGCGTCCGCGGATTAAAAAGGAAATTACATATCAAAAACCGGATGATTTTAAAATAAATTTACGGCTTTCAGAACTTGAGCAGTTGAAAGAGCTTGAAAAGTACATAAAAAAAATAGGCTTCAATCCGGTGGATTCGATTGAATATGGCGAAATTCTCTCTACCTGCGACCTTTCGACAAGCAGTTTCAGTGAAATTATTACTAAAGTTAAGAAATTCTGCCTTAAATACAATATAGATTTTCAGTTATCCACTCCGAGAATACTAATAGAACGTGATTTCGACAGAGTTTATGAATACGGGAAACAGCTTTTATTATCAGAACCCGTACCGTCATCTTTGATAATTAACAATATAGGCTATTTTTGGCTTGTCATAAACGATCCCGATTTGGAAGAAATGCCTATAGAGATAGGGCAGGGAATAAATTTATTGAACAGCATGTCGATTAAATGTTTAAACAATCTTGCTCCGATAGACGCGATAGATTTTACATCTTTTACGGATATGGAAAGCGCCATAAAAACGGTAAAAAAGATAAAGAACATCATTCCTAACCGCAAATATACAATTGCCGGGAATATAAGGGTTCCGAGCCTTGGATTATGCCCGTTGAATAATGACAGTGCAATTATTTCAAGATTATCCTGCAAAGCCCCGTGTCACCGCGGCGGCTATGCCTTGAAAGATCCTTCATTGAATAAGATTTACCCGTTCACCTGCGATGGTTTTTGCAGAATGCACATGTTTGAAGACAGGATTTTAGAAGATTTTGAACATGTGGATACTCTGTATAAAGCGGGAATAAACGAATTTATTTTTGATTTTTCTGCACTAAATGCAAAATATGTACCGGTGCTTTTGAATAAGTTTTTTACAAGGTAAGGAAATAGTCAAGTGCGTAAAAGGCACAAGTCTTTCTCTTTTATTGCGTATTAAAAGAGAAAGAAATGAACCAAAGAAAGAGAAAAACGCAAAAGATTACAGCGTCGCTGTGCGCCGCAGAATCAAATGGAAGCAGTTGAAGGCTTTACCTTCAACCTCTTTTGCTCGCTATCGTGCTAGCGCACACGCTCGCATGAAAACACTCCGGCGCTAACGCGTCACCTCCCTTTACAAGGGAGGTAAATCATATCCCCTCTCCCCTTGAGGGAGAGGGTGCCCGCCCCGTCTTTGGCGGGGACTGGCGGGCGGGTGAGGGGTAAAAAAGAAAACCCTCCAGTGCTTCGCACCAGCTCCTGCTTGCTTGCCGCCGTTAAACGGGCACGCATACGCATAGCGAATGCTTCTGCCCTCTGGCGGCAACACGCTTTTCATCGCAAAAAAGAAAAAGAATGTCAGTGCGGGGCTTGGGGCTGCACAAGCCCCATATATAAAACAGACCGGTGCCACTTGCGCACCGGTCTGTTTCCTTAAGGCTTAAAACTGAAATCAAAACCTTCCAGCAGTTCTGACGGAGTAATATTTAAAGCATTAGCAATTTTAACAAGTGTTGAAAATTTCAAATCAACCAGTCCGTTTTCAATCCGGCTCTGCGTTGCTGATGTCAACAGCAGACTTTTGAATGCGAATTCATTAAGCGACATCATATTATAGATGTTTAAAATATTATTTTTTCCTTAAGCTTCTGTAAAAAATCTTATGTCCATGCTACAATTTGTGCATAAGATACCAACTTTGGAGAGGAAAATTTTATAATGCTTGATTTTTTATTAAAAATACTCGGCGATCCTAACGAAAAAAAGATTAAACACATGATGGGGATTGTTGATCATATAAATGCACTGGAGCCTCAGTTTGCAGCATTGACGGATGCGGAACTCCGCGCAAAAACCGATGAATTTAAAGAAATTCTCGCCAAACGCCCGACCTCAAAGGATTTTAAAACAGATAGAAAACTTGAAAAGGAGGCGCTTGATAAAATCCTTCCTGAAGCTTTTGCAACAGTAAGAGAAGCTGGCAAAAGAGTTTTGAATATGCGCCACTTTGACGTACAATTAATCGGCGGATATTTTTTGCATAACGGTCATATTGCAGAGATGAGAACTGGTGAAGGTAAAACCCTTGTGGCAACTCTTCCGGCATATTTGAACGCATTAACTGGCAAGGGCGTTCACGTAATTACTGTTAACGATTACCTTGCAAAACGTGACAGCGAGTGGATGGGAAAAATTTATAAATTTCTCGGGCTTTCAGTAGGCGTAATTCTTTCCGGCGGACGTTCCATGGAAGATTTTGCCGCTAAAAAAGCCGCTTACGACTGCGATATCACGTATGGCACCAATAACGAATTTGGTTTTGATTATCTTCGTGATAATATGGCTCAATCTCCGGATGCGCTTGTTCAAAGACCTTACAATTATGCGATTATTGATGAAGTCGACAGTATTTTGATTGATGAAGCCAGAACCCCTCTTATCATAAGCGGACGTCTGGATAAATCAGCTGAACTATATCAGCTTATGGCAAAAATAGCGCCGCAATTGACTAAGGATAAAGATTACGAAGTCGATGAAAAAAATAAAAACGTAATTTTGACAGAAGACGGCATTGACCACGCTCAAGAATTATTACAGATTAAAGATTTGTTTGATATTAATACTCAGTACGCGCATCACCTCCTGCAGGCTTTAAAAGCGAAAGAACTCTTTATCCGCGATACGGATTACGTTGTCAGAAACGGCGAAATTATGATTGTTGACGAATTTACAGGGCGTCTAATGGAAGGTCGCCGCTGGTCTGACGGGCTGCATCAGGCAATTGAGGCTAAAGAAGGGGTCAAAATTCAGGATGAAACACAGACTCTTGCAAGTA
Source organism: Candidatus Gastranaerophilales bacterium (assembly GCA_944325635.1). Classification (GTDB taxonomy): domain Bacteria; phylum Cyanobacteriota; class Vampirovibrionia; order Gastranaerophilales; family Gastranaerophilaceae; genus Scatousia. Next base: position 753,628 of record CALVBD010000001.1, on the reverse strand, counting down.
TAACTTTCCAGAATTTATTCAGACTTTACCCGAAATTATCAGGGATGACAGGTACTGCGATGACGGAAGAAGCAGAATTCGGTAAAATTTATAACCTTGAAGTTACGACTATTCCGACCAACAAACCTGATATCAGAAAGAATTATCCTGATGTTATCTATAAAACCGAAAAGGCGAAATTTAACGCGGTTGTGGAAGATATTATTGCGCAGCATAAAATAGGACGTCCTGTTCTTGTTGGTACAATCAGCATTGAAAAATCTGAATATGTGTCGCATCTTTTAACCCAGCGCGGAATTAAACATAATGTTTTGAATGCTAAACACCACGAAAAAGAAGCATACATAATCGCGCAGGCAGGGCGTGTCGGTGCGGTCACAATTGCAACTAATATGGCAGGTCGCGGAACAGATATTCTCTTAGGCGGTAACGCTGAATATATGGCAAAAGAAGAACTTGAAAGACAGGGCATTACGCCAGAAAATACTCCTGATTACGAAGAAAAGAAAAACGAGGCAATGGCAAACGCTAAAAAGATTACTGAAGCAGAGCACGCAAAAGTTGTTCAAGCCGGCGGGCTTCACGTAATCGGGACGGAACGCCACGAATCACGCCGTATAGATAACCAGCTCAGAGGTCGTGCCGCACGTCAGGGTGACCCGGGTTCTACAAGATTTTTCCTTTCACTTGAAGATAACTTAATGAGAATTTTCGGCGGAGATAAAATTACAAGTCTTATGAATGCATTGAATGTCGAAGAAGATATTGCAATCGAACACCCGCTTATCACAAGACAAATTCAATCTGCTCAAAAGAAAGTTGAAACTTACCACTTTGATATAAGAAAAAGCGTTCTTGAATACGACGATGTTATGAATATTCAGCGTGAAAAATTCTACGCACAGCGTCGCAAAGTTCTATTTGGACATAACCTCAGTGAAGATATTTACTATATGATAGAAAAGGAAATCGACAGACTTCTAAAATCTTATATTTCTCCTGAACAAAATCCTGAAGAATATATATTTGAGGATTTGCAGACAATGATACGAGAACTCCATTCTGTTATTCCGCAATTAGCAGGAGTATCGGTTTCAGATGTTCAGGGGTTAAGATTTGAAGCTATTTATGACAAGATTAAAACTCTTGCAATAGAAGCATACAGAAACCACGAAGAAGAAGTTATCAATTTTTATAACGAAGTTGTGGAAAAATATGATTCAAACTTTGTCCCACAGACAGCCTTCAGCGACGATAACGTGATAAGAAATCTTGAAAAAGATATTCTTTTGCGCGTTGTGGATAACAAATGGATTGACCACCTTCATAATATTGATATGCTGAGAGAAGGTATAGGCCTACGTGCTTACGGGCAAAAAGATCCGTTGATTGAATACAAACGCGAAGCGTATGACTTATTTAATAAAATGATGTTTGAAATCCAGGGGGATACAGTAAAGCACTTATTCAGGACGAAATTTGGCATACAGGTTGTTGGACCGGACGAGGGACTTGTATAAAAATCCCCCTTCTATTCCCCCTTTACAAAAGGTGGGTCAGATCTTAGCCTCCCTTCTTAAGGGAGGTGGCGCAAAGCGCCGGAGGGTTTTTATGCTAAAGTATAATGGCGAATTAACAATATTAGCAAGGAATTTGCGTAAGAATATGACAAAGGAAGAATGAAATTATGGTATAATTATTTACGCAATTGCAAATGTCGTTTTTTAAGACAAAAGATAATTGACAACTACATTGTTGATTTTTATTCCCCTAAAAAGCAAATTGTTATTGAATTAGACGGGGGACAACACTATGAAGATACAGCCAAACAAAAAGATCAAGAACGCGATAGTTACTTAAAAAGTTTAGGGTTGACTGTATTACGCTATACGAATGTTGATATAAATAAAAATTTTGAAGGTGTTTGTGCAGATATTGAAAGGTATTTATGAAAAAATCCCCCTTCTATTCCCCCTTTACAAAAGGGGGTCAGATCTTAGCCTCCCTTGTAAGGGAGGTGGCACGAAGCGCCGGAGGGTTTAACAACAGATAGCCAAGACCCATGGGCAAAAGGGGGTAAGTCTTAAACCTCCCTTGTAAGGGAGGTGGCGCAAAGCGCCGGAGGGTTTTAATTCACAATGGCTCTGATTATTTTATATACTTCAGGAATTTTTTCTGGCGAACTTTTTAACATTTTATTTATTTCAACTAAAAGAGTTTCATTATCTTTCTGGTGTCCGAAATCAAAAAGTTCAACAGGCTCAATATCAAGCGCTATCATGGAGGATGAATGAAAAAAGGATTTACTCTTGCAGAGGTTTTGATAACGCTTGGAATAATAGGTGTGGTTGCCGCTATGACATTACCTACACTTGTTCAAAAATATCAGGATAAGGCAGATCATTCACATCTTCAGAAAGTTTACTCGCAGTTATTACAGGCAACACTGAGGGTTGAAGAGGAATACGGACCTATTTCCGAGTGGGGGTTGACACAAAATTCGGAAGAAAGCTCAAAACTTTTATTAGAGAGATATAAAAAATATTTTAAAGTGTTAAAAACTTGTGAGGATGATATATCTGTTTGTTTTGGGCATATTACGTATAAATCTTCAATAGGTACAAAATATGGCAATTTTGTAGATTTGCCGCGTGCGGCTTTTCAGTTAGCGGACGGAACTATTATGATGTTTCGTGCAAGCCTGGATGGAGGTGCCCTTGTTAAACCTTAATGGCTGGCGAAAACCTAATCAATTAGGTAATGATTTCTTTTATTTTTACTATATTCCTACATATAATTTTATACGTCCTGCTGGATGGCAGCCTACAGAAGCAAAGAAACAAAGCATCTTTCAGCAAAACTGTTTAAATGCAAATGGTTATATGTGCGCAAACTGGTTTTTAGAAAAAGGAAATAAGGATTATCTCAAATGCAAAGATTTGAGTTATACCGGCAAATCAAAATGCAAATAGTTTACGAAAAATTTTGTTCGTGCTATACTCAGGTCAAGTATTACAGAATAAAAGGATAGCAGAATGTTAAGAACAGGAATTGTCGGACTGCCGAATGTAGGGAAATCAACTTTATTTAACGCATTAACGAGTGCAAAAAATGCCCAGAGTGCTAATTATCCGTTTTGTACTATAGAACCTAATGTCGGAGTTGTTAATGTTCCTGATGAAAGATTGGACGTTCTTGCTAAATTATGTAATTCTAAAGAGATTATCCCTACAGCCATTGAATTTGTTGATATTGCAGGGCTTGTTAAAGGTGCAAGCAAAGGGGAAGGCTTGGGAAACCAGTTTCTTCACAATATTCGCGAAGTAGATGCTATTATTCAAGTTGTAAGATGTTTTGATGACCCGAATACAATCCATGTTGCGGGACGTGTTAATCCGCTTGATGATATTGAAATTATAAATACAGAACTTGCACTCGCTGATATTGCATCAGTAGAAAAGCGACAGGGGCGTATTGCTAAACAGGCAAAAGGCGGCGATAAAGATGCAGTTATTGAAGATAGAGTACTTACGAAACTTCTGGAACTTCTATATAAGGGAACTTTTATTAATATAAAAGATCATTTTGATGAAGAAGAAATTCCGTTTGTAAAGCAGTTAAATTTGATGTCCACAAAACCAGTAATTTATGCTGCAAATGTTTCTGAAAACGATTTAAAAGACGGAAATGCCTACACTGCTCAGGTTCAAAAATACGCAGATGAACATAGTGCTGAAATGGTTATAATTTCTGCAAAAATAGAAGAAGAACTTTCTGAGCTGGGTGAAGAATCCCTTGCATACTTAAAAGAACTTGGAATTGATGACAGCGGGATTAACCGTATGATTAAGCATGTATACCATTTATTGAACTTGAGAACATTTATAACTGCGGGCGAAAAAGAGGTTCATGCGTGGACAATTCCGGCGGGCGCAAAAGCTCCGCAAGCTGCTGGTGTTATCCATTCGGATTTTGAGAAAGGATTTATCAGAGCGGAAATTACTCCTTACGAAGATTTTGTAAGATTAGGTTCTTATAATGCCTGCAAAGAAAAGGGCGTAACCCGTCTTGAAGGAAAAGATTATATAGTGCAGGACGGCGATATTGTGCATTTTAGATTTGCTGTGTAGTTAATTTTTGTGCAAAGCTGTTTTAGAAATAACGCGGCCGTAAAAAATAATCGTGCAAAGCGCTATTGAGAAAGTCGTTCCAATGTAATGTCGTGCCTCAGGCACCGTGGCATTTTTTGAACTTTTTACCGCTTCCGCAAGGGCAAGGGTCATTGCGGCCTACTTTTGAAAGATCAATTCCTTCAGGCAGTTTCGGTTTTTCTTCATGTTCTTCTATTATGCCCAGTGTGTTTGAAAACGCTTTTGATTTGTATAAAACTGTTGTTGATGAATATATTTTTTGTTCAAGGTAATGTGATTTGTATTTTTGGAGCAACTCATCAAGCGAATAATCAGTTTTTAAAATTCCATTCACAATAGGCAGGAAGTTTTCGTGTTTTTCAGCAACTTTTTTAATAAGGTTTGCTGAAAACTTATCATTAAATAAGAAATATTGAATACATTTATCGTAATTTTCAATATCCGAAGGCTTTTCCGCTTCAAAAATTTTGTTGAAAGTGCCCCAGAAAGGAACCGCATACATTCCAAGTTCTTCGTCGTAGATAATTCCGACATCATAAGTTTCTTTGTGTGAAGAGAATCCACCCAGAGAATTTTCAAGGAAATTGTCGTATGAGTTATTAAATTCTTCAACATTAAAAAAGGTATATTTTTCCGGGAGTTGAATTTTGTCAGAATAGTCTGTTTTTTCTCCGCCCTCTGCAAAATCATTAAACAACCCAATTAGGTCATCTGCAAATTTATTTGTTGTGATGATTTCGTCAGTACCGAAGTATTCAAGGAATTTTTTGTGAGTTTCTTTTATTTCTTTTTCAATTTCTTTAGCTTTTTTCGGATTATCAATATAGACAATTTCAGGATTTTGAATAATTTTTGCAATCGCAAATCTGTAAACATCATCCCTTCTTGTAGTAGAAAGCACACCGGAAATTTCAAGAAGATAGTGCTCTTTTTCGTATGCGAAAATTCTGGCAACAACATACTGCCCCGGTCCCATTCCCCGGAATGTTGTCATTTTAACAAGTGATGTAACGTCGTATGTTTTTTCGTTAATAATGTTATATAAAATAAATCCGTTTTTAGCGATTTTATGTATTTCAAAGACAGATGACAGGGATTTTTTTAAAGCTTTTACAACTTTTTTTTCTGAAGCCGAAAGCCCTTTTTGTCTTTCTAAATATAAATCGGGAATGCTTTTTCTTTCTTCACCGAGTCGTCTTTCAAATATGTAATTAAAGCAGGCAGCCTGAAAGCTTGTATTGTCGGAAGGTCTTCCGATAGTTTTAATATATTCGTCAAAATCAAGGTGAACATATTCATCTTTTTGAATAAATTCAGCAATATTTTTAATAACGTCATTAATTTCTTTAACATTTTCTAATACAAGCATATTTTCTCCCTCTTTCCGTAATCAACAGGTTACTCTAAACAAAACAAAAACTCAATACCTTACGCGGTTAATAATCTTAAGGATTAGTAGATTTAACATTTTTTAATAAAAATACGAAACATAAAGCAACTTTTTAACAATTCATGTTTTAATATAAGTATGATGAAGAAGTTGTTGTTAGTGTTAGGAATTTTAATGTTTAGTGCAGGCAGTGTATTTGCCTATAGTATGCCGCGTTGGTCGGCGCTTCCTTTGAGTGTATATTTACCGGCAGGGACTCCAGAATCTCTTATTGTAAAAAGTGCATTTGAAGAGTGGAAAGCCAATTCAAAAAATATTGCACGATTTATATACAGGCAATCCTCAGTAGCGCAAAAGACATCTAATGTGAATGTTATTTTTTATGATAAGTTGCCTAACGGGGATCCTTATCAACTTCAAAAAACGTATGTATCTACTTGGACATATACTCCAGGTAAACCTACCGGATATTTCTTTCATATAGATATGATGATTGCTTTAAATGATAACGACGGAAATCCATATTCAAGATCTGAATTGAAGGCTATCGCGCTTAGGGCAGTCGGCGAAACTCTGGGTGTAAAATGCGGAGCCGTTCAGGATGGTGTTATGGCTTGTAAAGAATCTTTTGAAGATGATGCCGTGACAGATGAAGATGCACAGGCGCTCTATAGGGTTTATAAAAGAGTGAATAAATCAGAAATGGAAAAATATAACAAATAAAATCTCCATTTTACGGTTGATTTTTCTATAGATTTTATGAATTTCGTTTGAAATTTGAACGTTAATAAGTTATAATAAACTGGTTAATACAGAATGATAAGAGGTTAGAGAATATGAAACTACATATGCAGATATTGATTGCGTTAGGTTTGGGTATAAAACGTAACTGGCATATCTTTTTCGGTATAATTGCCGGTATTTTGGTCGGAATATTTTTACACGCGCACTCATTTCCTCTTGTTCAAACTCTATTAACATTTATAGGTCAGGTATTTATAAGATTAATCCAGATGGTTGTAATTCCGCTTGTTGTTTCAGCAATTGTTATTGGGATTACAAGTGTCGGAGACAACAAACAGCTCGGTAAATTTGGCTCCAAGATGGTGATTTATTACGGAATAATTACAGTTGCGGCAGTGGTTATAGGTGCTGCTTTAGCTCTGATATTTAAGCCGGGTCTTGGTGCTGCACCTTATATTGCAGAAAATACAGCTGCAGGAGTTCAGGCATCAGTAGCATCTGCTATGGAACAGCAGCAGGGAAATATTTTAAATATATTCCTCGGTTTTATTCCTAGCAATCCGCTGAATGCTCTGGCTAACGGGAATATGGTTGCGATAATTGTATTTGTTGTGACATTTGCTATTGCTCTTGCAAAAGTCGGAGAGGTGAACAGACCTATTGTATCTTTCTTTGAATCCGTTTTTGCAGCTACTATGAAGATTACCGATTGGATTATGTTCCTTGCGGCACCGGGTGTTTTTGCATTGACAGCTTCAGCTGTTTCAAGTTTCGGTATTGATATATTTATGAGTATTTCAAAATATTTCGGCGTTTTAGCTGTAGGATTTATTTTACAGATGTTTGTAGTTTATCCTTTATTCTTGAAATTCTTCTCAAAAGTAAATATATGGATTTTATATTCGGCAATTGCGGAAGCTATGATGGTTGCTTTCGGAACAGCAAGTTCTTCTGCTACGTTGCCTTTAACAATTGCATGTTGTGAAAAACGCGGGATTTCACATAAGATTTCAAGTTTTGTGCTTCCGCTTGGTGCTACGTTGAATATGGACGGGACTGCCCTTTTGCAGACCGTTGCAGTAATCTTCCTTGCTCAGGCATACGGTGTTGCTCTTACTCCGTTTCTTGTAATCCAGATAGCACTTCTTGCTATAATAGCATCTTCAACCTGTGCAGGAATTCCTGGTGCCGGTTTGATTACGATTGCACTGATACTTAACGGAATGGGATTAAGTCCTGAACAGCTCGTTGCGGGATTTGCATTCCTCTTCACAATCGAGAGAGTAACAGATATGATGAGAACTCTTGTAAATGTCACATCAGACGCTGTTGTTGTTGCGGCTATTGCTGATAACGAAAACGAAATTAATTATGACCTTTTGAATAACCCGAAGGCTTATGAAGACATTGCATAATCAGACGGATGAAATTGCAGGAAAGTTTTTGGGTAAAAAAGTCAGCGGATGCGATGTGTATAATCCGGAATTGCTGGTTGCTGTTCCAAGGGCTGAAAATCGTGAACGCTATGAAATTCATCAAGGAAGGCTTCCGTTTCTAGGGTTCGATGTCTGGCATGCGTATGAATTTTCTGCGATGTGTGAAAACGGGCTTCCGGTAACAAGAGTGATGAAACTCAAATACAACTGCGATAATGATTTTCTTGTGGAATCAAAGTCTTTAAAGCTATATCTTAATTCGTTTAATATGTCTAAATTTGGCGCCTCCACAAGTGATTGTTTGCAAATTTGTAAAAGGCTGATTGAAAAAGATTTGAGCGAAAAGCTTCAGACTGATGTTCAGGTGAACTTTTTGGATGATAGTACCGTTCGTGTAGAAATTTTTTCGCAATTTAAAAATATTATGAATTTTGTGGATGAAGGAAATTTGCACATCGAAACATTTAAGGAAACGCCTGAATTAATTGAAGTTGAAAAAGGCGAACTGCAAAAAGAATATTATTTAACATTTGATTCTCTGAGGTCAAATTGCAGGGTCACTCATCAGCCTGATTTCGGGGATGCGTTTATTTACTACAAGTCAAAAAATCATATAAAAGAAACTTCTCTGGTAAAATATTTATCTTCATTCCGTTCTGAATATCATTTTCATGAGGAATGCTGCGAGATGATTTATAAACGTTTGTATGATTTGCTTGATACAGATGATGAACTATTTGTAAGCGCACTATACACACGCCGCGGCGGAATTGATATTTCTCCTGCAAGATGGAGCAACAACTGTTGTAAAAATTTTGCTGAAGAATTAATTGATTTAACAAAGTTTGCAAGATGCGGGATTAAGCAATGACAAACAGAACAAAAGGAAATGCTGGAGAAGATTTGGCCTGCCGTTACCTGCAAAAAAACGGCTATGAAATATTAGAACGTAATAAACATTATTCGCGCTATTGCGAGATTGATATAATCGCAAAATATAAAAATACAACGGTATTTGTTGAAGTCAAAACCCGTCGTACAAATGATTACGGCACTCCTATGGAAGCGATTACAAGGACAAAGTTTGAGAATATAAAAAAAGGCGTTCAGTATTATCTTGCTGAAAATAAGGTAAAGGATTACAGAATAGATATTGTAGGAATTACGTTGAATCCGGAATTAAAAATCGATCATTTAAAAAATGTATCGCTGATGTAGACAAAATCAGCGATACAGGGGTGAAAAGTAGATTGATATTTATTTACTAATTAGAATAGGAGGTCTATTTTTTATTCGGTTTTTGAGGCAATGGTCTGTCTGCCTGAGGCGATTCCGGTCGTCTGTTATCCCAGTGCGGACGCGGATGGTGTCTTCTTATATGCGGACGATCCGGACGAAATTCTCCGTGATGGTGTCTTGCAAAATGATGCGCATGCGGACAAGGTGCTTCCATTCTCGGACAAGGCGGCGGGCAGTGTCTCGGTGGAACCGGAGGTTTTCCAGTGAGAGATGCGTAAACTGCCAAAGCAAGCAAACACCCGATAAATGATGTTACGCATGGAATGATAAATCTTAATACATTTTTTTCATTTAATCCGAAGCATTTTCTTTCTTCGGTAGTTTTAATTTCTTCATCAGCCATATAAGTCTCATTCTGTTAGAATGATTTGTTACATTTGTATAACGATTTGAAATAAAAATTGTTCATTTTTATTTTTACGTTGCAGCTAAATTGAGACTGAGCCTGATGTTCGTATAAATTTACGAATATTGTGAGTGCCCACGATGGCAGTTAAATTTTATGTCAGTTCTGCCTGACTTAATTTCATAAACTAAAACTTATTTAATCGCACCGTTTTCGATTTTGTATATCTTGACATCTTTCAAAAATTCTTCCTCAAAAAGTACCGTATCAACAGATGTAATAATAGTTTGCGTTCGGTCGTTTATTGATTTCAAAAGATAATTCTGTCTTATATCATCGAGTTCTGCCAGCACATCATCCAGTAAAAGCACCGGTTCATCTCCGGTCTTATCAGTGATTATATCTAATTCAGAAAGCTTCAGCGCAAGCACTATTGTTCTCTGCTGTCCCTGTGAAGCGAATTTAGTTGCTTCATTTTCGTTAATGTAGAAGATAATATCGTCCCTGTGAGGCCCGACACAGGCCTGACAACGGCGTATTTCTTCAATCCGTCGTTCTGCAAGCGATTCATGGAAATTTTTTACAATGTCATCAAGTTCGGTTTCGCCATTCAGGAATGAGCAGTCGTAAGCGATTTTCAGATCTTCTGTTTCACTTATAATTCTGTGTTTTTCTCTGGCAATCCTCTCTATTTCTTTAAGAAATTTCTTTCTCAGAAAAATGATGTTGCTTCCCGTTATAACAAGCTGTTCATTGTAAACTTCCAAAAGTGTTTCGTCAAAAGTATTACCTTTTGCAAGGTCTTTTAGAAAATTGTTTTTTTGAATTCGGATTTTATCATACTTGGAAAGTCTGTCATCATAAGCCGGATAAATCTGTGAGATTGCTCTATCCAGCCAATCTCTCCTGTCCGACGGGTTCCCGCGCAGAAGCAGAAGATCTGTCGTTGAAAATAGTACGGTTTTTAATACGGATTTGAAATCTTTCGGGCGGGATTTGACTCTGTTAATCTTCAATTCGCGGGTTTTGTCTTTTGTATAAATATACCCCAGTTCAATTTCAGTGTCTGCTTTTATTATATCAGACTCGATTTCAGTTTTTTCCGCATCAAAATTTATAAGCTCTGTATTATTTGAGGTTCGCGGACTTTTAAGTGTTGAGAGGAAATAGATACTTTCAAGAATATTCGTTTTCCCCTGGGCATTTTTCCCGATAATTAAAATTTTATCGGCATTTAAATCAAGTTCTATATCTTTGCAGTTTCTATAATTTTTAAGTCTCAAATTCAATAACTTCATAATAATTATTATACTTCAAACAAATGATTATTTATGACTCCCCTTGCGAAATTTGTCCTTTGTACGCTATAATCTAAATATAATTAAAATGAGGTCAAATATGTTACCGATAATTACAGAAGAGATTGCAGCAGCAGTTTTTCCCGAGATTTTTAAAGATATGCCTTCCTGGCGTAAAAAAATGATTCATTATATAAAAGAGGAAAATCCGGAAATTAATACAGCAATAATAGAAGCTGCAAACAATACGGATTTGGATCCTAAAGCCGTTGCGCTGGGTGCATATATGACTTATAATCTTCTTGAAACAGCGATGAAAGAAGATGATGCTTTAATGAATTTTTCAGAATAGAGAAAGAGAGAGAATATAAATGGTAGTTGAAATTTCAGAACTTTTGGAAAAATTAGTATCCCAAGGCGGCAGTGACCTTCATATTTCAAGTAACCTGCCACCGGTCATTCGTGTTGACGGTAATTTGAAACGTTTGGATTATCCGCCTTTATCTCCGGAAGATGTTGAAAATCTTTTATTCCCTATGCTTTCAAATGAGCAAAGACGACGTCTTGAACAAGAATGGGAACTTGACTTCTCTTATGGTATTGAAGGTTTAAGCCGTTTCAGGGTCAATTTTTACAAGGATAAAGGAAACTATGCGGCTGCTTTCCGTACAATTACTTCGCAGGTTCCGTCGTTTGAAAAGCTTGGGCTTCCTGATATTGTAAGAACTACTGCAGAAAAACCTAGAGGATTGATTCTTGTAACAGGACCGACCGGTTCTGGTAAATCAACAACTCTTGCGGCGATGATTGACTATATCAATACAACAAAAGCTGAACATATTCTGACAATTGAAGACCCTATCGAGTTTGTGCACTCGTCAAAATCAAGTATTATTCACCAGCGTGAACTAGGTATGGATACAAGATCTTTTGCAAATGCCCTAAAATCCGCACTCCGTGAAGACCCTGATATTATTCTGGTAGGTGAGATGCGTGACCACGAAACAATAGCTCTTGCTCTTACCGCTGCAGAAACAGGTCACCTTGTTTTCGGAACCCTGCACACTTCTTCGGCTTCCCAGACAATTGACCGTATTATTGACGTATTTCCGGAAGGTCAACAGCAGCAAATTCGTGTCCAGCTTGCAAACTCGCTTGTAGCGGTATTCTCCCAAACGCTTCTTCCTAAGGTACAGCCGGACGGAACTAAAAAAGGCCGTGTTATGGCACAGGAAATCATGCTTGTTAATCCGGCTATTGCGAACCTTATCAGAGAATCAAAGGCCGCTCAGATTTATTCGACAATTCAGATGAATCAGGGAATGGGTATGCAGACTCTTGAAATGGCACTCGCTAATCTGTATAAACAAAACGTCATTACTCTGGAAGATGCATTGTCTAAGACTTCAAGACCTGATGAACTGAAACGAATGATTAATATATAAAAAATCTCGATAAAAGAACGTGAGCGAAACTTTTGAGAACATATTTATGTTTTTGTGTTAATATTTAATTAAGAGTTACACTTAATATGAGGAAGTATAAATTATGACACAACAAACAGTTCATGAGTCGAATTCGGCTATAGACCAGATAAGACAGACAAGAATACAAAAACTTGCAGATCTTGCAGATAAAGGCGTGAATCCTTATCCGTATGTGTTTGAAAAGAATGCAGACGCTGCTGATTTGCAGGAAAAATACAAAGACCTTCCGGCAGGTGAAGAAACTGAAGATGTTTATTCAGTTGCCGGACGTGTTATGGCAATTAGAAATACCGGTATGTTTATTGATTTAATGGACGCTTCCGGGAAAATCCAGATATTCTCGCATAAAGAAAATTTATCAGAAGAGCAAATGAAAATTTTAAAACTTATTGATATCGGTGATATCGTAGGTTTTACAGGTACAATTAGAAGAACTCCTCGTGGTGAACTTTCTATTAAATCAACTTCTTTAAAATTATTATCAAAATCTTTGCTGCCGTTACCGGAAAAATTCCACGGTCTGACTGATGTTGAAACACGTTATCGTCAGCGTTATGTAGATATGATTGTTAATGAAGATGTAAGAAAAACTTTCAGAACCAGAAGTTTAATTATTCAAAAAATTAGAGAATATTTGACAAAACAGGGATTTTTGGAAGTTGAAACACCTATGCTTCACCCGCAGGCAGGCGGCGCAAATGCAAGACCATTTATTACACATCATAACACTCTCGATATGGATATGTTCCTGAGAATTGCGCCTGAGCTTTACCTTAAAAGACTTATGGTCGGCGGCTTGAGCGAAAAGATTTTTGAAATCAACAGAAGTTTCAGAAATGAAGGCATTGATATCCGCCACAATCCGGAATTCACTATGATGGAACTTTATCAGGCTTATGTTGATTACAATGAAATGATGGTATTGACGGAAAACCTTGTTTCAACTGTGGCTCAGGAAGTTCTTGGTACAATGAAAATTACCTACGGAGAAAATGAAATTGACCTTACTCCGCCTTGGGACAGAAAAACAATGCTTGGTGCTATTAAAGAATACACCAATGTTGATTTTTCAAGCTGCTATACGCTTGATGATGCTAAATCCAAGGCAAAAGCAATGGGTATAAATCCGGAAGATTGCGATAACTGGGGTCAGGTAATTGATTTGATTTTTGAGGAAAAAGTTGAACCTCATTTAATTCAGCCTGTTCACATTATTGATTATCCTCGTGATATATCGCCTCTGGCAAAAGTTCATAGAGATAACGAGCGTTTGACAGAACGTTTTGAAACCAGAGTCAACGGCTGGGAAATCGCAAATGCATTTTCGGAATTAACGGATCCTATTGATCAGAGAATGAGATTTGAAGCTCAAATGCAAGCCAAAGCAAACGGGGATGAAGAAGCAATGCCTATTGATGAGGATTACATCTGTGCACTTGAACACGGAGCGCCTCCGATGGGTGGTTTGGGTGTCGGAATTGACCGTCTTGTTATGCTTCTGACAAATTCTCCGTCAATCAGAGACGTAATTGCATTCCCGACATTGAAAAAGAAAAACTAATAACTAAAAAGACCGATTGTATAATCGGTCTTTTTTATTAATATTTTATAGTCCATCCGTCCTGAATTATTTTTGCGGTACAGTCAGTTCCCTGTCCGTTAGATTTACATTGTCTTACATGATTCATTCCGGCAGGAACCATTCCTCGTTCCGTAACTACAAAACAGAAAATATCTTTACCTATAGTGTTAGGGTTTTTCCCTGAATTTACATCAACAAAAAATACAGCGGCTGGATAATTTATATCAAGCCCGAACATATTCTGAATATTACCTGTATCATAAATATCTATAAGAACACTAACACCGTCAGTAAAAGTGAATGCATATTGATACCAGCTTGTATTATGGGCGTTCCAGTATATGGTTTTATTCAGATATCTGGTAGGGTAAGCCCAGCAACCGGGTTCATTTGGACATTCTCTCATCATTTTGAAGTATGGTTTATAGTATGAATAAACCTTATTGATTGATTCCGTGGAGTTATCTTCCATTCCCCAGTAGATAGGGTTTTCGTGTTCAGAGATGGCCATATTTGTGGCTTGCTGTAATGTGGAATACGTTTTTTGCAGTGCTGCCATGTTCGCTTTTGCATCAACTCCTTGCTTTATATCAGGCAAAGTTAATGAAGCTACCACCCCGATAATACCCAGTGTGATTAAAACTTCTGCAAGAGTGAACGCCTTTTTGTAAAACAAGAAATCCTCCAACTGTATTCTTTTTTATTATAACACATTTTCTATATTTTGTGTATTATATATACTTTATTCCCATTTAAAAGAAAAAACATCATGTTTATAATGTAGACTTTAACATTTTTTTATCATACATTAATATTATGTTTGAAAAATATAAGAACGCACTTTGTGAGCTACAGGAGCGTGATAATTTCAGGACAGTAAGAAATTTTGATTTTAAAGACGAGAAATATATTTATCTTAACGGAAATAAGCTTTTAAATCTTTCGTCTAATAATTATCTGGGTTTTGCGGATAATAAGAAAATAACTGAAGAGTTTTTAGCAGAAGCCGGAGCAAAGTATTCATTCGGAAGTGCTTCTGCAAGACTTTTAACAGGAACACTACCAATTTATAGAGAATTAGAAAATCTTATTACAAATTTATTTAATAGCGGGGGCACTTTGCTTTTTAACAGCGGGTACCATGCAAATGTGGGTATAAATAGTTCTCTTGCAGGCAAAGGTGACGTTATATTTTCAGATAAACTTAATCACGCAAGTATAATTGACGGGATGCGGCTTTCCGAGGCAAAATTTTTCAGGTATCCGCATAATAACATGGAGGCTCTGGAAAAGCTTTTAGAGCGCGAACGTAATAATTTTAAAACGGGTGTGATTGTTTCAGAGAGTGTTTTTTCTATGGACGGCGATATTGCTGATCTGTCAAAATTGATTGAGTTAAAGAATAAATATAACTGTATTTTTGTAGTGGATGAAGCTCATGCATTCGGTGTATTTGGCAGAAATGCGCTTGGCGTCTGTGAAGAACTCGGGTTGCTAAATGAAGTTGATCTGCTTGTCGGTACTTTCGGTAAGGCTATAGGTTCTATGGGGGCTTTTGCAACAGGGAAAAAACTTCTTATTGATTATCTTATAAATTCTGCTCGTTCTTTTATTTTTTCAACAGCACTTCCTCCAATAAGCATTGCTTTTTCAAAGTGGATTATTGAAAATAAGCTGCAGGAGACTTATGGTAAAAGGATGAATATGCTTAAACTTGGCAGAAAAATGGGAAGTCAAAGTCATATTGTTCCGGTTATAGTCGGTGATAATGCCCGAACCGTAGAACTTTGCGATATTCTATATCAAAACGGATACTTTACTCTGCCTATCAGACCTCCTACCGTGCCTCAGGGGACTTCGCGTTTGAGATTGTCGCTAACGACTGAAATTGATGAAAAAGATTTGGAGAAATTATGCAGTATTATTGGCTCAACAAAAATAATAACAGAAAGCTTATAGTTTTCTTTTGCGGCTGGAGTTTTGATGAACAGCCGTTTAAAAGATTAGCCTGTGCGGATTTCGATGTTTTAATGTTTTATGACTATAAAAAACATGTTTTGCCTCTGGAAATTCCAAAATATGACGAATACTATCTTATAAGCTGGTCAATGGGAGTGTACATTGCATATCTTCTCAGAGATAAGCTTCCAGATTTTAATTTAAAATTTGCAATAAACGGCACTCCGTTTCCTATTGATGATAAGCTTGGTATTCCACATAGAAGTTTTGATTTAACCTTGAAACATGTTGATACGGGACTTCAGGGAAAGTTTCAAAAAAATCTTTTTAACAGTGAAGATGATTATGAAAAATATGCTGAAAATCCTGTTTCCAGAACAATTCCTGAACAAGCCGAAGAACTTATTGCTCTTAAAAATTATATATCAAATTCAGAGATTTCTTATGAAAAATTTTATGAGTATGCTATAATCAGCAGTGCTGATAAGATTGTGCCGACAAAAAATCAGCTTAATTGTTGGAATGACAGAGCAAATGTCATAATGCTCGACAGCGGACATTTTCCGTTTTATTCTTTTGACGGATGGGATGATATTTTAAAATGCGCACAGATCCGAAAATAATAAAAAAACAATTTAAAAAAAGCATAGATGTTTATGAGCAGCACGCTGTTGTACAGGCAATAATGGCTGACAAATTAATAAGTGCATTGCCTTTAGGTGATTATACTTCAATTTTGGAGCTGGGGTGCGGCTCAGGTCTTCTTACAAAAAAACTTGTACAAAAAATCCGCTATGAGAAATATTACGCAAATGATATCGTAGAAAAATCAAAATTGTATCTTGATAAAATTTTGAAAGATTACGTTTTTCTTGGCGGAAGCGCTTTAAGATTACAGGTGAGCGGAAAGTTTAATCTTATAATTTCAAATGCTTTGTTCCAGTGGTTTAATGATGTTGAAAAATCTCTGGATTATTTTAAAACCTTTCTGAATAAGGACGGAATTATTGCTTTTACTACGTTTTCGCCGGATAATTTTAAAGAAATCAATGTTCTAACAGGGTTGACGCTTGAGTATAAATCTATAGACGAAATCAGGGAAATTCTTGATAAAAATTTTGAGATAAAATACCTTGAAAACTTTGAATATACAATGCATTTCCAAAATCCGCTCGAGGTGCTTGTGCACATGAAAAATACCGGCGTAAACGCACTCAGTTCAAAACCTTTAGGCATAAAGGACATTAAAATTTTCTGTGATAATTATAAAGCGTCATTTCCCGATTTAACACTTACTTATTCCCCGATAATTGCCGTTGCGCGATTAAAAGATTAGAGTTTTAATTTTTTGAGTGTATCTTTGGGAAATGTCATTAATTTAAGGGTTCTTGTGTGCACAAGTTCTTTGTTTGTCATATTGGTGCTTATATAGTTTATAAGCTCAACACTTTTGTCAACAAGCTTGTTCAAACTCTTGAAAAAAGGCTTTTTATAAGAAGTAATTTTCCCGTTAGTATCAAGATTCAGTTCGGACTTCCCGATTTTAATGTTAATTCCTCTGTTAAAAATACGTAAATCAGTAAAAGTCCCTTTTGAGGTTTTAAAACTTGTTGCAATAAATTCATCATTTTCGTTTCTTATGGGGACATTTGATAAAAGCCATTTCAGATTGTCTTTATCGATATTTTTGGTTGTAAATGACCTGCGTATTGCAGGGAGAAGCCTGTTAATTTTCATAAAACCTCATTTACCAGTTTGTACGGGTAAGAATCAAATTAGCTTTAGAGTCAAACATTTTGTCTCTGTACCATACACCTTTGAAATCTCCGTTAGGTTTATACACATACTGCAAATCTTTTGATACAAAATATATTGCCCCTGCGAGTTTTCCGTTTGAACGATACTGTTTTGAAAAATACGGATAATTAGGATAGTTATCAGACATTTCATCAACATATCTTAAAGTTCCTAATCCATTGTAATAATAAACGTGTTCGGGAGTATTATTGTATTTAATAGCATACATGTAAAGCAAATTTTTATGATAAAAAGCACAAAGTTCAGCATCGCTTGTTTTTGTTACATTGTTTTTCATAAGCACATAATTATATCTGAAATTTTCGTCTTTCAAATATGTTTCATACTTAGAGCGAAAATCTTTTCGTTTATAATTTTGTTCTTTATTCTCACCAAACAGAATTTGCTGATAAGTTCCGATAGTTTCATCGCGCTGAATTTGGCTCATATTAACCCAGTCGAATTCAACCCCGCCTGTCAAAACGGTATCCTGAGCCATAGATATATTACCTAAAAACAATATTCCTAAAATTAATAAAAACTTTTTCATAACACTCCTTTTTTTTAAATAATATCATAATTTTGTTTAAAAATCAAAAATTAGCCTAATAACCCTGAAAGTTTTATAATAAAAGGCACTGGAGGCATATTATATATAGAGAATATAATAAGTAAGGCTTGACATTATAACCCAGTGATATTGATAGTTTCAGGTAAATTGAAAATATTTATTAAGAAAACGTAATATTTCGTATAATTAAAGTAGAAAATTTCTTGACTAGGAATATTGATGTATTACGATTTAAGAACATGGTTAAATTAAAGTCGGGTGAACTATGCCTAAACGCAGAAAAGCCCGAATAAAATATAAAGATTTATCAGCCGGGTTGGGCGGAAACTGGGGGCGACCTGAACTTTCCGCAAGAAACAATAGAGGCAGATAAAAGGTTAACAGCCTTAAGTTAGAAAAAATATTTTTTATGTAGTACGTACACCATTATCTATGAGGTGAATTGATGTCTAAGACAAAATATGCTAAAAGAGTAACACCAATGGGTATTCCTCATACTCGTTTGGATGATTTACCGGATCTTATTGAAGTGCAAAAAAAATCTTTCGAGTGGTTCTTGAAAGAAGGTTTGAAAGAAGAATTGCTTTCATTCTCTCCTATTAAAGACTATACCGGAAGATTGGAATTACACTTCCTCCCTAACTATACTTTTGACAACGCAAAATATACCGTTGAAGAAGCAAGAATTCATGACGCAACTTACGCAAAACAATTACGCGTTATGATTAGATTGGTAAACCGTGACAGCGGTGAAATTAAAGAACAGGAAGTTTATATCGGAGATATTCCGACAATGACCGATAAAGGTACTTTTATCGTAAACGGTGCAGAACGTGTAATCGTTTCACAAATCGTTCGTTCTCCTGGCGTTTACTTCAAACGTGAAATTTCCCCTGCAGGAAAACGTTTATACAACGCAACTATGATTCCTAACCGCGGTGCGTGGTTAAAAATCGAAACAGATTCCAACGATTTAATCTACGTTAAAATAGACAAGAACAGAAAAATCTTAGCTACAACTTTATTGAAAGCTATGGGTATCACTGTTTCAGAAATGGAATCATTGTTCACACACTTTGAATTCTTAAAGAAAACACTTGATAAAGACACAGCAGAAACTACAGACGATGCTTTAATCGAAGTTTATAAAAAATTAAGACCGGGCGATCCTGCATCTCCTCAGGGCGGACGCCAGATTTTGGAAGCACGTTTCTTTGATGAAAAGAAATACGATATCGGTCGTGTTGGTCGTTATAAATTAAATAAAAAATTAAACCTGAACATTCCGAAAAACCAGAGAACATTAACTGTTCAGGATATCGTTGCATCAATCGAATACTTAATCAATTTGACTTATGATGAAGGCTCTGTTGATGATATCGACCACCTCGGAAACAGAAGAATCCGTTCAGTAGGCGAATTGCTGCAGAACCAGTTCAGAGTTGGTCTTTCAAGAATTGAAAGAATTGTTAAAGAAAGAATGACACTTCAGGATTCTGAAACTTTAACTCCGTTGAACTTGTTAAACACTAAACCTTTAGTAGCTTCATTGAAAGAATTCTTCGGAAGTTCACAGTTATCACAGTTTATGGATCAGACCAACCCGCTCGCCGAATTAACTCACAAAAGACGTATTTCAGCATTAGGACCTGGCGGTTTGATGAGAGAACGTGCAGGGTTTGCTGTTCGTGACATCCACCCTTCACACTACGGACGTATTTGTCCGATTGAAACTCCGGAAGGGCCGAACGCAGGTTTGATAGGTTCTCTTGCAACTCACGCTAAGGTTAACGATTACGGTTTTGTAGAAACTCCGTTCTTTGTTGTAAAAGATGGTAAAGTTACTGATGAAGTTCACTATCTGACAGCAGATGAAGATGAAAACTTACGTATTGCGCCTGCTGACGTTCAGTTGAATCCTGATAACACTTTCAAAGACGAATATGTTCCAATCAGATACCGTTCAGAATTCACAATGGGTGATTCAAAGAAAGTTGACTACGTCGGTGTATCACCTATTCAGGTAATCTCGGTTGCAACATCACTTATTCCATTCATTGAACACGATGACGCAAACCGTGCATTGATGGGTTCAAACATGCAGCGTCAGGCTGTACCGCTTTTGATTACACAAAGACCTGTTGTCGGTACCGGCTTGGAAGCTCGTGCGGCAAAAGATTCAGGCATGGTTCTTGTTTCTGATGTCGATGGTACTGTAACGAGAGTTACGGGTGAAGAAATTATTATTACAGACCAGCAAGGTAAACCTCATCTTCACCAGTTAATTAAATATTTAAGAAGTAACCAGGATACTTGTATCAACCAGCGTCCTATTGTTCACGAAGGCGACAAGGTTGAAGCAGGCGACGTAATCGCTGATGGTGCTTCTACAAACTGCGGTGAACTTTCGTTGGGTAAAAACGTTTTAGTAGCGTATATGCCTTGGGAAGGATATAACTTCGAAGATGCTATTTTACTTTCAGAAAGATGCGTTCACGATGATATATTCACATCAGTTCACATTGAAAAATTAGAAATAGATGCCCGTCAGACAAAACTCGGACCGGAAGAAATTACCCGTGAAATTCCGAATGTTTCAGAGGATGCTTTGAGACACCTGGATGAACGTGGTATTGTCAGAATCGGTGCAAGAGTTTACGCTGATGATATATTAGTTGGTAAAGTTACACCGAAAGGCGAAAGTGAACATCCGCCGGAAGAAAAACTTCTCCGTGCAATCTTTGCAGAAAAAGCAAGAGATGTTAAAGATAACTCTCTGAGAGTTCCTCATGGTGAAGGCGGCAGAGTACTTGACGTTAAGGTATTTGACAGAGAAAAAGGTGACGAACTTCCTCCTGGTGCAAATACTGTTATAAGAGTTTACATCGCTCAAAAACGTAAAGTTTCAGTCGGTGATAAACTCTCAGGACGTCACGGTAACAAAGGTATCGTATCAAGAATATTACCGAAAGAAGATATGCCGTTCCTTCCTGACGGAACTCCGGTTGATATCGTATTGAACCCTCTGGGTGTTCCTTCCCGTATGAACGTAGGCCAAACTTATGAATTGTTGTTAGGGCTTGCCGCATACCTGACAGGTAACTACTATGAAGCTCCTTCTTTTGATGAAAGATACGGAGATAATAAATCCGAAATCGCAACGAGAGAAGAACTTCTTAAAGGTATTAAAGAATCAGGATGCGATTGGGTAACCGAAGACGGTAAGGTAAGATTGATTGACGGAAGAACAGGTGAACCATTTGATGAACCTGTTGCAGTAGGTCTTTCATATATTCTGAAACTTGTTCACCTTGTTGATGATAAAATTCACGCAAGATCTACAGGTCCTTACTCATTAGTTACACAGCAGCCTTTAGGCGGTAAAGCTCAGTTCGGCGGACAAAGATTCGGTGAAATGGAAGTTTGGGCTCTGGAAGCTTACGGTGCCGCTTATACATTACAGGAAATGTTAACAATCAAATCCGATGATGTAAACGGCCGTAACAGAGCTTACGAAGCAATCGTTAAAGGTGATAATATTCCAAGACCTGGTATCCCTGAATCCTTCAAGGTACTTGTAAGAGAATTACAGTCAATAGGTCTTGATATTACGGTAGCGAAAAAAGACGGTGCCGAAGTTGACTTGATGA
This sequence comes from Candidatus Gastranaerophilales bacterium, assembly GCA_944325635.1. Taxonomy (GTDB): domain Bacteria; phylum Cyanobacteriota; class Vampirovibrionia; order Gastranaerophilales; family Gastranaerophilaceae; genus Scatousia. The sequence goes on along the minus strand of CALVBD010000001.1, from coordinate 731,918 downwards.
CAGATATGGATGATTTGAGAAAATCCGCTCCGAAAAGAACTCTGTCTGATATAGATTCAGAGTTGCTGAACATCAACTTCTTTGAAACACCGACTACATTTGGAGACTTATAAGATTTTCAATACCCTCCCCTTGAGGGAGGGTGGAAATCTTAGATTTCCGGGTGGGGTAATTCCCGCTAAACAAAACAGGTGCGAGGGATAAGTCCGACACAAATAAAAATCTGAAAGGAATTCCCGAGTGCGTTGACAAAATAAAGCCGGTACTACAAATATCGGATGATATAACAAAATTTACTAAAAGACGGCATACCTAAAAGTAAGCTGTAGTATAAAAAAGGAGAATAATATAAATGTCAACAAGCATAGATTATTTTGACTATATACGAATTAGTATAGCGTCGCCGGAAAGGATTTTAAAATGGTCCTACGGTGAAGTTACTAAACCGGAAACAATTAACTACCGTACATTAAAGCCTGAACGCGACGGCTTGTTCTGCGAAAGAATTTTCGGGCCATCAAAGGATTGGGAATGTTATTGCGGTAAATATAAAAGAGTAAGACATAAAGGTATCATCTGCGAACGCTGCGGTGTTGAAGTTACCGATTCAAAAGTAAGACGTCAGAGAATGGGGCATATTAAACTTGCCGCTCCGGTATCTCACATCTGGTTCTTGAAAGGTATTCCTTCATACCTCGGCTTGCTTCTTGATATGACTTTGAAAGATCTTGAACAGGTTATTTATTTCAACAACTATGTTGTTATAGATCCGGGCGACAGTGAATTCAAAAAATTACAATTATTAGGCGAAGAAGAATATGAAGATTATATGGCAGAGCATGAAGAATCTACCTTAAAAGTAGGTATCGGTGCAGAAGCCATTAAGGAACTTCTCGGCGAATTAAATATTAAACAAATGGCAGAAGAAATGAGAACGGAACTTGCAGGTAATGTAACTTCAGTTCAGAGAAAATCTAAATTGATTAAGAGATTAAGATTGTTAGATTCTTTAATTTCTTCAGAAACAGATCCGACCTGGATGATTATGGATGTACTTCCTGTAACTCCTCCGGATTTAAGACCGATGGTTCAATTGGACGGCGGACGTTTCGCAACATCAGATTTGAACGACTTATACAGACGTGTAATCAACAGAAACAACCGTTTACAGAGATTATTGGAAATGGGCGCTCCTGAAATTATCGTAAGAAACGAAAAACGTATGCTTCAGGAAGCAGTTGATGCCCTGATTGATAACGGCAGACGCGGAAGAACCGTTGTCGGACCGAATAACAGAGCATTAAAATCCTTATCAAATATCATCGAAGGTAAACAGGGTCGTTTCCGTCAGAACTTGCTCGGTAAACGTGTTGACTACTCAGGTCGTTCAGTTATCGTTGTAGGTCCGCAGTTAAGCTTAAACCAGTGCGGTCTGCCGAAAGAAATGGCAATTGAATTGTTTAAACCGTTCGTTGTTAATAAATTGATTGAAAGAGGATACGTTCAAAACATTAAATCAGCTAAAAAGAAAATCGAACGTTCCGAAGCAATCGTTTGGGATATATTAGAAGAAGTAATCGACGGACACCCTGTATTATTGAACCGTGCACCAACCCTGCACAGATTAGGTATTCAGGCATTTGAACCGAAATTGGTAGAAGGTCGTGCAATCCAGCTTCACCCGCTCGTATGTACAGCATTCAACGCTGACTTTGACGGTGACCAAATGGCTGTTCACGTTCCGTTATCAATTGAAGCTCAAACCGAGGCAAGAATGTTAATGCTCGCAACCAACAACATCCTTGCACCTGCTACAGGTAAACCGATTATTACACCTTCTCAGGATATGGTATTGGGTATGTACTACCTGACAATCCTGAAAAATGAAGATTCGGAACCGAAAGGCTACTTCTACAGCTTTGAAGATGCTATTTCAGCTCTCGAAGTCGGCGTAATCGACCTTCACGACAAAATTGTCGTAAGAGATGAACACGGCAAGAGATTTGAAACTACTGTTGGAAGAATTATCTTCAACGAAACAGTAAGAAAAGCAATCGCAAGCTAGTTTGAAATTAACTGCGGTTCGTTTCTTCGAACCGCTCTAATATAACGAAATTTACAAAAATAAATTGAGGAAATAACAGAATGGAAACAACTTATTCAAATACAAAACATAAAACGCTCGATTTCATTAACAAAAAAATGGATAAAGGCGCTCTAAAATCGTTTTTGTCCCAGATGTATCTTGAATTCGGCGGAGCTATTACGGCAGAAGTAGCTAACAGTTTGAAAAATCTCGGTTACAAATATGCGACAAAATCCGGTACAACGATTTCCATCGCAGATTTGCAGGTTCCGGCTGTTAAGAAAGAACTTTTGCAGGAAGCTGAAAAAGAAATCGAAAAATCAACAAACAGATATTTAAAAGGTGAAATCACAGAAGTTGAAAGATACACAAAAGTTATTGACACGTGGTCTGAAACAACTGCAAAACTTACATCAAGCGTAGTTGACAACTTCGACAGATTAAACCCTGTTTATATGATGGCATTCTCCGGTGCGAGAGGTAACTTATCACAGGTATCACAGCTTGTTGGTATGCGTGGTTTGATGGCTGACGCGCAGGGACAGATTATCGACTTGCCGATTAAATCAAACTTTAAAGAAGGCTTATCAGTAACCGAATACATCATCTCTTCTTACGGTGCACGTAAAGGTCTTGTAGATACGGCGTTGAAAACCGCTGACTCAGGTTACCTGACAAGACGTCTGGTTGACGTTGCTCAGGACGTTATTATCCGTGCGGATGACTGCCACACTACTAAATCTATTAATATGAAACCGATTATGGACGGCGATACAATTATTGTTCCTTTAATCGACAGATTACTCGGGCGTACCGTTGCTGAAGATATTAAAGACGCTGACGGCAAAGTTCTTGTTGAAGCCGGAACAACTCTTGATCGTAAAGATATCAGAAAAATTTCCCACCTCAACTTGACTGAACTTAAAGTCCGTTCAGGTTTGACCTGCGGTCTTGAATACGGTATCTGCCAGAAATGTTACGGCTGGGCAATGACTACCCAGAAACTCGTTGATATCGGTGAAGCAATCGGTATTATCGCAGCTCAGTCAATCGGTGAACCTGGTACACAGCTTACAATGAGAACCTTCCACACAGGCGGTGTATTCAAAGGTTCTGGTGCTATGAAATCAGTTGAAGCTGCTATTGCAGGTGAAGTCGTTTCCAACGTAAAAACAAGAGAATTAAGAACCCGTCACGGAGATGTTGTTAGAGTTGCTAATTACGAAGCTGATATTCAGATTAAAGGTGATAAGAAAACTGAAAAATATCATATTCCTGCCGGTTCTACCGTATTCTTTGAAAACGGTATGAAAGTTGAAAAAGGCTTTAAACTTGCAACTTACGAACCTGTATCACAAGGGGACGGTTCCCGTTTGACAGAAAAAGCTACAAAAGATATTACATCTGACCTTTCAGGTGAAGTATTATATGAAGATTTTACTGTTGATGAAAAGAAAGACAGACAGGGTAACATCTCCAGAACAACAAACAAACAGGGTGTTATCTGGGTTCTCGGCGGCGATGTTTATAACCTCCCTGGCGGCTCTAAAGTTCTTGTTAAAGACGAACAGAAAGTTAAAGCCGGTGAAAAATTAGCTGAAACATTAACCATTTCAGAGCACGGCGGCGAAGTTCGCTTCGGTGAAGATTTGGTTATTGAAGATGTCAAATTTGAAGGCAAAAATATCAAGAAAGTTGTTCAAGGTAAGGAAATTACCATTGTAATCGCTTCCCTGATGCCTGAAAATGCAACATTTGAACAGACTAAGAAAGAACAAATCTGGACAGTTGATAAAACAGGCGAAAAATATATTGTAAAAGCTCCTGTTGATACTCCTGTTGAAAACGGTATGATTATCGCAGAACTTCTCGACGATGATTGCGCTGTAACTTCATCAGGTGAAATCAGATACGTTGATGTTGAAGTTGACGAAAACCAGATTATTACAAAACCGGGTGCTGTTGTATTTATTCCGGAAGAAATTCATCAGATTTCAAAAGACAGTTCTTTGAAAATGGTTGAAAACGGAACTTACGTAACAGCAGGTACAGAAATTGTAAAAGATGTTTACTGTCACATTGACGGTATTGTCGAATTCAAAGAATACAACGATATTATCCACGAAATTACAGTAAGACCTGGTGAACTCCATACTCTTGCCAATGTCGGCGAATTAAAGGTTGATGAAGGCGAAGTTGTTAAAAAAGGCACTGTAATCGCTGAAGGTATCAAAGCAAGTGAAACATCCATCGTTACTATTATGGATTCAAGCGCTGATGATATTGATATTGACGATTTGGATGAAGAACTTGATTCAAGCCTTTCTCTCGATGAAGACAGTATCTCTAACCAGCCTATCCAAATTCTTGTAAGACCTGTTCAGGTATTGAATGTAGAGCAGAAAAACGTTTCTATTAAATTCAACACAACAGACGATTTAATTGATATCGTTCCTGTAACCCAGTTACAATACAAAGACGGCGCAAGAGTAAGAAACCTCGACGGTTCAACAATCACAAGAACAAGCTTAGTTCTTCAAATGCAGGGTTACTTATCACACCTCAAAGGTATGGTAGAACTCGATGATAAAAACAATTTGAGAATAGTTGTTCTTGAAAACCTTATCATCCGTCGTGAACAGGAAGGCAACGCTAAAGCTGCAACAGTATTGCAGACAGAACTTCTTGTAAAAGACGGTCAGGTAATTGATCCGAAAACACCGATAGCAAAAACTCAGGTTCTTGCGGTTAACGATGGTGTTGCGTCAATTAAAAATGAAAATGCAGAAGCAAGACGATTACTCCTTACAAGCGAAACTTACGAAGCAGTAATGAAAATTGCATCTAAACCTGTTGTTAAGAAAGGTGATTTCGTAAGACTTGACGGTGTTATTTCTGAAAGCGGCGATAAATCAACCGTATCAGGTCAGGTAATTTCCGTTAATAAAGGCGAGGTTACGGTAAGAACAGGACGTCCTTACTTAATCAGCCCGGGTACAATGTTGCAGGTTGAATCCGGTGCACTGGTACTCCGCGGTGATATGATTGCAACTCTTGTATTTGAAAGACAAAAAACAGGCGATATCGTTCAAGGTTTGCCGAGGGTTGAAGAACTTCTTGAAGGTCGTAAACCAAAAGACTGTGCAATCCTTGCTGAAGAAGACGGTGTTGCGGAAATAGTTACGGATGAAGATCTTCCAAGACTCTATCTCGTAAACGACAACGGCAGAACTGAAATCAAATACGCAATTGATGCAAACATCATTGTTCAGGACAAACAAAAAATCACAAAAGGTCAGCCATTGACAAGCGGTCCTTTGAACCCGCACGATGTTATAAGACTCTGCGGACCGGAAGCAGCTCAACAGTACCTTGTAGACGAAGTTCAACGCGTATACCGTTCTCAGGGTGTTGAAATCGCTGATAAACACGTTGAAATCATCGTTCGTCAGATGACTAAGAAAGTTAAAGTTATTGACGCAGGTGATACAACATTGTTACCTGGTGAACTTGTTGAAATTCAGCATTTTGAAAAAGAAAATGCCGATGTGGAAGAAAAAGGCGGAACTCCTGCAACTTGTGAATACATGTTGTTAGGTATTACAAAAGCTTCCCTGAATACAGAAAGCTTTATCTCCGCAGCATCCTTCCAGGAAACAACAAGAATCCTGACAGAAGCAGCCGTAGAGGGTAAGAAAGACATGTTGAGAGGTTTGAAAGAAAACGTTATCATAGGTCGTTTAATCCCTGCGGGTACTGGCTTCCACCATCTTTCAAACGCTAATGAAGAAAAAGAACGCGAAGAAAGAAAACGTGCAGTTGCCCAGAGAAATCAGGCAAGAAAACCTTCCGCAATTTTGGAAGAAATTGAAGGAATGTTCGGCGCTCCTGATTTATCACTCGGCGACGACGACAAAATTGAATAATAATTATTCTCATAAAATTAAAAACTCCCTCAAATATTTGAGGGAGTTTTTTTATTAATAATATATAATAAAAGCTGGTTTTAAATCGGAGAATACTTGATGATACAAAATACGCAGATAGCTGAATACAAGAAAAGTTTTCATTCTATCTATCATAAAGAAATCGCCCCTGTAATGAGAAAATTCGAACCTGAGCGAAAGAAACTTCTCGGCAAATTAATCCATAAATTAGTTTTTATGTCGATTTCTGCAATTGCTTTAATTGTAGTTAGTTTGACTTTTAAAATCTGGTATCTATTACTTTTGCCCGCAGTAATAATTATTTCCTGTGTCTTTGATATTTCTAAAAGCGACAGGATTTTTGCACGGAGGCTGAAAGATGTTGTCATGAAGCGGTTAATTTGTTCATTCGGAGATATAAACTGGGTTCCTAATAGAGAAGTTATTTCAGAACTTCAATTGCGTTCAAGCGGAATTTTTTCTGATTTTACTATCCGCGAAGCAGATGACTCGTTTGCAGGTTCTTATCGCGGGGTGAATTTTGAAATTTCAGAAACTGTATTGAAGGAAAATTTTAATAAAAGAAAAGACGGCTTTGCAGTTCCTGTATTCAGAGGTGTTGTAATAAATTTCCCTATGAATAAAACCGTTAAAAATACAACGATAGTTGCATCCCGCGGGGATTTGATGATACTTGGCGCCCCGGTTGTTTTAACCATAATTCCTGTATTATTGTTTATATTTTTCCCTCATGAACCTGCGACTGTTAAGACTTTAGGGCTTGTTCTTATTCTCTGGGCGGCATATTTACTAAAAATAAAATCTATGAAGTCTGTTAATCTTGAAGACCCTGTGTTTTCAAAAAAATATAAAGTATATTCGTCAGATCAGGTTGAGAGCAGGTATTTACTGACGCCTGCATTTATGGAGCGATTGAATAACATAAAAACAGCATTCGGGGTATGGAAGATTAAATGTTCTTTTTATAATGACAAATTAATGTTTGCAATTTCTACGAATAAAAATGTTTTTGAAATCGGTTCATTGTTTACCCCTATGGAAAGTCCGAAGCAGTTTGAAGTATTCTTTAATGAGCTTGCATCAATACTTATGATGATTGATTACTTTAAACTTGACGAGAAAACAGGAATGTAGGTTTAGTTTTTTAACAGCAGAAGAAATAACAGATTTATTTATTTCCTCAACACGCTCCCGCCCTGCTCCCGCTATCGTTTCGGAAATAAATAAATCTGTATTCGTTTTTTTGAGTTATGTTAAATTTTACGTCATTGCAGGCTTTGACCCGCAATCGCACAGTCGTAAAATTGTATGGTCATAAATATTTAATGACCTTTGGAATGACGTGTTTATCCTCTTTCAAATAATAAAAAAGATTTCTAAATACATTAGCGGATTTTGCAAAAGTTTTTGTGCATAATGCCGATACCATTTACGGAAAGGATGGTAGTATGGCAAGAATTATTGAAGGCGAACGCAGGATTATTAAAATGTCTGTGGATGATGTTATAAATATCGTTCGCGAGTACCAGCAGATTACGCACAATTCCTGTTGTTATGAGCATACGAGGGAACTCCTTGAACGTGCTGATTTTTTTGTTCCGGAAGATGTCTAGTCGGCTAATAGTGAAACTCTCTTTTTCGTTTATGATATGATTGTAACGAAAAGGAGAGTTTTCTTATGAAAAAAAATATTATTACTGTTTTATTGATATTACTGGTACCTATTGCAGCGTACTTTTTTATGAGTAGTAATAATTCAGATATGGGTAATGTTGCCGACGCAAAAGCCGCTAAGCCACAGATTATAAAATTCACCTCATCAATGTGTCTTGATTGCCAGGAAATGAATAAATTGATGAAAGAAGTTTATCCGCAGTATAAGGATAAGGTTACATTGGTAGAAATTCCGGTACAGGATGGAAAAGCTTTCACGGAAGAACAGATAAAAAAATATAATATCACTCTTGTTCCGACTATGATATTTTTGGATTCCAACGGACAGCAGGTTAAACGTGTTGAAGGGGCTATTCCGAAAGAAGAATTGGTTCAGTGTATAGAGGGACTTAAGTAAAATATGGTAAACTATGCGGATTTATTTACAGGAAATACTAGTATAATGCTGTTATTTGGGCTGTCATTTATTGGCGGCCTTGTGGCATCAATTTCGCCGTGTTCTCTTGCTATGCTTCCGATTATAATCGGGTATGTCGGCGGATATTCGGATGAAAAACCTTTTAAAACGTTTTTGCAGCTTGTGTTTTTCATAATGGGAACGGCGATTGTATTTTCCGTAATCGGTATAATATGCGCTGTGACAGGAAAAGTTTTTGTATCCGCAGGCGGTTCGTATTTCAGTTTAATTATTGCAAGTATTGTCTTGATTATGGGGCTGAAACTTGTCGGATTTTTGGATTTTGAAATGCCTGTTCTGGTAAAAGAAATGCCCAAAGGGGACAGTACAAGTTTATTTATTTATCCTCTTATTTTAGGGGGAGTGTTTGCGCTCGCAGGAACTCCTTGTTCGACGCCGATACTGGCTGCGATAATGGCGTTTGCGTCACTTTCGGCAAGTCTTTTGCAGGCTGTTATAATGCTCTTTTTATTTTCGCTTGGGCAAGGGCTGATACTTGTTCTGGCTGGTGTATTAACTTCAAAACTTAAGACTTGGAAAAACTTTTATAAACTTTCTGACGCCCTGATGAAACTCAGCGGTGTACTTTTAATCCTTACTTCATTATATATTTTTTATAAGATTTTTTCTCCTCTTATTGTAAAATAGGCGTCTATGTTGTACAATAAGTACAGATAAGGTGTTGTTTTCGCGCCGGCGGCGGACAGAAACCTCACTTACAGGATGGACTAAGGAGAAAATAATGAAAACTTATGAAGGTCAGCTCGTAGCAGGAGATGAAAAATTTTGTATAATTATATCAAGGTTTAATGATTTTATCGGATCAAAACTTTTATCAGGAGCGGTGGATGAATTAAGACGCCATGGCGTAAATCCTGATAATATAGATATCGTAAGAGTTCCGGGAGCTTTTGAAATTCCTCTGCTGGCTTTAAAATGTGCAAAAACTCATAAATATAACGCAATTATCACACTTGGTGCAATCATAAAAGGGTCAACTTCTCATTATGATTATGTTTGCGCAGAATTAACAAAAGGCATTGCACAGGTTGCTCTGCAAACAGAAGTTCCGGTGCTGTTCGGTGTATTAACAACCGAAAATATAGAACAGGCTATAGAAAGAGCCGGGACAAAAGCTGGTAATAAAGGTTCAGAAGCTGCAAAAGCCGCCATTGAAATGGCAAATCTTATTAAGACAATTTAGTGTTTATTAGATTTATAAAAAGGGGGTTCTATGAGCGACATTATTACGGAATACCGGAACGAGAATACCAAGGATATTGATATTCTGCCTACCATTGAGATGGTCAAAAAGATGAATGACGAGGATAAACTCGTTGCACTTGCAGTGGAAGATGAAGCCGAACATATTGCAGAAGGTATCGACTTAATCGCAAAACAGTTTTTAAAAGGCGGAAAGTTGTATTATTTTGGTGCCGGAACCTCAGGAAGGCTCGGAATTCTGGATGCCTCGGAATGCCCTCCGACCTTTAGTGTACCGAAAGATATGGTGACAGGTTTTATTGCCGGCGGCGATAAAGCAATCCGTCATTCTATAGAAGGTGCGGAAGATAACCCTGATTTAGGCTATGAAGATGCTGCTGTTTTAAAAACTGATGATGTTGCTGTCGTAATTTCAGCAAGCGGCAACCCTAAATATCTTTTAGGCGTTTTAAAACGTGCGGATGAAGTCGGCTGTAAAACTATTGGAATTACATGTAATCCTAAAGGAAGAATAGCAGATGAAGCTGGACTTGTCATCTGCGTTGAAGTCGGACCGGAAGTTATTGCAGGGTCAAGCAGATTAAAAGCAGGCACTGCTCAAAAAATGGTTTTGAATATGCTCAGTACCGGTTCTATGATTAAAATCGGTAAGACCTACGAAAACTTTATGATAGATTTGCAGGCTGTTAATGAAAAATTAAAAGACCGTGCAATAAGGATTGTTGCGCAGATTGCAAATGTTCAATACAGTGAAGCTCTTGCCGTGCTTTTAAAATGTAACTGGGAAATTAAAACTGCAATAATCTCCTTAAAATTGGGACTTGATATTGAAGAATCCCGTGCAGAATTAAAAAAATACGGCGGAGTGTTAAGAAAACTGATGAACGCAAGAGTTGCGGTATAAGGGAGAGTAAATTATGAAATTAACGGTAATCGGTGCAGGATGTTGGGGGCTTACTTTGGCGTGGCTTTTGACGGATAATTTTGAAAATGTTACTGTGTGGGGTAGAGAACAGGATTTATCCGAAGATTTGATAAAAAATAAGCACACCTCAAAACCTCTTGAAGTTCAGCTTTCTGATAAGGTTGAGGTTACATCGGATTTGTCATCGGCGATAGATGGCGCTGATATTATACTGAATGTTGTTGCAACATCAGGCACCCGCAATGTCTGCGAAAATCTTAAAAAAGCAGGAATTAAACCTGAGCAGATTCTTGTGAATGCTTCAAAGGGGATAGAGCTTCCATCCTTGATGAGAATGTCCGAGGTTATAAAAGATGTTCTGCCGGATCAGAAACTCGCAATTCTTTCAGGCCCGACTCTTGCAAAAGAAGTTCTTGCAGGAAAACCAACCGCAGCCTGTGTCGCGTGTGAAGATATGGAAGCTGCTGAATTTGTGCAGAAAGCCTGCAATGTTCCGAATCGTTTCAGACTTTATACAAATAATGATGTAATAGGTGTTGAACTCGGCGGGAGTTTGAAAAACGTAATTGCGATAGCTTCGGGCTTTGCGCACGAGATGGGTTTGGGCGACAATTGCGCAGGAACTCTTTTGACCCGCGGAATGGCGGAAATCGTCCGCGTGAGTCTGACACTCGGTGCAAATCCTTCTACCCTCTACGGACTTTCCGGAATGGGGGATTTAATTGCTACCTGCTCAAGTCCGATGTCGCGTAATTATACGGTTGGTTCTATGCTTGCAAAAGGCAAAAAAATTGATGATATCTTAAATGAACTCGGCTCTGTCGCAGAAGGAGTCAAAACATCAAAAGCTATATGCGAACTTGCGAAAAAATCAGGAATTGACGTCCCGATTTCAAACGCAATATATGAAGCTGTTTACACGGATATCACACCTAAAGAATTGCTTGAAAAATTAATGAACAGAAAGTTGAAAAAGGAAGAAAGATACGTTTAAAAATGAAATATGCTGTTAAGTATTTAAAAAACACATTTTACCCGTTGAATGTCCCGGAAAACATTCAAATCGAAGAAGGGCAGCTTGTTATAGTCCGTACGGACAAGGGTGAGGAGGTTTTGAAGGTTGAACTTGTAAATCCGCAAATTTCCAAACTCTGGGAAAATGCAAAAGAAAAACCTGAGCCGTTGCCCTTGATAAGAGTTTGTACGCAGCGGGATTTGCAAACCTTTGAGGATATAAAAAAAGAAGAGGTTGAATCGTTTTTTAAATGTCAGGCGCTTGTGCGGCAGCATAACCTTACAATGAACCTCGTTCAGTGCAGAATAACTTTTGACAGACGCAAAATTACTTTTTATTATACAGCACCGGAAAGGGTCGATTTTAGAGCCCTGTTAAAAGATTTAACGCAGGTGTTTACACGTGTGAGAATAGATTTACGACATATCGGAGTGCGAGATGAAACGTCAATCCTTGATGGTGTCGGACTTTGCGGACGTCCTTTTTGCTGTTCGTCTTTCTTGAGAAAATTCGCAACAATAAACGTAAAGCTCGCAAAGGATCAGGGAATGCCGATTGCACCCGGAAAAATTTCCGGCACCTGCGGCAGGCTTCTCTGCTGCCTTACGTATGAATATTCAAACTATATTGACGCCGCTAAAGGTATGCCGCCTATCGGGTCATCTGTCATGACGCCGGACGGTCTTGGAAAAGTATGCTTCCTGCATTTCTTAAACGGTACAGTTTCCGTCAAAATGGAGGATGGTAAGACAAAAGAATTCGCCAAAGGTGATATTGAAATGGTTGATGCGGATGTCAATGTCGAAATTGATATTCCTGCAATTAATAATGCATACGCAGAGGAAGTAGATGTCGATATAAGACAGCTTGAGGATGACAGAAACAGTTCTACGGGGAATGTATAGAAAATGAGCGGATTTATGAAAAAGTTAAAAGAAAAATTTCAGATTTTTAAAGTTAACCGGAAAAAAGTTAATCTTTTTATGGTTTATCATAAACCCTCAACACTGTATAAAGGTGATGTCATAACCCCTATCCATGCCGGTCGTGATGTCGCATTTACAGCGGCAAAAGATGGTTCCATTACTGTCGATGATTACAAATGGCTTGAAAAAAATATGATAGGGGATAATATCGGTCATAATATTTCTGCCAAAAACAGATTTTATAATGAAATGACCGTAACTTACTGGATATGGAAAAATTGTAAATCTCCGATTGTAGGGTTGATGCATTACAGAAGAATTTTTGATTTCAGAGAATTCGGAAAATCTAAAGATTACACACAAGTAATGCGAAAATATTGTGTAGAGCCTAAGATAATTAAAAAACTTCTTTCTGAATATGATATGATTTTGCCGACAAAACTTGATTTTGGTGAACAATCGCTTTATCAGCAGTATGAAAAATATCATCATATCACGGATTTAAATCTTGCAATGAATATTATTAAAGAAAAATATCCGGAAATGTCTCCTTACGTCGATAAACTAAAAGAACAGCATTCAGGGTATTTTTATAATATGTTCATAATGAAAAAAGAACAGTTTGATAAATATGCCGAATTTATGTTTGATATTTTATTTGAATTAAGCAAAAGAATTCCGCAAAGAAGCAGCCGTAATCTATACCAGCAGCGAATAGAGGCCTTTATTGCAGAAAGAATAGCAAATATTTATTTCAGTTATGTAACGGCAGAGCATGGGGTATGGATAAAAGAAGTTCCTGTTATGCATCTCGAGCCTGAAAATCCTGTGAAACGTCTGACATTTAAAAAATCGTCAAGACCGAAAAGCCTGACGATTTATATAAAACTAAGATTTTAAAAAGCCTCCAAATCATCGGAGGCTTTCTTTTTAGTATTTAAGCATAGAAACAATTTTGCCGTTGCCTTCAAGTTTTTCACGTCCCTTAAGGTCGCAAAGTTCAATTAAAAACGCAATACCGACTAAATTTGCACCGGTCTTTTTAACGAGTTTACAAGCAGCTTCAGCAGTTCCGCCTGTTGCAAGAAGATCATCAACAATTAAAACATTTGCCCCTTCCGGAAATGCATCTTTATGAACTTCTATTTTATCAGTACCGTATTCAAGCTCATATTCCTGAGAATAAGTTTCAGCAGGAAGTTTGTTCGGTTTTCTGATAGGAACAAAACCTGCGTTTAATTTGTAAGCCATCGGCATGCCAAAGATAAACCCGCGGCTTTCAATACCTGCAATATAGTCGATTTTTACATCTTTATATTGTTCGCAAAGATAATCAATCATAATTTTCAATGTTTCTGCATCTTTAAGGGCTGTTGTAATATCTCTGAAAATAATCCCTTTTTTCGGGAAATCAACCACATCTCTGATTTTATTTTTTACGTTTGTAATAACTTCAGTCATTATTTTTCTCCTTTTTCTGCCAATTTTTGTTTTAGTTTTTCTGTATAATTTTTTGTTTTTTCAAGTTCTTTTCTGATAAAAGCTTTTATACTTGCTTCTTCTTCTTTTACAAGTCCGTGAGCGGTTTTTCCCCAGTTCATATCCTTTTTCATGAAGAGAATTTTGAACCCGATGAAAAATACGAGCGGGAACCAGATTATAAAAAGATAGATAGAAGTTTCAAGTGCTTCGAAAGTTGCATCCAGCCTCGGCATAAAGTCATAACGCCTTAAAGCATATCTTGCAGCTAGGAAAAATCCAAGCCCGATTGCAAGACCTATGATTATTGAAGAATAAAGCGTATGAGGGGATGCGTCTTTTGCAAGAACTTTAAAAGATCTAATTGCAAGTTCCATAACAAACCACAAAGGCATAATAAATTGTGAAATATATGCTGTCATATCAAATTTCGCACGGAAAGACATCTTAGGTGAAGTTAGTGCTTTGCCGGAATATTCAAGATAACGGCGAATTGTTCCTTCAAGCCATCTTCTTCTCTGCCTGAATAATGGCCAGAGATAGGCAATCCCTTCCTCATACACAACAGCATCAGGACAGAACCTCACGTCCCACCCTTTTATGTGTAGTCTTGTAGACATATCAAGATCATCCACTATTGTATAATTATTCCAGCCGCCGATATCTTCTAAGGCTTCTCTTTTGATTAATTCTCCGTTTCCGCGAAGTTCTACAGCGCCTTTAACTGAGTCTCTACCTGCCTGAAAGTGTGTATCCATTGTATATTCGTTATTTTGGCATCTGGTCAAGAGGTTCTGGTTTTTGTTTCTGATAACTTTTCTCGCCTGAACAGCACCGACATCTTTAGGTTCAAGTTCGGGTATTAATTTTGACAGAAAGTCCGGCTCAACTGTTGCATCAGCATCAAACACAAGAATTGCATCGCCGTGCGCCATTTGAAAAGCGTCATTTAACACGGCCGATTTCCCGGGAAATGCTCCCTGCTGGCGGATAAGAACTTTTACCTTATCATATTTTTTTTCTAAATCTTTCAGCACTGCTGCTGTATTATCAGTACTTCTATCGTCAATTACTATAACTTCAAAATTTTCGTAATCCATTGCAAGAATGTTTTCGACCGTATTTGCAATAACATCTTCTTCGTTATGCGCAGGAATCATAACGGTAACAAACGGCTTGTAATCTCGATTTATAACTTGCGGATATTTTTGTAATTTTCTTTTTTTGAAGTTATATGCAAGATTCGTAAAGACCGCATATATTGTCATGCACAAACATAAAAATGCCAGCCCCCAGACTGTATTAAAGTAACTCTGGAATATATAGATAAACACCGCTAAGCCAAAAAATATTGTAAATAAGATTACTCTTTCCTTCATAAAATCTCGCTATTCCTCCATGTCACCATAATATATTGTATCAAAAACCGTTAAAAATGGCATTATTTTATAACTTTTGTATAGTAATTGATTATTTTTCTACATCAAACAGATGTTTTTTGCCGTAAAATATTATTAATTTTCGTTAAAACACTTGCGCAAATTCAAATATTCGCTATAATAAGGGAGTACATAAGAAGAAGGAGTTTAATCATGAACAAAGAAGAATTAGTACAAGAAGTTGCAAAAAAAGCTAACGTTACACAAAAAGAAGCATCTGAAGTAATCGGTGCTTGGATTGATACAGTACAAAAAACTGTAGCTAAAGGTAAAAAAGTAACTTTAGTAGGCTTCGGTACATTTGAAGCTAGAAAAAGAGCAGCTAGAACTGGCAGAAACCCTCAAACAGGTAAAGAAATTAAAATCCCTGCTAAAACAGTTCCTGCATTTTCAGCTGGTAAAAAATTCAAAACTGTTGTTAACGGCAAATAGTTTTTAATTTTAAAACTTGCAAGTTTAAAAGAGACGTACTGACGAGTACGTCTCTTTTATGTTATAATAATATTTGTAGAGGTATAATAAAGGAGAATAATATGAAAACTGTTGCTATGATTGGATTTGCGGGGGGGGGGGCAGCCTAGAAACCTCTCAGTAAAAGGGTTTACATTAGCGGAAGTGCTAATAACGCTTGGCATAATAGGGATAGTTGCGGCTATGACGCTTCCGACTCTGGTTACTAACCATCGAAAAAAAGTATTGCAGACACAATTCTTAAAAACTTATAGTGATTTGAATAATGCTGCTATTCTCTTTAAAGCCAAAGAAAATGTGACTGTTACGGAATATGCTAGAGATACTCATCCTGTAGATGGAAATATATTTGACTCAACTAGCGTATTAAAAAAATTTATGTCATATTTTATAGGCGATAAAGCCGGAACAAAGTATATGTCAGGAACAGATGATGATGATGCAACCGCTGCCCCGAATTGGGAGGATGAACTCGGTTTTACACCAAAAGCATTATCAGGTGTTACTATAAAAAGCGGAAATCCCTGTGATGAAAGTGTACCGGTTCAAGAGATTTCAGGACGAATTTATGTCATGGATAACCTGTTAACAGATAGATATGCGACTTTGGATTATGGACCCAAAATCTGTGTTGATATAAATGGGAAAAAGGGACCGAATATTTATGGTTATGATTGGTTCGTCTTTGTGTTCAAAGACGGAGTTGTAAAACCTTATATCGGAAGTTCTGAGGTTGGGTACGGAGAAGATTTAGATGATCCGTCAAAATTTTGCAATTATACTACAACACGCTCTACATATACATGTGCATATTATGCAATAACCGATACAAGTCCGTTAGATCCTTCAAAAAGTTACTGGAAAGATTTCTTAAAATAACCTGCTGTAATGTTCGTTATAAAAATCGCCAAATCTGTCGTCAAGAATTGCCTGACGGCATTTTTGCGAGAAATCCACAAGGAATTTTATATTATGAATAGATAATAATGTCGAAGCGGTTGCTTCCTGACAGCGCCAGAGGTGTCTTATATATGCGCGTGAATGGTTACGGCAAGCGTAGCAGTCGCAGCCTTCCACAAGCGGCGCCGCATCATCGTAAAACTGTTTATTTTTAATATTCTTTTTGCCATCCCAGGTAAAGAATGAGCCGTGGCGTGCATTACGGGTCGGCAAAACACAGTCGAACATATCAATCCCGTATTTTATCCCGTCGAGTAAATCTTCAGGCGTTCCGACTCCCATAAGATAACGAGGTTTATTTTCAGGCAGAAGTGGTGCTGTGAGTTTTGTAAAGTAATTTTTTATATCGGCAGGCTCTCCGACACTCACACCGCCTATTGCGTATCCTACAGCATCATAGGAAGATATTACCCTTGCGCTTTCTTTCCTTAAATCATCAAAAAATGCGCCCTGTACTATCGGAAAAAGTGCCTGCCGCGGGTTTGTTTTAGCTTTAAAACATCTTTCAAGCCAGCGGTGAGTCCTCTCCATTGCGGCTTTTGCGGTATCGTAATCGCAAGGATAAGGCGCGCATTCATCAAACGCCATTATAATATCAGCACCTATATCCTGCTGGATTTCCATAGAAACTTCAGGCGATATAAAATGTTTTTTCCCGTCTTTCGGGTCGCGGAATTCAACACCATCTTCGGTGATTTTTCTCAAATGCGCTAGAGAAAACACCTGAAAACCTCCGGAATCTGTCAGAACCGGTTTATGCCAGTTCATCCAGCTATGAATTCCGCCAAATTGTTTTATCAATTTCGTGCCGGCTCTCAAATAAAGGTGGTATGAATTTGAAAGCATAATCTGAGCGCCTGTGTCCATAATCTGATCGGAAGTCAGAGTTTTTACTGCGGAATTAGTTCCGACCGGCATGAAGATAGGCGTTTTTATAACTCCGTGAGGAGTTCTGAAAACGCCTGCTCTTGCTCCTGTTTGCTTGCATGTGTGAACTAATTTATAATCAAAATATTCTTTTGCGTTATCACTAATCATTTTTCACACATCCTGCTTTTAATTTTTATTCTTCATCCAGCTTTTCAATGACTTTTTCAGCCATATTTTCATAATCGTCGCAAAGTTCTTCAGGTTTGAAGTAAATGCTGATTTCTCTTTCCGCGCTTTCAACGCAGTCTGAACCGTGGACAACGTTGTATTCTTTTACAAGTGCCAGGTCTGCTCTGATTGTACCTACCTGAGCGTCAAGCGGGTTTGTTGAACCCATAAGCTGTCTTGCACCTGCAATTACGTCATAACCTTTCCATACCATAGCTACAATAGGACCGCTCTGAATGTATTCAATTAATCTAGGGAAGAACGGCTTGCCTTTATGTTCGGCATAGTGTTGTTCAGCCTGTTCGGTAGTTACATCCAGCATTTTTATTGCGATTAACTTAAACCCTTTTTTTTCAAAACGTGAAATAATTTCACCAACTAATCCTCTTGTAACGCCATCAGGTTTAACGGCAATAAATGTTCTTTGTTCTGAGTGCATGTCGTTTTTCCTCCATATACACCAAGTGTATCATAAATTAAGTAAAAAAGCTATTCTTTTCCTATTCGGCAAATTTAAGTCTCAGTTTTTTTAAGTATCTGAAAAGCATTAAAAGCATCTGTGCGCAAAGTACGATTGCCGCAAAAAGAAGTCCGTACCAGAAACCTTTTAGCATAAATCCGTGTTTTAGCGCTAACATATACCCGAGCGGAATTGAAATCAGCCAGTATCCGATAAAGTTTGCGATTAAAACGATTTTTGTCTTTTTTATGCCTTTGTAAATTCCTGCAAGTGCAACCTGCAGCCCGTCAAAAATCTGGAATATGGAAACTACATATAATACAGGCACACAAATTTTAATGAGGGTTAAATCTTTACTGAACAGGCTGACAAGAAAATGTGGGAACGAACAGAAGATTACTGCACTGCACAGCATAAACCCGACACACATAAACATGCCTATAAATGCGTAATTTTTTAATTCATTGAAATTTTTAGCGCCGTTGGCAAATCCGACTTTTACCGCAATGGCATTAGAGACTGCCAAAGGAACCATAAATGATATTGTCGTAAGGGTACAAATAAGGTTCTGTGCCGCGGCATAAACTCCTGACACCCTTCCCATAAGTATTGCAATACTGTTAAATGCAATAAATTCAACAAGAATAGCAAGAGATATCGGTAAGCCTATCGTCATAAGGTTTTTGTAGTAACGTTTGTCATGGTAATTTCTGAAACGCATTAACCCCAGACAATAAAACAACAGCGCAAATCCCATAAAATATCTTACAATGAAGCTTGCAATAGCCAGTCCTATTGCGCCCAGGGATGGTATTGGACCGAAGCCGAACACAAGCATGATATTTAAAATCACATTCAAAAATACACAGATTACAGTCACCAAATTCGGTATAAATACAATCTCAAATGCCTGCAAAAATTCCTTCAAAGAGGCATGGAGGTATGCCCCGAAAGTTGAAAATGCCGTAATAAGCATATATTCTTTTATGTCAGGTACAAGCTTTTCTTCAAAATGCATGTAATCAATTGCGGGAATTGCTGCGAGAACACAAAACATTGTTATCAAAGCCAAAATCATGGAAAATCTAATTGTCGGGAAAAAGTATTTTTTAGCAGACTTTTTCTCCCCGCGGATGTTGGAAAGAATAGGAGAAACACTTGCGATTAAACCTATCCCGAATGTCATAATACAATTTGTAATGGCTGTTGCAATACTGATGGCAGCAAGCGTATCAGTAGAATGTCTGCCTGCAATCAAAACATCCCCGGCTCCGATGAGGATAAAACCGAGGTTTCCCATAATAATAGGCAGGGCAATGTTTAAAAGTTCTTTTGCATAATATTTAATTGTCTTTTCCATTACCTTTCTATTATATTACAAAAGATTTATTTCGGAAGATTTTTAAAGAAGTCCTTTTCTGTAAAAGCCTTATAGGTGCATGCCACCCCGTTCAATCCGTCAGTTGAAGTTTTTGAGCAATATTTATTTAAATCGTTATAGTGCGTTCCTTCTACACCCATAGGCAGCAATTTCCCAGTTTTTTCTTCTATATTAAAGCTGAATAAATCTTGACCGTAAACATTTGGTCTTTTATTCGGTCCGTTTATGTCAACTGTTAATATTATACCCCAATTCGGCGTGTTGCATTCTATCAAAAGCAGCATATTATTGGTTAAAATATATTTACCCTCATCGTAAATCATATTACCACCTCTTGTGAGGTTTGCAGTCCTGTTATAATTTTTGTAATTCTTAAATGTTGATTTAACTGTCCCATCCTCCATATCAGAAACTAAACAGTTATCTTCGGAACATTTTACTGTTTGTTTAAAATATTTTATAAAAGCATTTCCAAAAGTTTGTCCGGGATAATTCGTCTGATTAGCAATCATACCTGTATCTGCCTGCATCATCTGAAGAGCTTGCTGTAAAATAGAATAAGAGGTTTTTAACTGAGTTTCAAGTTCTTTTGCACGTGAATTATTTATAACAACCGGCAGGGTCATGGCGGCAACAACCCCTATGATGCCGAGCGTAATTAAAACTTCTGCAAGTGTAAATGCTTTCTTTCTCATTTTATAACTATCCCATAGTTGTATTTATCTTGTAATCATGATTATACACGTATTTTGTACTAGTTATACTATTGTATAGTTTATATTTTACAAAAATTTACTTTACACTATTTGTTATGGGTAAAAAAACATTCAGATTTGATATTGTATTTGCAAGAAAATTCGGGAAAAAGATTAAAGATTTAAGAACCGAAAAAGAAATTACGCAGGAAGAACTTGCGTTCAGTGCAAATATTTCTCCAAGTTATATGAGTGCAATAGAAAGGGGCATTACCGATACTACGATTTCAACTGCAAAAAGGCTTGCAAAAGCCTTGCAGGTTGAAGTCTATGAATTGTTTAAGTATCAATAAAATCTAAAAATCCAAAAGTTCTGATAAAGACATGCCTAGTCCGTCAGCGAGTTTTTTTAGGGTACCCAAACTCGGAGAGCGTTCCATTCTCTCAAGACGGCCTATGTAAGTCCTATCGAGGCTGCAAGCTAATGCCAAGCCTTCCTGGGTCAAGCCTCTCTGACTTCTTATACGTTTAATCTTGTGTGAAAATTGTCTTAGTAAATCTGACATACCCAAAATATATGCGAACCGTTGATAGACGTCGACCGCCAGATGTCACAATATCGACTATTTTCTGTACTTATTATAATTTGTAAAATGACTTAAATGCAACTAGCCGTATGGTTAAAAAATTAAAAAAGCCTGAATTTTATTCAGGCTTTGATGTTTATGAATTCTTTTCCGTTCGTTTGTAGAAATCTTCTATAAACCCTGTATTGAAGTTTCCGCTGATGAACACAGGGTCCTCAATAATGGATTGATGGAACGGTATTGTTGTTTCTATCCCTGTAATAACGTATTCTTTTAAAGCACGGTACATACGGCGTCTTGCTTCATTACGCGTTCTGCCCCAGCAGATGAGTTTGCCTATCATAGAGTCGTAATAAGGCGGGATTGAATAATCCTGATAAACATGAGAATCAACCCTTACGCCAAAACCGCCCGGGGTTACGTAGCCCGTAATCTGACCCGGATTAGGCATAAAGTCTTTTGCAGGATTTTCTGCATTTATACGGCACTCGATAGCGTGTCCTCTTAGAACTATTTCATCCTGAGTGAAATCCAGTTTTTCGCCTGCTGCAACCATGATTTGTTCTCTTACCAGATCCACGTTGGAAATCATTTCCGTAACACAGTGTTCAACCTGAATACGTGTATTCATTTCCATGAAATACCATTTTCCGTCATGGTCAAGAAGGAATTCGCAAGTTCCGGCACCTTCATAATTAATGGCTTTTGCAGCACGAACAGCAGCTGCCCCCATTTCTTTACGGGTTGCTTCATCAATTGCAGGAGATGGAGCTTCTTCCAGCAATTTCTGGTGGCGTCTTTGAATTGAACAATCTCTTTCTCCTAAGTGAACAACGTTTCCATACTGGTCGCCGAGAATTTGAACCTCAATATGACGAGGATTTTCAAGATATTTTTCTGCATAAACATCAGGATTTCCAAAGAAATTCTGGGCTTCTGACTGGCAGAGACTCATATTTGTTTCGACTTCATCGTCGGAGCGCACTATTCTCATACCTTTTCCGCCGCCGCCTGCCGTTGCTTTCAAGATAATCGGATAGCCTGCTTTTTTTGCAAATTCCTTAACTTCCTCAGGAGTTTTTAAAATTCCTGTCCCCGGGGTTACCGGAACATTATTTTCAATCATTGTTTTACGGGCGGTTGCTTTATCCCCCATTTTTCTCATAGCTTCCGCGGTAGGACCTATGAATTTAATCCCGTGTTTTTCGCAGATTTCAGCAAAATCGGCTCTTTCAGACATAAACCCGTAACCCGGATGGATGGCGTCAGCGCCTGACACAAGAGCTGCAGAAATTATTGCAGGAATACTCAAATAGCTTTTTGCACTCTGAGCAGGCCCTATACAGTATGCCTCGGTCGCCAGTCTTACGTGCAGCGAATTCGCATCAGCCTGCGAATAAATCGCAACTGTCGGAATTCCTATTTCTCTGCAAGCTCTTATAATTCTTACCGCAATTTCGCCGCGGTTTGCTATTAATACTTTTTTAAACATTTTTCTATCCCTTTTCAAACAAATTCATACTTCTTACGAAAAGGTGAAGTGTGAAGCGTGAAGTGTGAAGCGACTCTACTCACTCATCACCCTTCACTTCTCACTTTATTCAACGTACATTAAAACCTGACCGAATTCTACAGGCTGACCGTCTTTAACACAAATTTCAACGATTTTACCTGAAATTTCAGCTTCGATTTCGTTCATTAATTTCATAGCTTCCACAATACAAACTACATCGCCCTGAGCAATTGTCTGACCTACTTCAACAAAAGGTTTTGCATCAGGGGAAGGTGCGCTGTAGAAAGTTCCCACCATAGGAGATGTAATAGGAGTCCCTTTTTTTGCAGGTTCAGAAGCAGAAGGTGCCGGAGCTGCCGGAGCCTGTGCAGCTTGAGGAACTGCTGCAGGTGCAATTGCAGCGGGTGCAACAACAACTTCTTTTCTTAAAGTAATAGCCTGTTCGCCATCTTCTAATGAAATTTCCGTTAATTCGTTTTCGGCTAAAACTTTGGCTAATTTTTCAACGTATTCTATATCAAATTTCATATTGTGCCTTTCTTTTTATGAGAAGGGTAAAAGAGTTGTTTACACTTCACTCCTCACCCTTCACTTAATTATTTAATTATACTCTGTCGAGGTATTCGTTAGATCTTGTATCAACGCGGATGACGTCACCGTTTTGAACAAAGAACGGAACGTTAACAACAGCGCCTGTTTCCAGTTTAGCAGGTTTTGTACCGCCTTGAGCAGTGTTTCCTTTTTCTGCAGGCGGAGTATCAACAACTTCCAATTCAACGTGTGACGGAATATCAACACCGATAATTCTGTTATCGTGCATAAGAACCTGAACAACCATATTTTCTTTTAAGTATTTAATGCCGTCGCCGATATTAGCTTCCGGAATTTGTAATTGTTCATAAGTTTCGTTATCCATCATAACGTATTCGCTGCCTTCTTTGTAAAGGTATTGCATTTCACGTCTATCGAGCATAGCTTTTGCAACTTTTTCGCCTGCGCGGAAGGTTTTTTCAACAACCTGACCGGTTTCAACGTTTTTAAGTTTTGATCTTACAAACGCTGCGCCTTTGCCCGGTTTAACGTGCAGGAATTCAACAACAGACCACAATCCGTTGTCTAATTGAAGCGTTAAGCCTGTTTTTAAATCGTTTACTGAAATCATATTTTTCCCCTTATAAAATAATAATCATACTTTGTATATTGATATTACCATAAACAATTAAAACTTCAAATATTTGTTACAATTCGGATTATTATTATTAACAAAGTAGCAAAAAGTTTTTTGACGGTGTATTATAAAAATGTAAACATAAGGAGTGTGTATTATGAGAATTTCAGCAGTAAGCAATCGTTGTCCTAAACCGTGTTTCACATCAGGTAACGGGAATTATGAAAATCCGATTAACCGCAATACCGAAAAAGGTTTAACTGTTTTACAATCTGTAGGAACAAGTGTTTTAGTCGGCGGTACCGCATTCGGTATAGCTTCATTTCTTATCCCGCAATCAGCTAAAATGCGAATGGGCAAAGCTGGAATTATTGGCGGCGTTCTCGGGGCTGTAAGCTTACTTCTGACTCTTCCTGCAAACCTTTATAATACTAAAGTCCGCGCATTTACAAGAGAAAAAGAAATGGATGTTTTCAGCCGCGACAGAGAATTGAAATCAAACATTCTCTCTGAGGTTGATAAAGAAGTAAAAGACGAGGATGTTTCTCTTGATGAGAAAATTAACCATTACACAACTGTCCAGATGGCAAACAACGGAAACGGGGTAATGATAAAAGGGGTATAAAATGCGGATAAGTGCTGTACATAACGCATATTCGTTTACCTCTGTAGAAAGGTCGTCTAAGAAGCCGGGCAGTCAGGTTAAAAACCCGATTTCAAAACGCGGTGAAAAAACTAATCTTGCGGTTGCAACCTTTGTCGGCGGACTGGGTGTCGGCGCTAGGCTTATGTTTGAGCTCTTTGATGACGGTTTTGTGATAGAAGATTTGGGGCAGGCTGCGAACAAATATGTTAATAAAAATCACAAAGGTTTGAAAGGGGCAAAAAAGGATCTCTTTGTTGTCGGAACCGCACTGAGTTTTATTGCTGCGGCAATCGGTGGAATTGCGCTTTTATACACTCTTTATAAAGCCCCGAAGATTAATTATGAAGGTAACGTAAATGCATTCAAAAAGAGTAAAGATATGGATGTCTACATAAAGGGCAACGAGGTTGAAAAAGAACTTCTTACACAAATGAACGATAAAGCTAAAAATGCTGATGAAGAAGAAAAAGCCAAATTAAAAGAGCAGTATGCAAAAATGCAGATGGCAAAAAATCAGGTGCCTGACTTTATCAAGAACGACAAAAAGTTCAAAATGCCGCAGGGGTAAATAAAAGTGAAGTGTGAATGGTGAGTAGTGAGTGGTTCAACAAAATGTTTAATGGTTGAAGGGGTTTCTTCTATTCCCTCTCCATTTTGGAGAAGGGATTATATTTTTGTCATTGCGAGGCTTTTAGCCGAAGCAATCCAGCCTTTTGAAAAGTGATGGATGAAGCGTGAGATGTGAAGGGACTATTCATTTTTTATTGAACCATTCACTATTCACCATTCACTACTCACTTTCTTTTTGTGCTAAAATAATTTCGTAATGGCACAGGGTCAAATCTATAAAATTCATTCGGATTTTTATTACGTCGTATCTGATGGCGTTACTTTTGAGTGCAAAATTAGAGAGGTTTTAAAAAAACAGAAAGAAAAAATTCTCGTCGGGGATTTTGTGGAATTTGACAAAGGGCATATTACAAAAATTCTTCCGCGTAAAAATTTTATTAAACGCCCGAGTGTTGCAAATATTGACCAAATTATAATTGTCTCGGCATTAAAAGAGCCTGATTTAGATTTGCACCAGTTAAATCGTTATGTCGCGCTTGCAAAGTATTACAATATTCCGGCTGTTCTTTGTTTTAATAAAGAAGATTTAAAGTGGGATAAGCAATTAAAAAATAAAATTAAAAATATTTATGTAAATTTGGGTTATAAAATAACATACACCTCAGCAACGGAACATAAAGGAATAAAAAATTTTGAAAAGCTTCTGGAGGGTAAAACTAGCGTTTTGTGCGGAAATTCCGGAGTCGGAAAATCAAGTCTTATAAATGCAATTAATCCAAACCTTAATTTAAGAACCAAAAGCGTGAGTGAAAAAACTCTGCGAGGAACCCATACAACCCGCCATTCAGAGATTATTAATATTAATGTAAATTCAAGAATAGTTGACACACCCGGTTTCAGTAATGTGAAATTTGACTTTATCCTGCCTGCGGATGTGGATTTGTTATTTGACGATATTGCAATCTATCGTGACGGGTGCAAATATTCTGACTGCCTGCATATAAATGAAGATGGCTGTAATGTTTTGAATAATATTGATAAAATAGATGAGACCCGTTACGAAAGCTATCTTGCATTTATAGATGAGGCGCGGGAATATAAGGAAAAAATCAAATACGAAGGTAAAAAAGAAGAACATACAAAAAAAACAATACATAACAAAACTTTTGCCAAAATAAGCGAAAAGAAACGTCAGAGCGCGCGAAATACTCTAAAACAAAAAATTTATAAGGAATATGAAAATGACCATGAAGATGAATGATTACATTGAAATTGTGGATAAAAAACTTGATGAATATATGACTATTCAGTATCCGGAAGATATTTTCAAGGCAATGAAATATACGGTGACGCTTCCGGGGAAAAGACTGCGTCCTGTAATGTGTCTTGAAAGCTGCCGGTTATTTGGCGGAAATTATGAAGATGCAATTCCGACTGCGTGCGCAATTGAAATGCTTCATGCTCAGACTCTTATTCACGATGATTTACCTTGTATGGATAACGACGATTTTCGCCGCGGAAAACCGACTAATCATAAAGTTTTCG
Organism: Candidatus Gastranaerophilales bacterium; assembly: GCA_944325635.1. Lineage (GTDB taxonomy): Bacteria > Cyanobacteriota > Vampirovibrionia > Gastranaerophilales > Gastranaerophilaceae > Scatousia. Next base: position 705,652 of record CALVBD010000001.1, on the reverse strand, counting down.
GGGAAGCAAATGCCGTACTTGCCGGTGATGCCTTGTTGACTTTTGCACCGCAGATTATTCTGAAAAATTCAAAACACTTAGGCAGCGAAAAACTTATTAAAATTATGGAAGAATATTTTCAAGCAGCAGGCGCCTACGGAGTAATTGCAGGACAGGTTGTTGATATTGAGAGTGAAAAGAATAATACCCACCAAGGAACCTTCGGACACCATCTCCCGCAAGGGGCGAGGGGTGAGACGCTTGATTTTATACATACTCACAAAACAGCCGACCTCTTTAAGCTTGCATTGAGATCGGGTGCGATTATTGCAAATGCGACGGATGAACAAATTCAAGATATTACGGAATTCGGGCAGACGCTCGGAGTCGCTTTCCAGATTGCAGACGATATTCTTGATGAAATTTCAACTTTTGAAGAAATGGGTAAAACCTTAGGTAAAGATAAAAATGCAGGGAAATTAACTTATACTTCGCTTTACGGGCTGGAAGAATCTAAAAATAAATTGTCTTGCCTTTTGAATAATTGTTATGATATTATGAAAAAGTTCGATGTGAAATCGGAAGTTTTTGACGAAATTATTTCAGGAATCAAAAAGAGAGTAGGAATATAAATGATAACTATAGCAAATACAGGGTATGAAGTTCTTTTAACCGGTCTTTTATCCGCATTTACCGCGCAGGTAATAAAGTTTGTGATATTTACTATACAGTCGAAAAAAATAAATTTTAAAATATTTACGACGACAGGCGGAATGCCAAGTTCACATTCTGCCGGTGTTATGGGGTTATCAACCTCTGTAGGATTAATCGGAGGCTTTGATTCACTGGTATTTGCGGTCGCACTTGGATATGCATTAGTTACAATGTATGATGCAGCCGGCGTAAGACGTGCCGCAGGAAAAACTGCTGCGTGCTTAAACAGAATGATGGAAGATTTCTATAAGCATGATGTACAGGCAATCGGCGGAAAATTAAAAGAACTCCTTGGGCATACTCCGTTTGAAGTTATTATGGGCGCTATTTACGGTGTTTTATTTACCTTATTTATGCACAAATTTATTGTCGGCTAAGAAAATGCTTGCATATTTAGGATATTCATGTAATAATATTATCAGTAAAGGACTTATAGAGGTTTTCTATATCAGTAATTAAACCTTTACGGAAGGAAAGAGATACTCTAATAGATGGGTGTTGAAGAATTTAATTACAAGTATATAAAAGACAGGGCATCTGCCGGAAGCTGGCGCAGAGGCTATGAATACCACCTGAAAGATATGGTATTTGACACTTATCCCGAAAAGAATTTTTATATGGGAAAGGTCAAAGGCAACTTTCAGGATCATTACAATACGGATTTAATCTTTAAAAAGAATAAGGTCGAAGCCCGCTGCAACTGCCCGTTAAAAGAAGAATGGTGTAAACACGCAGTAGCTGTCGGGTTAAAAGCAATTGATGAACACGCTTACGAAGATTGGCTCGAGACAAAATTCGGTATGGAGTTTGATTTTCCTGATGAAAATACAGAATTAACTTCTGAGCCGACAGGAAATTACATTTTCCACTTTAACCCGAAAAGAAAAGCAAACTTTTTCTCAATTCTTGTAATGTCAAGAGAAACAGGAAAAGTAGTTAGACAGATTGAAAATATTTTGCGTGCACTTATTGAGGCTCAGAAACAGGATCCGAATTTTGAGCTAAATAACTCCCAGAAAGTGGAAGTTGCAATATTCCAGCAACTGCTGACAATTTCAAGACAGGATAAAAAAGCAGGCTGGTATGATATTCCGATTACAAAATTCGGTCCTATGTTTACCTTGTTATCACATGCGGATGAAGTACTTGACGAGAAAACCAAGCAAAGATTAAAATTTACGGATGAAGAATGGAAACTCGTTCTTAACGTCAATATTTCCCAGGGTGGAACAATTCTTCTCTCTCTCGAGTGGAAACGTCCTGATAAGGATGATGTTTACCCTCTGGAAGAAGTCAGGTATTTTTCAAGACATCTCAAGTGGGGACGCTATAAAAATATAATTTTCCCGACAAATATTGCAATGCAGGCAATTCCTCAGGCTCTTTTAAAATCCTCTTTTACCGATTTGAAAGATTCTGACGGCGGAAAATTTATCTATGAAGAGTTACCAAAGTTACGCGAAGTGATGGAAGTAAATATTGATGAAAGCATTTCTAAATTAATGCTGGAGGAACGTCCGCCTTTGAATATCGTTACTCTCGGAATAGATTACGACCAATCACTGAAAGCCTCTCTGGAATTCGAATACGACGGAGTTGTTGTACCATACTCCAAATCCAGTGACAAGTCGCCTTATATAACAGTTAAGAAACCGGGTGAAGATTTCATTTATTGGATAAAAAGGAACTATAAGCATGAACAGGAAGCTTACAATATGCTGCTGGCATGTAAGTTTGTTCCGATGCAGACCAATAACCTTGCGCTCGAAAAAGAAAACGCAATAGATTTTTATAACTATTACATAAAACAGGCAGGCGAGGGCTGGAAGTTTGTTGAAAAAGATGATATGAATTTCTTCAAACTTATGGATGAACCTTTCAGAATGTGCGCGAAAATTGATTTTTCCGAGGAGTCTCAGGACAGCTTTGAAATTCAATTGTACGGTCAGGTTGGCGAGGAAATAATTAATTTTGATGATGTCTATGAGACTATTCAGAGCGGTGAAAAATACAGCCGTATCAGAAGTCTCGGGTTTGTAGAATTCCCGGCTCAGAATATTTACGCAATGATGAGGGCATTCAACTCTTTTGATGTATACAGAAACGACGAAAATAAATTCACGGTTAAAACATACCGTGCAGGTTTGATTAATGAACTTAAAAACCTTGATGTTGAACTTGTACTGAGCGAACGGTTTGAAAAATTCTGGGAGCAGATGTCGACGTTCTCAACTCACGACGGGCTGGAATTACCAAAGACCGCAACGGCAGAGTTCCGTGAGTATCAGCTTAAAGGTTACGGCTGGCTGTGGTTTATGTATAAATACGGCCTAAATGGCATCTTAGCAGATGATATGGGGCTTGGTAAAACCTTACAGGCCCTGACTGTTTTGCAAAAGGCTAAAGAACAGGACGGACCTGCACCGACTCTCGTAATTTGTCCGACAACCGTTGTGTTTAACTGGGAATCCGAAATCCAGAAGTTTGCGCCGGAATTAAGCTGTCTTAAACTCTCCGGAGTTGACAGAAAATCATTATTTAAAGAAATTCCGAATTACGACGTTGTTATTACAAGCTACGCACTCATAAGACGCGATATCAAGCATTTTAAAGATATTAATTTCAGATATGTAATTCTTGATGAATCGCAGAATATTAAAAACGCGATGTCCCAGACAGCGCAGGCTGTCAAACAGCTGCAAGCAACCCACAAACTTGCACTTTCAGGCACTCCGATTGAAAATAAACTTGAAGAACTTTGGTCAGTGTTTGATTTCTTAATGCCGGGATTTCTGTTGACTGCTGCAGAATTTAACGCACGTTACGTAAACCCTATTATGGAACGCGGAGATAAGACTGTAGAAAAACGTTTGAAACTCCAGATTTATCCGTTTATCCTTCGTCGTATGAAACGCGATGTCGCAAAAGATCTTCCTGATAAGGTTGAAAACATTGCATACTGCGAACTTACGGACGAACAAAAAGACTTCTATCTGCAAGTTCTGGATAGCACAAAAGAAGAATTGTTCAAGAGTATTGAGCAAAACGGGCTTGAAAAGAGCAGATTGTCAATCTTCTCGGCTCTTCTCAGATTACGTCAAATCTGCTGCCACCCGCGGCTTTACGATAAAGAAAACGTTAAACACATTATGTCATCGGGCAAATTTGAAAAACTTAAATCAATGTTGGAAGAAATTATATCTGAAGGTCACAGAGTATTACTGTTCAGCCAGTTTGTCAATATGCTTGATATAATCAAAGGATGGCTTGAGCGCGAAGGTATTGAGTATGAATACCTGACCGGAAAAACAAAGGATAGACAGGCTGCCGTTGAACACTTTAATAACAGTAAAATTCCTATATTCTTAATCAGTTTGAAGGCTGGCGGAACAGGTTTGAACCTTACAGGCGCGGATTACGTAATCCATTACGACCCTTGGTGGAACCCTGCTGTTGAAGATCAGGCTACAGACCGTGCTTACCGTATCGGTCAGACTAAGAAAGTGTTCGTCTACAGACTTATTACGAAAAACACTGTTGAAGAAAAAATTCAAAAGCTCAAAACTGTTAAACGCAACCTTGTTGACAGCGTAATTTCTGTTGACAGAAATATTGTTAAATCCCTCACAATGGATGATATCAGAGAAATCTTCTCTGCTGATTAAACTATTTTAAAAAGTCTGTCCAATAGGTTTCATCAGGATTAGCAGGGCTTGTATCAGTTAGCGCAAAATATGCACAGGTATATGTTGCCTGATTGTATTTATAGCTGCAGGCGTTTTCCGGGTTAGTCAAATCATTTTTCCCTATATCTGTTAAAGTTGCGCCAATAAAAGGTTTTACTGCACCTTCTTTAGTAAATACAAATACAAACCAGTCATAACCATAAATATTTGGTCCTTTTCTGCCGTTTGTGTCAACGCATATTTTTGGACCATACTCGGGAGCTGGATTATATCTACTTACACTGTCATCGATAGAAAAAAATCTTCCGCCGATTTCCTCTGTTATAATTGATTGATCGCATGGATGCGTTTTTTGCGGAGTACCGGCGAGGTTTTTGGGAGTATAACCTATTGCATTTTCGAAAGACAAACTGCCTGTAGTCCCTTCATCATAGTCCGTCCCTACACGCCCGCCGTATTTTGTACCGATAAAAACTTCCATAAATTTTTTTAAAGTATCAGTAGAAGAACTTCCGTTAGAGCTGTATTCATAAACGGTTATTCCGTTATTAACTTCAAACCTTTTTGCTGCATTATTTAAGTCGCTGTAGGCTTTTAAAAATTGAGTATGTAATACTTTAAGCCTGTGTTTTGCAATCAGCGTCGGGAGTGTCATTGCCGCAACTATCCCGATAATCCCGAGTGTTATAAGTACTTCTGCAAGTGTAAAAGCTTTTTTCATCCGAACTCCTTATTAAGATATATTCTAAAATAATATCAATTTTTAGATAATATTCAATATTTTTATTGAATATTATAGTTAACTTTTCAAAAGATGTCAATATTTATTGAAAATTATATAATTATATATATTATGGGAGTCAGGGAAGACTTAAAAATTTTATTGGTAAAGGAAAAAATGACGCTCACCGAACTTGCTCGGGAAGCGGAAGAAAAGTCGGGCAAAAAGTTTACAGTGCACAGCTTGTCGCAAAAATTGGTGAACAGTTCTATGAAATATGACGAGTTGAAGTTTCTTGCAGAAATTCTCGGATATCGGATAAAATTTGAAAAAATCGAGAGTGAATAATCTTTTTGCTGATTCCTAAATGGAGGGGGGAATAATGAAAAAGTTTTTAATAACAGTTCTTTGTGTTTTAATGAGCGGTATTTATATTAAATGCGAGGCTGTGACCAGTTCTTCTGAAATTGCGGGCGGGGCTTTTGTTGCACAAACAAAAACACCGGAAGCCGTAAAAACTAAATTGGACATAAAACGTATAGAGCTTGTGAAAATTCCATGCATCAGGAAGGGTTCTGCTTCATCTTGTAAATCAGAATCTATTGCGGTAGAAACGACTGATAATCCTACACCTCTTAACTGGTCGGATGCAAATATGGTATGTAAAGCAAAAGGCTTAAGGCTTTCCACTGCTGCAGAACTTTATAGTATGCTTTTGGCTGCACAGGAGGGAATTATTCATCCGTTGCAACAGACTAATTACTGGGCAGAAAGCATAGATGAAGAATCTGCAAACAGCTGCTATATGGGTTTTGGAAGCTGCGGCGGGCAAAACAAAGAAGAATCTCTTTTGCCGTTTCGATGTGTTAAAAATCAGGATTAACCATTGTTTAATTTTTTATCAATAAATGCTTTATGCAAATTTGCCTGCATATTGCCTCTTATTATATGATATACGGCAATACCGGCGGCGGCAATGCTTGCTGTAATCTTTGTTTTGCTGCTGATTACCTGATATGGATGCTTAAATACTTTTATAAGTGAATTGCCTTTTTTCAATCCCTTTGGAAGAGCTCCGAATAACCACCCGCCTGCCATAATCAAGCCGCCTGTAAGTGTACCGTAAATTGCACCTTTCGCTGTTCCTTTTGTGATTTCTTCGGTCGCTGTGAAAAATTTTGCAATAGAAGCAATTCTGTTTTTAAATGTATTTTTGTGTTGAGCAACGGCAGCTGATTGAGTTTGTGAACTATTGGTTGTCTGAACATTGCCCTGAGGCTCAAAACTATCCTGCTCAGGCTTTTTAGTAACAGTTTGTTGAACATTTTCTTCAAGTTTATCATGTTTTGGCTCAGGTTTCTGAGTTTTTGTTTCTGCTGTAAATCCTATATTAGACCATAATCCTACTGCCATAAATTTACTCCTGTTTTTCTAGAGTATTAAAACCCGAAAATTGATATTTTTGCGGAAAATTTTTTATTTTTTTACAAAAATTATAAATGCCGGTATTAACAGAACTATTAGTTAAAGAGATTTAACTGAGGAACTGACAATTCAGTATCAGAAGATTTTTTGCGGGTAGCGAGGTTGTTTGAGAAATCTCGCTGCATTTTGTTCATCAAATCCTGTGAGCGTTTTATGACAGAATTCGGCAGCCCTGCCATTTTTGCAACCTGAATCCCATAGCTTTTGCTTGCTCCGCCCTGAACTATTTTTCTTAAGAATTCTATTTCCCCGTTTTCTTCCGCAATAGTAATTCTGTAATTTTTAATCTGAGGATAAGTATTTGTCATTACGTTAAGTTCGTGATAGTGTGTTGCAAAGATTGTTCTGGCTTTAATTTTTGTTGCAATAAATTCTGCAACTGACCATGCTATTGCAACTCCGTCATAAGTACTTGTGCCGCGTCCTATTTCATCTAAAAGAATAAAACTTCTGTCGGTTGCTGAATTTAAGATATAAGATGTTTCAATCATTTCGACCATGAATGTTGACTGCCCCAGAGTTAAATCATCAGAAGCCCCGACACGGGTGAATATTTTATCAATCGTCCCGAGTTTTACATAATCCGCAGGAACCCATGATCCTATTTGTGCCAAAAGTGCAATCAGTGCGTTCTGGCGCATATAAGTTGATTTACCTGCCATATTCGGGCCTGTCAAAATCATAAATTGAGTGGATTCTGTTGTATTGCATTTTAAATCCAGATCATTTGCAACGTATTCGCCAAGCGGAAGAATTTTTTCCAGAACAGGATGACGTCCGTTTTTAACTATAAAATCGTCAGACTCATCAATTATTGGCTTGCAGTAATTGTTTTCAACCGCAACTTCAGCAAGGGATGAAAGAACGTCTGTTTGAGCTACACAGTCTGCAATTTCTCTGATTTTTGTAACAAATTCTTTTGAATATTCTCTAAAATCGCAGAATAATTTATACTCAAGTTCTGTTGATTTGAATTTCGCTGATAGAACATCATCTTCGTGTTTTTTGAGTTCTTCCGTGATAAATCTTTCCCCGTTTGTAAGCGTTTGTTTTCTTATATAATCTTCAGGTACAAGACTGAGATTTGCATTAGTGATTTCGATAAAATAACCAAAAACTTTATTATAACTTACTCGGAGATTTTTAATCCCTGTTTTTTCTCGTTCTGTTTCTTCAAACTCTTTGAGCCATTTCTCTCCGCCTGTCAAAAGATCTCTGAAATAGTCAAGTTCACCGTTAACGCCCTGTTTGATAATCCCGCCTTCTTTTATTACCATAGGAGGATTTTCAATAAGAGTGCGATCTATCAGAGCTGCAAAATCTTTAATTTCTTCAATATAATTGTTTATACAGTTCAAAGGATTATTTTCAAGCTTGTTTGCACATTCCAGAAGTTCAGGCAGAGCAAATAAAGATTCTTTGAGGCTTAAAAAATCTCTCGGATTTGCAGAGCTGTTGCTTATTCTTGTAGAGAGTCTCTGGATATCATACATTTTTTCCAGAAGGTCAATAACAGCTTTTCTAAGATCTGTTTTTTCAACGAATTCTGAAATGGCATTCTGTCTTTTAAGAATAGTTTTGACGTCTTTAAGCGGCTGACATATCCAGTTTCTTAAAAGTCTTGCACCCATGTTTGTTTTTGTTTTATCAACAGCCCATAAAAGTGAACCGTACTTGTTTTTCTCACGCAGTGTTTCCACAAGTTCAAGATTACGGCGTGTGCTTCCGTCCATAATCATATATTCAGAAAGTTCATACGTTTCAATTCTTTCAAATTTCGGGATATTATTTTTTAAAGTTTCCCATACATACGCAAGCAATGCTCCAGCTGCACGGAATCCTAGTTTATATTTTGAAAATCCGAAACTTTCAAGGCTTTTGGTCTGGAAAACCGCTTTCAAATTGTTTTCTGCGAACTGCATTTCAAAAACAGAAGCCGGAATTTTCGAACAGTTATAAAGTTTTTGAATATTTTCAGGTAAGTCAATTTTTTCTTCAGGAACAATTTGAAACGGCATGACTTTTTGAGCAACAGAAGGCGCAATAATTTCAGCTGGACTTATTCTGGTGAGTTCTGCCATTATTAAGTTCAACGGTGCCTGAGTTGTTTTAAATTCACCGGTTGAAATATCAGCATAAGCAAATCCCCAAAGGTCACTTTTGTCGTCTTTAAACATTGCGCAGATATAATTATTTGAATTTTGTTTTAAAAAATCGCTTTCGGTTAGAGTTCCGGCAGTGATGACACGTGTTACCCCTCGTTTTACCAGGCCTTTTGCGAATTTAGGATCTTCAAGCTGATCGCATATTGCGACTTTAATGTTTTTATTAACAAGTCTTTCAAGATAACCGCTTACCGCCTTTGCCGGAATGCCTGCCAGCGGAACTCTGCCGTAAGTTGCGCCCGCATCGCGGCCGGTGAGCGTTAATTCCAATTCTTTAGACAAAAGTACAGCATCTTCAAAGAAAGTTTCGTAGAAATCTCCGAGTCTGTATAACAAAACCGCATCGGGATTTTGTCTTTTATTTTCAAGATATTGCTGCATTACGGGTGTAAGTTTTTCAATATCTATGTCTTTAGTTTGTATAGTGTTGATTTCGGATTTTGTCATAACTATAATAAGATTATAGCATGAAAAGAGGATGTCAATATGGGATGTTTAAAAAATTTAATAAGAGCTGTAATTATTGCGTTAGCTGTTGTCGGGTTTCTGTCACTCGGCGGAAAAGAGTTCGTAATGAAATATTGTTCGCAGTGGTTTAACCCGTCGCAGGAGACAATCCTTGAACGTGCGAAAAAAGTAGGTGACTTTTCCGGTATTAACGAAGAATTTGAGTTGGAAAAAGCCAGCGGCATGTTCGGGTATAATGCTGTTGTGGCAGAGCATAAAGCCTCGGGGCAAAAACTTATTGTTGTAGATTCCAACAAGAAGCCTCTTTTGACAAAATCCGATTTGCAGAGTGATAAAATCGAAGAAAAATTGAAAGACGTTATAGGAAAAGTTAAATATCAGGCTATATCTGTAGATGACTTGCAGGTTACAAAAAAAGGCACAATGTATTCATACGGAGCAAGTGTTCCATACGTAAGATTTAATGCAAAAATCAGCAAGTTGCCAATCGGAGATGTTTCTGGTATTATATCAGTGGCAGAGACAAAAGACGGTGAAAGCAGACTTTTGATATCAGCTAATGAAAAAGCTAAATACTCACAACTAATTTCTGAAGAATTTTTCAGAGCAGTGAAGTAGGTTGAAAAAAAAATAAAGATTGTGTCTGGGTGGCGGAATTGGTAGACGCGCATGATTCAGGTTCATGTGGAGAAATCTATGTGGGTTCAAGTCCCATCCCGGACACCATAAAAAAGAGAGGTTTTAATCCTCTCTTTTTTATATATAAAAAATTTCTTCCAAAATTCCCCACCCTATCCCTCCCCGAGCAGGGGTGGGGATAAATTTCCAAAGTCTATCTATCCATACTCCTTCCCCAACTTGGGGAAGGTTGTGATGGGGAACGGTTAATTGTGATGAGTGTTTCCCCACTCTAGCAATTCCAAATTAGGGGATGGGATAAATTATTAAAGCATATCAATACACACTTTTTTCTGACTTAGGGAAGGTTGAGAATGGGAGTTGTAATATGGACAAGAATAGTTTCCTACTCTAACCCTCCCCGATTAGGGAAGGAAACAGATTTCTAAAGCCTATCATAATCTAAACTCCTTCCCCAACTTGGGGAAGGTTGGGATGGGGGACAATCAGGGCTATTAATCAACCAAATGTTTCAATATCTCTCGATAAACGCTTTCTATATTGTTATCAATATCATGATTCCAAAATCGTATTACTTTATAACCTTTAGTTTCAAGATACTTTGTTCTTTCTTTATCGTAGATTATGTTTTTATCTTCGTTATGTTGTCCGCCATCAATTTCTATAATTAATTTCTTTGCATTACATATAAAGTCAACAATATAATTACCTATTGGATATTGTCGTCTGAATTTAAGTCCATAAATACTTTTCTTTCTTAGAAACTGCCAAAGTATTCTTTCTTGTTTTGTCATATTTTTTCTAAGAGTTCTTGCTTTTTGGGTGGTATTCATATTTTTATTTTACCATGAAATGTTCCCCACCCTGCCCCTCCCCGAACAGGGGAGGGGATAATTTATTAAAACCTATTCATCTACACTTCTTCCCCTACTTAGGGAAAGTTGGGAAGAGGCGTTGTAATATGAAAATAGTTACCTACCCTAGCCCTCCCCAATCAGGGGAGAGAATAAATTACCAAAGCCTATCAATAATATACTCCTTCCCCGACTTATGGAAGGTTGGGATGAGGAGCTGTGATAAAGGTGATAGAATCATTCCCCACCCTAGCCCTCCCCAATCAGGGGAGGGGATAATTTATTAAAACCTATTCATCCATACTCCTCCCCGACTTGAGGAAGGTTGGGATGGGGTACGGTTAAGTGCGGGACGGTTTTCCCATCCTAGTCCTCTCCGAACAGATAAGTGGTCAAACGCTACTCGTTTTGTTTTTTATATATTTTCGCCGCTTGACATGAATTTTTGAATTGGAATAATAGAAGATATGAGAATTTCCAATATAAATAGCTTTAATGCCCCTCAGACTTTTTGTGCTGCGAAAAACAGCGCGCCAAAAGGTGCAGCGGTTACTCATCCTAACCCTGTTAAATCCGGATTAACCACAGCCGGCGGCTGGTTCGGTTTTGGTGTCGGGCTGGATTACCTTTCAAGAAAAGTAAAATTTTCATCATCAGCGACAAAAAATTCTTTTGCAATTAATGCAATCCTTGCGCTCGGTGCCGGAACTTATACTGGTGTCAGAGCCCTTGTTAAAAAGTCGGGTAAATAAGTTATAATGTCAATAAATAGTGTCTTATTGCCTTTCTCTATTGTATCTATATTTGGTGAAAAGGTTTGAGGTTCCAGCGATGAAAAATCCCATTATTCCTATTCCGAAAAGAAGTGGCACTCCAGCTATCAGACATTTTTGTTTTAGTAATTTTTTGTAAACTTCATCAAAATTACCGCCTTTTTTAAGTGCGATTTCTTTCAAATCTTTTAATTGTGGAACTTCTAATTTTTCGTTAATTAAATCGCGGCATTTGTTGTTTTTGTATAAGAGTTTGCGGAATCCTTTTTCAAGAAGTTCGTTGCCGCAGATTATGTAAAAGCCGACGAGCGGGAAGCGGAAAAGAGTTTCTAAGAAATTTTGTTTTCCTCTGTCTTTTGAGGCTCCGAAATATCCGGCTCCGCCGACCAGAACACACGATGTCAACTGACCCTTGCTGAGCGCGAATTTGCCGTTGTTATCCGCAAAATCTATGCTGAAATATCTGTTCACAAAATCAGCTTTTTTCTTATTATTTTTAAAGAATTTTGTTCCAGGTGCAAGGATTGTTTCCGAGATATTTTGAAGAGTTTTTGAATTTTTACCTTTTGTCGCAAGAAGGGCTCCGAGAGCGAGACATCCTGTATAAATTCCTGCGGCAGAGAGGATATTTTTTTTCGCGCTTTTTTCTACTTTTGAATTAAAAATTTTATCAATATTTTTATCTTTATTGAGGTTTGCGATATTTTCAAAATTCCCCTGTTTGAAAACCTTCAAAGTCATAAGATTTTTAATGTAATTCAGCGTAAATTCAATTAAAGGGATAGCAAAAGCGCCAAGTGCAATTGCTGCTTTTACCGGCATAAGCGGTTTATATTTTCCGCCTTTTTTCAAAAGTTCCGCTGCAGGTGTTGTGATAAAATTTTTCATATCAGGCGAAAGATTTTTTGCGTAAATATTTTTGAAAATCTGTCCGAGAAGCGCGGGACAGTAGTAAACAAGAACGGATTCCGAGAGTTCAAGAAAAGAATTTTCGCTCAAATCAGCCATACTTCTTGCAAAGACTGCTTTCGGAATTAAACCCGTTGCCGTATCCTGAATAAATCTTATATTTGATAATCCTGCACCTCCTTCTTGAATGCTTACGATTTTTGCGGCGGTTTTTAATCCTAATCCAATATTTGAATTTGTAAAGGTAATTTTATCTGTTTTCATCTGTAATTTCTCCATAATATCTGACTGCGACGTTGGTGGAAAGGTACAAAAAATGACCTGCACATAAAGAGTACAGGTCATTTAATATTTAAGAACAATATCAGATATTATTGCCAGCTTAAATTCCCTGTCTCTTCAGACAGGCGCCACCAAGATTGAGCGTTTGAATTTAAGTGTGACATAATTTACAGTTTCCTTTGCGTAATTTATATTAGCATATTAATTCTCGAAGTCAAGATTATTCAACGTTTTATTTTTAGTTTAATTCCAAAAATATTTATCAACTTATATTCAGGCAGATTTCTTGTGATAATTAGTTTATTTAAAAATCTTTCGATCGGATTTTTCATATCTGCTATAATAAATCCGTTGTATTCTGTGATTATGCCGAAAACTCTTTCCAGCGTATGAGCAAGTGTTCCATAATCTCCTGTTCGGCAGCCTTCAGAAATTTTGAAATCTTCTTGTTGAAATTCTATTTGTAATAAAAATTTTAACAATTCAGTTCTGATTAAAAACATTGTTCCCGGAATAAAGTGGTGATATTTATGTGCTGGTATTCCGAGAGTTTCTAAAAGCGGGTTTAATACTTCATTTTCTTCCGGCGAACCGCCGTAAATCTGCTGGATTTTATGTCCTATAATTCCAATGTTATCATTTTTAATAATTTTTGTAAGTGTACTCTTAAATTTCTTTTTACTCCACAATAACGGTCTCAAAATTTTGTTTCTGTCATGTATTTTCTTTTTGGTATGAAGTTTCAGGACAAAATTATAATCATCAATGTTTATATTTTGTAAAACATAAATAAACGGGTAAACGTCATAGCCTGTATTCGGAACAATAATTATTTTGGCATCAGGTTTAAATGCGAGAATTTTTTGTTCAACTTCGGGATTTTTGCAGTTCATTGTGACATATAAATCGAAATCAATTCCGGAAATGTTTTGCAGTTTTGATATAAAAAAATCAGTTTGGTCAATATAAAATAAATGCAGATGAACTAGCAGTTTTACCGCGCCGGTGTTAAGTTTGCGGAGACGAAAGCCCCCCCCCCCGTCTGAGTTTTGAAGCTATAATTGGCAATTGCATGGTATTCTCCTATCTTTTATATAAAAGTTCTTTGCGCAAGTTATCAGTTTTTGCGGAATAATCGTAATCCAAAAGATATTGAACAGCCTCTTCCGGAGTTTGTGCAACAAAGTACAAACCTTCCGAAAGCTGTCTGTTTGCGAAGTTTTCTTCAATAATAACATTAAAAAATTCGGTTAATTTATCATAAAATCCGTTGTGATTTAGAATTACAATTGGTTTATTATTATAGCCGAGCTGTTTTTGAACAATCATTTCGGATAATTCTTCCAATGTACCAAAGCCGCCAGGAAGTGCAATCAGCCCGTCTGATAATTCATCCATTTTAGCTTTTCTGGTTCGCATACAGGGTGTGACTGTTAATTCAACACAACTATCTGTAGAAACTCCCATATTGTATAATTTCTCAGGCATAACTCCATAAATTTTTCCGCCGTTTTCTTTTACTTTTGATGCACAAGCCCACATCAATCCTAGTGAACTTCCTCCATAGACAAGAGAAAATCCTGATTTCGCAAGTAGTGTTCCTAGAAGTTCGGCACATTCATAGTAGCTTTTTTCAAGATAATTACATGATGAGGCAAATACACAAATTCTTTTAGTCAACAAAATTCCCTCCGATTTTGTAGTAATAAGAACAGCAAATCCCTGATCCGTAAGGTGAACAATCATTTCTTATTCCGTCAAGGTTATCCGATTTACAGAAAGGTTCAACTCTGTCCTCGTAGATTTTTGCGCCGAAAATATCTTTGCCCCATGTGTTTGGCGGAATTATTCCGTTGATATCAAACATCATCATAAACATAGGATCATCTTTTTTATCTACATCTTTAATCCCGACTATGATTTTGTTTTGTGTATAGTAAATTTCATCAAAATAGTAATAATCAGATGGTTTTACTTTTTCTTTATTCATATATTTAGGGTGATAATGTTTAGGAAATTTTTCTTCATTTAATCTGAAATATGGTCTAACTAGATTAATAATAATGTGCTCACGTTCTTCCTGATTATGTGCTCGTTTGAAGCTTTTAAGAATATCTGATTTTTCCTGTTTTGAAATTGCATCAATCATATAAGAAATACGATTATAGCAATCATTCCAACGTCTTATGAATTTTGCCTGCATTGTGGACTGTATTGATACCGGCACGCACAAAAGTATAAACGCAAATAGAACAATTAGCGTTATTGAATATTCTGCTTTCCAAAATCTTTTCAATTTCATAATTTATGCCATATCCATTATTCTTTTTTCCTGCATAAGTTTATCATAAATCCATTCCGGAACGAAATTTTTGCCCAGAATAATCTGACCGTTCATTATGTTTGGAGCGTGGAAATCCGAACCTCCTGTTACAATAAGTCCAAGTTCTTCAGCCATTGAGGAGAAGTATTCCACGCAGGCGGGAGAATGTTTTCTGTGGTAGGCTTCAATGCCTCTGAGTCCGTAGGACATTAATTCTTTTATAAGGCTTTCCGCGATATCAATATCGTGCGGGTGCGCAATAACAGGGATTCCGCCTGCATCGTAGATTATTTCTACAGCATCATGCGGGCTGACAGTTTTTCTTCGAACATAAACAGGAGAATCATCGTGGATATATTTTGCATAAGCCTCCATAACGTTTGAAGTTCCGCCGGCATTTGTAATCGCTTTTGCAATATGCGGACGTCCGATGCTTCCGCCTTCCGCAACCTGTTTTACAATATCTTCGTATTTTATTTTAATTCCTTCTTTTTTTGCAAGGAGCGCGATAATTTCTTTTGTCTGCTTAACCCTTGCCTGCTGCTGAATTTTCAATAAGTTTTGAAAATCGCTGTTAGATGTATCCATAAAATACCCGAGAATATGCACTTCATAATTTTTATAAAGTGTATTTATTTCTACACCCTGAATAATTTCAAGTTTATCTTCTTTTCCTTGTTTTTTCAGGTAATCTTTAGCCACGCCGTACGACAGAATATTATCGTGATCGGTCAGTGCTATTACCTGAAGCCCGACGTCTATCGCCGTATCAACTATTTTTTCGGGTGAGAACACCCCGTCTGAATAATAGGTGTGGATGTGTAAATCCGTTTTCATTGACTTGGTTCCTTTTCTTCATATCTACTACAAAAAATTCTTCTTATAGCAACAGCATAACCCGTATCTTTTTCAATTTCGACTTCAACCGCATTAATTTGGGTTTCTGCGCTGTCTGCTACGTCGTAACGTTCCGGGATAGATGTCAGGAACCGGTTAAGTGATGTTTTATAATCCATACCGATTACGCTGTCTGATGCCCCGCAAAATCCTGCATCTGTAATATATCCCATATTGTTAATAATACTTTCGTCTGCTGTTTGAACATGGGTATGTGTTCCAAAAAATGCACTTACGCCGAGTTCTGAACAGTATCTTCCAAAACAAATTTTTTCCGCCGTTGCTTCTGCATGAAAATCTATCACAACAATCGGTGTAATTTCTTTAATCCTTTTCACTTCGTCTTTTACGATATCCCACTGGGAATCCACAAGGTTCATGAAAACTCTGCCTAAAACGCTTATGACTCCGATTTTTACTCCGTTTTTTTCAAAAATACGGCTACCGGTGCCGGCGGAACCTTTTGGATAATTAATAGGACGCAGAAGTTTTTCGGCATTTTCGATGTAGTTAAAAATATCTCTCTTATCCCAGATATGGTTGCCTGATGTCATACAGTCAACCCCGTAGCCTGAGATATCATTATAATTTTTTTCAGTCAGCCCGAACCCGTGGGAGGCGTTTTCAACATTGGCAATTACAAAAGGTGAAGGGTGATGGGTGATGGGTGAGGGGTTGAAATCTCCCCCCGCCTCTTGCGGGATAAGGAAGCCATTGGGCTGTGCGGAGGTCTGGTGAGGTGTAAATTCTCCGTTCAAAAAATCGCGTACGGCATACCTTCCCGGTTTACCGACCAGATCCCCGAAAAATAAAATTTTTATTGTTTTCTCATCACCCATTGTTTTCCTCTTAATATGAACCGGAAAAATGAAGTGTGATGAAATTTTTTCTCTTCACACTTCACTTTTCAATTATCACTTACTTAGCTATTTCCGTTGCTCTGAATTCTCTGACTACCGTGACTCTGATTTGACCCGGATAATCCAGTTCATCTTCAATACGTTTTGCCACATCTCTTGCAAGTCTTTGAGATGCCAGATCGTCAAACATTTCCGCCTGAACGATAATTCTGACCTCACGGCCTGCCTGAACCGCAAACGATTGTTTAATACCGTTGAAACTGTTAACGATTTCTTCAATCTTTTGCAGACGTTTGATGTAAATTTCAAGAGTGTCGCGTCTTGCGCCCGGTCTGCCCGCTGAAATCGCATCTGCAACTTTTACGAGAACCGCCTCAATTGTATTTGCAACAACATCATCATGATGGGCTTCAATTGCGTGGATAACTTCCGGTTTTTCACCGTAGCGTGCGGCAAGTTCAACACCTAATTGAATATGCGTTCCTTCCTGAGTCTGGTCAACGGCTTTTCCGATATCGTGTAAAAGTCCTGCGCGTTTTGCAACAGCTACATTTGCACCGAGTTCTGCCGCGAGCATTCCTGCAATATGACCGACTTCAAGCGAGTGTTTCAAAACATTTTGACCGTAGCTTGTTCTGTAGTAAAGACGCCCTAATGTTTTTATTAATTCTTTATTTAAGCCCATAACGCCCATATCAAGAGCTGCATTTTCACCTTCGTCCCAAATTTTCTTTTCGATTTCTTCATTGGCTTTTTCAACCATTTCTTCAATTCTGACAGGGTGAATACGTCCGTCTACAATAAGTTTTTCCAGCGCAAGTTTTGCAACTTCGCGGCGTACAGGGTCAAAGCTTGATAATACAACGGCTTCCGGTGTATCATCAATGATTAAATCAACGCCGGTTAAAGTTTCCAATGCGCGGATGTTACGACCTTCACGTCCGATTATGCGGCCTTTCATTTCATCATTAGGCAAAGCAACGACTGACACTGTTGTTTCTACAACCTGTTCTATCATACATCTCTGCATTGTTGTTGAGAGAATTTCTTTTGCTTTTTCTAAGGATGTTTCTTTTATTTTTGCTTCATTTTCGCGGATTAAAGTTAATTGTTCCTGTGCAAGGTCGTGTTTCAATTGTTCAAGAAGCATATTTTTGGCTTCTTCTGCCGTCATTCCCGCAATTCTTTCGAGTTCGGCGGTTTGTTTTTGAACAATTTCCGCGAGGTAATCTTCTTTTTCTAAAAGTTCATCTATTTTTCTCTGTACCTGAAGATCTTTATCCGTGTATTCCTGAATTTTATCTTCAAGCATATCTTCGCGTTTGTTTAACTTGGCTTCTAATCTTGATAATTCCTGACGTCTTTCTCTTTCTTCTTCGTTTAATTTTTCTCTGTCATCCTGCAGTTCTTCGATTGCTTTAATTTTTGCTTCTTTAAAGAGAATTTTTTCTTTTTCGTCGAGAGCCGCTTTGTCTTTTTTGACGCTTTGCAGAACCGATTTCATCTTGTTTTGCTGGATAATCAGCACGGCGATTAAGGCTATTACTGCAATAACCGCAAGAATTAATAAAAATTCCATTAAGTCTATACCTTATCCTTTTCTATTTTTTATATAATACATGCAACTCCCGATACATGTATCCTATCGGGCTGAAACCTGCTATTTAATTGAAAGTTACATTATTGCATATATTTCCAAAAAATATTTACTACTACATCTGTTAATATATTATCATGACATGCCGGATTTGTATAGTGGGAATTTATTTTTTACGCCAGATGGTCGGAATTTTCATCTCCTCATTAAAAGCGCAGGGAGCACTGATTTTTTTATAAAATACCGGCTCAAATCGGTTATCCTTTTGAAGAGCTTTCCATAGTATCGGCTCTTTATATATTTCGACTCCGTAATTTGCTATAAAATATTTATCCTCATCTTTAACATTGTTATCTGCAATATATAGGTGATCTTTTTCAATGTCACCGAGGATGAAAAGTCCGCCTGGCAAAAGTTTGTCGTATACTCTATCTACAATTTTTTCGATAATTTCTTTTTTATTAATGCTCAAGTCTTCAAAAAGGCTAAACTCATTTACTCCATAATTACCCGTTTCAATATAGAACGCATTACGGAACAAAATTGCTCCGGCTTTCTTTTGGGGAAGCAGGTTTTCTATATTGTTGATGTCCCCCTCTTCTATTTTTATTTTATTTTTGTACCGGTTTTTCAGTTTAAAATATTTTACCTCAAAGTCAGGGACAGCCATCAATCTATACAAATAAACAGGGTCGTTAATTGTATAATCCGGTCTTTTTGCAGGTTCCATAATTTCATAAAAGCAGTTTCTGAGCTTTTTTATAAAACCTTTATTGTCATTAAGTCTTTTTGCGTATTTTGTATCCGTTAGGAGAAAGTTATCGCCTGCATTTGTCGAAAATATAGTATAGATACCTTTTTGACCTAATTTTACAGCTGTTTCCGATTTGTCATAACTGTATATTTTGTAATTATTGCCGGGCGTGTCATTTAAAAGTGAATATAGAGAAATTGCTTCTTCTCCGTTTGAACCGGCAAAATCCATTATAATAGTACCGCGTGGAAATTCTTCTTTTAATATTTTAGTTGCGGAAATAAGTGTCGGAATATCCCTGTAAAAACAAGTATCACTAAAATTATTCTCATCATTTCTTAGTTTAAGGCTGCCGAAAGTCACAGCGTTTTTTTTATGCTGAATTTTACGGGTGTGTTGATTTGAATAAAAGTTTTGTATTGAGTAAATTTTCATACCTTGCGTATAGAAAACTGATAAAATAAAAAGTTTCTTATTTTTTTAGAATAATTTACAAAAGTTATCAAAAGTGCTATAATTACAACCGAAAGAAGGAGAGATTATATGGAAATAAAAGTTTTGGACGATGTAAAACATGTTCCCTGTGAAGTCCTTGTGATAAATAAATTCCAGGGTGAAAAGACTTCTCAGGAACTTGCAAACACTTATGCCGTTGATAAAGACCATTTTGAAGGAAAGTTCGGCGAAACCTATCTTTTGCATACTTTCGGACAAATCCCTGCTGATAAAATTCTTGTGGTAGGATTTGGCAAAAAAGAAGAATTCGACGCTGATAAAATGCGTCTTGCAGTTTCAAAAGCTGTTAAAAAATTACAGCAAATTCACGCAAAAAATGCGTGCTTTGATTTTGATGTAATGTGCGATTACGGAAAATCTGCGGCAATCGGTGCGATGATTGCGGATTATGCTTTTGATAAATACAAAACCGAAAAAGCAACGCGAGTTGATGAAATTACTTTCGGAAAATTCTCAGAAAAAGAGGTTAAAGAAGGTATTGTGTTCGGTGATGCAATGAAATTTGCAAGAGATATAGCAAATGAGCCTGCTGATTTTGCAACCCCATCAAAACTTGCAGAAATCGCTTCTAATTTAGACGGAATTACAACAAAAATTTACGATAAAGAAGAAATTGAAAGAATGGGTATGGGAGCATACCTTGCAGTGGGCAAAGGAAGCATTCAGCCGCCGAAATTTATCCACATGAAATATACTGGTAAAAACGCAAAGAAAAAAATTGCACTTATCGGCAAAGGTATCTGTTTCGATAGCGGCGGACTTGATATAAAACCTCCTGCATCAATGCTTACAATGCGCGATGATATGTCGGGTGCCGCCTGCGTATTGGCTGTTATGAGAGCGCTCACGGCTTTAGAACCTGATGTTGAGGTTCATGGGATTATTGCGGCGTGCGAAAATATGCCGTCAGGAAGCTCTTATAAACCGGGCGACATCTTAAGAGCCAAAAACGGTAAAACAATTGAGGTTGATAATACAGATGCCGAAGGCAGATTAACTCTTGCAGATGCCCTTTGCTATGCCTGTGAACTCGGTGTTGATGAGGTAATTGATATTGCAACATTAACCGGAGCCTGCGTTGTAGCACTTGGTTCAACTGTTGCAGGTATTATGGGCAACGACGAAGATATGATTTCAGTTCTCATAAGAACTGCTAAAAACAGCGGCGAAAAATTCTGGGAACTCCCGCTCTTCCCTGAATACAAAGACAGTCTGAAATCAGATATTGCCGATATGAAAAATACCGGTTCGCGTCAGGGCGGTGCCTCTATTGCCGGAGTATTCTTAAAAGAATTCGTCGACGGACCAAAATGGGCACATATTGATATCGCGGGAACTGCATTTTTAGAAAAACCGCAGAAAGAATTCATCGCGGGTGCAACCGGCGCCGGAGTCAGAACTCTTTTGAATTATGTGAAAGGTTAATCCTTTTTAGAGGATAATAAGAACTAAAAATGCCGTGTTTTTCTGATTATTTTTGAAATGACACGGCATTTTTATCTTTAACATATCCCTTGACTTGTAAGTTCATTTCTTTCTCTTTTATTGCGATTAAAAGAGAAAGAAATGAACCAAAGAAAGAGAAAAACGCAATCGTTTCCAGCGTCGCTACGCGCCGCGGAATCAAATGGAAGTTGTTGAAGGCAGAGCCTTCAACCTCTATTAGTGTGCTTCTTGCTCACTCGCGATTAACGGGACTAGTCTTTGCCTGCTCGGCTTGCTCACGCAAGCCGACACCGCAAAGCCGTCGCCCTCAGCTCGTTCGCGCTATCGTGCTGAAGCACACGCACACCAGACCGGTCTGCGACCGGTTGCCGAACGTGCACGAAGTGCAATAGTGAGGCTGAAAGGTTAAATGCGCCAGCATTTAACGACATCCATTCGGTCTTGCGCTGCAAAGCAGCGCTGTTATATAGCGTGTTTTTCTTTCTTAGCCGATATTCTTTCTTTTTGCATCGCAACAAAAAGAAAGAATATCCGGTGCGGGGTTTGGGGCTGCATAAGCCCCATATATAAAATAGACTAGTGCCTTTTGCGCATTAGTCTATTTCCTTATGTCTTTAATTTTTAAAATAATTTTCTATTCCGTCTGCAATTGCTTTTGCCGTAGCTTTCTGGAAGTCTTTTTCTCTCATTTTTGCATTGTCTGAAGGGTTAATCACATATCCTATTTCAATTAAGATACTCAGTGCATTTGTATTTCTGACAACAGCAAAACTTCTTTGGTGAATTCCGTCATTTTTCATTCCGGTTTGGGAAGTCATTGTTGAAAGAATGTGCTTAGCAAGTGGTTCGGCCTGTTGATAATAATAATAAATGCCCGTACCGCTTGAAGCATTCGGATCTCTGCCATCAGGAACGGCATTTCCGTGTAAGCTTATTAATATAACGGAATTTTCTTCATTTGTCATATCCACACGTTCTCTTAATCCGAGAGTAGTGTCCCCAGCTCGAGTCATAAAAACTTTTGCTCCGCGGCGGTTTAGCTCTTCTTCAAGCTGTTTTGCAAATGCAAGATTCATGTCTTTCTCATTGTCTCTCAGGCATCCGATTGCCCCTATTTCATTTCCGCCGTGTCCTGCGTCTATTGCTATTTTTATTCCTTTGAGCGGTTTATTGTTGTCAATGAGAATTGGTTTTCTTATTTTAACAATAAGATCAGTTCCGCTAAAGCGGGCACTGTAACCAAGGAGTTTTGCTTTTTGCGGTGATTTTGCAAGAGGAAATTTCATAGTATATGTATTTTCAGGATTATCCGCAACGTTAAAAATTCTTATCTGGAAAGGATCTCCTTCCACAAGTTCATAAGGTGTCATATTGCTAAGGTGAAAGACAAATATAAAAAATTCATCGGTATCAATATAATCATAACCGTTCATTTCAGCAAGAGAAGTTCCGCCGTTTGTAATTTTTACATTACTTTTATTAATCCATCCGGTTTTATTGCTGCCGAGAATAATGCTGTAAAAATCCCCTTTTTCCCCGTCGATAACAACCGGCATATCTTTTTGCAAGTGCGTAATACGGTTAATCCCTGAGTCAGCAGGTGTTGACCGAAGCGGAGTGTTCTCATTTGTAATCACAGCATAACGCATTGATTCATACTCCGTAAACTGAGGTTCCGCCTGTGGTGTGGCGGCAGGCGGCGGTACAGGTCTTGTAATTGTAAAATTAAGCTGCTCCTTGCCTGATTTTAAATTGAAATTGTTAGCGCCTGTATTTAGCGGAACTACGTATGCAAATCCACCTGACCGATGGATTGTTACGGTTTTACCGTTCACTGTAAGTTTCTTTTTAGGATCGGATGAACCTATAAAAAATGTTGATTGAGCGTTTATGGTTACAACGTTTTTCTTAGGGTAAACAACATCCAGCGCATATACATTTTGTGCGGCAATTAATAGTGCTAATGTAAGTATAAATCTTTTCATAAAAATATTATACTTTGTTTCAATGTTAAAAACCAAAAGTAAATATTAGTTAATATTTAATTCTATTGGCTTTTCTTGTGCTAAAATTTTATTATCAGGGAGAAGTGACAAGTGCGAGACAGACGCAGAGATAGAGCCGTTGATAAACGACAGAAAAGTTTTGATAGAATTTTAAGCTGGCTGTATATTTTATTTATACTGTTTGCAGCAGCATTGATAATTCACTTGTTTTTTATTCAGGTTATTGATATTAAAAAATACCGTGTTAAGGCAAGAAATCAACGCGCAGGACAAAACTTTGCAGTGCGCGGAGATATTTATGATCGGACAGGATTAAAACTTGCCACAGATAAAGTGTTTTATAATGTGTTTGCAAGGCGTGCTGATTATGATGAGGACGAATCGTCTCCGGAAGTTATTGCAAAGAAACTCGCTCCTATTTTAAAAATGTCAAAAGAAGATTTATTGAAAAAATTGAATAGTCCTAATCAGATTATTGCAGTCAAAAAAGATATAGATCGAAATACGGCAAAAGCAATTGCAAAACTTCATCTTCGTGCAATAAGTCTTGATAAGAAAAATACCAGAGAATATCCGCAAGGAACTCTTGCTGCACATGTCCTCGGGTATTATAACTTTGATGCGGATATCGCAAATGGTGTTGAATATACAGAAAAAGACAAGCTCGAACACGTTGAAAATGAAGTTAAATTTCAAAGAACCCAAAAAGGGAAAATTATTTACGATTTTATGACAGACCCTGTCGCAACAGCGACAAATCCTAAAGGACAAGATGTTACGCTTACGATTGATGCCGCAATCCAGCATATTTGCGAAAAAGAACTTGAAAAAATGGTTAAGGATAAGGAGGCTCTGCGCGGAACTGTTATAGTTATGAATCCTAAAAACGGTGAAATCTTGGCTTATGCGGTTTATCCTAACTATGACCCTAATAACTTCCGTAGTGCCTCACCCGATTTAATTAAGAATTGGACATTAACAGATGTATTTCCGCCGGGATCTACTTTTAAAATAATTACAGTCGCGAGTGCAATGGAGCTGGGTAAGATTAATGAAAAGTCGACTGTTTTAGATACAGGGAAAACTACAATCGGAAAATGGGAGATTAAAAACTACGATTACGATGTACACCCTTATCCTGGAAATATTTCGTTGGAGTATTTATTTGAACATTCAAGTAATATCGGCGCGATTAATATAGCAAAAACTATGACTGCAAAAGAGTTTTACGATATGTTGAAAAAATTCGGTTATGGCGCCAAGACCGGTATTGATCTTCCGGGAGAATCTTCAGGTCTTTTGCCTTATTATACAAGCTGGGATCAGGGAATTCATGCAACAATGTCATATGGTTACGGAACTTCTGTTACAGCAATGCAGATGATTTCTGCAGTTCAGGCTCTTGCAAACAACGGAGTTAAGGTTACTCCTCATGTGGTAAAATATTCCCCGGAAGAAGAAGCTGTTAAAGTAAAACGTGTACAGGTTATATCCCCGGAAACCGCACATTCAATTACAAAACTTCTGGCCGCTGCTGTAAATAACGGACGATCTGTTATAAAAATGGACAGGTACAATGTTGCAGCCAAAACAGGAACATCCAGAAAGCCTAAAGAAAATTCCTCTGGCTACACACCTTTTATGTACACCTCAACAATCGGTTATTTCCCGGCTTCGGATCCGCAGGTACTTGTGTATGTAATGGTAGACAGTGCTAAAGTCGGCGCAATCTGGGGAAACACAGTTGCCGGACCTGTATTCCATGAGGTTACTACACAGATTGCGCGTATTATGAATCTTAAGCCGGACAAGCCAGATCCTGTTAATAAAAAGAATTAAATAAGGAGATAAATAATGAAGTTAGACGAGTTGATTGAACATTTAGACTACAAAGATTTAATAAATTTTAAAAATGTAGAAATTTCAGGGATTTCATATAATTCAAAAACAACTAAAAAAGGGGATATTTTTGTTTGCTTGACGGGTGAATACACAGACGGACATGAATATGCTCAAAATGCAATTGAAAACGGCGCCGCTGCTTTGCTGGTTGAAAGAAAAGTTGATGTTGATAAGAAAATTCCTCAGGTTGTAGTCTCCTCAACACGTCATAAAATAGCAGATATTGCTGACAGATTTTATTCGAGCCC
Organism: Candidatus Gastranaerophilales bacterium; assembly: GCA_944325635.1. Taxonomy (GTDB): domain Bacteria; phylum Cyanobacteriota; class Vampirovibrionia; order Gastranaerophilales; family Gastranaerophilaceae; genus Scatousia. The sequence continues at coordinate 680,428 of CALVBD010000001.1, read as the reverse complement.
GTCACGAGGTATAAACTTAATCGGTATTACAGGAACAAATGGAAAAACTACTGTTACCCATTTAATTCAGAAAATTTTTGAGGAAAATAATCAAAAATGTGCATTGATTGGAACTCTCGGTTATAAACTTTCTTCCGGCGGAGAATACCGTGATGCAAAGCATACAACCCCCCAGGCTCCTGAATTGCAGGCGACTTTGAGGATGATTAAGGATGTTGAAAAAATAGATAATGTTGTAATGGAAGTAAGTTCTCACGCTTTAGAACAGAATAGAGTCGGCGGATGCTGTTTTAACGGTGCAGTTTTTACCAATCTTACCCAGGATCATCTTGATTATCATATTACAATGGATAATTATTTCGAGGCAAAAGCTCTGTTGTTTAAAGGTTTATCAGAAGGTGATTTTGCCGTTATTAACGCTGACGATGAGTATGCGGAAAGATTTTTGAATGTTGTGCCTGAAGGCGTCAGAAAATATACTTACGGAGTTAAAAAATCTGCTGATGTTATGGCAAAGGATATTAATTTTTCACTTAACGGGGCAGAATTTATTCTTGTAACTAAAGACGGAGAATTCCCCGTAAACCTTCACATGAACGGGATGTTCAGTGTTTATAACGTTCTTGCTGCAGTTACTGCAGCAATTGCAATGGGGATTGATTTAAAAGTAGCCTTGAAGGCTTTGGAAAACGTAAAAGGAGTTGCCGGAAGGTTTGAAGTTGTAGCAAAAAAACCGCTTGTAATTGTGGATTATGCGCATACTCCTGACGGACTTGAAAATGTTCTTAATTCAGCAAGAGAAATTACACCTAAAGACGGAAAGCTTATCTGTCTTTTTGGCTGCGGTGGCGACAGAGATGCGACAAAGCGTCCGAAAATGGGTGCAATTGCCGAAAAAATCGCGGATAAAATAGTTATAACAAGTGATAACCCTAGAAGTGAGGATCCGCAGACGATTATAACGGATATTATTGCGGGATTAAAATCAACAAACCCTGATAAGGTTACGGTTGAACCTGATAGAGGCCATGCAATTGCGTTATTAAAAACTCTTGCAGGCAATAATGATGTTGTTGTTATTGCCGGCAAAGGCCATGAGGATTACCAGATATTAAAAGACCGCACAATCCACTTTGATGACAGAGAAGAAGCCAGAAAAGTCTTTGAAGGCAGTGTAATATAATAATGCTTCCCTAACTCCTTGCGGGACAATATTTCTAAACTAACGCTAAGGGTACAACTATTCATGTCCTCCCCTTGCGACTCTGCCGAACAAAAGGTGACTAAATGTCACGTTTTGTGAGAGGTAACGAAATCTTTGATTTCGAGGAGGGGTAATAAAATATAAATAATAATATAAAGGAAATAGTATAATTTTTTAATTCGGGTGAGGGTTATTAATATGAGAACCAAACTATTAATAGAACAACATTTCCACGGCGCATTCGGCGTTAATTTCAACACCGCAACTGTTGATGATATTTTGTTTTTGTCAAAGGAAATTCTAAAATACGGCATCGGCGGAATTTTTCCGACACTTGTGACGGACAGTGTTGAAAATATTAACCGTGCGGTGGCTGTGATTAAAGAGGCTGCTGCGCGTCAAAGCAAAGATATGGCAAAAATTCTCGGAATTCATTTAGAGGGAATTTTCATAAACGAAAAGAAAAAGGGAATTCATAATCCTGTACACTTTCTTGCTCCTACAGTTGAAAATTATAAATTATTAGAGGATGATTTTATAAAAATTGTGACGCTTGCACCAGAACTTAACGTTGATTTGATTGAATATTTGAAGGAAAATGGCATAAAAGTTCAGGCGGGACACTGTGTAGGAGGCGACTTAACCGGCTGCACGGGGACAACTCATACATTTAACGCTATGGAAGGGATTTCTCACCGCGGAAAATCAACCGCACTTTCGGCACTGATTAATGACGATTTGTATTCGGAAGTTATAGCGGACGGCGTTCACGTATCTGATGATGCCTTGAAACTATTCTTTAAATGCAAACCTACAGATAAAGTTATTCTTGTCAGTGACTGCCTTCCTTGTACAGCATATTCCCCTCTACCTTTGGGAGAGGGTAGAATTTCAACGCGCGGAACGAGCGTTAGAAATTCGGGTGAGGGTATTTGGGCATTTGATTTTGCGGATTCTGAAATCTTCTACGACGGCGAACGCGCAGCCTCAAAAGACGGTACCCTTGCCGGAAGTACGACGCTTCTGCCGGATATTATAAATCGTCTGCATTCTGTGGGGATGTTCAATCCGCAATTCATAGAAAATCCGTATAATTACCATAATATCGATATTGAAGGTTCTGTTGAATGGGATGATGACTGGAATATTCTGCAGATATGTACTGATTAATTAAATATCTATAATAATTAAATTTAATACCTAACTTTAAACGGGTAGTCATCAGGGATTTTCCATCCGTTAATCTGTATAATCGCAGCGCAGGGACGGTCATAAGTTTCGCTGGTGTCCTTACAGCGTGTATATAATATGTTAATATCTTTTTTATCCCAGTTAACTTTCCAAGGTTCTATGCCGTAAGTCCTATGCTTAGAGTCTGTATTATCCGGGGAATAATAAAATGCAAATGCACAAACTCCAATATCATCATAACCGTTTGCCCCATTCCATTTTTTACATTTTGTTAAAGGATCAGATGTCCAGAACAACCAGTCTCTGTTAATATCCGCTCCGTTTATACTTGCAAAGGCTGAACCATCCGGCATATAAAATATAGGAGTTTTCTGGTAATATTTATATGTAACTCCGTTCATATAAGGTAAAAGATATTTTTTAAACCAGTTAAGCCGTGCATCGGCATCCCCGCCCGAATTTCCGATACCGGCTTCTTCAAACCAGTATCTTCTATCTCCATAGTCGACTTCTGCTCTTGTTATTGCTTGATTAATTGAAGAATAAAATTTTGCCATCCGTGTTGCGACAACAGAATTGGCATGTTTTTGAATTAGCGCAGGCAGGGTCATTGCGGCTACCACGCCAATGACACCGAGAGTTATCAACACTTCCGCAAGAGTAAACCCGCCGTTTCTTAATGTAAACATTATAAATCCTCATAAAATTTCTAGTATTCATTATTATTTTAACGTGTTTACCATAAATGTCAATACTAAATATAGTGTTTACATTATACAAAATAGAATTAAATACAGCTATCCTTTTATTATGGATAAAGAGAAAGTTTTAATCGGCAGAAAGATTAAAGAAATAAGAAAGAAGAACAAATTAACACAGGAAAATTTTTGCGAGCAAATTGGGATAGAGCCATCATCTTTAAGTAATATTGAAAACGGCAAAAGTTTCCCTTCGATGCAGACTGTTTTAAGAATTATGGAAAAGCTCGGCGCAACTCCGGATGATTTTTTTAATTTTGAATATTTGCAAAACGAAAATGATTTAGAAACCGGTATTATTAAAATTGTAAAAAATCTGCCTTATGAGAAAAAACAGATTCTTTACAGAATTATTAAGCAATTTGATATCTAGTATCTGGTTATTAACAACTCTAATATTTTTAGTGTGTAATCCATGGGTAATCGTCTTTTATCTGCCAGCCGTCATGTTCAATTAATGCAGTGCATCCGCCTCCGTTGTGCGTTGCTGTGTGGTTTTTGCAAAGTTCAAGCAAGGTGTCGCGGTCTGTTACGTTGTATGTTGAGAAGCTGCCTGCTTTGAATCTTGCGCTTTTTCCTATTGTATAGCTTATTACAAAAGCAAACTGGTCTTTATCATATTCGTTAGGTGTTTTTGTACAATTATAATCATATATAATATGTGCCATTCCGCTACTGGTACCAACTCCGCCAAAGTACATTGTAAAACAGCTGCCATCTTCAAATATGTATATGGACTGTTGTTGTTGTGACCCGTAGTTTGGAAACAATTTTTTCCCGATATTTTTACAGGCTGAATCTTTAATATCACACATTTTTATACCGGTTAAGTATGGATAAATGTATTTTTTTATATATGCGGAAACAAGTTCATCTTTACTATCATCCTGTGCAGTCGGTGTAGTCCAATATTCAGCAGGTCCGTTGTCAACAGTTGAACGGTTTATTGCGTTTTGCATTGTTGATGAAAATTTTTGCAGACGGCTACAAATTTCCTGCTTTCTATAGTGTCCGATTATGGAAGGTAATGTCATAGCAGCAACGATGCCTATAATGCCAAGTGTGATAAGAACTTCGGCAAGGGTAAAGGCCTGTACATTGCGTCTATAAAGAGTAAAGCCCCCCCCCCCCTATCTGAGAATTAATCATATTAAAGGTTTTCATACTATCCTCCTTTTCTTTAATTATATCATATTTTGTGCTAAATTCAATATTGCAGGAGAAAATTATGAGAAGCGACAGTATTAAAAAAGGAATAGCGAGAACCCCTCACAGAGGATTGTTAATGGCAACGGGCGTCAGCCGTAAAAATATGGATGTGCCATTTATCGGAATTGCAAGTTCGTTTTCGGATTTGGTTCCCGGGCATATCGGAATGCGTGATTTGGAACGCCAGATTGAAAAAGGAATACACTCCTCAGGTGGACAAGCTTTTATTTTTGGTGTTCCTGCGATTTGTGACGGAATTGCAATGGGGCACAGCGGAATGAGATATTCTCTGCCTTCAAGGGATTTGATTGCTGACTGTGTAGAAACTGTTGCTGCTGCACATCAGCTTGACGGGCTTGTTTTGCTTTCAAATTGCGATAAGATCACTCCCGGAATGCTGATTGCCGCAATAAGATTAAATATTCCGACAATAATCGTTACGGCAGGCCCTATGCTTGAAGGCCACTGGAGAGGGGAAGATAAACTTACTATGATTTCCGGCTCGTTTGAAGCCATTGGTCGGTATAGAAACGGTGAAATCTCAGAAGCCTGCCTCAGATGCCTTGAAGAAGAATCCTGTCCGTCTGCCGGCTCATGTCAGGGAATGTATACTGCAAATACAATGGCTTGTCTGACGGAGGTTATGGGAATGAGCCTCCCTTATTGCGCTTCGGCTTCAGCGGTTTCATCAAGAAAACGCAGGATAGCGTTTGAGAGTGGGATGAGAGTTGTGGAACTTGTTAGGGAAAATGTTTTGCCGTCTGAAATTATTACAAAAGAATCTCTCACCAATGCAATCGTAACTTCTCTGGCTGTCGGCGGGTCGACAAATACGTTTCTGCATATTCTTGCAATAGCAAATGCAGGCGGAATTGATGTTACAATAGATGATTTCGACCGGCTAAGCCGTGAAGTTCACCAGATTGTGAAGATTAATCCGTCCTCAAAATTAACGATGACCGATTTCCATAACGCAGGCGGTGTTCCGGCGGTTTTGAAATCACTTTGTTATAAAAAATCCTCCAAGGGCGGAAATACCTCCCTTGCAAGGGAGGTGTCACGAAGTAACGGAGGGTTTAACTTTTTGTATGATACGCAAACCGTGTCAGGCCTGACAATTCAACAAATTGCAGAAGCAGCGTGGGCAGATGAGTCTGTTATTCCGCCTTATGAAAAATCAACATACACTCAGGCAGGACTTGCCGTATTATACGGAAACCTTGCAAAAGACGGCTGCGTAATAAAAACATCAGGAGTTGCGCCTGAATGTTATGAATTTGAGGGTACTGCAAAGACTTTTGATTGTGAAGAAGATGCAATGAAAGCGCTTGAAGGTGATGAAATTAATGTGGGCGATGTTCTGGTAATCCGCTACGAAGGCCCTAAAGGGGGCCCTGGCATGAGAGAAATGCTTGCCCCGACATCATTACTTGTCGGAAAAGGCCTTGGAACAAAATGTGCGCTTATTACAGACGGAAGATTTTCAGGCGGAACCAGAGGCCTTTGTATAGGTCATGTTTGTCCTGAGGCTGCTAACGGGGGAGTTATTGCCCTTGTTGAAAACGGTGACAAAATAAAAATTAATATAAATACGCGTTCCGTAGAACTTTGCGTTCCTGAAGATGAACTTCAAGCCCGCCGCAGAGTTTTAAAACCGTTTGAACCGAAAGTAAAATCAGGCTACCTTGCAAAATATGCGAATAACGTGAAAGACGCAAGCCACGGTGCTATTGTTTAAATTCAAAAAATGTATTATAATAAAAAAGTAATAGTCTTATAAATGGTACTACAAAATGGAGGATAAACTGTGAAAAGTTTTGGTATGATTGAATTTGCGGGGGGGGGGGCAGTTTAGACTCCTCTCAGGTAGCGGATTTTCCGTACGATTTGGTTTTACATTAGCAGAAGTGTTAATTACTTTAGGTATTATCGGTGTGGTTGCTGCAATGACACTTCCGGTTGTTGTAGGAAATTATCAGAAAAAAGTTACTGCTGTTAAAGTGAAAAAATTTTATTCAATGTTTAATCAAGCCTTTCAGATGGCACAACTGGAATTCGGTGAATATAAATACTGGGATATTGAGGATTCATCTGAACTTTATTATAAATACTTAAAAAATCACATAAAAACAGTTGATGTAAAAACAAATGTACAAATCTCAGGAAGCTTTACTGACGGAGTTGTCATGACTTATGCAGACGGCTCACAGACAGCATGTTCAAAAAATATCAACGGAAGTTGGCAAAGGGATACACTCGGGTGCGTATTTCTTGCGAAACCTATTACTCAAGAAGGTAAATTCTGGGACTACACAGGATCCAATGGTCCACGTTATGTTTTCTGGTTCTGGATGAACGAAGATAAAGGTCAAATTGAACCTCCTTACCTTGATAGGGAGGATGAATTTCTTGATGAGAGATGCAAGCGTCAAAATCTGGAAGGAAACAGTTATTTCACCTGCTCAACAATACTTTATAAAAACGGATGGGAATTCCCAGACAATTACCCGTGGTAATTTCTGTGCTATCATTAAATTATGAAAAAGCTGGAAGATTTTGCCGACGATATAAATAAGTGTTCCAAATGCGGGCTTTGCCAGTCTGTTTGCCCTGTGTATAAGATTACGGGCAACGACTGTGCTGTTTCGCGCGGGAAATTTGTTATGCTCGACGGGGTTCTGAAAGGCGATTTAAAATTAAACAAAAATATAGAAAAATACCTTGATATGTGCCTAAAGTGTGGCAAATGCAAAGATTTTTGCCCGAGCAATATTGATGTTTGCGAAATTTTTAACACAGCAAAATACGAGTGCGCTAAATATACTTTCCACGGGAAAGTTGAAAAGTTTCTTGAATCGAAATGGGTTTTCGGGAATGTTTTGAAGATTTTTAAATTTTTTGTGCAATGTTCAGCCGGTTTTAAACCCCTCACCCGGGACTACGTCCCACCCTCTCCCTCAAGGGGCGAGGGAATAGAATCATTTTCGAGCCTGCAACCCTGCAACTCTGCAACAGTTAGGCTTCTATACTTCCAAGGGTGTGTGAATACCGTTTACCCGAAAACAGAACGCGCGTTCAAAAAAATCTGTGCGCATTTGGATAATGTTGAAATTATTGAACGGGATTTTGACTGCTGCGGGCTGCCGTTTCTCTCCAGCGGGAATATGGAAAGGTTTGAGGAAGTAAAAAAACATAATCTTGAATTGATTGAAAGTTGTGATTTTGATTATATTCTGACGGATTGCGCAAGCTGCGAAAGCACGCTGAAAGGATACCCCTCACCCGGGACTACGTCCCACCCTCTCCCGCAAGGGGCGAGGGTAGAAACAATTAATGCGGCGGAGTTTCTGGCGGAACAGGATATTACCTTCAAGTTTAAAAAGCCTGTTAAAGTTACCTTCCACAAACCCTGCCACCTCGAAAACGATGATTTTCTAAAACCTCTGCTTGAAAAATGTAAAAATGTCGAATATGTTGAAATGAAAGATTACGACGAATGCTGCGGTTTTGCTGGCGAATTCGCAATTAAAAATCCGAAAATTTCTCGGGAAATATCAAAACAAAAAGCTTTAAATGCGCTTGCAACCGGTGCAGATTATATCCTTACTACTTGTCCTGCCTGCGTAATGGGGCTGCATCAAGGGGTTCTTACTGCAGGGGGAAAAGCCCCAAAAATTATGAATATTATGGAGTTTCTTGCTCTTGCGGAAGTTGCGGGTAAATAGTATCAAGACTTACCCCGAGAGCAATGCATATTTTTATAACTATAACAATGGTTGGATTGGCTTTTCTGTTTTCAATCATGTTCAGGTATTTTGTTGAAATATCTATCATTTCAGCAAGTTTTTCCTGTGACAGCCTCTGTTGCAATCTTGCAATGCGTATATTGTCTGAAACCTTGTCTAAAATTATTTTATCATTCATAGCAGTATTTTACTTTTGTTGACAGGCAAAAATATATCCATTATAATTCAATATATAGAACTATATTTCATGAATATTGAAGGATATTATAATGAAAAAGAAGTATACTGCTTTTACTCTGGCAGAGGTGTTGATTACTCTTGGCATAATCGGAATTGTAGCTGCAATGACGCTGCCGATAGTTGTTTCAAAGTATCAAAAATCAGTAGCGGCCAACCAGGTAAAAAAATTCTATACGATTTTTAATCAAGCAATTAAACTTTCAGAAACGGAAAATGGAGAGTTTAAATATTGGTCTTATGAAAATTCAAATGAATTATATGATAAATATTTAGCAAAATTTCTAAAAGTTGCTCAGGTACAGCGGGATATACATATGTGGGGTAATTTTACCGGAGGAATTAAGTTAATTTTTGTTGATGGAACTCAGGTAATATGTTCCACAAATGTAAATTTAGACGGATATGGGGAAGCCGCTCATATCAATCCTTGCGTATTTTATACAAAAGGTGTTGCAAAATGGTACAGTAATGCAGTAGAGGCCGGGTATTCTACTCATGATGTCTTTTGGTTTTTAATTAACGAAAATGGTGTTTTGGAACCGCCATATATGGATTATCCTCGGGATGAACTTATAGAATTGTGTGAAGATGAAGGTGCCACAGGTAATGGAATGACCTCCTGCGGCACCTTATTGTATAAGGATAACTGGGAAATAAAAGATGATTATCCATGGTGATTTATTTCCCTAATTCATTAGCCTTTGTTGCCGTATTTTCAATTACATCATAGAAAAGTTTTGCGGAATTTTCTTCCTTCATTGTCTGTATTCCGACAAACGTACAACCGCCTTTGGTTGCAACATTATCAATTAGGTTCTGTACTGTTAATTCACCTCTATCAAAAACCATTTTCGCAGAGCCTAAAGCGGTTTGTGCGGCAAGAAGAAGTGATTTTTCATATTCAAGTCCCAGTTTTTCGCCTGCACGCGCCATATCTTCTATGACCTGATAGAAAAACGCAGGGCCTGAACCGGAAATTGCTGTTACTATATCAATTTGAGATTCTTCTACTTCTATAACTTTTCCGATATTAGATAAAAGTTTCATTACAAATTCGGCATCTTCTTCCGAGGCATAAGCGCCTTTACAAACTCCGCTCATTCCTTCCTGTACAAGCGCCGGCGTGTTTGGCATTACACGTATAACGCGGCATTGTCCGAGAATGTTTTCGATTTTTTCTGTACTTACTCCCGCCGCAATTGATACCACCAGTTTTTCAGGTGTGATTTCGTCTTTAATTTCTTCTAAAATCTGAGCAACATAATTGGGTTTTGTTGCTATAAAAATTACGTCGCTGTCAATAGTTAAAAGTCTGTTATCTGTCAAAACATCAATTCCGAGTCTGTTTTGTGCGAGTTCTGCAATTTCACAATTCACCTCAGAACCTTTTATTTCAACCTCCGGTTTGCAGCAAGCAGTCAAAACCCCTTTTATAATTGCACTTGCCATCTTGCCGCAGCCTATAAATCCGATTTTTTTGTTCATATTCCGTAACCTGCCCCTCTTTTAGTGTTGACTAATTATATTTTTTTATTTAACATTAGAATTATACGACAAATATAATTAAAAAGGAATAAAGAAAATGAGACGTACACTAGAAGGAACTAAAATTAAAAGACAGCGCGTAAGCGGTTTCAGAGCAAGAATGGCTACCCCGGGTGGCAGAGAAGTATTAAACAGACGTCGTGCAAGAGGTCGTCATAAATTGGCTATCACAGCTAAAAACCGTGCTTAATTTTTGAGTAATACTCGGAATTGAAAAATAATTATAACACAGCAGGTCGAAATTTATTTGGCGTGCTGTGTTCTTGTAGAAATTATGCTAAAAAAAGAGTACAGATTAAAGAAAAAATCAGCGTTTGCTGCAACATACAGAATAAAAAATTCCTTTCATTCAGGAGGAATAACTCTTTTTGCCGGAAAATTAAAAAAAGAAGATTATCCGCTGAAAGTCGGTTTTGTCGTGAGTAAAAAAACTCACAAGCGCGCGGTCAAAAGAAACCGGTTAAAGCGCCTAATGCGCGAATCTTTCCGCATTCTGCAAAAAAATAATGACATTGGATGTGCCGATAAATTTATGTCATTAATATTTGTAGGGCACGAACGCGCCCTCGGGAAATCCTTTAATGAGGTAAATAAAATTATTAAAAAGCTTCTGGGAGATTTAAAATGTTAGAGGGTCTTTTTGTAGAAAAAGTTTTAATGCATGAAACCATCCGCCCCTATCCTATTGAGCCGCAGGAAACCTCAGGGCTAAGTGTCGGCTCTGAAATGTATTACAGATATTCTTTAAGAGAATCCGATTACCCGACTCTTATTATAATTGACCCGATTTATGACGGTGAAAAAAATGTCATTAAACCTGGTCACTATGAACTGGCGCTTTCTGATGAAAGAGATTTTTTAATACTAATCCAAAGTAAGAAGCCTATTGCAATCATCCCTGTTTTTAAAATCGAAGAAGATGAGTCGGAAAAAGACAGGCTCAATGACCCGAAATACAAACGAGAATTAAAGCGGGAAGCTAAAGAAAAAAAGAAAGTTAACGAAAAACGTGCCAGAAAAGGAATGCCTCCTGTGCAGGATTATGTACACATGGAGGCAAGTATTGAATATGACCCCGACGGTGATTTTTACCTCATTAAATACCAGCGCGGCACGATTAAAGCCTGGGGTGCAATAAAAAAATAATTATTCCTCCTTGCAGTTATTGGCATCAGTACATTTCAAGTAATTAAAATTCTCTTGTCTGAGTGCCCAGCCTGTGCAGTAGCCTTTAGATGCTTCTGTTGTGCCGGTTAAACAAGTTGAATATCGTTTATCTGTTGAATATAATCCATACGTTGTACCGTTTTTCTCAAATTCATTTGAAAATGATGGATATATCCCTTTTGCTGAACGGGGTATTGCGAAATAAAATACATCCTTCCCCCATATATTTGGCCCTTTAAATCCATTTACATCTACAATTATGTTTCCAGAAGGAGTATCCCCAAAGCTTAAGCTTGCAAATGCAACAGACATACCATTAGTTAAAATAGCTTTTGCGCTATTTGAATTATGGTCTATTGTGTCAGTAGGATTGTAGGATTTATTAAAATAAATATCTTTGGAAAAACAGCCTTCACCGCGTCCGCAGTACTTCAGTACTTTAAAATAAGGCAGAAAATATTTCTCAAAATTAGCCTGGGTAACCTGCGTATATGCACCACTCGAAGCATCTGTCCAAAATTGCATTGTGTCATAATCTTTGTATGCAAGTAATAATGCATTACTTAAAGTGTTATTTGCAACTTTTAACTGGTTAATTAAAACTTTTTCCTGCTGTTTTTGAATCAATGTAGGCAGCGTCATTGCTGCAACAATTCCAATAATTCCCAGCGTGATGAGAACTTCCGCTAAAGTGAATGCTCTAACTTTCATAAAACCTCCGTTTAATATACCTTATTTATTATAAAACATTCAGTAGAAAATCCCCAGAGCCAACAGGCACCTGAGGTGTAAAATTTTATTACGGAGGAATACGTCTTAAACGACTAGTGAAGCCCCCCCCCCCGTCTGAGTTTTGAAGCTATAATTGAGCTTTTCATCGTCTCCTCCTTATTTTTTATTATAAATTACTGTCAGTATTTTTGCAATAAATTAGTTTGATTTTAAATGTTATTTGTTGTAAATCTTAATTATGATTGCAAATTATCACATGCATACCAGTTATAGTGAAGATTCAAGTTTTAAGATGGAAGATGTTGTTAAAACTTCTATTGCAAAAGGTTTGGATGAAATTTGTATAACCGATCATATAGACTGCTTTGGCGGAATTGACCCGCGGTTTCCATATAAATCATACGAATACGACTTTTTAAAATGTAAAGAAAAATACGGTGATAAAATTTCTTTAAAACTCGGCATTGAATTCGGAATGCAGCGGCATACGATTCCTGTTTTTGAAAGGATTTTTGATAACGCAAACTTTGATTTTGTGATTATGTCCTGCCACGAGATTGAAGATAAAGGTTTCTGGTCGCAGGAATTTCAATACGGAAAAACTCAGGAAGAATACAATATTCGCTACTTTGAAGAAATTCTTTATCTGGTGAATAACTTTGATAAATATTCTGTTCTGGGTCATTTGGATGTGATAAGACGATATGACATGCATGGTAAATTCCCGTTTGAAAAAATTAAACCAATAGTTGAGGAAATCCTAAAGAAAGTAATATCATGCGGAAAAGGAATAGAACTTAATACATCCTGCTACCGTTATAACGTAGGGGATTTAACGCCATCAAGAGATATTTTGAAGTTATACAAAGAACTTGGCGGACGAATAATTACGACAGGAACGGATTCCCATAGGGCGGAACAGGTTGACAGCGGATTAGAAAAAGGTATAAAAGAATTAGAAGCCATCGGATATAATGAATTTTGCACTTTTACACAGATGAAACCTGAATTTCATAGTTTTACAAAAGAAAGGGTTGCAATTTAAAATTTAGCGTTACATAATGAATTGTAAATGAACATATCGCGGGATGGAGCAGTCTGGTAGCTCGTCGGGCTCATAACCCGAAGGTCGTTGGTTCAAATCCAGCTCCCGCAACCATTTCACTGGAAGTTTCAAACTTAGAAGCTTCCAGTTTTTTAGTCTTTTTAGGTTTTTCCAAAGACGTCCAATGTTAATTAACATGAGAAAGCAGAAAAAGTAACACAAATTTTCAGAATATTATAAATTTATGTTTACTTTATTAGGGAATTTCATTAATATGATTATTCTGTACAATATTAAAAGCGTTTATTATATCTATTATTAAATCGAAGGCATCAATAAGCTCTTTATCAAATTTTTCTTGATTGCAAAATATATTTTCAAAAAATTCTATATTTTTAAAATGTCCACCATAATTTCTTAAAGTAGTTAAGGCTTTTATTTTTCCTGCAATATAATTATTTGTACTTTTATTTTCAAATAAATCTGCACTCAAAATGCTATCACTTTTTTCAAAAAGAGTTCTATTTTCAAAATTCTTAATTATATTTCTAAAACTTGGTATTTGATTGTGCTCAATTGAATTATCCATATAATAATTTACAACATCATTTAAATATTTTTCAATAAGTCTACCTATATTTAAAAAAGTTTCACTATTATACTTTAAGCAGTATAATAATTTAATTAACTTAAGTCTACTAATATCCTCTTTTTTTAGAAGGTTTTTTATACTATCAATCTTTTCAAATACATTCTTGTTATTTTTTGATAAATTTTTAAGCTGTTCTACAATTTCATTAATATCAACATCATTAAATGAATTAAATAATGTTTTTTCATAATTTTTAGGATCAAATTTTTCAAATAAATCAGTCAAATTATCTATCCTCCAAATATTTTCTTTTTAAGTGAATTCTTTATATCATTATCTAGACGGAATGAACGATTTATCTTCTTAAAATTCTCATTATTCTCTAGTAAAGATATTATTTCTAGTTTTTCTTTATTAGTTTTCCCCTTTTTTAGTGTAGCTAATGATACTTTACTATTAACTACTAATGATGAGATTGCATCTAGTTGACTATTCTTTATATTAATTCCAAATATTTCTTTTATTGGCTCATTTAATTTTTCAGAAATATATTTTTTCCATTCTTTCTTATCTATTTTTGTGTTTTTTTCGGAGCAAGCATCCCATAATTCTTTACATATATAATCAATATTTCTAATATTACCACTAGAGTAATTGAAAATTTCTTTTTTTACGTCATTTGTAAAAGGAATATAACCTTTGTATGTTAATATTAGTGTACATTTTTTATCAATATATTCAATGGTTTCATCCATATTAAAAGTACTTTTTATTGGTGGTAAAAAACGTTGTATATAGTCTCTTCCTAAACTATTTATTATTATTTCACAATTTGGTGTTCCTGCAATCCATAAAGAAATAGCTTTATTACACGTATCTGCAATTATTTTTATTTCTTCCAAAAAAGATTTTTGCATTACAACTGCATTTGTAGGCGTTAAAACCTTATCTAATTCATCTATTATAATATATACCCGAGTATCTATTTTGTTAAAAATATTATCATAAAGTTGCAATAAAGTTGAGAAATTTGCATCTGTAGGAATATTATCTAAATCTGTTTTTATATTTGGATATTTTTTTTCATTTAGTTTTTTAATGGCCTCATATAAATCTTTTAAAACAGTTTTAAGGAATTTGTTTTGCTCCTCTAGTATACATATAGCATTATTACCAATACTATAAGAAATTAAAACATCATACGTTTTGGAAATAATTTCTTCTTGCATATACCTTAATGATAATGTTTTTCCCTGCCCATAGTCTGCCAATATTAGTAAATGTGAAGGTTTATACCTTCCATTATCATCTTTATTCTTTTCATAGTGATTATACAATTTTCGCAATAAGCCAGTTTTTATTGCAGTTCTTGCTTCTGGAACTAACTCATATGTTCCTGATAGCTCTTTTATATAGATGCCACCAACAAGAGCAACAGCTCTACTGTTTGGAAAAGGATTGTTGTTTTTAGATATTTTAGATGGACTAAATTTTTTTAAAGTCATTATAATACCTCAAAATATGAATAATATTTATTTTTAATCTGAAGATATAAATTCTCAGAATAATTAGCATTATCAATTTGATATAGCCGAATTTT
Source organism: Candidatus Gastranaerophilales bacterium (assembly GCA_944325635.1). Lineage (GTDB taxonomy): Bacteria > Cyanobacteriota > Vampirovibrionia > Gastranaerophilales > Gastranaerophilaceae > Scatousia. The sequence goes on along the minus strand of CALVBD010000001.1, from coordinate 665,399 downwards.
ATTAACATTTGATAATTCATTAAAATATTTAGAGATTAATGCTTTATTCCCTGAATATTCAGATAATATAAAAGGTTTAAAATCTTTAAATTCTATAATTTTAGTATTGTATTTATTTGAGTAATATAATATAAACTTGTATAATTGTATATATTCTATATCTTCATTATTATGAATATTGGGTTTTCTTTTAACTAATTTATTGATGTTAGCATCTTTAAAAAATTTAAAATAACTTGATAGTGTTTGTTTTCGTTTTATACTATATTGTTTTTTTTGTAGCTCAATTAACAAATCATTGAGTTTGCTTATATTAGATTCTTTTATTGTATCTTTTACTATTTTTAAATCTGGGAAATTTTTATAACAATGTTCTAATAAATTTTTATACATGATATCCAAATCATCATTTAATAGATTAAGCCCACTTTTATTAATTTTTGTTTGTTTATTTTTATCTCTCTCTGCGAGCTTTAAGTTTCTTAACGAAGCTAAGTACTCAGTTATTGTTTTTGTTTTTTTACCTAATTTTTGATAATAACTAATAAAATCATTGTCATCTTTTGCTTCATTTAAAATTTTTAATATCGTAGGAATCGATTCAACTTTAATTCCTATATATGGTATATTTAATTCTTTCATTTTTTTCTCGCTATTATTATAAATTCAGTATTATAGACCTTTCTAGCTGAAGTATCTTTTGTGAATTTCCCTTTACTATCACGATATCTAGTTAATATTTTATTTCCAATTTCCCTTTTATGGATTTCTATATCAGAAAAGCCTTGATTTAACATACATTCTAACATATACTTTGCATTATCTATGTGTACTCCTTTATATTGAGTATTACCAATAACAAAAAACGCCAAAGAATTATTTTTCAATATTGAATAAGTTTTATTTACGGTATGTTCAATATCAGAAAAATACTTTGCAATCGACTTAACTTTATTAGGGGATTTCTCTGCTACATTTGCCAATATTTCTTGTGCAGTATTGTTAAAATCATCAACTTTGTACTGATAGGATGAAGTATTATATAGACTTCCAATTGTACCTTTTCTCAAATCCCTATAATCTTCAACAAAACCAAGCCATAAAGTAGATAATTGATGTAAATCAGCATACTCATATGACGTAACATAAGGAGGACTTGTTATTACAACATCTGCAATATTATCTTTAATGTTTACGTTTAAATAATTTTTATTATAAATTTCAATTTTCTTATTATATTTTAAATTTTCTATTAATTCTAAATTCGCATTATACATTATTCGATATTGAGATTTAAAAGAAATGATAACATCTTTTATTTCCTTATTCGGATCTACTTGAGGTTTTATAGATTTTGTTAACCATCTTGAGCAACCTCTTAAAATATTAGAAAAAGCACATAGAAAAAAATCTCGATAAAATCCTTTTGGGACCTGCTTTTGAATAGACAATAATAATTTTTTCAATTCTTTTGACTGTTTTTCAGGAAACCAATACTGTAAACGTTCATTAGATATTTTCATATTTTCATTTTGTAGGTTATTATAATTTTCAATGATTAAATTATAATAAATATCTAGTTTGGTTTTACTGTACTTGTGACTTTTTACTTTTGCTATAAGAGTGGCTACGGGATTTATATCACAACCCCAAAATTCATAACCATTTTTTAAACTTTCTAATGGTGTTGTTCCACAGCCACAAAAAAAATCCACCACATTATGTACTCTAACTTTTTTGTATTTTGCATAATCAAAAGCCTTGCAAACAAGATAAGGAGGAAACTTTGCAGGATACCAATGAATTCTATGCATCTTCAACTGTTTTTGCGTGTTTTCAGTCCAGAAGCTACTAACAGGTAAGTCTTCTAAATTTAATTTCAAATCCTCTGCATTTTTTACTAGCATAGAAACACCTATTTGTTGAAAACATAATAACAAAAAAAAATTATATTTCAAACTCTTAACTTTTCTTCATTACATTGTACTTACAAGATGTTTGAATTATAATTATTCTATGGAGAAAGTGGACTATTTATCGCCTATAGTTAAGTGGGCTGGAGGTAAGGAACAAGAATTAAAGTATATTCTTCCTAATGTGCCAAGTGGATTTACTCGTTTTATTGAGCCTTTTGTTGGTGGGGGCGCAGTTTACTTTTCCATGAAAAATAAAAACATGCTCATCAATGATAAATCTATTGAACTAATAGCTTTATATAACAATATAAAATATAATAACAAAGATTTTATAAGCCACTTACAGTCTCTTCAAAATGCTTGGATTGGTTTAGAGGGAATTTTAGATAAAAATATTGAGTTTTTTAATAAAGAGTATACTCAATATAAATTAAATAAAATAAATAAAGATGGATTAATTAAAAACATTGCAGAATTCCTAACTGCTAATAAAACCAGTTTTGAACAAATTTTGAATTCCGAATTATTAAAGCGCTATGATATTTTTGAAAAAGAGCTATTGCGTAATATTTGTGCCAAATTAGTTCGTATGAGAGATTTGGAAGAGAAAAAAGGCAATCTTCCCGAAAAAGACATTTATGATAACTTTGAGTGTGCACTAAAAGGTTCGTTTTATATGTTCATTCGAACCCTATATAATAAATATGATAATAGTGAGTATTTCTATTTTGTTCGTGAATACTGTTATTCTTCAATGTTTAGATACAATTCCAATGGAGAGTTCAATGTCCCTTACGGAGGAATATCTTACAATAGAAAAAATTTCCAACGAAAAATTGATTATATAAAATCTAAAGAACTTCAAAATCATTTCATTAATACTGATATTTATAATTTAGATTTTGAGGATTTTTTGAATGAAATAAAACTCTCAGAAAACGATTTTATATTTTTAGACCCACCTTACGATACAGATTTTAGCAGTTATGTTAATAATGCTTTTGATAAAAAAGATCAGGAAAGATTAGCAAATTATTTAATAAATAAATGTCCTGCTAAATTTATGCTTGTCATTAAAAATACGGAATTTATTTTCAACTTGTATAGTAATAAAGGATTATACATTACAAGTTTTGATAAAACTTATATGGTTAGTTTTAAAGGTCGTAACAATAGGAATTGTGAACATTTATTAATTACCAATTATCCTATCAAGAAAGGTGTTAATACGCACAATAAAATCAGTGATTTTGTACCTAATGAAAAGCAACAGTTACAATATGCTTAGAGGTGCTGTATGAGCGAAGAAAGAATTTTAGAAAAACATTTAATTATTCCAGCACTAAAAATATTAAAGGATTTGAATGGTGCTACAACAAAGGAACTTCGTGAAACCCTGAAACAAATATTAAAACCAATGGGAGAGAATTTAGCACCTTTACTAAATCGTCCTGGTGATATTAAGTTTAACCAAATCGTCAGAAATCTAACAGGTTCACATAAAAAATTAGTGAAGATGGGATTTGCACAATTAAATAATCAAAAGTATATACTTACAGAAAAAGGTGAGAAATTATTAATTGATAAACTCGAAGAATATGAATATATAAACTCAGGTTATTTTACTAAGAAGTCTCAAGAACAAGCAAACGAAGAATTGTTATCTAACGAGCAACATAAATATTTTGTACCAGAAGATGAAATTTCAGAAGGCAAGTTAATAACAACTGTAACAAAGACAAGAAAACGTTCGACAAAACTAAGAGAATATGCTTTTGATTATTACAAAAAAATAAATCAAATAAAGTGTGATATTTGTGGTTTTAATTTTGAAGAAAATTATGGTAAATTTGGTCGAGATTACATTGAATTTCACCATATTAAGCCAATATCTGTTTATGAAGAAGATGGTAAAATTATAAATCTTGAAGAGGCAAGACAAAATTTAGTTCCATTATGCTCGAATTGCCACAAAATACTACATCGAAATAGTATTGCGGTAGAACTATTAAAAGAGGCTATGAATAAAAGTGAGAGATAGGATATTTCAAATAGTAGAAAATGAATTTTCATCTTTAATAGAAAAAATTCAAAGTGATTTCATTACGAATTTTAAAGCAAAACAACATAATTTTCTATTAAAAGAGCTGGACCCGTTAATGTCTGCTCACATGGTTTTTGTTAGTAGTTTTGAGTCTAAAAGTGGTAATTCAATACAAAAAGTTGCAAAAGAGGTTGCAAAATTAAGATACGGAGCAGAAAATGTTCCACAAATTGTTAATCCACACCAGTTAGAACACAATGTTCAGAATCCTAATGAGCATGAACAAATCATTGTTTCAAATGTTGATATGAATAATCCTGAATTGCAAGGTAAAATTGCCGAATTTATGACGAGATGCGAAGGCGATAGTAGAAAAAAAGTTTGCTGTTCTGTTAATCATGAAAGTATTTTGGAACTTCTTGATGGAGAATTACCAATATCAAATGAGATACATACTAAACCAGTTGATTTAGCTTTTTGGGATGGTGATGAGTTAAATATTATGGAAATTAAAGCCGGAGGAAATCTTGACAGTAGCAATGCTCCATCAAATGCAAAAAAGTTGTTGACAATTTATACAGGCTTAAATTACAGAAAAACAAAACCATATTTTGCCACAATTTACCACAAAGATGGAGAAGGTAGAACTTGGTCAGGTTCTATCAAAAAATATCTACAGTATCCACATATGTTCTTAGTAGGTTCTGCATTTTGGAATAAAATTTTACCTGAAGGTATTGATTTTAACGAATTTACTAGAATTTATAATGAAGCTATACATCAAATAAACTTGAATGATAAACTGAATGAAATGATTAGAAGCTGTTCATAGCATATTCTTTTATTTTACATTTATAGTCTTGAAATCTTTTGTTTGTAGCATCAAAGTATTCTTTTTCAATTTCAATACCTATAAAGTCCCTATTTAATTTACAAGCAGCAATACCTGTTGATCCAACACCCATAAACGGATCTAGTATGGTATCCCCTTCATTTGAAGCTATTTTAATTATATGCTCAAGTAGCTTTAAAGGCTTTTGAGCTGGATGTTTTGGTGATTTTAATCTTTCTGGTTGCATACATATCGGAGTTTCAATAAAATTATGCATTTCTTTTTGATTACTAAAATTCCAATTATGACCTTTATTCCAAAGACATATTATTAATTCACAACTATTTAGAAATCCATTTTTATAAATTTTTGGTGCAGGATTTGTTTTGTGCCAAACCATAAATTGAAAGGTATCAAATTCTGGGTCAAAAACTTCATGCCATTTTCCTATTTGGTTATAGGTTGTAAAAATAAAAATATTTCCTTTCGGTTTAATAATTCTTTTAAAGTTTTCTAATAAATCTTTGGGTTCAATTTCTTTTTTATCCCAATCGCCTAAATCATTATTTAATGCGGAACGTCCTGGCAAATCAATATTTCCAGTTGAATATTTTGCAATATTATATGGCGGATCAGTTAAAATTAAATCAACTGACTTATCAGGAATTTCATCTAATAGCTTAAAACAATCTCCAAGTTTTAAATCGTACATCTTTTTCTCCTTTATTTAATAATAACTTAAATAATTTGAAAAAGTTTGATTATGTTGTTTTGTGTAGATAACAAAACTTGATTTTATTATAGCTTTAAGTGATGAATACGACACCTAAAAAGGAGGTCGTATGAGTAAAAGTAAGAAATATCGCATTAAACAAAAAGATTTTATGGGGTTAGAAAATCTAGCAGAGCGGATTTACAACACAACAGTTGTGCTTGATTACTTCTGTCAAAAACAACAAGAATACGAAGAGCTTAGAAATATTACTCCTATTATTCATAATCTTAGACAAGATTCTGATAATTTAAATGCATATTTTATAAATTATCCGGAAGGTAATATTCAAACTAGATTTTAATACCGTTCAAAAAGTGTTCAACTCCGCCATTAATGGTTATAAAATTCAATTTATATAGTTTTATATACCAAAATAAAAAATGAACCACTTAGGGCTCATTTTAGAGGGTTTAAATTTTCTAACGGATTATAGTATTTTTCTTCTGATTGCTCTATTAGATTTCGATATATTTTAACAAAGTTTATAATACCAAAATACCCTAATGATTTTTGTATATATGTAAAAGGGATTTTTTGCTTAAGGCATAAATTAGTAAAGTTATGTTGTAAATCACTTGGATAGATCCTTTGAATTCTCAATTTTTTGGATAAACCATTTAATACCACATTTTCAAAATATTGTTGTGGTAGTTTGGGGGAAGAAAATCTAAAAACAAAATCAGCAGGTAAAGGTTTTGTAGCTCTATACTTTTCTTTCAAAATCTCAGTCATCCTTTTATCAATTTTTAATTTTCGTTTTGAAGTACCGCTTCTATTTGTAATTAAACGTTCATCATATAGAAAGTATTTTAAAAATATTGTATTTTCTTCAAAGTCTACCCTATCCCAAGTTAATCCCAATAATTCAGGAACACTAGCTCCTGTTGATAACGAAATATAAATTATAGGATAGGCTTCAGGGTATTTCAATTTACATATATTGAGTAAATTTAGAATTTCATCTTCAGTTAGAATATTCATATCTAGTGCATAGGCATTTCTACGATCCTTATCCTCTCTTGTTACTAAATTGTTTATTTTTGGGCAAACACCTCTTATTATAGCTTTTAAGAGCAAAATATATTGTTTCACAGATACTAATTTAAAACCTTTATCAAACATACTTTGTTTATACTTAGCAACAATTTTGGGCGTAATTTCTCGAATAGTTAAATTGTCAAAATATTCTTTCAGATGATTTTTGTAATATGTTTTCTCATGCAATAATCTTTCTTGCTTATTTTCTATTTTTAATCGATTAAGATAAATTCTGGCAGCATTTTTAAACTCCATATCAAGCGGTTCATCATTTTCATCATTAGAAAATTTAGCTTTTAATGGTTTTACATTATTTCTAAAGTATTTAATTTGTTCTTCCGTAAAATCCGTTTTAATTTTTCTTGTAAAAGAGTTTAAGTTATATGTATAAGGTTGTTCTATTTTTTGCTCATCATGTAATAATTTTTGTGCACGATATAGGGCTTCTTTGGCACTTAATTTTTCTTTTGTTAGATAAAAATTTTTAAAACACGTGTATAATTCATCTGGAATAGGGCTTTCACCATGATTATGGTATTTAGGTAATATGCCTTTAAACCCATACATTTTATAGTTATGAAGAAGTTTTACTAAAATTGAATATGGAACTCGCTTTAAGCCTGAAGTTTCATTAAATAATTCTACCACACGTTTTAAATTACCTTTTCCAGCATTAATTACAAAATTTATCGCTGCGACATATCTTTTTATCTTATTTTGAACATCTTTATTATATTTTAGTAGTTCCTCATAACCTTCCTCTTCTTCAAGAATAATAGGTTTAAGAGTATTGTTTTTTGCAGATAATATTTCGTTTTGCTCATTATTTCTTTTATTATTAAAAAAATACTTGTTACTACTTTTAATAATTACCTGTTCTTTAATTAAATCAGATAAAATTTCTTTCACTTCTTGCTCTTGAAGTTCAGATACTACAATTATTTCATCAAGATTAAATTTATCTAATCTTCTTGCTACTTTTATTATTAAATCTTTATTTTTCAATGTTTAATCCTTTCACTTGTTTAACATCAATTTTATTCAACCCATTTGTTTTAGCTATATTTTCAAGTAAAGCAATCCCCTTAATTACTTGTCTAAAGCGATTTGTTTTTTCAAAAAATATTTCTTTAGCCTCATCTGTTATTTTTATTTCTGATAATTCTTCTACAATAATGTCCATATCTTCTTTAGAAAACGGTTTAAATTCGACAATCTCAGAAATTCTGTCATACAAATGTCTGTATTTACCAAGTTTTGTTTTTGATTCATGCATTCCTATCAGGACAATGGGAACACCCGTTAAATCGTGTAAATCCCTCAAAGTTTCAATTGTTCTTGAATGACCTATTAGATAATCAATTTCATCAACAATAACTATCTGTGGATGAAGTCTTAAATGGGCAATACATTGCTTCATTAATTCTGTAGATTTTTTAGAAGGTGCTTCACCTAAGTCTTCCACAACTTTTTCCAATATTCCATGGCTTGTCATATTATTTTGAGCTCTTACATAGACAGCAGCATTTTGTGTTGCCCACCAAACTGCTGTTCGACTTTTTCCTAAACCAGGATCACCATAGATTAATCCCATCTTTGGAACTTCATTTGATTTATCAATAAGGTTGTTCATTAAATCAATAAAATTTTTAACATTACGTGTTTTCACAAATAATTTATGCATTAAAAACCTCCTTATTATCGTTACCATATATTTGCTCATATTCACTTGTTGATTTGTATTCCAAAATCCATTCTTGTTCTTTTTTAGTTAACTTATCTCGTTTCATTAGGTATTCATACTTTTCAAATCTTGTATTAAAACAACCGTTAAAATCATCAGCTTGAATTTCTTCTTTTATTGCCAATTTAAAATCGTTTATTTCATCCTCTTCCTGCTTCTCAATTAAATCCATTGTTAATAATGGGGTATGAACTTGATTACGTTTTATTTGGTTTATATATTCTTGCTCTGTCTGTTTTTCTAATTTCTTTTTTATCCTTGTTTTTTGCTTAAGCTCTTCTATATCTTTCACTTCACCTAAGTAATTTGCCAATGGATGTATTGGCTCAATTCTTTTAGCTTCACATATAAATTCACCATTTAATTTATAAACTTTAATTGAACTCAAATTGAACAAGCTGTATTTAATAATCACTTCTTTTTTATATCCAAATAAAGCTTCGTCATAATAGTTATTTTTTAAGAATAAAATGCCATTCCTGTAAATTTTCTTTATTTCTCTTACCATCATAAGATCGTCTAATGTTTCTATATTAACGCCTTCCCCTTTACCACTTTCAAGAACCTTACCAATCGTTTCTCCAGCTATATGAGGACAAGGTTGCTCATAATGATATTTCTGTACCCAATTCCCAATAAAATTTACTACTTGCTCAAGAGTTGGAACATTAACTTTATAAAGAGATTTATGTAATTTTTCATTCCTTTTTAATTGGGCAGGCTTTTTGATAATACTTGTACCAGTATAAGAAGGAAGCAATACCTCACAGCTATCTTGTAATTCTCGGAACAACCTTTCTATGGGTTTGGCTTTTGCATTATATGGTTTTGCATAAACAGGTTGAATTCCAAGATTAGTAAATAAACCGCTTAGCCCATTTTCTATAAAATATTTTGCTTTAAAGGCTTTCCCGTTATCTTGATAAACAAATTTCGGAACTTTCCCTAAATTTATGATTGCATTTCTTAATGCACTTGCAATACATTGCGTATTTTCTTCCAGCATTATTTCAAAACCAACAAAGCCTCCCGATTTCCAATCTTGATATGCTACCATCATTGGTCTTATAGGTTTACCGGTATATGGATGTTTAACAAAAAATGATAATCTATGTCCATCACCAATAAGCACATCCCCGACTTCAAGTTTTGAAATGTCTCTTGTTATATAAGGCAGAACTTTATCGTGAAGAGCCTTGTTACCTTCTCTTGCTTCTACCCAAGTATTATAATGCTCATTTTTATAATTATTGGCAAATCTTCTATACGTAAGGTCGCAACACAAATTTTTAAAACCTCGTTGTGTTAATGCTAACTTTGTTAGTTTAATTGCTTTTCCTATATTTAATTGATTAGGATGTAACAGGTTTTTAAGAAATTCGGCTTCCTCTTCAGGTTTCATTAATGTTTTTCTGGTCTTTTCACCAAAAGTGTAATTATTAATTAAACAATGCCAATCATCATTATAGGTACGAAGTTTTTTATGCCATTCATAAATTGTTCCTATTGCAACTTTACCTACTACATTGAACAATTCTTCGCAAATACAATTATGATTATATGCTTCAAGGAAGTCTTTTCCTGCTATTGTTTTATTTTTCTTATCCTTTCTAAACTCATCCCATTTCTTAATTAAATCATATTTTGCTAAAGCTAATTTCTTTTGCATTTCTGGAACAATATATGAATTATTTGTTACTTGTGGCAAATTTTCTTTACTAGCTGTTATTTTTTCTCTAACATTTTCTTCTAAAGATGTTACCAAAATTTCGTAAGATTTAGAGCATTTTCTGATTACATATTTATTATTACTAATAGCTTTTCTAACAGCTCTTTCAGATATTCCTTTAATTTCTGCCAGTTCTTTAGTTGTAATCCAGTCAGTGTTTGAAGTTTGCATATTTTTCTCCTCTCTCAGATTAACTCTGTTGTCGTACAAAGTGTAGTCAATGTATCCATATCGAAACACATCTTTTTTGACTTCTTCAATGCAGATAAAACATTGTTTTTGTGATATTGAAAAAGCAAAAATTTTGTGATAGAGAAGATTTTTTCAAACGGAACAAAACGGAACCTTTATTGGTTCCGTTTGTACTATAATAGAGAAAAGGAGTAATATGGTTAGAAATTGCAAAACAGAAGAGCCAGTATGGGCAAAATACATAACTGAAGAAAATTTACCAACAGATGATTTAAAGTTTTTGTGTTCTATTATTGGCTTGGAAGCAACTAAAAAATTAATGTTCAATGCAGCAGGGCAAAAGTTTTCAATCCATGCTCATTGTAATCAGAAATACAAAAAACAATATATTATAGATAATTTTGATGGAACTAAATATACAATTAATAAACTTGCGTTAGCTTGTGAAACCACCACAAGATATGTATACAAAGTTATTAAAGAATTTGTTGAAGAGCAGAAGGGCAAATTGTAGATGTATGAAAATTATATAGCAGAACTAAAACTTGAATTAGAGCTAACTGATGAATATGAAGACCTGTATAAATCTTTTTCCAGAAATGACATTATCTTAATTTTGTCTACTCTTCACTCTTCTCTATTGCAATTATTCAAAACTATGAATAGTAGATTACCAACAAAAGATTTTTGTAATCATTTCTGGGCTGAGCCTAGTCGGAATTTAATAGATATAATTGATAAAATTGAAACATTACAACGAAAATTAAATAAATCAGAATACGCTTTCAAAATAGAAGAATATAACAAAAAAATTATTAGCAAATGTAATGAATTCTTAAGTGCAAGCGGTGGTAGCACAATTCCTGAAAATATGGATAAAATAGAATTATTTTATGCTACTCCAATATTTATTAAATCTAATTCAATAAATGTAAAACATCCAAATAAAAATTCTGTACGGGATTTAACACCTATTGGAGAAGGTTCTTATGCGCTTACATATAAATATTATGATGATTTTTATGATAGGTATTTTGTTGTAAAAAAAGCAAAAAAAGGATTGTCTGAAAAAGAATTACAGAGATTTAAACAAGAATTTGAAATCATGAAGAGTTTAAATTCTCCATATATTGTTGATGTATACGCATATAATGAGAATGATAACTCATACATTATGGAATATATGGATTATACTTTAGATAAATATATAAGTGTGAATAATGATAAAATGTCTCCATTAGTTCGAAAATCTATAACGCTACAATTATTAAAAGCTTGTAAATATTTACATGAAAAAAAATACTTACATCGGGATTTATCACCAACTAATATCTTAATCAAAGTTTATGATGATACGTTAGTTGTAAAAATTGCAGATTTTGGTTTAGCAAAGAACCCAAACAACAAATTAACAACAATTAATACCGAATTTAAGGGTTATTTTAATGATCCTAATTTAAAACTAGAAGGTTTCAATAATTATTCAATCACGCATGAAATCTATGCTCTTACAATGTTGATATATTTTATAGCAACAGGTAAAACAAATACGAATAAAATTCCTAATGTAAAACTAAATAACCTTGTTAAAAAGGGGCTTGGTGCTCAAGGCAATAGATATAAATCGATAGATGAATTATGTGATGCATATAAAAAATTGTAAGTTCCGCGTGGTTCCGAAAAAAGTTCCGTTAAGGTTCCGTTTATGAACAGAAAAAATTTTTTCTGGAACTTCTGTTAAATTTTTGACAACGAATGTCTTATCACTGTCCTTATCTGTTCTCTTACAGAAATAACCCTTTGGGGCATATCAATTAAATTTTTTCGGTATTTTTAGACATATAAAGGACAGTAATTAGACATTTTGGACTTTTCTGAAACCCTAAATTTATTTAAAATTGTTTACCAACAGCGACTTTAGGGCAGGTTCCTCTTTTCTGTACTGTCCTGTTTCTTTACATCCAAAACGGGTTAATATTAAACTTTACATTTACCGATTTTCTAACAGGGTCAAGGGTTACAGTCTCAATGCATTTTTCAATAAATGCTCTTTTTTCAGCCAAAGAACTATGGGTTAATAGCTTAGAACCCTCATTGCATAGTTGTTTGAAGTAATCGTAGGTTAAAATTTTGTATCTGCTAGGCTTGTTATTATTATCAATTTGAGCTTCTAATGTTTTTATCTCTTCTGAAATTGTATTAAGCTTGGATGTTATAGAATTCAATGCTGCGTCCATAATATTTCCACTTGCAATTACATTTAAGAGATTAGCTTCTTCTTGTTTTTTCTTTTTCAAGTCTTTTTGTAAGTCTGATATATCAACTTTGTTGTTTTCCATATCTACCTTTTTTCCATACTTATTTATGTATTGGTCATATAATGCTTGAGTAGTTTTTTCATTGAGTATTAATTTAATTATTTCCTTTTCAAGTTTCGAGTCTAGCCATTCGCTGTTTACATAGAAACTAGAAGCCCCACAACCTTTTCGCCCATAACTGTTATAATTGGAACATACGTAATGTTTACCTGATGATATAATTTTAGCTCTACAATTTGCACAATAGAATTTATCAGGTATATTAACTAGTAATTTATTGTTAGTCGTATTTGCTGATGTATTACCAATTTTGCGTGCCTTTTTCTTTGATATTTCTTGCAATAAGTCGAATTGCTCTTTTGTTACAAGTGCTGGCATTGCATTTTCTTCTATAATCCATTCCTTTTCAGGATTTAATACAGATTTTGTTTTTCCTTTAAATGAACGCTTGTTATATATGGATACCCCATATAAGCATTCGTTCGTAAGTTGAGATGATAAAGTATTTGCTCTCGCAAATGCACAATTACGGCTCACTGGTAATCCAATTTTATTGATAAAATCAACAATTTCGTCAAGAGATTTTGCTTGATTTAACCTAAGTTCTAAAGATATATATTTCCCCCAATCCCACATCGTTTTGCTTATTTCTTGTCCATTATATTTAGCAGTATAGATATTTTTATTTTTATCCCATATGGTTTTTGTTATTGCTTTTCCATATTGATTTGTACCAATAACCTTTTTAACTGGTATCAACCAAAAAGGAGCAGTACCACCATTTTTATACACATATCCAGTCTCAGGGTCTCTTGTACGAGCTGTTTGTTTACAACCCCTCAAGGTATCTGAGCTGACTTTTCTACTATAACCTTCCGCAACAAGTTCTTGTATACCCTCTTGCCAATAACCCCCATCGCTATTAGGGTCTTCCACATCACCACTTACAAATCTAATTTCAATTCCGTTACTGCGTAATTTATCTTTGTATAGTTTAGACCTACGGCTATTTCGACAAAATCGCTCCTGAGAATAAGCTAAAAAATAACAAATATTAGGATTATTGCAAGCTTCATCTATTTTATCCTCAAAAGGATTCCAATTTGCCCTTTCTTGGTATGATGACCTAGCTTCTTCCTCTATAAACCAGTCAATTTGCTCTTCTTTTATTCCTAACTTTTCGGCAAGAACAAGGATTTCCGACTGCTGGCTTCTCAAGGAATTTTCAATTTCAGCTTTATCGCCTTTTGATACACGACATTGAGCAATTGCAATTTTTTTCATGATATGATTATAACATGAAAAAAGAGCCAAATTTTAAAGTAAATACAGATAATATAGCCAATTGTGGAGAGGAACCAAATACTGGTTTTTGGGATTGTTTTGTTCATAATCTAATAGAAACATTTAAAAATGGAGCAGCTTATATTTTAGAAGCCAAAAGGATTGTAAATGCAGAAAATCCCAAAGAAGAATTAGACCTGATTTTAAATCATGAGGAAGAATCGGAAGCAATGATGATGAAAAAACGTTTCCCCTTTTTTAAGTAATGTATCTTTAGAGTTAAATGCTTGAGTTAAAAAAGTAACCATTCTGCAATTTTTGCACCAAAACAAGTTACTATCCTACAATTTTATTGTTACCAACGTGCAATTTATCGGTTACCATGTTGCAATAAATTTGTTACTATATTGCAATAAGTTTGTTACAATCCTGCAATTCTTAAAAACTCAAAAGCCTTATGTTTACTACATTAAAGGCTAATATTAAAGCTCCTATCTATTGTTTATCTATTGTTTAATTATTGTTTATTTATGTTCATTTATTTTTAGACGCACAAAAACAAGGTTAGACAAACCCACCTTACACAGGTAGGGAAACGCCCTCTTTTATTTCTCTTTATAACGATAAAAAAGAATTTATTATATTTTATATTGACGCACAAAAACAAGGTTGGGCTTCCCGACCTTACACAGAATTTAAGACCGTTTGGTCATTCCTAATAATCGAACAACAAAAGGTAATTATTAAGTTAATTACCTTTTTAATTTTTATTCATTTCAAATTATTACATTTTAAATTGTTCGTAATAAAAAAGAGGAATGACAAGAAATGGTAAAGAACAATTTTAACCCTGCCGATTATAGGCAGAAACAAGAGAAAAAACTAAATCAGGGCAGAAAGCCCGGATTTATATTTGATGTTTGTCTTGATGACAATACCTTAACAAACGTAGTCAAAAACGCAAACACAGCGTGTGTTTTAGACTATTTAGAGGATAAACAATATTTGGGATTAATGTATCCTTCTCAACTTTGCACTTGCATAGTGTGTAATACTTTATTATTTAAATTGCTCAATCTTCCCACAATGTGGGCATTTGAGCCACTATCTGGCATGTTTGTCTATTATTTTGCTTCAACTGATGAAGAAACTTTTAATAGACTAGAAAGCCTTGAAAATGAAGGGATAATAGGCGTTTACACCTGCCAAGGTACTTTGTTTAACAAATACAATTTGCCAAAGCTCTGCCCAGACTGGGGAGAATACAAGCTGTCTAATTTACCACAACTAACACCCAAAACGATTGATTTTATTGAAGAAACAGCAAAAAAGGTAATAGATAATAAAGATAATTTCTTCCTAATCAACAAATTAAAGCCGCTGTATAATATGCCCCTAGCATTATCAGCTAAGCTCGGAAAGACCGTATTGTCGATTAATGCACATACCCTTTTAGAACATTTATTGCAGGAGATGACACATAGCAGCGCCGTTATTGACAATACATACAGCGATGTTTACCTTGTTAATTATTCTCAATTCTGCAAGGGGATTGTATTTCAAGGCAAACACAAAAAGAAAGATATTGTTATCAATGAAGCCTTTAAAGAGCTACAAAACCACAATATAATTGATAAATTCAACATTGTAAATGATAATTTAACCTTTAAATCTGACTTAATAACAAAACACATAAAGCAACGAATTAGGCGTAACCTGGGCTTTTATGCCCCTCTACCGCCGACAAAGCAAGCCCCCATAATTGCAACATTTATCAATTATTTGCATTGGATTGTTAATTGTCCTTCAAATTTTGCAAGGCTAACTATTGCACTTGATACTTTACTTATTCAGCTAGGCGTTGAACGCCTATTGAAAGAGCATAGATTAAGTGAAATTGCAAAACTGTTGAACCTTTTAAGGTGTTATGGCGTTGAATACGGCTTGTTACACATGCCAGCCAACTCAACGGAAATAACAAGTAACGATATAAAATACCTTTTAACAAATAGAACGGAATTACACAAGTATATAGTAATAAATAACCCCCAAATAGGGAAGGAGAGAAAGTAAATGGAGAAGTTTACCATTGAAACTTATGATTTTATTAACGATGAAAAATTCCAAGAATTCTTGAAGAAGAAGATTGGAGATGAATTTATCCCAAAAGATAAATTCATTAGAAAACTAAACGCAATAAAAAAAGAGTGGATTAAAATATTAAACTCACCAATTTTAAGACATGCATATAGCCTTGATGCTGGTATTGAATAACAAAAGGTTCAAAATAAGGGGTATAAATATTACCTATTTGTATTTTTATGCCCCTTCCCGGACCTTCTGCGAGCTCTAATTTTAGATTTTATATTAAAGGAGAACTTAAACACATGGAATATACAAAAGAACAATTAGCACAAATACTAAAGAAGAAAGCAAAGAAAGAAAAAGAACAAAAAGACGATATTATAAAGACTGCGGAAGTGCCAAAGCCTCTAAACCCAATGGAAAAAGCAAAAGCCTTGTTGCAAAAGACCGATAGCAAATATCAGTCTTATATTGCGAAAAAGTTACTGCCAAGCCTCAATAAATAACCCAGTCGGCGTATATACAGCTCAAAAACTCCTATAATATAAGGCTCTTACCCTTCTGCAATGCTTGTAATATAAGCCTCGTGGGTGTGTAAGGGCTTTACATATATGTAATGATAAAACAAGTCCTACATCCACAAGGTAAGCTATAAGAGGGTTTTACCCCCCCCCCCATAGAGGTTTTATATACCCCCTCGATTCCAATTTCGATTTTAGGCTGACAAATTTTTTCAATACTCCCCAAAACTTTACGGTTTTAGGTTTTTTGCCAGTTTATAATAAGAGGTTTTCTTCAATCCAAGCTCTTGCATAGCTTGCACATGGGTTATTTCGCCCTGGCATGCCTGTTTATACAGTTCTTTGAATTTTGGCGGTAGCTCAACGGCTGGACGACCTAGCTTAACCCCTTTAGCTTTTCGCTCTGCCAATGCTCTTTTTGTTCTTGCTCCAATGTTCTTTTTTTCCATTTCGGCTACCGTTCCTAATACCGTTAAAATAATCTTTTTCATTGACATCTGCATTAGGTCGTCATTTGCCCCATTAGTGCAAAGTATTTTTTCTTTATCGTCTAAGGTTACAAATTCACAACCTTTATTTTCCACTATTTCACGATAAATGCTTTCAAGACCACTACAAGACCTGTGAAGTCTTGAACATTCAACAACGATGACCGTATCCCCGGACCTTAAATTTTCTAGCATAACTGGCAATTGGGAACGTTGGCGGACTGGTGTATCGCCTTTACACTCGTCTTTATAGAATGCGGATATATGTATTTTATTTTCTTTTGCGTACTGTTCGATTGCATGCACTTGGTTATCAATAGTCATACTGCCGTCATTTTTAGATACTCTACAATACGCATAAATTCTGTTTTCTGTCATATTAATTTCCTTTTATTTCTTATATAGGGGGCTTATGCCCCCCCAAAAAATTAAGCTATTGAAAAACGTCTGCTCGCAACCTGTTTAGTAAACAATGTGTAAATGTCTGCAAAATCTTGTTTGAAAGCTTTTGTATCGAATCTAGAAGATAAAACAGATGTAAATCTAATAATAACATTACCTAAGTCTAATGTTTCGATTTCCCTTGCTTCCATTTCTTCCTTAATCATACCTTCTTTTTCGGCTATAATTGACTTTAAAGTTTCTAAGTCCGCATATAGGTTTTGTAGTTCTGTAACTGTTTTTCTTATTTCTGTGTTTCTCATTTCGTCCGCCTTTCGTATTCCGTTCTTTACTCTTTTATTATTGCATATCGTTCGTAAAATGTCAATACATTAACGAACGTTTGTAAAGATATGCTGCGGAGTTTTGCGAACGTATTTAAACACAGTTTTTCAGCGTTCGATAAACGAACGTTTTGCGAACGTCCTATATTGTTAAAGAGGTTTTTAGTTAATACCACTGCGGATAATAATAATGACGGGCTTCATCAATAGTTCTAAAACACGGCGTCTGACTTCCCGGTCCACCATCCCAAATAGGCTCATATCCATAACCATTTGGGTTTGGTTGCTGTTGTCTGTGGTATCCTACATATTTTCCTATTGGTTTATACAATATATATCTTGCACCATATGTTCCTTCTGGAGCTCTTTTATCATATATAACTACAACCTTTTCTGCTACACTATCATTGCGGTCTTTATAGTTATTATAATTAGGTGTAACAAAAATTGTATTACCTTTACTGTCTTTTGTTTTAATTTGTTGTTTTCCATTTAGATGATGAATTTTAGAATTTTGAATAAATTCACTTGCATAGGAAAAATCTACGCAAGTGATTAGAACGATAACTAAAAATAATATCCTTTTATGATTCATAACTAAATTACCAGTGGGTGTGCCGTCCTTGCCTATGAATAGTTGCCCATATCATGCAAATTATCCAACCTATACCACATTCTCCAAAAAATATGTTAACTAATAATATGGCTAAAAATTGTGGGTGGTTTTTAGACCTTGCAAATATTGATGGCAACAAATACAGATATAAAGAAAGGAAAGAACATATAAATGCTACAATAGGCCAAACTATAATTTCAATAAGAACTTGAGTCTCAGGGTCTCCATTCGCACCAAGTGCAACAATTAAAAGTGTCAACATTGCAAAGAAAATTGAACAATATAAAATCCAATTTGTTACGGAATTTTTAAGCCCCAAACCACAAGATAATAAGTTATCTTCATCTTTTAGCCATTCTCCACAATTTGGACATTTTTCAGCAGTAGAAGAAACTGTTTTTCCACAAAATTTACAATGTATCATGTGAGTACTTTCAAGACTGCGTTGGCAGTCCAGCCATTCTCCACAATGTTTACACTTTTTAGCTACAGCCATAATTTCTTCACCGCAAAATGGGCATTTTTTTGTTTCTTTATCCATTTACACCTCTAAATCAATTATTATTAATTTAAATCCCGCAAATAGCAACCCAAATACCTGCAAATATTAAATAAATACCAATTGGAAATACAACCCACTTTACTTGATAATTATTGAATTCCTCAACGCTGTTCCATTTTTTATTATTCCAAGCCCACGCGTTACCTTTTGTTCCAGCCCATATTTGCAAAAAAGAATTTGACAATCCAAACACAAGACCTATCTGCGGAATAAAACTACAAGCCCATAATACAATTGATATTATTAATATATTTTTTGGCATACCATTAAAAAATCCCCAGATAAAACCTGTAAAAAATGGTCCCCAGTTATATTTTTTAGCTTCTTGTGGCAATTCATTTGTTTGATTTATTTTAACTGCAACTGATTCTTTTTGTAGTTCTTCTCCGCAGTGTTCACACTTTGTTGCACTTTCGGGGATAGTTTCTCCGCAAATAGGACATTCCTTTGTTTTAGAGTTTTCTTCTTTATCCAGCCATTCTCCACAATGTTTACACTTTTTAGCTACAGCCATAATTTCTTCCCCACAAAATGGGCACTTTTTTGTTTCATTCGTCATATCACACTTCCTTTTTATTTGTATAGGACACTTTCCTATTAATATGTTTATAACATGAATAAAATAAAAATACCATATATCTGATACTTTATATTTAAGATAATACCATAGAGCAATGTTAATTTTCATTATTTGACCTCATAAAATAATAAAGAGGCTAAAAAATGAATAAAGACAATACTTTTGGTAAAAAGCTACAGCAAATAAGAAAAGCAAAAGGGTTAACTCAAGAAAAATTAGCAGAGTTAGCTGGGGTTCATGAAAAGCATATCTCAAAGCTTGAATTAGGCACATATAAGCCAAGTTTTGACACTTTAAATAAAGTCCTAACAGCTCTTGATTTAAAGATTGATGAGGTTGGTTTGAACTTAGAAAAAGTATCAGTAAACGACAACCCTTTTTATATTAAATCTGTGCAAATACTTAATAACGCAACAGAACAAGAGCTTGAGTTTTACTATAGTCTATTAAAAGCATGTCAAAAAGGTATTGAGCTTTTTAAGGACTAATATAATAGTTTAATAGAATTTCACAATGATTTATTCAAATTTTGAGTTTACTATTATTCTTTTTGATTTAATTTATCTTGTCTAGGCGGGGTGTAAAAAGGAATAAAACCTGTCTTTTGACTTGTAGAAAGATTCTCAAAATGGTCAGGTATTAATGAAATATCTTTAAATTCTTTATCATCAAATAAAATAATTTGAATATTTTCCCTTCCTATTAACGAAACCGCATAATTAATTACTTCTCCTAAACCTTTTCTATTCTTAACATCAAAAGGTTTTGATAAATGGTCAATTATAAGAACAGGTATTAACGGATATGCATTATCAGTAATTAGCATATGTAAAAAAGCAAAATAACCTGCAATTTGAATTAACGTATGTCTGGCCATACTTCCTTGAGAAAAATTAACATCTACTATTTTTTCTTTCTGTGTTTGACTATCTTTAATTTCTTCTTGTATTTGAGTTTGCAATATATTACCATTTTTAATATATGTAATTTTAAAACCTTCAAAAGCTATGTCCGCTTTTACAAGTTCCGAAGATACTGCGCTTTTGTATATTTTAGTTATATTTTCAGACAAAGTTTTTATTTTTTTTATATCTTGCGACTTTTTAAGTTCTTTTATTTGTCTTTTTATTTCTGTTATTCGTCTTCTTTTTTCTTTTAATTGCTCAGCAGAAATATTAATTGTATTTTCATTCAAATAATTTTCTAACAATGCACAGGCTTTTTCTTTTTCATCAAGATTATATAATTTTGTGAAATGGTGATATTGTTCAATTTCTTTTTTTATTGCAGTACGCTTTTTAGATAAAGCGGAAATAGTTTTATCTGTTATCAAATAATTAGTTAATGAAATAGAGTCTTTCATATCTAAAACCAATTCTTTTATTGGTGTCACTAAATAATTAAATTCGGGATTATTAGTTATTATCTGTTCCAAATTTTCAAGTAGTTTTTTTCTATTTTCGTTTGCTATTTCAATTTGTTTTAAATTCACTGTAGAAGTTTCATAAACTTTTATTTGTTCGTTAATATGATTGAAAAGATATTCTAGTTCAACAATATCTCCAAATTTTCTTTTTTGTATTGAATGTAAAGATTTTGCTTCTTCAAGCTTTTCAAGAACTTTATCTTTATTTGTACCATTGTATAAAATATTTAGTCCTAATTTTATAATGTTTTCATTGATTTGCTCATTGATATAGTCTGATTTAAACTCATCTTTTTCCAAGTTCTTAACTTCTGATAATAACTTTTTTAGCTCATCTTCTAATTTTAATATTTCTTGTAAATTTTTATTGAAAATTAAATCTAATAATGAAGGGAGTTTAATTTTATATTCTATATCAGAACATTTATCTAAAAAATCATTAGTTCTACCCTGCCCTTTTTCTCCAAGAAAATTAAACATCGTGAAGGTTCTATAAGAAAAATCTTCTCCAGTGAATTCTTTTATGTTAATAAGATTATTAGTAGAACTAATAATAGAATTCATTCTTTCTTTGTAAATACGATATGAGATTTTTTCATCTTCATCAGTTTCACAATACTTAAAGAAGTTAATGTCAGGATTTTTAGTTCTTGTAAATATATAACTGCTATTATCAACTGTTAATTTAATACTTGCTTTTTGTAGTTTGTTAAACCAAGCTCTTGATAAATCAAGAGGTTTGGAACTACCCAACATATAATCTAAGAAATTATAAAATTCAGTTTTGCCCTTATCGTTGTCTCCCTTGAAATAATTCACACCTTCGCTAAAGAAATAAGAATATTCTTCTCCATCTGTACTATATAATTTTAATTCATTGATTTTAAACATTGCTAACTACCTCTTTTAAGAAATATTTGTCAGGGATATTTTTACTATCTTTAATTGCTTTATATATAAAAGAATTTTCCTCATATATTTGATTTAATGCAAATACTGAATGAATGGGATAAACAATGTTTTTTTCTATTTTTATTCTATTATTTTTATTTAGAATATTTAATGCCTTAATAATTATAGGAAGATTGTCCAAAAACAAATGAAATTTACCAGATATCATTGATAAACATTTATAAGTAACTTCATTGGAGTCTTTTGAAGTATATGTGCACAAATCAATATTTTTAACTATATAAGAAAAAATTACTAGTTTAACTAGACTCAATGCTTTATTAATATATAAAATTTGTGTTATTATTTCACAATATCTGCTAATCATAAGAATTTCAGCAGTTAGTTCTATTGTTGGCAAATTAATCCTCCTTCCAAGATATTTGATTTAAAACATTTTCACCTGTAAGAAATATACATGACCCTTGTTTTGTTTCTTCATCTTTTGCATGTGAGTTTGATTTATGCTCTGTACGAAACAATCGATTCCTCGGAGTATCTTCATTTTGGTCTTCTAGTTCCTCAAGTACAGTTTGAAAATTATTGAATGTCGTTAATTCTATACTTTTAGGAATAGATTCTTTTCCATTTTCGGAGCTTAAATTCCTAAAATGAGTGTAATATGCCAGTTTATTTAGTCGCTCTTTTAGATTATATTCACTAAGTTTGCAAGCTTTAAGTTGTTTTGTTTCTCTCAAATTTGCTATTTTTGTATCTGATAAATTAAACTCTTCTAATGTATCTCTGTAACTGCAATATGGTATACAATAATTATCTTGATTTATAAGGTTTATATCTTCGTATATTCTAATTGTGTCTTGATAAGATAATATATAAGGTTTTTTGCAATTAATCGCATTTAGTATGTTATTCTGGATTGTCAACATGAAGTATTTTAATCTTTCATTATATAGAGCTCTATTTGATTCTAGAAACCTTAAATTGAATTTTGCTTTTTCATAAATTATGTCATTAATATCTTTATTTCCGATAAAAAGGTAGCGTTGCTTAATATAATTATATATATGTTCAAATTCAGAATATTTATTCTTGTATAACTTTTTAATTTTTACTTCTATAGAATCAGAACGTTTATGTGTTGTTTTAATTGCTTTATTTAGTAACTCTTTAGCAGAAATTGTAAACATTAAATCTTCGTTATTGTATGTGTGTTCTGAAAATAATATATATTCCGAAATATTTGCAGTTTTATTTGTCTCTAAAATCCAATTATATAAAGTTTTACAATAGTCATCCTGAGATAATTTAGCTCGCTTAACCTGTATTAATTTATTTTCTTCTTTACTGTTTAATTTGCTAATAAACTTATCTGCATTATTATCAATATTTTTGGGAGTGATTTTTAAGTTAACATCATCAATTGTTTCGAATTCTATACTATCGTTATTATCATATATATCAAGAACAAAGTAGGAAAAAACTTTTATTTGGAAAGCAAAGCCAGCTAATGAACTAATGCCATATTTATTAGTGTTTAAATTATTCTGTGACAATACTTTCCCTCATTTCTCTACTACAAGCTTCATAATTTTATTTTATAGCAATAGTAATAAATTTTATTAGATTGTAAAATTTCATTAAGAAATTAAAGGTTGTACAAAATAAAAAATTTATTCATTATTAATTTTTTTATACATAGCCTGCTGTTTACCTTTATTGCCGACATACTCTGTTGCTTTCAGTTTGCGTATCATGCCTGTTTTAAGTAAGCGATTGATGTACCAATAGGCTTGTCCAGTAGTTAAACCCATAGCTTTTTCCAGTGAGTTCCTTGAAAAGGTCTTTTTCTTACTTATGAACGAAATTACCTCATCCGAAGATGTGCGTATAACTTTGCTTTCAAATTTCCAAACATGTTCAATGTGGACTCCCGCAACCAAGTAAAAGATAATAATAGCAAGACTTTTAGGCCTTGCTATTATTTTTAGTTTACTGTGTGTACTTTTTGGGGGGGGATCATTGAACAGACATTGCAGGAATTTGATTTTTTTGAACTAATAGGGGTGTGTTTCAAATATATCTTGATTTTTTTAGTCGGAAATCGCTAAAAATGAAATTCCTGAACTGGCAAAAAAGTCCGATTACTGTCCGTCAATGTCTAAAACAAGACAGTGTCTCAAAACCTTAAATGGCGGGAATTTAGACACAGTTCAGGAATTTTGGGACAGGACAGTGTTAAAAATTTTTTCAAAATTTTAAATTTAGGTGGAAATTTATTTCAATTTACTCGGAAGTACAAAAAGAATATGTAAATAAGATTATAATTTTAAATTTTGTAAATGTTATAGCAAATTTTATTTTTTTGTTTTTAATATCCTAAAGGAGGTATTGTCTGATGAATATACAAAATAATAATATTAATTTTACCGGTTTGTATTTAAAAACCAATAAGCCAATGGCAATAAGTACAGAAAGGATTAATAAAATGTCTCAAATTTTAAAAGAAAGAGGCGGATTTATTAATAGATTAGAAAAAGAAGAAAATACGGATGTTTTTATAAATGGAACCTTATCTAAGGTTTCACTAAGTCATGAAAAATATGGTACAGATGTACATAAATATATGAAACCAATACCACTTAAAGCATTTACAGCTGAAAATGAAGAAAAAATAATTAAAACATTGAGAGAAGCTGTAAAGAAAATAGAAAACGATTGGGATATTTGTGATTACTCAGCTCAAATGCATGCGTAATAAATTCTGATATATGAAAGAGTCTTTAAGTTATAACTTAAAGACTCTTTTTAATGCTTATTAGTTTAAAGTAGGTAAATTGTCAATCATTCCAGCGAGAATTTTAGCTTCTTCTTTTTGTTTGTCAGTGTATTGATATTGATTTTTCCCTTTTGGAAATAAATCTTTTATTTTTGATAAAAATGCCCATTTACTTATAGGGCTGTTTCCATCAATCGTAGAAACTGATTCTGATATAGCTTCTGCTTTATCTTGGATTTTTTGAGATATGTCGTTAAGTTTTTCACTTACAAAATTCCTTACTTTTTGAGGGTGTGATAATTTCTCATTTTCAACAAGAGCACTATTTGCCTTTGATACAAAACTGTCTGAATTTACAAAAGCTGTAAGAGACTCAAACTCTTGTGAATCTTTTAGTCCTAATGTATCAACCGGGATATCTATTTTACTAAAACTATTAACTTTGTCAGATATTTTTTTTGTATGAACCTCTAATCTACCTATACCAAGTTGGTCGACATCTTTAAATTTTAGTATTAAATTATCTTTACGTTTACCAGTTTGTGCTAAATTGTTGAGTGCTTTTTGAGCAAATTCAAAACCTTCTTCGTTTATTATTTCAGGAATAAATCTTTTTAAAAGTTTTACAGAGCTTTTTGAATATACAGCTCCAAAAGATGGTGAATTTTGAGAATAATAATTATTTGAACCCCTGTTTAAATCATTAACAACACGCATATAACCTCCTAGTATCCTTTTATTTTATTATAAATATTTTAAATTATATATTTGTATTATTTTTTGTTACAAAGATTCTCACTAATACAGTATTGGTTGTTTTTTAATCATCTTAATCCACTGTTCAAGAGAGGCTTCGGTCAAATACATATTCGGTGAAAAATCAACTAGTGGAGCTCCGCCATTTTTGTAATAATCATTCAAAAAGTGTTCTAATGTCGCAGACCAATTGATAACGACTTTTTTATCATTATTACGTTCGAGAAAAATATATTTTGAATTCTCTCGTGGAGATTTTTGATTTAAACTTGAAAATTCTTGTAATATTTTTGTTGAATCTTCAAGTGGTCTTTTCGCATCAGGTAGTCTGTATCCCATTGAATAATGGAATGGAAAAGAATTTCCTTCTGCAACAATACAAACATTGCCCAAACCGTTTTGCAGCATTCTTTCCACTCTCAATTGGTGCATTCTTGTGCCGATTCCGCCAAAATCCTTATTCCCCTTTGCATTCATATAGGATAAGACTTTTTCACAAAGTTCCCCGTTAATAAATGCTCCTTCAAATTTTGGACTTATCATTTCCTGTTCATTATCTATATAAAAATATGTATCACCTATAACTCTATAATTTTTATTTTTAATATTTATTTCCCCGTTTGCATCTGGAACCATAAGATAGTATTTTTCCATATTAGGGATATCTTCTTCAACTCTTGCAATATATGCGTTTACAGGTTTATTTGTCTTTTTATCAATCAGAGTTGTTATCCTTAAGCCACTTTCATCTAAGTTAGTTTTAGGAGTAAATTCAGGTGAAAGTAGTTTTTTAAATGTCTTAGAACTAATTCCTTGAAAATTCTCTTTTAATAAGCTAACTTCAACCGTATCTGCTGCCGGCTGACGTACAAGGTCAACTTTTTTAAAATTGAACATCCTTTTAGTCGCAGGGATAATAATATCTTTAAATATATTTGTTTTTATTCCATTTATTTTCATATTTGAATTTTAAAACCTGTAAAATAATAATTTATTTGGAACGCCAAATTTTTTTTAAACTTTCAGGAATTTCTTTTCCTTTTGAATCTACTGTATTAAAAAAATCAGCTAACGCATTAATATTTAAATATAAAACCCGTAAATATAAATTTTGCCATTGGTATTAAATTATTTTAACACTGCAAATGCAAATTATTTTTATGTTATGATAATTCAAAATTGAAAGGGATATATTTATGCAAATACAAGCAATACAAAGCTCAAGTAATAATTTAAACTTTGGGATGGCTCTAAAAATAGATTCTGAAGCTCAGAAATACCTTAGAGATAATTTTAGTGCAAGACAATTAAAAAAACTTTCTAAAATTATTGAGCATCAAAAAAATAATCCATACGATATTTATTTGTCAACAAATACTCAATTGGTAGAAACTGGTATGTCTTCTGATTACAAACCTCTTTATAAAAAAGTGAAACATCTTTATGCAACAGTAAAAGAAAAGACGTTCAATAGTAATATGTTCTTTGATATGCCAATTTTTATGCTAAAAAGAGCTGAAAGATATGCAAATAAACTTGAAAAAGGAAAAATCCCTGACGTTGATAAGGTATTAAGTCAAGCTAAATAATAGGCAACCGCCTGAATTCCAAAGGCTTGTAGGATAATTATTTTTTAATTTGAATTTCGGAAAAATTGATACGAAAGCGACACAATAAGTCGGAAACGGTGTTCCATTTCCAAACTTCCGAGTTATTGTGTGAGTATGGAAAAATACATAAATATAAATGAAGTAGCAAGGATAAAAGGGTTAAAAAGTAATCGCTCAATCAGACTTGCAATACAAAAAGGTAAATATATTGCTAGAGAAGTTGAGGTTAGAGGTGGTAAATCCTATGAAATACTTTATTCAAGTCTAGAGGCAGAAGTTCAAGAAAAACTTGAAGATGAGGAAATTAAAGGAACATCCTTAGTTCCTATTTTAAATAGCGAACCAACTTACATAAAATAATAAAGAAAATAATATACAAATATAAAATATATTTTATTCTGTAAAAAGCAATTGACTATTTAGTATATTGGTATTAATATACCAATATACTAAAATTATTATTTTTGTTACTTATTTAAGTTTAAGTCTTAATACATATTATGTATTATTAGTCGACCTAAATGATGAAATTAATAGGAAATTGAGGATTTTAATATGTTTAGAGAAATGAGAAGAAAAAAACAACAACTATCTTTTGAAGAATGTCAGGAAATTTTAAATAACGAAGTAAGAGGAGTATTATCAGTTATTGGAGACAATGGTTATCCTTATGGAATACCAATAAACTATAAATATTCTACAACTGAAAATAAAATTTACTTTCATGGGGCAAAAAAGGGACATAAAATTGATGCAATAAAAATGAATGATAAAGTATCTTTTACCGTCTTTGAAAAAGGAATACCTGTAGAATCAAAAAGAGGTTTAGATGTCAGAAGTGTAATTATTTTTGGTCGTATAAAATTTATTGAAGATAGAGAAAAAACTTTAAACATTTGTCGAAACATAAGTCGCCAATTTGATTTTGCAGATGAAGATTTTATAGAAGGTGAAATTAAAAAATTCGCAAATGCTGTAGCTTGTCTTGAGTTAATTCCTGAGCATATTACAGGGAAATTAATTAATGAAAGCTAAATTACTTTATACAATATCTAAAAAAGGAATTAAAAAGGATTGATATGATTAATATTTCAGAAGCGACAGCAATAGGTCTACATGTAATGATTTATATTGCAAATAGGAAAGGTGAAATAGTACCTTTGAAAGAGATTGCAAAAGTTTTTTCAATCTCGGAAAATCATTTGTCTAAAGTTTTGCAAAGACTCGTAAAAAGCGGATTTTTAGTTTCGGTCAAAGGACCTAGAGGCGGATTTAGTATTGTTCAGGGGAAAGAAAATTCAAGTCTTATGGATATTTATGAAGCGATTGAAGGGAAATATATCCGTAAAGATTGCCTGTTCTCCTCACGACATATAACTTCTTGTTGCTGTATTATGAAACCGCTTATTTCTTCAATCAATAATACGTTTGAAGAATTTATGAAAAATAACAGTATTAGTAATTTAAAATTGTAGGAGAAAATTATGAACATGTTTTGTTTTCAATGTGAGCAAACTGCTCAAGGGAAAGGCTGTACAGTACAAGGTGTGTGCGGTAAAAAAGCTGATACCTCAAATTTGCAAGATGAGCTTACGAGTAAATTAATTGAGCTTGCAAATTGTGCAGAAAAAAATGATATAAATACAGATCTTTTAATAGATGGTTTGTTTACTACAATTACAAATGTTAATTTTGACGATAAATCTATTAAAGAATTTATTGAAAAAGTTCAAAAAAATATCCATTGTGATTCTAAGTTTGATATAAAAATTGTTTGGGATTGTAATGAAGATATTAGAAGTTTAAAATCGTTGATATTATTCGGCTTAAAAGGTATGGCAGCTTATGCTCATCACGCTAGAGTTTTAGGATATAAAGATGCAGATGTTAACAATTTCTTTTATGAAGCATTACAGGGGATTTCAAAAGATTTATCAGCAGATGAGCTTTTAAATTTAGTTTTGAAAACAGGTGAAATAAATTTAAAATGTATGGAGCTTTTAGATAAGGCAAATACTGAAACTTACGGAACTCCTGCACCTAGAAAAGTTACAACAAATATTGAAAAAGGTCCTTTTATTATTGTAACGGGTCATGATTTGAAAGATTTGAGCTTGCTTCTTGAACAGACAAAAGATAAGGGTGTAAATATTTATACACATGGAGAAATGCTTCCTTGTCATGCTTATCCTGAATTAAATAAATATTCTCATCTAAAAGGTAATTTCGGGACAGCTTGGCAAAATCAGCAGAAAGAATTTGATAATGTGCCTGCTGCAATTTTATTTACAACAAATTGTATTATGCCTGTGAAAGACAGTTACAAAGATAGAGTATTTACAACCTCAGTTGTTGAATATCCTGATATGGTACATATTGGAGAGGATAAAGATTTTACACCAGTAATTGAAAAAGCTATTGAACTTGGCGGGTATAAAGAAGATAAAAAAATGACTGGTATAAATGGTGGCGATACCCTAACTGTTGGATTTGGACATGGAACAGTTTTATCTGTAGCAGATAAAGTTATAGAGGCTGTAAAATCAGGTGATATAAAACATATTTTCTTGGTAGGCGGATGTGACGGTGCAAGACCTGGAAGGAACTATTATACTGATTTTGTAAAACAAGCTCCGAAAGATTCTATTATTCTCACATTAGCTTGCGGAAAATACAGATTTAATGATTTGGATTTAGGTGAAATAAATGGTATTCCTAGATTATTGGATATGGGACAGTGCAATGATGCTTATTCAGCTATTAAAGTAGCAGTAGAATTATCTAAAGCTTTCAATTGTTCAGTAAATGAGTTGCCATTATCGTTAGTTCTTTCTTGGTATGAGCAAAAGGCAGTTTGTATTTTATTGACTCTTTTATATTTGGGCATTGAAAATATAAAACTTGGACCTACATTACCTGCATTTGTATCACCAAATGTTTTAAATATATTAGTTGATAAGTATAAAATAAAGCCTGTTACAACACCTAAAGAAGATCTTAAGGAGATTTTGAATAGATGAGCGAAATAATTAATTTAAAAGAAATTGAATATTCTGATAAAATTAATAAAAAACTTGTGTTTGACAACGAGCAGAGTTCTTTGACTCTGCTCTCGTTCAAAGCAGGTGTGGAAAGAAGTCTGCATTGTGATGAAAAAGATGAAGTTGCTCAAATTATTGAGGGATTGGCAGATATTACAGTCGGTGATAAAGTTTACAGATTGAAAGCTGGAGAAATGATTGTAATGCCTGCAAAAACACTTCATGGGCTAAAAGCTGTAGAAGATACAAAGATGTTACTATTACGCCCAAAACATATTCACTAATTAAAAATGTGAAATTTTTTAATGCTATTTATATGATTTATTTTTTAAAAGTTTTTAACAAAGTTAAAATTTGTTTATAAGCTATATTTTTTTACAATGAGCTTTACCAAAATAATCAAACCATCTGTAAATTGAAATCAAACCATTTGTCTTTTTACAACAGGACAGTGGAAATATTTTGTAAAAAATTTTATTATATAAAAATATTTACCATAAAGATTTAAACCATACAAAATTAAGTGTTTGTAAACAGTTCATCTAATGTATACATTTTTACTTTAATACTAGTATAATTACCTTTTTTATTAATATTTATATTATTTTCTTCAAAACACGCATCTGAATAATAATAAGTCTTTGGTAACATTTTTTTTAAATCTTTATTATTTATATCAGCACCTTTATATGTTATTGTCGTATATAGAGCTTTTGGACGTTCAAATTTTATTTGTATATCTTTATTATCACATTGAGACTGAGCAAATTTTATTAATTCGGCAAGTGAATGATAAGTTGAAAGTACTTTATCACCTAAATGACCATTTTCTATGTTTTCTAATCCTTCAAATTTTATATCTTTACAGTTTATTTCTGATAATACAACTTTTAAAATCGTTGTCATATCTATCGGATTATAGTTATTAACAGGTTTTGATCTGTTATTTGCAAGGAACTTTTTATATAAGCGAAATGATTCGTTTATATTTAGTATTTTTTGTTTAACAGAAAGTTCTGGATTTAGCAATATATTATTTGCAATATAATCAATTATTGGCATTAATTGCCTGTTGCCTTTAATATATTTATGAATAATGCTGTCAGATAAATTATGCCATGCTTCATTTTGATTTGGATTTTTCAATAATTCTTGTTCAGCATTCCAAACAGCATTTGGAATATATTTAGGTTTCAACATATTTTTAGGGTTGTTCATACCAAAATGAACTTGCATATTAGTTTTATAAGAATATGATTTCCCTATTAAATTAGAAATATTATTACTGACTAACATTAATAATCCTTAAAAACTCATTCATAGTTGAATTTATATCATAAAAATACATTTGTGATAATATTTATCCAATTTACATATAGTTTATAAAAAATAACATTAATACATCTTTCTAAGTTTATCTATCCCAAAATTCCCGAACTGGTTGTCAAATATTCCTGAACTGGTTGTTCTTTTACATAGAACTTGGATTTACAAATGATACTTTTAAATTAGCCTGATGCTTACTCAAATTTAAGAATTTTTACAGTCCAATTAATGTCCAATTTTATCGTTGGGCAGGTATGCCCAACCGACAGAACCGGTTTACAATTCATATACAATCCCCTTTAATTTTATTCATTTTTAAAATAGCGTAAATAAATATATTTAGCAAATACCTTTCAGTGACATGAATTGGAATTAAGGCTTTAATTACAAATATACTTGTAAAATATGTAAAAAAATCAGATAGAGAACTGCAGGTTTTGATTTCTACCCCGACAAAATTACTTCTCTAAAAATCACGAATTTTACTTCCAATATTTTTTACATACCCCATAACTTTAAAAACCTCAAGCACTTCAAAACCCTTTTTACCAAAATTGCTTTGAATCTGGCTGTCGTTAATGGTTTCGTTATTCAGAAGGTATTTCATCATGATTTTTTTGAGAGAATCACCGCTTTCATAATTATATTTAGGTTTATCTATTCCGAAAATTACCTTTATTTTATTCATGAATTTGTCATCTTTGAGATAATTTTTATCGTTAACAAGACAAATATTTTTTTTGCCGTCAAAAATATCAGCACCTGTCTGCCCGTAATCCTGCTTTATTATTTCTCGGGAAACTCCTTTTTTCTTATGCAATACAATAAGACTTTCAAGCGGTGCATAAATTTCATCTCTGCCCCCAACTTTTGATAATTTCATAACATACTCCTTATACAAAATATTATATTATAAAGATTATTGAAAATTTAAATTTCTTCAAAAAACAAAATACAACCGTAGATAAAAAACTGCCTCTGTGCAAAAATGAAATAGCAGATATGCTTCTTGATTATTACAAAATGTAAACAGCACATAAAAAAATAACATTAATGCATTTTTCTAAGTTTATCTATCCTAAAATTCCCGAACTGATTGTCAAATATTCCTGAAATGGTTGTTCTTTTACACAGGATTTATTTTAGCATCTAATAAGATAAAAAGATTCTGAAACAAGTTCAGAATGACGGTGGAGAGTTTTTCAAAAATACTGTCGTGCTGAATTTACAATTTCTTTTAATTTATTGCTTAGTGTTTTATGAGAAATTATTTTTAAATATTTTTTTACTAGCAAAAAAAATATTTTCAGGGTTTAGTAAGTTTGAAAGGAGAATTAATTTCATATGGATATACAAAATCGTTCTTCTATTAATTTTAAGGCCAATGTTTCGCAATCAGTGATGTATCAACTACAGAAACAAGTTAAAAATTGTCATAGTAGGAAAAAATGTTCTGCACTAGTCAAACAAAAGGTAGAAAATCTAAAGAGTTGGGGTAGTCCGGATTCTAATATAGTTATTGCAAAAGATCATAATGGTAAATATCTTTTAGGGGTCGAATGTACTGTAGATAAAGGCTTGAGATTACCTTGGGCTATAAGAAATCTTGTAGCTAAAACTGAATTGTCTCAGTTTCTATCATTGAAGAAATCTAATATTGAGGAAACGGAAGACTCTATTAAATTTATGTATAAAAAATATGGGCTCAAATTTTTTAAAAAGCATCAAGATTTATGATAATTTGTGTTTAATTTATTGAATTTTTACTATTATTTAAACATAATAATCTGATATACATATTGAAATAGAATGCTGTATTATTACAAAATAATACAGCATTTTAGTTTTTGAATGTTTTTATGTAAATTTATGCATTTGTATCTAATCCATAGTTCAAACAATGTTGAATATTTTCTTTAGGTAAATACATTGTTGCGGAATTTGTAGGGGCGTTATATCTTTTACCTCCTTCTGCCAGCCATTTTGCACAACGGTTATTTGTCTCTGGGTCTGTTGCTCTAAAACCTAATTTATAATAAAATCCAACAGGTGATGTTCTTCCGTCTATGCTGCAAGCCTCAAGCATTACTCTGCCTTGTGTGTCTATATCATTTACACTATGCAATACTACATCTTTAATTGCATTAGTTCCGGTATTTTTTCCTGTTGACCATAATTCATCAATATAATAGTGAGGTCTTAATTGTGGACCTTTTAAATACAAGTGCGGTGGCGTTATCAGTTCTCCGATTTTAACTTTTAAATCTCTAAAACGATTCCCAAATTCAGGTTTTATAGCATTTTTTGCAATTGTTAATATAAGATCTTCTTTTGTTTCCCTATTACAAAATCCCAGT
The DNA here is from genome assembly GCA_944325635.1 of Candidatus Gastranaerophilales bacterium. Classification (GTDB taxonomy): domain Bacteria; phylum Cyanobacteriota; class Vampirovibrionia; order Gastranaerophilales; family Gastranaerophilaceae; genus Scatousia. The sequence goes on along the minus strand of CALVBD010000001.1, from coordinate 631,746 downwards.
CCCATATCTTTTGTATAGCCGTCAGGTATAGGATGAAGAAGGGTATCACAGTCGATTTCTTTATGATATTGTATGCGTGCTTGATTGTATGAATTCAAGAACGGATTTTGGGGAATTTTTATATTCATTCCTGAAGGTGTGGGATAAATTGCTTTTCCTTTTGTGACAGTAGTTTTCCCCAGTTGCAAACCATTTAATATAATTTCTTGCATTGCCTGTTTTAAATATGGTTGATTTATTCTAATTATCATAGATTCCTTTGCTGTGTTGTATGAAAATATAAAAATCGTAAAAGAAATTTTTGCTATTTCTATCGATAAATTTACAATTATTCATTAAGTTACAAATATCTAGCTTGTAGGTTGGGTTTTCTACCCTAACACAAAGTGTCCTAAAATAATCAAACCATCTGTAACAAGCAATCAAACCATGTGTTCTTTTACATTGAGTCGGAAATAAATCAAATGTCAGTTGGGCATACTTGTCCAACAACTCTATATATTAGCCATCGGATGTTGTTTGATATTGTATTCTTAAACTGGCTTAAACCAGACTTTATTAGGTCATAAAATTACAAGGAATATTTTTAAATTAGCCTGAAATTTAATCAGATTACTGAAAAGCCAAAGTCCAATTAATGCCCAATTTTATCGTTGGGCAGGTATGCTCAACCGATCAATCCTTAAAATCATTCCCATTTATTTAAAAATTTCAAATAAATATGTAATATTCCGTCTTTATCAACACGAGGACTCTTTGTGACTTCATATAATGAACCGGCAGGTACAACAACTTCATTTTTTATTTCTCCAAACATAAAACCTGGTGTTTTAGGTGGCATTATAGTTTGTAGCTCAGAAATTTGAGAACCCTCTGGAAATTCCATTTCAAACAAAATTCCATTATGCCCCTTATTATATAAGTTAGCTTCTTCGAGAGAAGTTGTCATATATGAATACCCTTTATCAGGAGATATAATTTCTCCTTTTCTATAACTTTCAAAAAGCTTGTATTCGGCATCTGAAATATTCTCAATACCTCTATAGTATTGTTGTGTAGCTACTAATTTTGGCAGTAGTTTGAATTCTTCATTTAGTTTTTGCTTCAGAATGTTCGAATTTTCTTTTATAGGTATTTTTTTATAATATTGTCCAATACCACTTTGGATAAAATTAGGCATCACACTCATGGCCATATATTGCAATTCCCTCTTGTACCGGAATTTGAAATCCGAAGAGACATCTGCCGTCAGGTTGAATTTTTGCATAAATCTTCCCATTGTGCATTTGAATTATTTGTTTTGAAAGATATAATCCCAGCCCTACGCTTGTTTTATTATATTTAGAATTTTTGTAAGTTTTAAATTTTTCAAAAACGAGATCCAGATTTTCATTTGGAGACAGCATACATTTGTTAAATACATTCACTTCAAGCATATTATTTTGAGATTTTAGTTCTATATCAATCACGCTGTCTTTTGCGCTGTAGATAACGGCATTTGTTAGAAAATTTGTAATTACTCTTTTTATTTGTAATCGGTCTGCAAATATTATATTTTCTGAAAGTTGATTTATTAAATTTAGTTTTTGTCTTTTTTCTTTGAGTTTTAGAGAAATACCTTGTTCAATTTCAGTTATCAAATCAATAACATTAAAATTATTGCATGATATGCAAAGTTGACCGTTTTCACATTTATAACAGTTCATAATCAGAGAAATTAAATCATTTTCGTAAATGCAGGATTGATAAGCTGTTTCAAGCAGTTCTTTTTGAATATCTGAAAGTTTTCCGTAGCTTTCGGAGAGTAAAAGTTTAATAGCGTGCAATTGAGATGATGCAGGAGACTTCATATCATGTGAAATTTGAGCAATGAAATCTTCCAGTTCTTTAGTATGCTTATATTCATAATTTTGGGGTGGTTGTTTCTGGAATTTTATTCTGATAATAAAATAGCTTAAAATTGCAAATACAATTATTCCTATTAATCCTGTTACCAGTTTTTTAACCCCTACTTGACTTAATAACTTTTTACCGATTATAACACAAAATATTTCTTTGTAAAGTATTTTATAAATATTTATGTAATATTTTATATATCTTAAAAATATACCCGATCGGGTAATTGTTTTAATTATATTTAATGTTTTAATAAATAGTGAAATTAGAAATATTAATAAAATATCTTTTTCATACTTCCAGCTATTCTTAATTCCAACGGGTCCTTAACCGGACCTTTTTTTTATTATTTGGCATTTTTTTTATCGTAAAACTGTCTAGCCGAAAGTGTTAATTTTTTTTAGTTGTTTTCTGTTTAAAATTCTGAGGTGTATAAAAAGAAAGGAGCAAAAATGTCATTTAATGCACTAAAAGAAAAAGGAATTCCTATAGAAAAGCAATTACGCTACTGGCATGATATTGCAAAAAGAAAATTTAATAAGTATGAGGTTGACTGCTATAGCAGAACCCGTCAGATATTGATGAACGGAATTGAGGTTGAGGCTTGGAATTTTAAACATTGTTTTTCAAGATTTTGTGATGATGAAGAAACGATGAGATATCTGGCTTTAACAAAGAAAATAGAGGACCAGCAGCAAACTACCGTAAACTGGATGAGCCCTTGTGATCAATCCGTGTTGGAAACAACTTTAGGTTATGAGCAGGTAGCGGTTGATTTGACAGCATGGCTTGCGCAGAATGAACCGGATGATTATGTTAGAGAAACTTTTAATTTTGGCTTGTTAGAAGACTTTGATCATTTATACAGATACAGTCAATGGGCATATATGATACACGGTGTGAATCCTGATGATATCGTACAGGCGCAGACAGATATTATGTTGAGCCGTCCTACACAAAATCATCATAATGATAATGTTTTGAGGTTAAGAAAACATTATGATAAAATGACTGCATCCCCGCAGACAAAGGTTAATATAATGACTCTTGTTGCAGGCGAGCAGCAGACTCATAATTATTATGCAGAGCATGGTATGGAATATGGCAATCATACATTAAGAGAGACTTTTGCTGAAATCAAAGATGTAGAAGAAGAACATGTAAATATGTATGAATCTCTGGCCGATCCAACTGAATCTTTTTATGAGAAGGCGCTATTACATGAATTTACCGAAGTATGTAATTACTATACTTGTTATCAGGATGAAGTGGATGATATGATGAAACCTGTATGGGAATTATTTCTTGCGCAGGAATTGGGACATCTTGAACATGCTGCAAAACTGTTTAAAGAACATGAAAAACGTGATCCTGAAGAAGTTATCGGTAGTGAAATCGTAATTCCTTGTCATTTTGAGTCACAGAAAGAATATGTAAGAAATATTTTGGAAAATGAGATAGAGAAACGTCTCGGAACTGATAAGGATTATACGACAATTGATAAACTTCCGGAAGATTGGTCGAGTTATCAAGCCCAGAAAACACTAAATAAAGAAGGTTCACCTACAGAGTGTACAATACATCTTATTAAAGAGGCAAAAGACAGAGATATAATTATAGCAGATGAAAAACTTATGAAAGAAGCTCCGAAACTGTTAAAACGGGGACTTCAACCTGAAGCTCAGGCTCCGGACACAGTAACGGTAGAAGAATATAAAGAGATGGCCTCAGAAACCTTTGAATTCTAATTGTATGAAAAAAGGAAGCTTTTATAAAAGCTTCCTTTTTTGTTTTATAACCACGCCAGTCCAAGAGAGAGTAAGGACAAAAGCAATGCTCCGAAAAATGCGCTCCAGAATCCGTTAACTTCAACACCGGGTACAAGGTATGCTACAAACATAAATAAAAGGGCATTTATAACAAGTATAAATAGTCCAAGAGTTAAAATATTTATCGGTAATGTCAAAAATACCAGAGCCGGTTTGATAAATACGTTAACAAGTGCAATAACAGCAGCCGCTATTAATGCTGTTACAAAGTTAGAAATTGTAATTCCGGGAATAACCCATCCTACAAACATCATGGCGAGAGCCAAACCTATCCATTTTAAAAATATCCCTAACATATTGTCTCCTTATATTTTATGAAATTATTATAAATCATAAGTTATGCCGAAACATTACCTGAAATAGTAATAAAATTTTTTGTTTTTGGTAATCTCTTTTAATTGTGTTGTCATTTTATTAGATTTATGATAATTTTTTATTAGTAGAAGCAGAGGATTATAATGGTGAAAAATAAATTAGTTGTTGGTATCTCTTTACTTGCAATTGTTATAGTTTTAATTTGTAGTGGATTGTTTTTGAAAAAAGATAGCAAGGATTCGTATCATGCAACACTAAATCCTGCAGTGACCAGGGTTCAGACGACTGCCGCAGGAATTGTTAAGAATGTTTTTGTAAAGCCGGGTGATAAAGTTAAACGCGGTCAGGTTCTTGCGGAGATTGAAATCCCAGTTAAAGAAGATTCTGCGAAAATAGAAATTGTAAAACCGGATATTAACGGAGCTAAGAACAGACTTAAAAATGCTGAAGATAAATATGAAAATGCTGCAAGTATGTATAAAGACGGTGTTATTTCCCAAGAAGATTACGATGATATCCTTGCCCAGTTAAAGACTGCTCAGAATGCTTATAAAAGTGCTATGCGGCAGTTAGAAAAAGCCGGTGCGGAAACAAAAATTTTATCGAAAACTCCTCAGGTTATTAAAAAAGTATATGCCCCTGCAGACGGTGAAATTTCAAAAACTCTTTTGGAAAAAGGTGCAAAGACTACCTCCGGGCAAGATATGATTCTTTTAACATTAAATGCGATGAAAGTTACTGCTTATGTGGACAAAGATACTACATTTAAATTAGAGCGCGGACAGAATGTTCTTATCAAAGTTCCGGAGTATAAAAATAGGATGTATAACGGGTCAATCGAATATATAGGCCAAAAATCCGTAAATAATGCTGAAGCAAAAGATAAATATCCTGTATTTATTAATTTTGATTCAAATATAAACAGTTCTGCTTTTCAAGCTTCAAAAAATGCTTCGGTTTACTTTTTGAACAATAAGCGCTCTGTTTTTTAAGCAGATAGTTTGTATAATTTTGTAAAGATTACACTTTAATTTATTTTTTGTTTTATTTATAATTACAGGTGTAGTATGTAGAAGTTATTTATATGATTAGTAAAGTTCAAACAAGTGAGAATCCCCATATTAATTCGTTTGCATCTTTTCCAAATGAAAAAAGAGTCAGAAAAGGCTATTTAAGCCGCAGATATCATAATTTGGAGGAATCTGATACATTTACAAAAATCCGGGCTGCTGCAGGTGCCGTAATTGGAACCGCAATACCTCTTGTTTATTTTGCTAAAAAACAAAACGGTAAAATCGGTAGTTTAAATAGTTTATTGCGGATTAAATACGGACTTAAAGAATTTATTACAATAGGTGCAGGTTCAATTTTCGGCGGTGCTGCTGCCGGTATGATTGGCGAAAAGAAAGAAGCAAGAAAAAATAAACTTCATGAGGGCGTTTTTCAGTTTATGAACTGTTCTGTGCCTCCTGTTATAATCGCCGGACTTTTTAAATTAGGTGAGAAAGTAAAACCGTTGAATAATGTTCCGTGTAAAATAGCAGCAACGGTAGCCGGTGTCGGTGGCGGAATGTATTTGGCTGCAGAACTTTCAAATAAAATTAATGATCCGAAAGATCTTTATCCTGACAGAAAATTAACAATTAAAGATGCGCTTGCAAATTTTGATGATGTTTTGGGAGCGCTTGTTCTTGCAAAATTTAAATTTATAGAAAAACTCGGAGCAGAACGGTTATTGCCGGCGGTTACGGCTTGGTGCGGATATAGAGCAGGTGTAAGTAATTAAGCGGTATTTTTTATTTGAACGCTCACCGTTTATTATTATTTAAATTTTTTCAAAAATGTGTTATAATAAATAAAAATCGTTGATAAATTTTATATCAGGAGGGTAAAAGTATGAAAACTATTGATATAACTGAATTTTCGGGGGGGGGGGCAGTCTAGATTCCTCTCAGACGCAGGATTTTTAGGACGATTTGGGTTTACATTAGCGGAAGTTCTTATAACACTTGGAATAATTGGAATTGTTGCTGCTATGACACTGCCGGCACTTGTGCAATCGCATAAAGAGAAACAAACGGTGGCTCAGTTAAAGAAATTCTACAGTGTTATTAGTAATGCAATGCTTCTTGCGTACAATCAATACGGGCCTCTCGAGGATTGGGGAGTTACAGGGATTGAAGGAAATGAAGAAGCAAATGCCAAGGGGAATGATTTTAAAAATAAATTTATTAATAATCTGAAACCTTATTTAAAAATAATACGTTTTTGTGAATTTGGAGACTCCTCCTGCGAGAAGGATGATTATAGTGTAAAATCCCTTGATGGTACGACTCATACTGTTACGGCTACGAAATTTCTCCCACATGTCGTTCTTGCAGATGGTACTACCATTAATCATTTGTGGTTTACCGGTGATAAATATACGCGGAAGTATGGTGAAATCTATGTTGATTTGAACGGTGCAAAAGCTCCTAATACCCTTGGCGTTGATATATTTGTATTTGGAATATATGAAAATAAACTTATTCCTTATGGTATAGAACATACAGACTTAGGCGGTAATTTTGCTTTTGAAAAAATGTGTTCAAAGTCTGTTAAAAATCGAATGAATGGTTACGGATGCGCTGCCTGGGTGATTTTTGAAGAAAATTTGGAGTATTTGAAGTGTAATGATTTGAGTTTTGACGGTAAGAAAAAATGCAAGTAAAAAGACGGTCAAATGACCGTCTTTATTCGTCAGAACTTTTAATCTTAATTTCGCCGTTTTCTTCAGTGAATTGGACATTTTGTTGTGCCGGCTTTTTGCCGAAAATTCGTTTTATAGCAGGCTCCTGTGCCTCCAATTCTCTGTTTTTAGCCTCTTTTTGCTCCGTGAGGTCTTTCATCTCGTCAATTTCTTCCTGTTTAAACCGTTGTTGTCTGATATAATTCATATCGTGAACGGTTTGTCCCTGAAAAGAATGAATTTCGCCCATAACCTGCGGCGGAAGCATCGGTTCTGCGCCGGCTGTCAGAGCGCCTAAAAAAACTATGGAAGATAATAATAAAACTTTTTTCATAGTAATTCTCCTTTCTGATATTACGTGTTTTGGGGCAAAATGTCCACGCCGCCATTCACACATAATTATTTAATGCGGAAAGTTACATTTGCAACAGATGTTATTTTCTTTTCGATTGTTGAAGTATCACTTATACCCATATCGGATACATTAGTTGAGTCAACAGGTGTAATCTGGAAAACTCCCATTTGCACAGATTGAATTTTGCCAACATGGTTATTTGTTGCTTTCAGCATTGAGGCTGCCCTGTCTTTTGCATCTTTGGTTGCCTTTCCGAGCATTTCAACTTTATCATCCGCAAGCTTTGAATAGAAGTATTGCGGGTTATACGCATCGATATCAATTCCTTTGTTAATCAGGGTTTGTAATTCCGTTGATAAATCTTTAATTTTTTGAACATCTTTAGATGTCACATACATAGGCTGCGAAATATTGTAGTATTCAATCTCGCTTGAAGTATTTCCGTTTGGAAGAGTTTTATATGTGTAATAACCATTTGGTGCTTGTAGTTCAATTTCATTTTCTTCAAAGCCTTTTGATTTAATGAATTCTTTTACTTGAGGAATTTGTTTGGTAATTGTATCATAAGCAAGAGCTTTGGTTGGTTTTCTTGACATGATTCTGAATTCAAGACGTCCGCTGTCTGATGTTACTGTTTTATATGAGGAGCCAGTGACTGTAATAACATCTTTTGACAAATTTTTAGTTGCAAGCGATGTTGAAAAGATTAACCCTGCAGCAAGCACTACGGAAAGTATTACCAGTTGATATTTTTCCATTTTTTCTAACATATAAATTCTCCTTGTCTTTCAGTTACAAATTTAAAAGCAGTCATTCAAGAAAGCCGAAATCTCGGATTTAGATTATTTCACAATAATCCGATTTTGCGATTCCGGGTTGTAGCCCGCAATGACGTTTTACTTTTTTATTATTTTAACATATATTTTTATAATTTACAAAAAAAAGAAATATGTGTATAATAAATTTAATTATAAATGCACACCAAGTAGGTGCAGAAGGGTTAATTATGAATGCTTATATTGAACGTGTTTTAGATAGAATTAATGAAAAAGACGGAGTTGAAAAAGAATTTTTACAGGCAGTAAAGGAAGTTTATACTGCTTTGGAGCCTGTTGTTAACAGCCATCCTGAGATTGAACAAAATGCAATTTTAGAAAGAATGTGTGAGCCGGAAAGATTAATAATCTTTAGAGTTCCATGGGTGGATGACAGTGGCAAAATTAATATTAACCGCGGTTACAGAGTGCAGTTTAGCAGTCTTATCGGGCCTTATAAGGGCGGATTGAGATTCCATCCGACTGTTAACCAGAGTATTATTAAATTTTTAGGATTTGAACAGGTCTTTAAAAATGCTCTTACCGGCTTGCCGATAGGCGGAGCAAAAGGCGGCAGCGACTTTGATCCTAAAGGAAAATCCGATAATGAAGTTATGCGTTTTTGCCAGAGTTTTATGACAGAACTATACAGACACATCGGGCAGGATGTTGATGTTCCGGCGGGTGATATTGGTGTAGGGGCAAGAGAAATCGGATATCTTTTCGGACAGTATAAAAGAATCAGAGATGCCTATGAAGGCGGAGTGCTGACAGGTAAAGGATTATCCTACGGGGGGTCTCTAGTGAGAACTGAAGCCACCGGATACGGATTGATTTACTTTATGCGCGAAATGCTGAAAAATAACGGTAACAACACCTTTGAAGGGAAAACAGTTACAATATCAGGTTCCGGAAATGTTGCAATTTACGCCTGCGAAAAGGCCATACAGCTTGGGGCTAAAGTTGTTGCAATGAGCGATTCTAACGGTTGTATTTATGATAAATACGGAATTGAATTGCAGGATATAAAAAGAATTAAAGAAGTAAATCGCGGCAGAATAAAGGAATATCTTGATAACCATAAAGAAGCTGTTTATACGGAAGCAACTGCAGAAAATCCGTTCCCTATCTGGTCTATAAAGACAGATATTGCGCTTCCTTGTGCAACCCAAAATGAAATTACGCTTGATGCAGCAGAAAAACTTGTTGCAAACGGAGTTCTTGCAATCGGAGAAGGCGCGAATATGCCGACATCTCTGGAAGCTATTGAATATTTCCACACAAACGGCATTCTCCTTGCTCCTGCTAAGGCTGCCAACGCCGGCGGGGTTGCAACATCCGCAATCGAAATGAGCCAGAACAGTATGAGATTTTATTATACGTTTGAGGAAGTTGATAAAAAGTTAGAAAATATTATGAAAAATATTTTCTATTCCTGCAAAGAGTCCGCTGAAAAATACGGATTAAAAAATAATTACGTTGCAGGCGCAAATATTGCGTCCTTCCTGAAACTTTCGCAGGCAATGATTGAGCAGGGCGTTGTTTAATTTAATTATTTAGTACATTTCTTACATTTGTCACAGCATTGTTCGGCTTTTCCGAATATAAGACGGAAACCTCCAAAACGTTTTTTCATTGTGCAGTTAACTCCGTTTGTAATTCCGTTAATGTTTTCCGAAATTTCATTTACTTGATTCATTGTATCTGTGAGGTTACGGGTCGCGCAATCTATGTTTTTCGTAATTTGCTGCATGTTTTGTGTGGTTTGTTCAAGGTTTTTCATAGTATTGTCGAGAGTTTTTTGATCGACTGAACCGTCAATTTTGAGGCTCGTTTTATATAAAGAACCCGTTGTCTCGGAAAGATTTTTGGTCGTAAGTGTAATGTAATTTTGATTAGATTTAAGGGTTGCCCTGACATCTGCCAGTAAGCCGTCAGCCTGCTGTACTGCTTTATTAACACTATCGGTAATCTCTCCTAGACCTTCAATTATCAAATCAAGAGAACCGCTTTCTGCATGTTTTCTGATTAGTGATTCAAAAGTTACATTTGATTTACCTTTTATTATATCACCGCTTTTTAGGAGTTGTTCGCTTGCAAGTTCCGGAAGTTCTATTTCAACATAGTCGTAATCATCTTTATAACTTTTTACTCTTACGTAAACATTTTTTGGAAAGTTCAAATCTCGCGGGAAAAGTGTGATTGACATTTGCGTTGCAGTGTAATCGTCTTTAGGCTCGATTTTAGTAATTTTACCGATACGGAAACCTTTAAAAAATACCGGCATGTGTGCAGGAAACGGCTCCAATTCTGTGAACTCGGCTTTAATACGTGTGTAGTGTGCAGACTTATCAATATAAATTAGAAGCCATACAATGCCTGCTAAAATTAATATTAATATAATAAATGATAATATTTGAACAAGTAATTTTTTCATACATGAATGATTTCAGACCTGTTCAAAATTTGCATTCTACAATCGGGCAACACTATATAAAACTAATTTCATAGTATCCGTTGTTAAAATAGAATTTCATTTTTATTGTTTCGCCCTTGTAGAGGGAAGGTGGTTTTTTGAAATACGGAAGCCGCATAAGCATATAGTAAACTTCATCATTGACGGATTTGTTGCTTGATTTATATATGAAGTTTCTGTTTAGGAGTTTGCCTGTTGCGGTATCTATTGAAAAACTTACGGCGCAATCCCCTGTTCCTGTTATATTGGGAACATTTAATTTTGCAAGGAGCGCTATCCTTAATTCATTTTTATAATTAATTAAAGGCGTTTTATCAACAGGTTTTGTTTTTGCCTCTTGTGTTTTTTTCTGCTGTACTGTTTTTTTAGTTTGTTTCGGCTGAGAAACCTGCTGCGCAACTTTTTCAACAACCTTTGGCGGTTTATTTTGTGTTGTTTTAGTCTGTTGTGCTGGTTTGGTTTGCTTTTGAGTAGTTGTTTGTTTTACCCCAGATTTTGAGGTCTTAGGTTTGGCAGTGGTAGTCTTTTTTTTTGTTGTAACCTTTTTGGGTGCAGTAGTTTTTTGCGCAGGTGTTTGTTTTTTTACAACAGTAGTTTGTTTTTGTACCGGTTTTGGTGCGGCGGGTTCGGGCTGAACTTTTACAGGTGCCGGCGCTGTTTTTTGTAGAGGTGCGGCGGCTTTGGGCAGTTTATCATTCCAGATATCTTCAATATCAGGAATTTTCTGTGATGCAGGCTGTGCTTTTTTTACGGTTTTTTCCTGATGCTGCGGCTTATTTGGGATTGTCCACGGAATTATCGCTAAAATAAGGCAGAGAACAAATATCAAAACCGATACAATCTGTCTTATATCCGGCATTTCAATTGCGGATTTTTGCGGCAGGATTTCGTCAAAAGTGTTATTGCCGCAATCGCAGTAGTCGGGTTTTTCTTTGAATTCGCATCCGCATTCTCTACATCTGAACATTTTTTAACCTTCTTATCTTTTCTACATCAGCGTAATCGTCGGGTTTGCTGTATTTTTCGTACGTTGCAATCACAAATCCTCCGACAACATTGGTTTGAATACGTTTTGTGCCTTTTGGAAATTTCAGAATATTTTTACCCTGATAACTTAAAATTACCGGTTTTATGCTGCTGACAGCCATCGGCGTAAAGTAAGGCGTATCAGACCAAACTCTGAGGTTTGAGATATTGCCGAACTTATCCACCGTGAACGAAAATCTGAAACGGGTTCCCATCGGGGCGGCAATACGGGAATCTTTCATAACCTGATTTTGCAGGTCACTCCGCCATTTATTCCACAGGATAACTTCTTCTTCCTCGGTCAGAACCGTTTTTGGTTCTTCCTGCTGTTTGGGTAATGTGACCGCAGGAGTCGTTTTTTGTGCAACAGTTGTTTGTTTTTGCGGTTGTGGTTGGGTAGTTTTAGGTGTTTCGTTTTTGACGATTTCCTGAATTGATTTCGGAAGTTCCACTGGCATTTTGACATTCTTTGCTGTTTGAGAAGCTTTTGTGGATTGCGTTTTTACAGGAGTTGTTGTTGTTTGGGTTTTCTGAGAGGTTACTTTTACCTGTTTTTCTTTGATTTGTGTTTTTTGCGGCTGTATTTTTACGCTCTGTGTTGAAACTTTATTCTTTTGAGGCTGGACTTTAACTTTTTTCTCTGTAATTTCTGTTTTTTGAAGCTGCGGTTTTATTTCAACTTCCTGAATTTCAATCCCTGTATCTTCAATAATCGGAGATTTCGTTACTGCAACTTCTTCTGTTACATTTTCAATCCCCATATTTGCCGCGGCAAAGCGTACAGGTTTTTGCATTTTAGGGTTAAGTGCCGCGATTAGCCCCGTCACCGTTACAAATGATATTAAAAATAAGATTATAATTCTGTTCATTATTTATCCAGTTTAGCAAGCAGGCTGTCGCTTACTTCAATATCGTATTTTGTTTTGCCGAGCATATAGGTTTCCGCAATCAACAGCGCGGTCGGAACAAGCGCTGACACAAGGCTCAATAGCATTCCCTGCATATCGGAGCCGATTTCTGTCATAAAATATGAAACGTTCATTGAAAATTCAATAAATATAATCGCAATCCCGATAATCAGCGAACGATTTTTTTCAAGGTTAATTTTTCGTGTGTTTTCCAACCCGTAAATATCAGTTCCGTGAGAGAGGTAATCTCTGAATCCGTCGAGTTTTATAACATCCGACCCTGAGATTTTTCTCCCGCAAAGGAAACTGTTTACGAAGGAGAAGAACGCAAAAATTATAAGCATTGTCGCAAGTACGAGAAATACGGGACTGAATCTTAAACCTGAAATCCTGACCCAGCCGGCTGCTTCGGGGAAACACATTGCAAGCGTATTTGATACCCCGTACGCAAGAAATGGTGCAGTCAAAATTCCGACGATAGTTTCTCCGAGTCCTTTTAATTGCAGCATAAACATTTTATCTTTTATATAGTTTAATTTTGTATCGCCAAGGCTGTTCACATATCGCGAAATCCAGTTCTGGTATTCATTCAGCACTCTTTCAAAATCCTCACGGAATTCAAATTTATCAAGTTCCATAGAAAGCGTGCGGTTGTTGAATTTGAAGTATCCTGATCCTATTGCAATCGTTATATTCAATCCGATAAAGAATAAAGATATCAGCGCTGCAAATACAAACCTGTGGTCAGGGTTCATGTAATAAATCATATTAACGGCGTAAAATGCCGTCATAAAAATTCCTGAAAGCGTCAGCATTATATTCTGCGCGAATTTTGATTCTCTTCTTTCAATATTCTGCAGTGCCAGATAAATCCCCTGTTTTAAAATAAGAGAAACTCCGTAGACCACGATTGAGAAAAGAAACAGAACTTTTATATTAGTCGGCATATTTGTGAAATTAGCGCTCATTTCAATCGGAAGCCCCATAAGGTAGTTTGTTATCCCGAATGCTGTCACTACTGAACTTACAAATAAGGCTATATTCAAAAATATTCCTGTTTTCGTGCTAACGGAAAGTCGTTTTTTTATATCGCTTACGGAAAATGCAATCTGTTTTGTGATTGCAATACGGTATTTTTCAAGTTCGGATTTATTTTTTTCGAGTTTTGTAAGAACAGGGTTTTCAACCATTTTTACCTGTGTCTGCTGCGGGGATGTTGTTGCGGTGCGTTTATCAGGAGAAAGCTTCATGCTGATAAATTCGTCGCTGTCTGCCACAAGAAGCTTGCAGACGTTGTCAAAGACAATTCTTTCTTTTATCGGCTGTCCTTTAAAGAGGATTTTATTATTCGGGAAATTATTTGTCACAACGCACTTTGTTCCGGTTTTATCAAAATGCACGGTGAGCATACAATCTTCCCCTAAATCAATATGAAAATCGCACTGAGGGTTTGAACCGATTGTTATAAAATCTTTGTTGTCAAAAGTTTTTTCCTGTTTTAGTGAATGTATAGTTAAAGCCATATTAATCCTTTTATATTCTATAGTAAGGCTGGGCGGTCATAGGTTCGGCGAGCATAATCTGCAGAACCGTGCCTTCCGGAACATAAACTTCTTCCCCTTTTTGCGCAACGGCAGAGGCTGCTCCAAAGGCACCTCCGATAGCCGCACCGCTTACGAGTGCTCCTGTCGGATCAGCTCCGCCCAAGAGGAACAATGCTCCGAGTAAAAGTCCGCCGAGCGCACCGCCGGCAACTCTTCCGGCAATCCTTTTAGCGCGCGGAGAATCTCCCACAATGTAAACTTCATTTGTCGTAAGCTGAATAACTTTCCCGTCAGGAGTCATTATCTGATTAAAGTTTAATCCTATTTTGCCATCCCCCATTGCAAATGTTGCGGCGCGTGAATCTACAACACTTCCGCTCACAATACTTCCGGCAGGAGCTATGAGAGTGCCGTTTACAACCCAGTCGGATTCAAGTAGTGCAGATATTTTATCGTTATTGGTTATGCTGTCGGAACTTATTGTAGAAGATAAAACCGCATTGAACTGCTGCCCCGCATCAACTCTTACAACGGAACCTTTTAAAACATTTTGTCTTTCAGGCTGAATGACAGGTTCTTTTGGTAATGTTACAGGAGCCTGAGGGGTTATCGCAGAGGTTCTGTTGTCAAACCTTGCCTGTGCCTCATCGCTGAAATCGTAATCCTGTTCTGCAGGCTGGAGCGTTATGACGTCCTGAACATTTGAAACAGCCTTTATCCCTGATGTACTCTGGGCAAGAAATTCCGATGCTTCGCTGTGGAAGAGAAGCAAAAACGCTGAATTCCGTATTCGTTTTGTGTCAATATCATAGCTGTCAAAGTTATCAAGAATTCTTTTATTCAAATCCGTGTCATCGTTTGAGAGGTAATAGTAATAACAGTCCGTGCCGTTAGGTTTCAGTATAATTACGTGATATATATTCAATGACGGATTTTCAATTATATAAAAATTGTCCTCCGCAATTGTTCTGAAGCCCGTCATATTAAAAAGCGGGCGGATTACTTTTGCTGCTTTTGAGGTGTCAGTATCTTTCACGTTATAAAGTCTTGCGACTTCTTCCGCCAGAACACTGTTTGCAGTCAGCAAAAATATTAAAAATAAGCTTATTAGTTTTTTCATACCCTTTATCATTATTATTTATTATACTTTACGTAGAGGCTCTTTGTAAATAAAAATTTGCATTTATTAACCAATAAATATATAATGATAGTGAATTATGCGTCAAATAAAGAAAACAGCTGTAATAACTTTAAGTTTGGCTTTAGGTGTTTTTTCGGCAGTATTAGCAAAGTCCAACAATTATAATGTTTACACTCCGACCGTTTATAAGCAGAGTAATCTTGTAAGGTCAAATCTTAATCAGTCAGGAGATGTAATTGAACTGGTTGTGGATTATTCATCAAGTATGGAGCACTGGATTAATCTTGCGAAATCGACACTCGTTTCAATATTACCGAAAGTTCCGGCAGGGACAAATGTGGGTTTAAGGGTTTTCGGTCAGAGTTCCAATGATTTTTTTCTAGCTGATATGTTTCAGGCATGTAAGGCTTCAAGACTGGTTACTTTCCCTCAAAAATCAAACAGTTCCGCAATCGTTTCCGGTTTAAATTCTGCAAGAATAGGTTCTGCCACTCCGCTTACGTATGCTTTAGAAAAGACGGTTTATCAGGATTTTTCTGCATTTCCGCTTAAAACAATAAAGAAAATAATCCTTGTAACTGACGGCGGCGAAACCTGCCACGGTGATCCGTGTTCTTTTGTAAAAAAACTTGCGGCGACAAGGTCGGATATAGTAATTGATGTTATTATTGTAAACGGTTCAGATACTTTAAGGTGTCTTTCGGATTCAACTAACGGAAAATATTATAAAATCGGAACGGACTCGGATTTTGGAAATGCAATGGGCGTCACCTTTGGCACTCAGCCTGAAAGTTCCTTTAAACCGCAGCAGGGGGTTCAAGGACGCCAGCAGGGCGGTCAGGTTCATTATCAGTATATTAAGTAGAGGGATGTCATGAAAAAAGCTATTATTATATTTTTTATATTGATGTTTACTATGTCACCTGTAGCTTTTGCTGCTGCGAAAAATTATCAGGTATATACACCTGCAGAATACACTCAAAATGATTACGTACAAGGAGACGGGTATAGTGTTATTATGCTTCTTGTAGATTATTCCTCAAGTATGGTTAATTGGATAAATCTTGCTAAAGATGTTTTAAAGACTGTAGTTCCCGAGATCCCTTCAAATACAAAAGTAGGCTTACGGGTTTTCGGGCAGGGTGTACCCCAAAATACAAAAATTTATAGTAAAAAATACAGAGTGTACGTATCTGGCCCCTATTTTACATCCAAATATGCCAGGGAAGAGCTTTGTAAATTCACAAAACTTGCAGTTTTTCCGAGACGTTATAATAATTCATCAATCATTGCCGGTCTTGATTCCGCTAAAATCGGTAATCTTACACCTCTTACTTATGCGTTAAAAGAGACTGTTAATAAAGATTTGTCAAATTTTTATAAAAAGTCGAAAAAGAAAATAATTCTTGTCACCGATGGCTTTGATACATGTGACGGTGATCCTTGTGCGTATATAAAATCGCTTGTGGCAAGCCGTAGAGATATTGTTATTGATGTGATTGCTATAGGCGGGAATTCCAATTTGCGCTGTCTTTCTGAAGCCACAAAAGGAGATTTTTACTATATTAACTCCAGAGATCCGAAAATTTTTTCAAAGTCGCTTATAAAAAGTATAGAAGCTCCTCCAAAAACAAATACAAAACCGAAAAATAAACAAATCCATTACAAGTTTGTGCCGCTGGAGCAGAAGTATGAGTCTGACTAATAGATGTCCGAGAAAATTTTCGCGATAAGGCAGTAAAGCGAAATTTTCGAGTGGCGTTTGAAAAGGTGAGCCGCTGTACGGCGGCGTTGAGCCGGCGGAAAACGGCGACACTAGATTAGAAAAATTATTCTTTCCGGAGCTTTTTGATAAAGTTTTCTATTCTGGATATGGCTTCTTTGAGGTTTTCAAGTGAATACGCGTAGGAAATTCTCACAAAGCCTTCCCCGCACTCGCCGAATGCAGTCCCCGGAACCACCGCAACTTTTTCTTCCATCAATAATTTGGTCGCAAATTCTTCACTTGTCATATTGAATTCTTTTATGCAAGGGAATACATAAAATGCTCCGTACGGTTCAAAGCATTCAAGCCCCATTTCTTTGAATGCATTAAGGAGGAACCTCCTGCGCTGATTATATGATTGTCTCATCATCTCAACGTCATTATCGCCGTTTCTTAAGGCGCTTACTGCTGCATACTGGCTTGTTGTCGGCGCGCACATAATTGCATACTGATGGATTTTTGTCATCTGTGCCGTAATCTCTTTCGGTGCACAGGCAAACCCAAGTCTCCATCCGGTCATAGCATATGCCTTTGAAAACCCGTTTATCAGTATTGTTCTCTCTTTCATTCCATCAAGCGATGCGATGGAAATGTGCCTGTCCTTATATGTTAATGCAGAATATATTTCATCTGACATGACAAGTATATCTTTTTCTTTTATAATCCTTGCGACAGCCTCTAAATCTTCCTTTTCCATAATAGCACCCGTTGGATTGTTCGGGTAAGGAAGGATAAGAATTTTTGTTTTATCAGTTATTGCGTTTAATAATTCGTCCGGTTTTAGACGGAATTCATTTTCTGCTTTCAAATTTATAATAACAGGTTTTGCTCCTGCAAGGATTGCGCAGGGTTCATACGATACATATGAAGGCTGTGGGATAATAACTTCATCGCCAGGGTTTATAATTGCGCGCAGACCTATATCTATTGCCTCAGAACCGCCTACCGTTACAAGGATTTCATTGTCAGGGTTGTAGTTTATTCCCTGCGTTCGTTTTATATAATTTGCAATTTCTTCTCTTAAGTCTTTCAATCCCGCATTTGATGTGTAAAAAGTTCTGCCGCGTTCAAGCGCGTAAATTCCTTCATCCCTGATATGCCACGGGGTGTCAAAGTCAGGTTCTCCGACACCAAGAGAAATTGCGTCCTTCATTTCATTTACAATATCAAAAAATTTTCTTATTCCTGAAGGTTTTAGGGCTGTAACTTTATCAGAGAGAAAGTTTCTCATGGCGTAATAACCTCTCTTTCATCAACGGATTTTTTATTTATTATTGTCCCGTGGTCTTTGTATTTTTTCAGGATAAAGTGTGTTGCCGTACTCAAGACACTATCCAGTGTAGAAAGTTTATCCGATACAAAGTTTGCGATTTCTTTTAATGTTTTTTCTTCCAGAGTTACAAGAAGATCATACCCGCCTGAGATTAAATATACGGCTTTTACCTCCGGATAGTTGTAAATCCGCTCCGCAATCCTGTCAAATCCCTGTCCTCTTTGCGGAGTTACTTTTACTTCAATGAGGGCGGTAACTTTTTCAATGGATGTTTTTTCCCAGTTGATAAGTGTATGATATCCGCAGATAATTCCTTCTTTTTCTAATTTTTCAAGCTCCTCCAGTACGGCAGTTTCTTCAACTCCAAGCAGTACTGCAAGTTCTTTAAAATCTATTCTGCTGTTTTTTTCTAAAATTGCAAGTAATTCTTCTCTCATAAATTTCTCCGATACTAATCTTTTTGGGGGTACTCAATAGTTCCGCGCAAAAGGTACTCAGTTTTTAATTGTTTTTATTTTATACCAAACTACTGCTGTACGTCAAAGATTTATTAAATATAATTAGTAATATGAAAATCAAAAATATATTATCGGGCATGATGGGATTAGCCTGTTTACATGCCCCGGTGAAGGCTCAAATTAAGCTTCCTGAGAATCTGAAAATTTTTTCTGAAGTCGGAGTCGCTGCCCCGTTAAAGGATGAATTTATATTGCTGAGAGGCGCTAATATAGAATGCAAAACATATCAGAATAAGCTATCCGCATTTTTAGGAGCCGCTTTAACCCCTCAAAAGAAAGGAACTTTTGTCGGAACGGTTACAAATGAATTTGAATGGAATAAATATCCGAACCTGAGTACTTTCGGGCGCGGAATTGTTGCGTATTCAAAAAGAATAAAGTCGGCAGCTATAGAATTTGCCCCTGTTAAGTTTAATTTTCCCGTGAAAAAGTGGAATGTTTCATTCGCACCTGCATTTAGCTTTATTCAAGATTTTACGGATAAAAAATCAACAACAGGCCTGAGGGCAATTTTTCAATCATCATACTCGGTAACTCCGCGAGATAAATTCTTAATCGAAGCCGATTACAATTTTTTGAGCGGCAAAAATCCCAAAAATTTGAAATTTAACCAGCCGGCCGAAAATGTTTTATATAAAATTACATATCAGAGATTTTTTTAGAAATTCGTGTCTTTTTATGATATAAATAAATGGTAATCAAATAAGGAGGTTTTTATGAAAAATAAAGCTATAGTTCCGTTTCAGGGGGGGCAAACTCAAAACCTCTCAGCTGTTAAAAAACATGCTTTTACCCTTGCAGAAGTTCTGATAACTCTCGGGATAATCGGCGTTGTGGCTGCAATGACCCTGCCGGCATTAGTGCAAAACTATAATAAAAAGATTTTGGAAACAGCATTCAAAAAAAGCGTGAATACAGTTTTAAACACGAATAAAATGCTATTGGCTCAGAAAGAACAGTTTTCTCTTTGTGATTTGGAATATTTTGAATGTAATGAGGGTGAATCAGATATGGATGTAGTTAATGAGTATCTGGATGATTATATGAAGGCTTTTGGATTTACAAAAACAAGAGCTGATCTAGGTGCATTGATGAATGGCACCTCAGAAGTTTATTTGTCAAAAGATGGTGCTTGTTATCGTGTCGTTGATGATTCTACCTGGGTTGTATCTCAGCCTGATAGGCATACCTTAGCTATGTTTGTTGATACAAATTGTGAAAAACGACCTAATCAAGGCGGCAGAGATCAGTTTTTTATTTTTATAACAGATAGAGGGGATTTATATGAATGGGGGAATGTCGATGGCGCGGTTGATGCAGAGGAAACTTGTAAAGCTGTAATGAAGGAAGCGAAAAATCAAGAGGAATTTGCTTTTGCAGCCATATATTGTAGTCCGTATTTAATTATGAATTCATATAATATGGATTATTAAAAATTTGTATTAGCAAAAATTTCAGGGCAGTCTTTCGGGAGAATTTCCTTTTTTCCGATGAAAAGTCTGTCCCCTTTTGCTATGGATATATTCTCAAAACATTCAAGCAAATCATTAAGCGTTTTTATCGTCCGCAGCCCGGTTTCATTTTCTCGGCGGAAAGTTGTATATAATGTCCAGGTATCGTCTTTCTTTGAATAGTGATAGTTAGTTCCAGAATTTGTATATCGGTGTTTTTCAAATAATGTTACGTTTTTAATCCTGTCAAGGAAAACTTTTTTGAATTTCGCAAACATTTCAAGTGAATAAGGCGAACCCTTTAAATCCTTACTCCCCACAAGAAGTCCCCTTTCAGGGTTTCTAACATAACGAAAAAGTTTATTTATATTTTCCGGAAAATTTTTAATATTAGGTAAATCATTCCAAAAATGAAAACCTTCTGCTTCTTCAAACGGTTTTACCAAACCGCCGCCTGTGCAGGTTCTTATATCTTCAGAGTAAAACTCATCCGCTTTTAGTATATTTGAACAGTTATGCTGATATTTTATTTCATTATGTTTTTCCAATGCATTGTAAAACTTTCTGTCAACAAATCTGATTTTTGAGGTAAATGTAATTGAATTACTTTTCATAGTTGTATCAAAACAAAATAAATATTTTTTTGCTAACATTAAAAAAAGAGGTGAAAATGGATTTTCAGATTGATATTTGGTTAAATAATATTTTAGAAAAATTAAAAAATAAATTCGGTGAAAGATTACTTTTCGTCGGACTTCAAGGAAGTTACAACAGAGGTGAAGCTTCTGCAGATAGCGATATTGACCTGGTTATCATCCTCGATGAGTTAAGATTTGAGGATTTGAAGGCATATAAAAAAATAGTGGATAATATGCCTTACAAAGAGAAAGCCTGCGGTTTTGTCAGCGGAAAAGCCGAACTCCAAAACTGGTCAAAACACGATACTTTTCAGTTTTTCTATGATACAAAGCCTTTGCTCGGAAAACTTATTGATATAATAAACCCTCCTTCTGTTTCTGATGTAAAATTATCATTAAAATTTTCCGCAGAAATGTTATATCACAGTGCGGTTCATTCATTTTTATTTGCTGATAACCCCGAAGAACAGCTTGCTTATCTATATAAAACGGCATTTTTTATATTACAGGCAAAATATTTTGTTGAAAATAATACCTATATCCAAACAAAAAAAGAACTTTTACCTCTCTTAAAAGGCATTGACAAAGAAATTTTGGAGATTTGTGCGGATATATCTAAGCTAGAATATGAAACAGAATTTCTCTATTCAAAATTAATATTCTGGTGCCGTGATATAATCTGAACTTCAAAGTTTTGTGTTTTGCTTTCCTCCTAAAGTTATAGAATATTTTGTTAACGTTTGTAAAACTACAATACAAATTAAGCAATTATTTATGAAAAGAATTCTTTTTATATACATAGGGAAACGGAGGAATATTATGGGCGATTTAACAGTTGCAAACAAGGCACAGGGAAACACATTTAATGTAAAGATTGACGGTAACGTTACAATCCGCAACTACAAAGGTGCAGGAGAAATGAAAAATAATGACGTAAAAACTCTTGTACAGGACGGTAAAGTTACCAATTTGTATAAATGGGGAAACAAAAATACCCCGACAAAAGAAAGAGCTCTGAATCTTAATTCATCAAATTATTTAATCTTCGACGCATTAAGAAAAGCTGATAAAACTGACAAAAAAGGTGAAAAACTGACACTCTCTGATTTAGAAGCACTCAGAACAAATAAAGCGCTTCAAAAAGAACTCGGTGTTACAGTGAAGTACGATCCCGACGAAAAAGTTTACGGCTTGTACGGCAAAACCGGTTCAACACTTTATTTTGATTTCGATTAATCAGAAATATTTTAATAATAAAAACGTCTATGATTGGTCAAAACTCTGCACCATACAAATTTTACATAATTAAACTTTTATAATAACATTGAAACATGTTTAGAAATACTTTAACTTTTAAATTTGGTAAAACAATCGGTTTATTTTATTTAATTTGTATGATTGCAGGTATTTTTACAATTGTCGTTGAAAAAATATATTATTTACTTAAACAAGTAGAAATGCCTGATTACGGACTTTCTTTTGTTGTAATTATTCTTTTAAACGCATTTGTTATATTGGCAGCTAATTTCTTTGTTGTAGAAATTATTCTTTTTATCATAGATTGTTGCAGAATAAAAAAGATTCTTAGCAGCAGACCAAAAATTGAATTGAGTTTACTACGGCTGGGGTTTGATTATTTGTTATTTTCAATCTCAATTTTAGTCCCAATAGGTTATATGTGTGCAATCTTGCCAAATATAATTCATATGTAAGTTCACTCCAATTGTTAACATATTGAGTTTGTAGGTTGGGGATGTTTGAATAGTACCAATCAGTAGGCAAGTTTTCGAATATAATAAAAAAGGAGGTACGTCGGTTGGGCATACTTGCCCAACAATAAAATTGGAAATTAATCGGAGTCGGAAATTTCTTTGATGTTGGAAGTTTTTAGCCAAATTTAAGAATGTTCTGTGTATTTTAATGTACTACTAAAGTCCGGCTTCGTCCAGTTGTAGGTTGGGCTTTCAGCCCAACAATTACCTTTTAATTATCAAGATAACAAAGCTGACATTAAAATATGCAAGATCCTGAAACAAGTTCAGGATGACATTTTAAGGTTTGGTTTCCATGTAAACTGGACATTAAAATAAACACCAACGTCCGACAAATATTTAAGGCGGATGAAATATTTCACCCGCCTATTTAAACCTTTTAAAAATTCCCGGAGATGGATTCGAACCACCGTTGGAAGAGCCAGAATCTTCAGTCCTGCCACTAGACGATCCGGGATTATTCTTTTTTCAATTCAGAGAGGGTGGGATTCGAACCCACGGTGGAGTTGCCCCCACACAACCTTTCCAAGATTGCACCTTAAACCTCTCGGACACCTCTCCTCGGTTTTTCATGCGTTCTATTTTATCTTACTAGAAGCATAATCGATTGTAAATAGTTTTTTTTAACTTTTATAAATTTTGTTATATGATAAAATGATTATATGAGAAATGTTATTCCTCCAAATAATAAAAAATTACGCGGTACAATTGCTATTCCGGCCGATAAATCTATATCCCACAGAGCCATAATGTTTGCATCTTTAGCGAACGGAAAATCTGTTATTAATAATTTTTCTAACGGCAAAGACCCTTTATCGACCGTTTCTGTCTGTAAAAAACTCGGTGTTGATATTGAATTACATGATGAGAAAACGGTTATAGTAAAATCAAACGGAAAATTTCTGGCTCCAACAGAAATTCTTGACTGCGGCAACTCCGGCACAACTATGAGAATGATGGCAGGTATACTTGCCGGACAAAGTTTCGATTCAATCTTGACCGGCGACGATAGTTTACAAAAACGTCCAATGAAAAGAATTATCGAACCTTTAGCATTAATGGGGGCAAAAATTACCGCTGAAAATTACAAGGCGCCGCTTAATATTACAGGAGCCGGTTTACACGGGATAAAATATTCTTCAAAAATTTCTTCCGCGCAGGTTAAATCCTGTATACTGCTTGCCGGACTTTTTGCAGATGGTGAAACGATTTATAATGAACCGTACCTTTCAAGGAACCATACAGAATTAATGCTTAAATATATGAATGCAGATATTACCGGGGAAGGAACAATAACAAGAATAAAGAAATCAGTCCTGACACCGTGTACAATTAATGTTGTCGGTGATATTTCTTCTGCGGCATTTTTTATGGCGGCAGCATCAATTATTCCGGATTCGGATATTATTTTGCAAAATGTGGGATTAAACCCGACACGCACAGGAATACTAGATGTTCTAGAAAAAATGGGCGGAAATATCGAAATTCTTGATAAACGCACGGAATCAGGAGAAATTGTAGGTGATATAAGGATAAAATATTCCGACTTGAAAGCATGTACTATATGCGGAGATATTATTCCGCGTCTGATTGATGAACTTCCTGCAATAGCAGTTCTTGCGACACAGGCAGAGGGAACGACTATTGTTAAAAATGCAGAAGATTTAAGAAACAAAGAAACTGATAGGATTTTTGCTATTGTTAACGAACTAAAAAAACTTGGAGCGGATATTATTGATACTCCTGACGGATTTATTGTCAATGGCAAAGCCTCTCTAAATGGTGGCATTGAAGTAGAAACCTACCATGATCATAGACTGGCTATGAGTCTTTATGTCGCCGGGCTTATTTGTAAAAAAGAAATTCTTATAAAAGATTTTGACTGGGTGGATATCTCATTCCCGGAATTTGAAGAACTTATGAACAATTTAATGTAACGAATTTTTATCTTTTAGGCAATTTTTTTATAAAATTTTCGTTTATATTATTGTAGGTTAAAATAGAAAGGTTATGCTATGGTAGATAGTATCTCTAACGCCGGTTATTTTGCGTATAATCCATACGGTTACACGCAAAAATACAATGATGATTTTATGGCACAATCTCTGATGAATAATTATGGAAATGCTACAGAAAGTTCAGATGAAAAAGCTGGATCTGACACTGTTTCTTTTACTGGCAGCGGGAATACTAAAACTGAGTTAGACGAAACCGAAAAATCCTCTTCAAATCATTCAATTTTATGGACAGTAGCGCTTGTAGGTGGGGCATTCTTAGCAGGCAAATATTTTAATAAAATTAAAGGATTATTTAAAAGTAATACTGTAAAAGAAGCAGCAAGCAAAACAGAACAAACAGTAAGCAAAAGCCAGCAAACCATTGATAAAGCAAAAGGAAAAGTTCAGGATATGGTGACTCCAAATAAAAAACAGAAGATAAAAAACAAATCAGTCACAGGAGCCTCTAATCCTATTACAAATGAAATGGAAGCCGCAACCATCCAAAACATAAATACAGGACATGCAAACGGCAATACGAGAAAAGTTGTGGATACTGTAGCTGCTGATACGGTAACACCTGAAGCACAGAAAGCATATGACGCTGAAATCGCATATAGAGAAATGACACGACAGCAAAGAAAAATCAATAACGCAAATAACGCAAATAATACCGCACAAAGAGCCGAACAGAATTCTGTTAAAAATAATTCAAAAGGCGGCGAGAAGCTGGAAGATGTAGCTCAAAATCTTACGAAAACAGAAAAAGCTGCTCGAAAAATTGCAGACGGAGCGCATGTCCATCCACTTAATAAAAACATCTACTATACAAAAAATGGCAAGGTAACAAGAATTATTTTAGCAGACGGGAATGCTGAAGTAACAGATCCGAAGAAAATCGCAAAACATCTTGCGAAACATAATATAGAGATAGAAAATTTTTTAACAGATTCAAATAAACGACTAAACATAGCCGCATAATAAAAAGACCTTCATTTAGAAGGTCTTTTTATGGGCTCAGAGGGGCTCGAACCCTCGACCAATTGATTAAGAGTCAACTGCTCTACCAACTGAGCTATAAGCCCAAGAATAATATTAAGTTTTACGGGTTATTCTCAGTTGGTAGAGCCTATTATTAACTGCGCTACGTCCAGACTCCGCTGGGCAACTGAGCTATAAGCCCAAGAATAATATTAAGTTTTACGGGTTATTCTCAGTTGGTAGAGCCTATTATTAACTGCGCTACGTCCAGACTCCGCTGGGCAACTGAGCTATAAGCCCAAGAATAATATTAAGTTTTACGGGTTATTCTCAGTTGGTAGAGCCTATTATTAACTTGCGCTACATCCAGACCTCTGCTGGGCAACTGAGCTATAAGCAAAAAATGCTGTAGACTGGCAAATATTTCAGCCTACCTCCAATAAAATCTAACAAAAAATATATCAAAAGTCAATATAATGTCTGCAATTTTCCGTAATATAATTGCCAAAAATATCTTTTTATGGCAAAATGAATAAAATGAAAGATCTAACAAATAAAAGTTTAAAAGCAATGATTATGGCGGCTGGTGTAGGTAGCAGGCTGGATCCGCTTACGCAGACTGTACCAAAGCCTCTTGTTCCGGTTTGCAACAGACCTGTTATTGATATTTTATTGGAAAAACTCGCAAATATCGGTGTAAAAGACGTTATTGCCAATACATATTATCTGGCAGAGAAGATAATTGATTATTGTAAAAACAATAAATATGGTATCAATTTTGATTATATAAAAGAAGAAACCTTATCCGGTACAGCAGGCGGATTAAAGAAATGCCAGTATTTCTTTAATAAAGGTGAAGATTTCCTTGTTTTATCAGCTGATGGATTATCTGATGCTGATATTAAAAGAGGCTTTGATATTCACAAAAAATCAGGTGCAATAGCAACTATAGGAATAAAAAAAATCCCAAGAGAAGAAGTTTCTCATTTTGGAGTTGTTGTTACTGATGAAAGCGGATTTATTAAGGAATTTCAGGAAAAGCCTGCAATTGAAGATGCGAAAAGCAATTATATAAACACAGGAATTTATATTTTTAATTATGAAATTTTTAAATTTATTCCTGAGAACACCTTTTATGATTTTGCTAAAAATGTCTTTCCGGAACTTTTAAAATTCCACAAGATAAATACTTTTGAAATAAATGATTATTGGACAGATATCGGGACTCTGGAGCAGTATATGCAATCAATGCAAGACTTGTTTAACGGGAAATGTCATTTTAAGCATGAACCTATTACAAGAACCCCGGAGGGAGCATATATAAATGCCGGCAGTCTTATAAATGATGTAAAGTTTGTCGGAAATAATACTATTGGTACAAATTGTAAGATAGGTAAAAATGTAACATTAAAAAATAGTATAATCTGGGATAATGTAGTTATTGGTGATAATGTAGTTATTTCTGATAGTGTTGTGGCATCAGGTTGTACAGTTAACAGAGACTTAACATCTGTGGTTACAGGTGCTGAGCAAGTTTTTGAAAGAGATATAACAACAACAGAAAAACTCTTGCTTTTTTGATGTGTTAATGCTAAATTTTAAAAGTAACACACGATTAATGTTGTTACAATTAAATTTTATAAGCTGCGGGACTATGGCGCAGCGGTAGCGCAGGGGACTCATAATCCCTTGGTCGTGGGTTCGAATCCCTCTGGTCCCAAATAAAAAAGGAGTAATAAAGATTACTCCTTTTTTATTTGAGTAGTAATCTCTGTTGTAATTTAACGGGACATTTTATCTGCACGCATAAAAAGATTATTCGGCAAAGTTGGCTTTGTGTTTAAGTTTTAGCAGTCGGAAGTAATCGTTTTATATGTTACAAAATGGTCTTTTGATGGTCATCATTGTCCGATTACTGTCCAAGAATTGACTTAAATTTTCTATTTTAAAATCAATGTTATAGTCTATTTCGCCCTCACAATCTAACTTGTACGGCTAAAACGATTATTTGACATTTTAAGTAAATAAAGTCCGGTTACTATAAAAAGTTTTAAATTTTATGCTTCTCTCCCCATTCACATAATGAATATAGTATAGGAATAAGTGATTTCCCTTTTTCCGATAACGAATATTCAACCTTAGGAGGAATTTGCGGATATTCTTTTCTTATGATTAAATCATCCGCTTCAAGTTCTTTTAATACATTACTTAATGTTTTATGTGAAATCATTTTTAAATATTTTTGTAATTGATTAAAGCGAATTACTTTATGTCTATATAGAGCATATAAAATTGTTAGTTTATATTTTCCGCTTATTAGAGATAGAGTATAATTAAATCCAGTTTCTTCAAAACTTTCAACACTATTTATGCAATCTTTTTCTTCTTTTTCCATAAATGGTTCCTTTAAAGTAAGTAGGTTACCTAAATATCCGTACTTGAATAAATTACCGCTAAAGTTTATCATGCTTCTTGTAAAAAGTAAAGGAGGATTATATGAGAGAACAAATAGAAGAATTCAACACAGTTGAGAATTTAGCAAGAAAATTTATTGAAGCTGTTAAAAATGGTAATAGTGAAATTGTAAAACCTTATTTTTATGAAAAGGCAAGCTTCTATGGTCAATTAAATGAAAAAGAATATCAATCAGGTTCAATTCAACTTTTCTACGATACTATAGATAAAATGGGGGCTTGCACAGATGATTATGTCGCAAGAGTGGATGTTATTACATTAGAAAAAACCATTGCGGTAGTGAGGGTTATTGAAGATAATTGGCACGGGTATAAATTCACAGATTTATTAATTATGAATAAGATTAACGGTGATTGGAAAATTGTTGCAAAAGTTTATGATACATTATCTTATGGAGAGTAGTGATGAAAGTTCTTTTACTAAATGGTTCACCACATAAACAGGGCTGTACTTATACTGCTTTATGTGAAGTCGCAAATGTATTAAATCAAAAAAATATTGAAACTGAAATATTTTATATTGGAACAAATGCAATTTCTCCTTGCCGAGATTGCAGAGCTTGTGCAAAATTAGGCAAATGTGTTATTAACGATAAAGTGAATGAATTCCTTGATAAAGCTGAAAATGCTGATGGATTTATTTTTGGTTCTCCTGTTCACTATGCAAGTGCCAGCGGTATAATTGTACCTTTTTTAGATAGAGCCTTTTTTGCAGATTCTTTGAGCAATAAAAAGAGGTTTTATCTTAAACCCGGTGCAGCAATAATTTCTGCAAGACGTGCAGGAGCAACTGCAACTTTAGACCAATTAAATAAATATTTTTTAGTGTCAGAAATGCCTATTATATCTTCAAGATATTGGAATATGGTTCATGGTTGGACGCCTGAAGATGTTAAAAAAGATGAAGAAGGTCTGCAGACTATGAGAATATTAGGTACAAATATGGCTTGGTTTTTAGAAATGAAAGAATTTTATATTAAATCTAATCACGATTTACCAAATATTGAAAATTATATTTACACAAATTTTATAAAATAAGATATGATGCATTAAGTCTAAAAGCAAAGATATAAGTGCCTTGCGTATTCAGATATTGAAAATTCCACGGAATTAATAGCCCGTGGAATTTTTAGTTTTCACATTTTACTTTACATCTGTATTCTACGGTTGGCCTTGCATATGCGTAATTTCAGTATCTGAATTATCTAAAAACAGGGTTATTAATGTTCTCGTAGAACTTATATATTCTACGTTTAAGAACTTGGTTTTCTTCAGTACTGTTTATGTAAGTTTTTTTCATAAACCCTTTTAATCTATAGTCTTGAGCAAATTCGTTATTAAAATAGCACCGTGTAGTGTTCCATTGACCCTTATCCATTTTTTCTTGCTGCCGGAGAGCCTTATCAAGACCTGCATAATGGCATAAAATACCATGTTCATAAGTATAACCATATTTATCCAATTTTTTTGTGGTATCAAATATCGTTGCGCTTACCTGAGTGTCATCTCTTATAACGATTAAATTGTAGTCATTCAAATTAATTTTGTCGATATCTGTCGCAAGTGCAATATCAATTTTGTAACCCTTAAACATAAGTTCTTTTATCGGCATTAGAGAATCCTCTGCCGGAGCAAAGTATAATATTTTGTTTTTCGGGTTTATTTTTTGAATATCTTCACGTACAACACAGGAAACATCTCTTATATTATAATTATGTATATCAAGATGTGGAGTGAAGAATGAGCATTCTGTAATGTCTCTTATTGTATTAAGAGAAGCACCTTGCTTAAAAGCATTGAATAGTCCGTTTACAGGATATAATGACACGTTTACCGGCAGTATACATATATATGATAAAGCCAGTAATGTTATTAATAATTTATAAATGGTGTATTTTTTATTGTAAAAATATGAAATCAAAGGCACAGTCAAAAGGACAAAGGTTGCGACAAAACGGATATTGAAACTCATAAACGCAAGCTTATATGACATAATTATCATGGTAAATAAAAAGATTAAAAGAAAAGATAAAAGCAGCATTGAGCGTTTCGTTCTAACCTTAAAACTTTTGTAAATAGTATAAATATATAAAGGAATAAAAAGCACAGGGCCGAATAATCCGGTAGACGAGCTTGCAGAAGAAACAGAGTAAGGCACATTATGAAAAATCGCCGAAGTGGCTCCAAAACCGATATCTGCATTTAAAAATCGGAGCAGACCCTCTCTAAGTAAAAGTATTTTGCTTGATAACGCAGCGCTCCAAGGGGCTTCCGGAAATGCTAAAAAGTCGAAAATATATCTGTATAGATTTGGAAATGTTGATAAAAATCCATCAGTGTTGGCATGAGCATCAGCCACGTTATTGGCAGAAATAAAGTTGCCGAAGTTGAGAAAATTTAAAATATAGTTGTAAGCTGCAAACAGTAAGAAAGATATGGTAAAATATAACGTAAATCTAAGAATGGGCTTGTAAAATTCTTTTTTTCTGCAATAAACGCTATACCATATACACCACAGGAATAATGCCGGTAACAATAAAATAACTGTAGTCTTTGTCCCAACACCGAGTGCTAATGCTAAGGCGGAGAAAAAGCAGGATGAAATTTTCTTCTTTTTTAAGAATTCCATATAGAAATAAATTGAAGAAAGCACAAGCGCGGCTATAAGTACACCGGTTTCAAGCCCTGTATATCTGAGGATTACAAAAGGGATTGAAAGTGATATCAGAATAGTCCATAATTTTTTTCTCAACGATGCAGTAATATGGGAAAGAATTCCTGCGAGTGCGCCAATGAATAGCCAAATACTACAAAAATTAAATGTAAACAAAAGAGAATCGTTTTTCAGGAATAACATAAACCATGCATATAAAATTTCGGAATTAATCGGGAACATAATCATACGGGCCTCAGCTGCGTAGAAATGATTAAGATTTCCATGATCTATCCAAAATAAAGCCCTGACGACTCTGTATGTGGAAGAATCAATATCTACTCCGGGGATAATGACTATTAAAACGAGCGAAACAATGCAAGCGAATAAAAATCCGATTAAAAGTGCCGCAATTGTTTTATCCAGTTTTGCGGCGGTTAATATTTTTTTTATTCCGGCTTTGATGTCAAACGTGCTGAGAGGGCATTTTTTTGCAATCCAAAATCCGAAGCCGAGCAGTGCAAATAAAAAATTTGTAATAAGAACATTAATTACAGAAATTCCTGAAAAGAGAGAGAGTAATTCAAACGTCAAAACAATATTTGCAAATGCTGATAAGATAAAACAAATTATGAAATTAATGATATTTTTTGACTCTACAGAGCTTGCAATAAAGAAAGAACAAGCAAGTACAAGAATTACCGAACAACATAGTAATAGCATTTTCTCTCCCCTTTTTTGTATTAAGTGTATCAAAATAAGGGGTAAAAAGCAAGAATAATCTGCAATGATAAAAAACGACCTCACTTAAAAAGTGAGGTCGTTTTTAGTTATGTTTTCAAAAGTGAACCTTGATACGCGAGGCGTGGGGAGTGAATTACCATCTTATGATAATAGCACCGCTTTTACCGTCATCAGCATCAATGGTCTCATAGTTACCGCTGCATGCTGCAGGAGGAGTAGGGTAACTGTGTTCAAGTTCACCGCCGTCGAGCCATTTTCTGTATTCGCCGAACCAGCAGTTATGTCTTGAACCGCCGCCTTTGCCGCCGTAACCGATACGATAAGTTTCCATTATGTTTGCAATTTTTTCACTATCTTGCGGAGCAAGGAAGTTCAAAATGTTTGAAGACAAGTTATTCGGTTTTGGTTTTTCAGGCTCAACGCCGCCTTCTTCACGGACAAGACGTTTTCCAAATTGATAATCTGCATTGACCGCACCGGCAGGCCATGATTCAGCTCCGGTTCTATAGCCTTCAAGCCATTCCGGTGCCGTTAATTGACCGCCTTCGCCGCCTTCGCCGCCTTTAGCAGAGATTATATTACCGAAAATGGTTGTCTCACCGTCGCTGCCATCTTTGCCAGGAGCACCTTTGGCACCGCCGCGTCCGATAGTGATAGGAATATTATCCTCTTTGAAGGATCTGATAACCATGGTTTTATATTCACCTTGTTCACCAGGTAAACCGTATTGTAAGTAGTTCTGGCTGTATGTGAATTTAAATTCATAAGTTGTATTAGCTTCCCAGGTGGAGCTATTCCATCTCTTGAGACAGTATCCGTAACGTCCAGGAGAACATCCTTCTGTAACTTTTGCCGGGCTGCAACTTGTTCCTGGAGTACCTGCGAAACCATCACCGGCACAAGTTGCTGCAGTGCCGCCTTTTGGTGAATTCTCTGCATTAACAGTTTCTCCGGCAAAAGTTATTGTACTGTAGGTCTGTCCTGCAGTATTACCGTCTTGAGCACAGTTTCCTGTACATTCCGTTGCGCCGTAATGTGGACTGTCATATTCAGAAGACAAGTTATAGCCCGGATAGCAGCTTGCGCCATCTGACCCCGTTGCAGGGATAGAAACCACATTGTAGTTTAATCCGACACCGCCATTTCTTATCGTACTGCGGCATACCGCACCACCGGCTCCTGCTCCGCCTACATAGGCTGCCGTACCATATGAATAATAGTTTCTATGTTCGTCGCATATTGTCTCGACATTAACATCACTGTGAGTTGTTGTCCACTCATCAGTA
Source organism: Candidatus Gastranaerophilales bacterium (assembly GCA_944325635.1). GTDB lineage: Bacteria > Cyanobacteriota > Vampirovibrionia > Gastranaerophilales > Gastranaerophilaceae > Scatousia. The sequence continues at coordinate 599,161 of CALVBD010000001.1, read as the reverse complement.
TCCCAAGTATCACAGGTTGTATATGTGTATGTTGTGGAGTATGAAGATGCTAACAAATTGTCTGTAGAGAACAGGAATGCATATTTAGAGCGAAGATTATGCAATGCAAATTCTCCATTCGGATTAAAGAATCTGAATTTTGGCAAATCTAATCTTAATTTTTTGTCTTTTATATTATATGATTCGCCACCAAAAGTGTTTCCACCAGGATTAAATCCAGGAATACCTCCTCCAAGACCTCCCTGATGAACATTTGACTGCCCCCCGGTAGTTGTAAAGGAACCGTTGTCATGATATATACCCCAAGAACCTTGATTACCTGAAGATACTTCATGGTGACCTGGGTCTGGTGCATCCGGTTGTGATGGAGTAGGATCAGGCGTGTGAGAACCGGATGGCGGAGTTGAGTCGGAATCTGAATCCGAACCACTTTGCCATGAGTCAGAACCACTTGAAGAATCGCTGCTGTGCCATGAAGTAGCTGTGTGCGTAGAAGAACTTGTACATGTTGTTGATGTATGTACTGTTGTATAAGTATACGTGTGTGTTTCAGTGTGGTTAATTGTACAAGGATAGGAATCGTGCCTTACTGCATATAATTGATCCCCTCCCTTGCCGGAGCCTGCACCGACTACAAAGCCGTACAATTTACCACCAAAATCCTCAAAGTCTTTTGCTGTTATATCTCGCTGTCTTTCAGACACCATATATTCAGTTATATTTAACGGGCTTAATTGTTCTGTATATGGCCCTAATGTGGTAAACGCACCGCCGGTGTACCCTGAATCTCCGCCACCGCCGCCGCCGCCGATAGCAGATACATGGAAGTATGAAACTTTTTGAGGCGGCTCAAATTTACATTGTGTGACATCACGATCAAAGACTGTTGTAGTCAAAGCTTTTCCGGAAAACCGTACTTCATGCAGCTGCCCGTTGCCTCTATCATAACACAGATACGCACCATGATTTGCCGGACGCGGCATTTTATAGTGTTTTCTGGTGATAACAGGAGTGAGTGCCGCCGTTATCAATGACACGAATAACAGCAGAAGCATCAATTCTACCATTGAAAATCCTTGTCTCGTTCGTTTTGTCAATTTCATATCCTCCTAAGTTATATTTTATCAGATTAATTACCAAGTTATTAAGACTGCGCCATCGCCTCCGGCACCGCCCGGGGCTCCGCCCTGACCGGGTGCGTATTCCGCAATTCCTGTTGTTATACCCATACCTTCCAGATAATTCATCAAAAGTGAAGGGGTTACAGTGTTGCTGCGATGTAAATCAAATGTTAAAACCATTGTAAACAGCGTCGGGTATAATGTTCTTAATGATGTTAATACATAATTGTAATATTGAGTATTCTTATATGCCTGAATATATGCTTCTAAGTCAAGATTATATTCATCAAGTAAGCCCTGATCATAATATGTAATTGTTGCTTCATTTTCATTAAGAACAGGCGGATTTAACCATGAATCCCTTGATCTTTGTATGATATCATCTTGTAAATCCAGAAGTTTAGATTTATATGTTGAAGCTGAAAAACAATAACTGACCTTGATTTTATCATCTTTTATTTCGCATAACGGTATTGAACCGCATGCAATCTCTGTACCTTGCATCTCTACTCCATCAACTGTTGAATTTGGAGTTGAAGATCCGGCTGTTATCGCACATTGTTTTATGTCGCTTACTTTTGCTTCACTCAGTTCGCGGTTTGATAAACCTCCATCAGCCGTAACAAGCGGTTCTGAACGATCGTCTTCATAATATACGCTTGTTGAGCGGCCATCGACTCCGGCACCTCCGGCTCTACCTGGTGTCATCACAAAGGCAGATCTTGCGGATGTATGGAAAGAACTATAAAACCCCCCCGGTTCTCCGCCGTTTCCTCCGGACCCTCCGGCACCTCCACCGACAGCATTAACTACTATATATTTCGCATATATTGGCGGATTAAAACGACACTCACTAACCGCCTGTAAGCCGCCAGAACTTGTCCCTTGAAAGAGTTCCTGATACAGCTGCCCGTTTTTATAGTAGCACTCAAATCTTCCATGTCCGTCCGCTTCCGGCTTTTTGGTTGTCCTATGCGGTATAACAGAGGCTGAAACTGCTAAAAATATTGATACTACAAGCATTACAACGCAGGCCTCAAACAATGAAAAGCCTGCTTTTTTATACCGATTTAATGTAAGTTTTTTTACCATAAGATTACCACAGCTCCTGTTCCGCCGTTTTGAGGTTTACAAAGTAACCCTGATTCTTCCTGTCCGTCGACACATGTGTAATCTCCTGTTCGTTTATTACATATATGCGCATTTCCGCTTTTTACACAATCGCTGTTAGCGGTCGGGTTTTTGGATAAATATGTATCAAAAGAAAGAAGATTTGAGACAGAGACCCCTTCTATTGTATATGTTAACGTAGAAGCGGTATTACTAATAAACGAATACGCACCGCCTCCGCCATCTCCCGGTTGTATGCCATCTTCTACTATATAAGATTTCAATGTAGTGTCTACTTTACCTTCAATATTTTCTATAAAATTGACATTCTGACGTTTTCTTGCAGATATATCTGCAAGTCCGTAATCACTTGGTGCACCGCCATACAGCCAGGTTTTCGCTGCCCCAGCAACGCCGCCTCCCATACCGCCTTTAGCTCGTATAAGTTCTATTGTTGTCGTTGTAACGGCACCGGAAGCTTCATCTTTTTCTTCCTCAATAAAATTGACTACCGTATCAGTGCCGTCTTTTCCTTTGTAATCTGTTGTTGAAGTTCCTGCAAATCCTGCTTCACCCGGAATCATCTCAATTTTTTGAGAGGAATCCAGTTTTGAGAAGAACATAGATATCCTTTCACCTTGCAATCCGCCGTAACCAAACATCATTTCTGCAACATTAACCGTTACAACCGCTGTATTTGACATATTTTCAGTAGTGTTATTAGGAAACTGATAGCCACGTTTTTCTCGTAATTCTTTTACCCAATCTGAAAACAAATGAGGTGCCGAGTTTCCGTAATAATCTGTTGCTGTATATGTTGTTGAAGTATCTGTAGGATTTTGGGTTACATAAGCCCCGCCGCCGCCGCCGCCAACTGCGTGAATTAATACATATATACTTGTTGTTGGTACTTTAAATGTACATTTATCAACTACTTCAGGCGCATTTGTTATACCGCCTTCCATTGATGATGCCTGTACTATTTGATTTGCTGCGTTTCGGTAACACTCAAATCTGCCGTGCGCACCACGCGTTGTTCGTTCTTTATAGATTTTTTTTGTGACCGGAGGAAGCGCAAGTATCATTAAGGAGACTATAAGCATTACCATTAACATTTCCGCCAATGTATAACCAACAGTCCGTTCTTTTTTGCAAATCAATCTTATTTCATTCTTTATGATATCAAGCATTCCAAATCCATTCTTTCTTAAAAAGCCTAAATCCTCCGTGTAGTATGGCGTTTAGTCCAAAATAATCATCTGTTTCATATACTCCTCATTAAATGCCATTACGATTATATAAGCTATTTTCTATTATAACATATTGTGTATATTTTTGCAACATGTAAAAATTTTCAAACCCTTTTGTAACCGGATAGGTGGATTATTTCTATATATAATTCTTATAATCTACAGGCTGATGAAATTTTCGGTTATCTTTCTCAAAATAACTTCGTACACAAATATAAGGAGATATTATGTTCTATAATGTTTTAAAAGTAAAAGATATTGTTGATTCAAAAAATGAAGGTGCTGACAAAAAACTCTTGATGGAAAATGAAAACAGCTGCCTTTATGTTATAGGTTTAAAAAAAGACGAGATTATTGACACCCATACATCAGTCTGTAATGCTGCTGTGTATGTCGTTGACGGTGAAATCGAATTGCATTTTGACGCAGAAAAATTTACTGTCAAAGAAGAAGAAATTCTTATGTTTAAAAAAGATGCACAACATAAAGTTCTTGCTAAAAAAGACAGTAAATTCCTTTTAATAAAAATATAATCTGCAAGCACTGTCGCCGGAGTGTTTAAACATGACGGCTACTGTTCAATATGCTTTATAACTTTACAAGGATTCCCGACAGCAACAACATTGTCGGGAATATCTTTTGTAACAACGCTCCCTGCCCCGATAACAGAGTTCCTGCCAATAGTTACTCCCGGTAGAATTACTGCATTCCCGCCAATCCAGACATTATCTCCAACCGTTATTGGTTTTGCTGTTTCCATGAAGGTAATTCTTTCTTCGGCTTTAATCGGATGAATTGCAGTATAGAAGCCGCAGTTCGGGCCGATAAAGACATTATCTCCAAATTTTACTTTTGCACAATCAAGAACTACTCCATTGTGATTTATATAAAAGTTTTCTCCGCACTCTATATTAAATCCGTAGTCGCAGAAAAAGTTCGGTTCAATAGCAATTCTCTTTCCTGTTCTGCCAAAAAGTTTTTTTAGAATCTCTGTTTTTTCCGTTTGTGCTTCAATAGGTAAGTTATTATATTCCATACACATTTTTTTAGCTTTTGTTCTGGCTTCCTCAAGTTCAGGTACTAGCGGATTATATAGTTCTCCCGCTATCATTTTTTCGAGTTCGGTCATTATGGTATCTCCTCTCCTTAAATCTTATCATGAATTTTTGTGTATATTTGCTTTTTATGAGCAGTAAACCAATCTTTTATCTTCAAACCTGCCCAAAGTCCCAATCCAGTTGCAAGTGCAGGTATAACATAGGTCGCTCCTGCATATTTGTACGCTTTCTTAATTATATTTAAATTCTTGTCATCCAAAAACGGCTTGGCTAAATTAAGCCCTTTTTCAGATGCCATGCCCTCGGTTCCGATAATAGGAAGCCATGCCGCAGCGGCAAGGATTGGGGTACAATTTCTCAAAAAATTTATGCCTTTATTAAGCTTTTTTTCACCGTTTTCACCGGTATCAAGTTTTGGCATCAGTAATGAGCCTAAAATAAAGAATGGAAGAGGCTTTTTCATTTTTATTGATCTTATATTTGTCTTTGGATCCAGAAGATGTCCTATTTCATGAAATACCGCGGCGTTAATCTTTGTCATATTGGCAAAAATAATATTTCGACCCGGTAGCGCCATTGCTGTCATACCTTCCTGTAGAATATATCGTTTAACTTTTTGGTTGTATTCTGCTAAACCTTTTATATGTCTTTGCCATTTAGGAACCATTCGTTTTAGGACGGAATCAACTTGTTTTTCCAGGAGCAGAACCTCTTTTGAATAACCGTTTCTGTTGATTGTTTCCGGCTTGGCCTTGTTTAAAATATATGCCCATTTCGATTGAGGTCCTGGGATTTTAGGCAACTGGGCAAAGTCTATAATTTGAATATTTGTATTTTTTAATGACGGCAGGTTAAGGACACTTGTGAGAGCCTTTTTTATGACGGATTGCTCTGTTTGCGCTAGGTTTTCTCTTGTTAACATTCCTAAATAGGGCTGTGTAGTTCTTTTTATAATACGGTCGGTCACAAGATATGCAGTTCCTCCTGCAGCGGCTCCAGCTACATTAGTCAAGAAATCTTTAGCTGAATATCCTTGATTATTATTAGAAATGTTTATAGGCATTCTTAATCCTTTTTTTAGATTAAAAACTATCAATTAAAACTTTTGCTATCTGATGCAAATTCTTTCTAATTTTCTTGCGAACCTTACAATAGGTTTTTCTATATCAGCAGAAATTGAATCCACAAGGATAGTGGTACAACCCAATTTTTTCCCGCATAATACATCGGTTAAGGGTCTATCTCCAATAAATGCAGTTTCACAGGCTTTCATTCCGCAGGAGTCCATATATTTTTTTGCAGCTTTTGTATCTGGTTTTTTTGCGTAGAATACTAACGGAAAATCTGATACAGCCTTTACTTTTTCAATATATTTTTCATTATGATTATTTGATATAACGGCAATTGAAAAGTCTTTTTTGACTTTTTCAAGCCATTTGAGTGTTTTTTCACTATAACATCCTGTTTTTGACGCCATAATAGTGCTGTCCAGATCAAATAATAAGTTCTTAATCCCTGCTTTTTTTAATTCTTCCAAATCTATTTCATAGATATTTTTAAGGTTATAATCAGGTTTAAGAAACATGTGCTTTCACTCCTATGGTTCTTGCAAGTGCATATTTGTAATCTTTTGGTTCAACGGTAAATTCAAGATAAACATCGTCATTAGTGTTTCCTATTTCGACGTCTTCACCGTCTTTGATAATCTTCGTGACTTTGGTTATGAATTGCTCTTCAGGAGTAATTATTTCCATTTCATCATTAAGATGAATTTTATTTTTAATTTTTACGAGGTAACCAATATCTGTTTTGTCTTTAAATTCACACAGAAAATCTGCTCCCGCAAGACCTTTTGAAATATCATAACTGTAACTGTCGGGTTTATTCTCTCCCAGTGCAAAGCCTGTTGTGTAGCCTCTATTTCCGACTTTTTGAAGTTCTATAAAGTATTTATGCAAATCTGCATCAGGATTGCTTAAACACTCATCTATTGCCTGTCTGTAAGCTTTGGCAACTGCTGAGACATAATACAAACTTTTTGTCCTTCCTTCGACTTTAAGTGAATCAACTCCTGCGTCAATAAGTTCTTTGATATGTTCTACAAGACAGAGGTCTTTAGGACTTAATATATGTGAACCGCGTTCATCCTGATTAATTTCATAATACTGTCCGGGACGCGTTTCTTCCACAAGTTTGTAACTCCATCTGCAAGGCTGAGAACAGTTTCCGTGGTTTGCTTTTCGTTCTCCGTTGGTGAAATAATCGCTCAAAAGGCAGCGACCCGAGAATGAAACACATTGTGAACCGTGGACAAAACTTTCCAATTCAATATCCGGAACCTGTTTCCTGATTTCAGCAATGTCAGAAATTGCGAGCTCTCTTGCAAGAATTACTCTTGAAGCGCCTAAATCCCTCCAAAATTTTACGCTCTCGTAATTAAGAGTATTTGTCTGAGTGCTTATGTGTAAAGGCGTATCCGGCATGTATTTTTTTACAAGATTAAATACTCCGAAATCACTTAGTATTACAGCATCAGGATTGGCATCTTTAAATCGGTCGATGCAGGCTTCAAGCTGCTTTATGTCATTGTTGAATGCAAAAATATTTAATGTAAGATATGCCTTTGCACCAAGAGAATGAGCCAAGTCAATGGCTTCTTTGAGGTTATCAAGTGTGATAAGCTGCCCTTTTCGCATTGCTCGAAGGCTAAAATCCACAACTCCGAGGTAAACAGCATTTGCTCCGTATTTTATAGCATATTCAAGTTTTTCCAGATTGCCTGCCGGCATTAATAATTCTACATTCTGCATAACTGTATATTATCCGAAAGGATATAAATAATCAACTAATCGGGTGATGTCATTTTTTCGTTAATGAAGAAAATAGAATATGTAGAGAATATGTTTTTTGGAGAGCAATATGCAAGTTATTGAAAATGCAGCTATAACTATCAAAGAAATTTGGGACTATCAGCATCCGGTAATGCACGTGTGGTTTATGATGAGCGCAGTTTCTCTCTGCTTTATGTTTGCATTACTTTACTTTGTTATTTAATCATTCTGCTGTTTATTATTTCCCCGTCTATTCGGCAGTGTCCACAATGGCGTATGCATTAAAGTCAACCGAGCCGAATATGATTTTATATTGTTTATCGTTATAGTCAATCATTCCTACAAAATTTATTTCAGGCTGATCAAAGTCTTCGTTTGTTTCAACAGCAGGTATATCTGCCATAAGAAAACTTGACTGGTACAGTTTTAATCTCGGCTGCCCGTTTTCTTTTTCGCCCTTAACCTGATAATGTCCTACAGGTAAAATGCCGTCCTCACCTATTTTTAGGGGAATTGATATACAGAGTACCGGAAGTGCAGTATCTACTTTGTTTATGAAATCGGTTTCGTTACTCTGACGGAATTCTTCCCCTTTTGGAATGTTTTTATTCTTTTTCTTTTTTTGTTTACTTTCAAGTGCTTTATCAAAATCTTCATCACTTACCGGTTTTTGACCGTAGACATTCTGATCCCCGAAATTATCCCATAGATCTCCATCCGCGTAAGAAATGTTACCAGTTACAAGTATTAATATTCCAAAAATAAGCGTCAAAAATTTTCTCATACTTTTATTTTAATAATTTTTTGTGTAATGTAAACCTTCAATTAATGTATAGATATTATTATTAAAAGAGCGGCATTTTGCCGCTCTGACTTCACGAGACATAAAATACACACTCAACGAGAAATTCTTTATTCAATATATCCGGCAAGCAATTCCTGTCCGATATTTGACATTCTGAGTTTTTTGAGCGCCCGTAATTCCGTCTGTCTGATACATTCTTTGGTAACCCCGTAGAGGTTGCCTATTTCTTCCAGAGTCCTTTTAGGTGCATTCCCGAGTCCGTAGCGCATTCTAACAACTTCCTGCTCTCTTTCTTTGAGAGTTGATACTACAAATTCAATATCATTTTGCAGGCTTTTAAATTCAACTTTATCTGTTACAGAGGCCTTTTGATCCTCTAAAATATCCGCAATATTCATATCTTTGCCGTTTTCTCTTTCCAATCCGCTCTCGATTGATATTGTTTTTGTATAAGCAGACAGAAAGGCTTCAATTTTGTCGGGTTCAATATTCATTTTCTTTGCAACTTCACGGTTGTTTACCGTGGTATTGTTCTCCCTTTCCATTTCGGCTTTTACTTTGGAAAATTTGGAAAGTGTTTCCTGTATGTACACAGGGATTTTCATGCAGTGGGATTGTTCGGAAATTGCTTTAAACATTGATTGTTTTATCCACCAGCTTGCATAAGTTGCGAATTTGTATCCGAGTTTGTAATTGAATTTTTCTGCTGCTATCATTAATCCAAGATTTCCTTCCTGGATTAAGTCAATCATAGGCAGTCCTGAAACGTGAATTGCTTTTTTAGCAATTCCTACAACCAGTTTTAAGTTTGCCTGAATAAGTCTTTGTTTTGCCTCTGCGTCTCCTGCTTTTGCCAGTTTTGCAACTTGTTTTTCTTCTTCTGCACTTAATGATTCATAATTGGCTATTTCTCTTAAATAACCTGTTAACACATTGTCGTTTGCAGCTTCTACTACTTCGTTTCTGGCAGGGTCGGATTTTGACGTCGTTTTTCTCATTTTTACGGGTAAATCATTGCTCATAGACATAAAACTCCTTAATTTTGCTTTTAGGAAATTTTTGCACCTGAAATTTCCTGCCCGTTTAAAAGTACGGGAGCAAGTAACACGATATATACTTAGTATATATCATAGTATATATTATTTCAAGTCTTTTGTTAAGAAATGTGTAGAAAGAGTGTGCTTTAAAATTTTAGCTTTTGTGCTATCATACTAAAAGAGGAGAAAGTGAAAATATGAAAAAGAAAATTTTTATAGCCTTAGGTATTTTGATTGTATGTTTAGCAACTGCTGTTGTAAGTGTTGCCGTTACCAATAAAGCTGAAAATTTCGGTAAAAAAGTACCGTCTGATTATCATGTGGGTATTCCTTATGAACAGGCTATACAAGATGATAAACCGATTATCGGATTATTTTATGTTGACTGGTGCGGGTATTGTTTAAGATTTATGCCTAAATATGCAACCCTCAGCAGAATTTATAAAGATAAATATAATTTTGTAATGTTAAATGCAGAGGATCCTGCAAATCAAAAGCTTGTGGCTGATGTCGCTCTGTCAGGTTTTCCTACTATGTATGTTATAGACCCAAAATATGATAACAGATTTTTGTTAAATAATGCAATTTATCTGGATTTAAAAAAGCTCAGACCTGAACTAGACAGATATTTGAAATTAAGAGAACGTCTTGATAACTGCCAGAAATGCGAGCAATCTAAATAGTCAAAAAAAAAAGACCTTGAAAACTTTGTCAAGGCCTATCCGTTTAAATAAGAAGAGAGAGCTTTATGTTTATATAAAGTACAAAAGTTTGTAAAAATTGCTATTTTTGATGCAAGTTTTTAATAAAACTTAACATAAGAGATTTGTTTTTTATGAAAGATATTCAAAACTTAAAAGATACAAGAAATGTAGATATACAAAAAGTCGGGATTAAACATATTGATGTTCCGCTTATAATTCAGCGTAAAAACAATTCCAATCAGATAGTATGTGCAAAAGCAAGAGTCAATGTTTCTCTGCCGCGGGATTACAAAGGTACCCACATGTCAAGATTTGTTGAGGTTTTGAATGAATGGCAGGATAAAAATCTCCTCGGGGTGGATATAAAAGGATGTTTGGAAAAAATAATTCAAAATCTTGATGCTGAGAGCGGTGAATTGCAGTTTAAGTTTAAATATTTTATTGAGAAACGTTCTCCGGTTACGGATTTGCCTGCGCAGATGGCTTATGACTGCACTTTTGAGGGCAGAATTAACAATGACAACGGATACAAATTTATTCTCGGCGTTGAAGTGCCTGTAACAACGCTTTGTCCGTGTTCAAAAGAAATTTCAGATAACGGTGCACATAACCAGAGGGCTTTTATTACGGTAAAAGTTTCTTATGATGAAGATAAACATATCTGGCTTGAGGATTTAATTTCTCTAGTGGAAAGCTGCGCGTCCTGTCCTGTTTATCCTTTGTTAAAGCGTGAGGATGAAAAATACGTTACCGAAAAAGCCTGGGATAATCCGAAGTTTGTAGAAGATGTATTGCGTGATGTTGTTGTAAAACTTCGAGAACATCCTGTTGTGAATGAATTTGAAGTCGAATGCGAAGCATTTGAGAGCATCCACAACCACTCAGCCTGGGCTTACCAGAGGGAAAGCAAATTATAAATATTGTAAATTCGTGAAAAATAATTTATAATGAAAAAGTAGAAACTTAAAAGGAGATTAAATTATGAAAAACTCAGTAATAGCAAGACTTTTCGGGGGGGGGGGCAAGTGATTTAAGCTCCTTGACCGGCAATTTGAGAGGGTTTACACTTGCCGAGGTGCTCATAACGCTTGGCATAATTGGAATTGTTGCAGCAATGACATTGCCCGCATTAATCCAGAAGAACAATAATAAAGTTGTTGAAACCAGATTAAAAAAGTTTTATTCCGCAATAAATCAGGCAATACTGATGGCGGAAAATGATTACGGTGATAAAAAGATTTGGTATGAAGAGTTACCCGGTGCTGACATTGATGAAGAAGGTAATCCTATAGAAAATTCTTCAAAAGCTGAAGCGTGGTTTAAAAAATATTTTATTCCGTATTTGAAAATTACAAGGATGGAAACTACAGATGAAGGAGCTCTTATGGTGTATTTTCCAGATGGAAGTGCTTTATATACTGCATATACGGCAAATAACCGGGATTGGCGTTTTTATCCGGGGAATGTGAATAAATGTTTGAAGGAACATTCTCCAAAAGGGAAGTGTGTATTTATGTTTAATTTTTTCCCTGCAAGTAAGTCTGAATTATGGAAATATCACTATAATAAAGGAATGGAACCATATAAATATGCTTGGGATGGACAAATTGATACCTTATATAAAGATAGTTCTTATGGCTGTAATTCCTCTACAGCATCTAGTCATTTATACTGCACTGCAGTAATACAGATGAATGGCTGGAAAATACCTGACGATTATCCGTTTAAAGTAAGTTATTAATCTGCCGGATGCAGCCTTGGAAACTTACAGGTTGTGAGATACAATAACATTAACTCCCCAGTTTTTGCCGGAGTTGTCCTTGATGTTCTGCAGGTTGTAACGCTGCACCTCCAGCGAAAGTGATGTTTTCGGCGAAAGCTTCTGCGTTACGCCTGCAAACACGCCGGCGCTGTTTGTCCATTTTTCGGTTTTGTAATTGAATTTCCCGACATAATGCGGGTTTGCATATAGGCTTATGTTTTTTCCTACCGGAACATTTACGCTCAACGGAGAATATCTTATCTGGGTTGCGCTGCTTTTTGTTCCCACTGTATTTCTTACACGGAGGTTCTGGTTAATAATCCCGTTTTTGTCGTAATTTAGTGTACCTTTAAAATCCAGAACTCCAATTACATCTTTACTGAAATCAGTTCCAATTCCTAAAAAAACTGCGGCAGAACCGTTTTTTGATTTGGCTTTTTCTTCTACTCCGCCTATTGTCAAATTCGTTCCGTCAAAGTTCTGATAAGTGCTGAGCGATGTACTTCCCTGTAATCCCGGTACCGGCATAATTTTCCTCCTGTAAAAATCCCCTGTTATTTATATAAAGGATTTTTAGTTTCGGAAATTGCCAGTTTGTTAACCATTTTTTCAAAATATTTTTGGGTATCAGGTGTATTATATATTATTTGAACATTTTTTGATATTGCTGCTTTTACAAGTTCAAAAGCAGAAAGAGGAACAAAACTGTAAAATTTAACAGATTGTCCGTTTGTGGTTATATTTATTTGAATATCAGGGAACCTCCGCATTTCAGGACAAATCCCGCCATCAAAGTTTATTGCAATAGTTTTTATATCCTGCCAGTTCAGCGGAGTCGAGACTCTGTTAATATCAACAAGAGTTAATTTTTTATCATCCAGTTCCAGAAATCTGTAAGGGGATTTTTTTCTTGAATATAGCAAAACAAGGCTTCTTATAACAAGTACAAGTATAGTAAAAGGCACAGCTATTATTAATCCGGTTAATCTTTTTTCCGGCGGGCAAAGTATAAAAATTAAGCCGACGCAGTATGCAAGTATAGCAGCCGTAAATATTTTGTGCTTCGGATGTTCCTGCAAGTATAGATTTAAAACTTTTTTCATAAAATCTCCTATCAAAAAAGACCGGCATTTATATGACCGGTCTTTTGTTGTAATATTTTATTCAGCCAGAAGTTTTTCCGCAAGTTCGGATTCTGTTCTGCCGTTGAGAGTTTTGTTAACTTTCTGGAGTTTTTGCGCGATAAGTTCCATATTATCCGTCCAAACAAAGTTATCTTTGACGTATTTTTCAGCTTTGTCAAAGTCGCCGTCAATTTGAATTCTCACGATTTCCGCAAGCATTTCTTTTGCAATAGGAACTACTTTATCGATATTTACGTGGATTTTTCCATCAGGTGTAATCTCATACGCGCCGCGTTCCGCAAAATATTTATTTTGCATAACAGTTCGTACTCTGTGTGCCTGAGAAAGCGTCGGTTTTGATTTCAGAAAATTATCTGTAACAGTTGTTACGATAATTTGTTTACGCTGTTCAGGGGTGTACATACCGAGTTCCGTCAATAAATCCACAAATGCAAGTGAGCCCATATCGGCTTTGTTTTCCTCAATGATGTTTCTGTATTTGCCAAGTGACTCGCCGGCTTTTTTAGGCCCGAGTGAATGGGCATTTTCGTGGCCGATTGTGAACCAGTGGTCAGCTTCATCCAGATAATACTTCTGCTGGTCTTTATCAAGGATTGCGTCTAACCTTTCCTGTAATTTAGCCTTGTCGCTGATAAATCTTATCTGTCTATGGTAAACATTACGTCTGCCTCCGCCGATTTTCAATGATAATTTATCATCGTTCGGAAGGTTTTCCGCTAAAGTTATACCGCCTCTGTATTCGCCGACGTTTCCGGTAACGGCAACAAGGTCAACGTCTACCATGGTTTGCTTTGCGTCGCCTTTTGTCGAAATATTCTGTTCGTATTCATCCTTATAAGGCATATTATCAGCCAGGGTCGGAAGGTATTTTTTTATCGCCATCAGGGCATCAGTGCCTTTTTTATTCACAATTCCGACTCTGCCGCCGAGAAAATCTTTCGGAATAGGCGTAATCCCGCGTTCTTCAAGCATTTTGCTGAGTTCTTTATTTTCTACAATAGTGCCTGTCATTTCATCTTCATAATTTTCTCTCGTAATCGTGAATTCCAGCGGGGTATCCTGTAATGTTGCCCACTGTTTATCCGCATAAGCATCAAGCATCGGATTTGCCATTCTGAGTGCCTGTGCCTGTAATACCAGATATTTTGTAAATTCTTTGTTTGTGGAAGTTTCTGCTGCTTTATCAAGTTCATCAGCCATTTGGGCAAAATCTTCCTGAAACTTATCTATATAGTCAATTCCGACAAGTTCATCCCCTTTGCGCTCAACAACTGAACGCTGGGTGAGGATTTTTTTGACTTCTTCGTCTTTGCCTTCATTCAGCATTTTGGTTAATATTTGATGAAACTCTTCTTTTGTCAAATCTTCCGGATAGACGCCTTTTCCCGGAAGGTCTGTATGACCTTTTGCAAGGTGGATTTTATCTGACATTGAATCTATCGCGTTAATCCCTTTTTGCGCATCAAAAAGAACCTTTGTCATTTCAGCATTTTTGTTGCCTTTTGCGATTTCTTTGTCAAGATATTCTTTAAATTCTAAGTTGTGCGGGTTATCAAGCTGCATATTAATTTTTTCTAAAATATATGCGGCTTTTACAAGATGTTTAAGCGTTTCCTTATCACCTTCCGCAAGCGCTAAATACTCAGGCGCGTCTGCTTTTAACATCTTTTTTGTTATTAAATAATCTTTATGAGTTCTCTTTTCAAGTTCTTCTTTTGAAAGGTTAAGTTCAAAATTTCCTTTGAACGCTATATTATTTCCTGCCATTTTGTTAAGCTCCTTCATTAAAACTTCGCTTCTGTCGGAATGTTGTGCCGTTAAAAGCTTAGTATCTTCTTTTTTAGATGTAATATAATTCTGATTTACTATCTTACTGGTTGTAATTTTCTGTATTTCCATAAACGTATTATAGCAGTTTTTTTGAGTAGCGCAAGAGGGAACCGGTCGAGATTTATAACTCTCTGTTATGTCACCCTGAACTGGCTGCAAAATCAGTTGAGCCGAATGGCGAAACGTGATTTTATGCCCCTACCTGGTGTTTCAGGGTCTCATAATTTAAGAGATGCCGTACTTAATAAGGACAGGCTTACTCAAAAATTTCAAGATCCTGAAATAAATTCAGGATGACAAAATTTCTGGCTCGCTTTGTCAAACGAGTTCAGCAGATAATATTTAGCTGATACAGTGTAGGTGGTATATCAATCCAAAAAGCCTATTTATGATAGGTTTCGCCCTTGATAATCTTAAATGCTCTATAAATCTGTTCAATCAGAATTAACCGTGCAAACTGGTGAAGAAAAGTCATCTTTGACATACTCATTTTTAAATTCGCGCGTGCACTCACGTTTTTTGAAATCCCGCAGGAGGAACCGATTACAAAGACTATTTCGCCCTGTCCGTCGTTGGTAAGTTCGACAATCTTTTCTGCAAACTCCTCCGACGACAGTTCCTTCCCCTTAATTTCCATTGTTATCACGTAAGATTGCGGCTTTATATATGATAAAATTTTCTCGCCCTCTTCATCAAGTGCCCGCTCAATCAGGTGCTCGTCCTTAATTTCAACAGGCGAAAGCTCTATAACCTCCACTGCCGAATAAGGCGTCAGACGTTTTAAAAATTCGTCAATTCCTTCCTTTAAAAATTTTTCTTTTATTCTGCCAAGCGCTATTATTTTAATCTTCATTTTGCCATATATAAGGTTCTTGACGGGAATGCAAAATCAATGCCTTCTTCCCTGAAGCGTCTGATTACTTCCAGAAGCACCTGCTCTTTTATTTTTAAATATTTTACATAGTTATTTGTTTTAACATATGCGTTAATTTTAATATTAATTGAACTGTCTGCAAGAGTATCAAGATATACAACAAAATCGCTGTAGATTTCGCTGTTCCTGTTCAGAACATCTTCTATAACCTCAATTGCACGGTGTAACTTTTCATCGCTTGTATCATATGTTACGCCCACAGTTTCAAAAATTCTTCTTTTATGCGCTCTGGTAACATTTACTATATCGCCGTTTGCAATGTTACTGTTCGGAATTATTGTAAGCGCATTATCTAACGTTCTTATTTTTGTGGAGCGGAGGTTAATATCTTCAACAGTACCTTCCATAGTCCCGATTTTTATGTAATCCCCGACTTCATAAGCTTTATCGGAAAAGATTGCAATACTTCCAAAGATATTTGCAATAGTAGCGTTAGCCGCAAAACCCACCGCTAAACCGGTTATTCCAAAACCTGCAATTAATGAAGATATTGAATATCCGTGATTTTGCAACAATGCCGCTATCAATATAAATGCTATTATAAACTTCAACAACTTTGTGAGTATAGGTATAAATTTTATTACCTGAGAAGTTTTATTCTCGGAAAATTTTTTCTTTAAGTTGTTTTCGAAAATATCAACCAGTTTAAATAAAGCAGCAAGAACAATTATATTAATAATAATTTCGGCAATAAGTCCGAAATGAATACTGTCCAGCACTTTTTGAATTTTTTGAGCGTAATTAATAATTTGATCTATCATATAATATATCCCTAATATTTTGATTTCTGTACTCTCTTTGAGTATTTGGAGTTAGGAGTATTATAGAACAGAGATTATTACAAATCAAGCGGCAAGCAGGCCGGCTAGTATAGCCGACCACACAGCTCCTTGAATAAACCGATGCAAATTTTGTTGGGCAGGTATGCCCAACCGACATTACCTTTTTTAAGTGAATAGTGAGTTGTGAGTAGTGAATAGTTCAACAATAATTAGTTTCCTCACACTTCACTCTGCACTTTTATTTACCCCTCACCCGCCCTTCGGGCACCCTCAGCACAAGGCATACAGGGTCGCAAGACTCGTTACCTCGTATGCTCCCTTTGTATCCCGCAAGGGGCGAGGGTGGTAATGAGACATTTTTTGTGAATGAATATTTAAAATACTTTATACTTTTTGTCGGATTAGTAAATCCGACCTACATTTCTAATTAAAAAGACCCATCTGAAGATGGGTCTTTTTAATTAGCGGAAGACGAGACTCGAACTCGCGACATTCTGCTTGGAAGGCAGAAGCTCTACCAACTGAGCTACTTCCGCAAGGATTTATTCAATTGTGGCGGTTATTTCTCAGTTGGTAGAGCCAATTATTAACTTTGTTTCGCCTCCGGCTCCACTGGGCAACTGAGCTACTTCCGCAAGGATTTATTCAATTTTGGCGGTTATTTCTCAGTTGGTAGAGCGAATTTATGAACTACGTTACGCCTCCGGCTCCACTGGGCAACTGAGCTACTTCCGCAAGGATTTATTTAATTTGGGCGGTTATTTCTCAGTTGGTAGAGCCAATTATTAACTTTGTTTCGCCTCCGGCTCCACTGGGCAACTGAGCTACTTCCGCAAGGATTTATTCAATTGTGGCGGTTATTTCTCAGTTGGTAGAGCCAATTATTAACTACGTTACGCCTCCGGCTCCACTGGGCAACTGAGCTACTTCCGCAAGGATTTATTCAATTATGGCGATGTCTTTACTCACCCCCGCCTGAACTCTATTTACTTTAATATAAAAATAAAATTATTGCAAGAGGTTTTTTCTGGAAATTCTATACAAATTTGCCAAGACTAACTCAATATTGTCATGCTGAACTTGTTTGACAAAGCGAACAAAAATTTTTTCATCCTGAACTTGTTTCAGGACTTTAAAAATTTTGAGTGAGCCTGTCCTTACGAAGTGCAGCATCTCTTGGTAATAAGACCCTGAGACGAGTTCAGGGTGACACGTCACAGCTATTTAAAGTAAACTCGTATATAATTTTCTTTCTTCTAACTCTTAAGAATTAATTACTTTAAGTTAGTATATTTTTTAAATTCTATTCTCCGGGAGGGTGAAAAATGCAGAAAAAAGCGTTATTATTATCATATAAGCTTACTGTATCCAGGCACTTTTTCGGGGTTGCGATAAGAGTTTTTCTTTAGCGGGTTTGGTTGAAAATACGGTGAGCTTATTCCCTATAAAAGCTATGTACACTTTTTATAATGGTTTTCACGTTTGATATACTTGAACCTGTCGTTGCATACCGGCGGGTTTTATTTTTTTTTGTTTTGAGTATAATACTTTTTGTAACTTATAATTTACTATTAAAGGAGTGTTAATAATGACAGAAGAAGTAAGAGCAAGTCATATTCTTGTTAAAACTGAGGACGAAGCAAATAAAATTTATGATGAGATATTTGCGGGTAAAGATTTTGCATCTGCTGCTGCGGAATATTCGCAATGCCCGTCAGCGGCTAATGGAGGTGACCTGGGCTTTTTTGGCAGAGGTATGATGGTTAAGCCGTTTGAAGATGCCGCCTTCGCTCTTGAAAAAAATATACTTTCTAAACCTGTTCAGACGCAGTTCGGTTGGCACTTGATTATTGTGACTGATAAAAGATAGTTATGAACGAAATAGTTTTAAATGTCCGAAAATTTATGTCGGATAAACATCTTGATTTAATGTTGATTAACTCCACCAATGAATTTTTGGTGGAGTATAATTCCCTAAATGAAAATTCCAGATATGTTTTGACTGGTTTTTCAGGTTCAACCGGTGATGCTGTTGTTTCACAGGATAATGTTTTTCTATTTGTTGACGGAAGATATCATATTCAGGCTGATTTGGAAGTTAACCATGATGTTGTCACGGTTGTTAAACTTCAAGCCGGTGAGACTATGTTTTCGAAAATGAAGGAACTTTTTCCAAAAGGTGCTCTTCTAGGGCTTATTGCAAAGAAAAATTCTCAGGCGAGAGTTGAAGCTTTTGAAAAATTCTTTCATGTGAAACTCCTTGATACAGATATTGTACAGCCTGTGTTTGAACTGCCTGAAGATAATATTGTCGATGTTGACATAAGTCTTACGGGGCGTACTTTTGATGAAAAACGTCAAATTTTAACCTGCGGTTTTTCGTCAGATACAGCAATGATATTGACAAATGCCGAAGATGTTTCATATCTTTTTAACAAACGTGATTTTTCAAAGCCTTATGAATCTAAAATTACTGCAAAGGCTATTGTGACAAAAGATGAAGCAGAGTTTTTTACACGTAGCAATCTTGCAGCTTTTGAAAAACGTTTAAAGTCTCTAAAAGGTAGAATTCTTATAGATAAAAAATCAATCAATGCTTACGATTATTCCATCATAAAAGATTATGCGGTTGAAATGGATAAAAATCCGGTTCAAGCTATGCGCGCTGTCAAAACTGATGCAGAACTTGAACATTACAAAGAAGCTTTTAAAAAGACCGATTTGGCACTGGCGGCAGTAAGAGTTTATATTGAAAATGCTGAAAATATTTCAGAATATGATATTGCTGAAAAACTGGAAGAAGAATTTATCCGATTTGGCGCTAAAGGATTAAGTTTTAGATCTATTGTTGCCAAGGATAAAAATTCAGCGCTTGCCCATTATTCAAAATCTTCAAAAAATGAAATTATACAAGACGGAAGCCTTGTTTTGATTGATTGTGGAGCGTATTACGAAGGCGGGCTTGCCACTGATATTACAAGAGTTTTCGTAAAAGGAGAGCCATCTGCACTTCAAAAAAAAGTTTATACAACTGTTTTAAAAGTGTTTTTGCATGCTTTTAATTATCCTGTAGACGTTGAAACATGCGGGTTTGATATAGACGCCCTTGCAAGAAAAATCTTCAATGAAAATAAAATAGAAGGCTTTGTTTTCAATCACGGACTCGGACACGGCATCGGAATAAGCGTTCACGAATACCCGCCGAACCTTTCCAATAACGAAATTGCAAGGGTTAAACTTGAAGAAAATATGTGCTTTTCAATCGAACCCGGACTTTACAATCAGGCGCATTTCGGAGTCCGACTCGAGAATTCCTGCTATCTCAAAGACGGACGGATTAATTCTTTTGTAAAAATGAATTACGAAAGAAAGCTGATTGACTTTAATATGCTGTCGGAACAGGAAAAAGAGTGGCTGAAAGATTTTGAGGTGTTGTAATGGAAATTACAAGTGTAAATAATGAACAGGTTAAAGAAACCGTAAAATTACAGCAAAAAAAATATAGAGATAAAGAACAAAAATTTATCCTTGAAGGTGACAAGTGTGTGCGAGAAGCCTTTTCTGCAGGGATTGACATAGAAAGAGTTTTCGTATTACAGGAAAAATCTGCTGATTATTCATTTTTGCAGGATAAGCTTATTCTGACAAACAATGCTGTTCTGAAAAAACTCTCCACAACAGATACTCCGCCCGATATCGTTGCAATCGCAAAACAAAGACATGTTGATAAAAACATTTTAAAAACATGCCGGAAAGTCGTGTTATTAGAAAATATACACGATTTAGGAAACCTCGGCACAATACTGCGCACCTCCGCGGCATTTGGAGCCGATGCCGTTGTTTTGTACGGAAACTGCGCCGATATGTATAATCCTAAATGCGTGCGTTCATCTGTCGGGAATTTGTGGAAAATCCCTGTGGTGCATATTAAGGAGTTTGATGAACTAAAGGTTTTTGAATCGTTTTCAAGGATTGCGACTTTGCCTCGGGCAAAATCTTATTTGAAAGATTTTAAAGCAGACCTCCCTGCTCTTATTATGTTCGGGAGTGAAGCTGACGGGTTAAGTGACGAACTTATCAATTTTGCAACTGAGGAAGTAAAAGTTGAGATGTCAGAGTCTGTGGAATCTCTTAATCTAAGTATTTCCTGCGCCGTCGTCCTCTATAAAATCTTTGCACTACAGTAAAAAGAAATTGTTTTTTGTATTTGTACAGTATACAAGTTTTGTTGCATTGAACTTTGGCTCATAAGAATATGTCTTTTTAGGCTGCTTTTTTAATGCGCATAGTCCTATGATTTTTTCGTCGTCTTTGAAAAAGTTTTTTAATAATTCCATATACACATCCTTCTTTTTAGTGTATAATTTATTTAATGGTAATGTGTTAAAAGTCAATATAAAGGAGATAAATTATGGCTCAAAAAATTACAAAAGACATGAATATTATGGATATCGTTCAGACATGTCCTGAAAGTGTTGCTGTTTTTCAAAAATACGGTTTAGGCTGTATCGGGTGTGCAGCAGCAAGATTTGAAAATCTTGAAGCAGGGGCAAGAGTTCACGGCTTTGATCCGGATGCAATGGTAGATGACATTAATGCAATCATTGAAGCTAACAGCTAAACCTGATATCGCTGTTGGGTCGTTGCGTATAGAGCAAGGCTTTCCTTTCTCAAACGAAATTGTAAAATGTCATTAACATACTTTTATCTAAAAAGGGAGTCGGAGATTTAAATCTCCGACTCCCCTTTTGTGTGATAGTTACTTGTTTAGAAATCCTGCCATTGTAGGTTTTTTAGGAATTGAATTTGTTATTGTTGTTACCTGCGGCGCTGCCTGAGCAGTTGCTACATTTTGAGGTTTAGTTTCAGTTTGACCGGCTGTCGTGTTTGCCGTTTGAGCCGCTGACTTCACTTCCGGCTGCGCTGTTGCGGTTTTATCTGCATTTTGTTGAGCCTGAAGACTTTTCTCTTTCGCTCTGTCATTTTTTGTCATTCTGTCGCAGAATCTTGCAAGCCAAATCATAAATGACGGTACAAGAACCAGTGTAGATAAGAAACCGAATGAGCTGTTCATTGTTTTTGCGTAATTGATATATTTGTTGCCTTTAACATTTCTAAAGATACTATAAATATTTTCAAGTGATTTGTTATCTTTAGAAACATTCTTGAAGGCTGTTTTGATTTCATCAATCGTTGCATCTTTCAAAGGTTTGCCGACAATAGCTTCTGCATTGGCTTTTACATTTTTATCAAGACGGAGCATCTTCTTAATATTTCCGCCGCTGTTTTCGATGAATTCAAAGAAGCCGTTTATGCCGCCCGGGTATTTATCAATGTTTGTGTATTTTGAGATAATTTCTTCACTTGATAATACGTTGATGCCGGAACCTGCTGTGAAGTAGTTTTTAGCCTTATGCAGGAATGATTTTGCATGATCTGCAGGTTTTGTATTCAAAGCAAGTCCAGAGAGTTTTGAGAAAGCAACCGAGCATGCTCTTGAAAGCGCCTTTGCTGCAAAGAGAATTGCTACAAAGCTTGTGATATCACGTACAAGAATTTCTTTTTTATCATATTTGTCCTGACCGTTTATGTATCTCGGCGGCAGACAGAAGCCGAATAGAAGGGTCAGCATCGCGGTAACTGACATAGAAGGACCGTCAAAATCGAATTTATCGGCTAATTTTTTCAGCCAGCTTGTATTCATAACCGTATCACCGGTCTTAGCCATTACTTTCTGTATTCCTGCACCCTGGAATGAAACATTTTTGCCGCCAGCTTTTTTATCATCAACTTTATCTTCGGCTTTTTGAGTAGTTGAAGCCGGTGCCGTTTCTTCGTTCTGGTCTTTCAGTGCAGGGTTGCCTTTTAAACCGAGGTTGTAGAGTTTCGGGATAATCGTATAAAAACCTACAACTGCAAAGAACATAGAAAACAGAGTTGTAAATCTTGATCCGATACGTCTTGAAGTATGCGTTTTCAAGAATTCTGCGACATCTGTTGTTCCGTCTTTTGCAAGCTGTTTGTTAACCGATTCAATAGCGTCGTTTGAATAATTCTTCATTGAACCGAGGAGCTTTTTAAATGATTCCGAAACAGGTTCCTGACGGCCTTCCACCTTGAGAGATGCCACCATTTCGTTGATTGAAGGAGAAAGATGTTGTTTTCTCAGCATCATAAAGTCATCTGTAAGGTGCTGGGTTAAATCTTCTGCAGAGCCGTCGACTTTTATATCCAGTAATTTTTTGAAGAAACCTTTTGATTTTGCGTTTTCAATTTCGATTACTCTGTCTGTGAAATTTTTAGAGTATTTAGAAATTTCTTCATCGCTCAGAGTCTGGGTAACTTTATCTCCATCTTTCAGAAGGGTTGATTCTTTTAATACGTTATTAAATATTCTTTCATAGAATTCTTTTTTTGTTTTAGCGACATCAGAAAGGGTATTGCGGTTTTCAACTGCATATTTTTCAAAGTTTTCGCCAAGCCCTTTAATCATATCAATAGAAACATTATTTGCGGTTCCTGAATGTTTTGTTATGAAATGGAGCATAATAGCAGGGATAATAAACGCGCTCGGACCGCTCAAGATTTCACGGATACCTTCTTTACGGGCGAATTCCCAGTTCAAAGGCCCATGTTTTTTACCGTTTTCATCGGTTTTTCTTCCGCGGTTTAAGCCTTCTTTAATACGCGGATATACCATTCCAATACCGTCCTGAGCGATAAATGACGCGGCAAACCCGCCTCTTTCAATTGCATCCATAAGCATGACAACAGGATTTCCGCCGGTAAACGACTGATTATAAGTATTATGTTTATTTTGTTTCTTGTTGTTCTGCTGCTGATTACTCAGACGTGTGTTTTCACTAACCGTATTGATTGCTTTTACTACCATATCCCTACTTTAACTTTTTATAACTATCTACACATATTTAATAAAAACTGTTCAATTTTACTTATTGCTATTTATTAGGGGTTTGTTTAAGATTATTAACAAAACTCAATTTGAATAAGTGTACTTATTATACTTAATCGTTATAAAATTTGCAAGCAATTTACTACAAATATAATAATAACGTTACAACCTGTAATAAACTCTATTTTTAGATAAAAATCAATGGCTAAATTGACATAAACGGTTGTCTATTTTAAACTTTTTGTTATGAAAGTAAAAGTAATCGGAGCGGGGCTTGCCGGAAGCGAAGCAGCCTTACAGCTCGCAAAACGCGGAATTGAAGTTGAATTATACGAAATGCGCCCTGAAAAATCTACAGGCGCGCATAAGACAGGAAAATTCGCCGAATTTGTCTGCTCTAATAGTCTTGGTGCTGCGGATTGTTCAAACGCCTCAGGACTGCTAAAGAAAGAGATGGAACTTCTGGGTGGAGAACTGATTAAGATTGCCCGGGAATGTTCTGTCCCTGCCGGAAGCGCACTTGCAATAGATAGAGAACGCTTTTCAGAAACAGTTACAAAAAGAATTGAGGCAGAACCTAATATTACTATTATAAAAGAGGAAGTTGAGAAAATTCCTGACGGTAACGTAATAATGGCATCAGGTCCTCTAACGTCCGATACGCTTGCTCAATCAATTAAAAATTTTACGGAAAGCGAGCATCTATATTTCTTCGATGCGATAGCGCCGATTGTGGAAAAAGACAGTATTAATTTTGACATCGCCTTCTGGGCAAGCCGTTATGATAAGGGAGAAGCTTCTTATATAAATTGCCCGATGAATAAAGAACAGTATGAAAAATTCTATAATGTATTAATTAATGCGCCAAAAATAGAATTAAAAGAATTCGAAAAGAACGCGAAATTTTTTGAAAGCTGTCTGCCTATTGAAGTTCTGGCGTCCCGCGGGGTTGATACGCTGAGGTTTGGCCCGATGAAGCCTGTGGGGCTTGTTGATAAAAGAACAGGTGAAGAAAATTATGCTGTTGTTCAATTAAGGCAGGATAATTCTGCAAAAACACTTTTTAATCTTGTAGGCTTTCAAACCAATTTAAAATGGGGAGCACAAAAAGAACTGCTGCAGTCAATTCCGGGGCTGGAGAATGTAAATATTGTCCGCTACGGCGTTATGCACAGAAATACGTTCATAAATTCCCCGAAACTTTTGAACCCGTCTTTGCAAACACGGAAGAGAGAGAACCTCTTTTTTGCGGGGCAGATTACGGGGACTGAAGGCTACACGGAATCAATTGCCTCAGGACTTCTCGCAGGGATAAATATGGCAAGATTTATTAATAATGAGCCGCTGCTCATTTTGCCGCAAGAAACCATGCTGGGCGCATTGTGTGCATATATATCGAATCCCGAACATGACAAATTCCAGCCGATAAATTCAAACTGGGGAATAGTCCCGCCTGTAGAACTTCCGAAAAAAGAACGCAAAAATAAGAAGCTTAAGGCTGAATGTATTGTAAAAAGGTCGATTGATAAGTTAAATAATTTGTGAGGTACATGCTTTCCTGTACCCGAATACGTTAAGTATTGTTAAATTTTTACTCTTGAAATGCAAATTTTAAAATTCAGAACTGTTACCTCTGTATACCTTATTTTAAAAATTTTAATTAAGGAGGCAATATGCAGTTAAATAGTTCAATTAACAATAACCAAACTAGTTTTCAATCAAGATTATATTTACAAAATATCGGCAAAAAGGATTTGGAATTTTTCAAAGGAATCGCAAAAGATTTCCATAAAGCAACTAAAGATTTAAAGGGAAAATCTTATACGTTAAAAGATACAGGTGACAAAATTATATTAACTTCTAATCCGCATAAACTGAATACCGGAATCATTAATAAAAAAGATATAAATACTATAATCAAACAACAAGGTAGAGAAGGATTTTTAAACAACTTAACAATAATGGCACATGCAATAAAATCTTTTGACTTATTAAACGATACAATTGAAACCTTAAATAAAATAAATACTAATACAAAAAACTCCACTCGTATTGAAAAAACATTTAAAAAGAATTTGAATATCTCAGAACTTAACAAGTTTACTGAAGAGTTAACAGATATACTAGAAAAACTTGGTGTAAAGGTTAAAAACAAATAAAATAAAAAATATCGGTAAATATGGACTGAACACTAAAACCGGGTTTTTAGTTACCTTGTTTTATATGGTTCAGTTCATATAAGATGTTTTTATAGAATTATTACCATAGGGCACTGCAGTATATTATAATGTAACCAAATGTAAAGATAAGTTTAAAAATGGTTAAAATCGACATATAAATTGTTATATGTAGTGCGATAAGAAAAGGCTCTATCAATTTTTTCTGCATAAATACTTTATTATACTTTATTAAGATATATAAACATGAGAGAAACATATTATCTTAAGTCAGGAGAATTGACATGAACACGGATGGAGTGTTTATTATTCAAGGCGGATAAGGAGTATCGCAAGGTATTGTTCAAGAATTAGGAATAAGTGCTGATCAGGCTAAAAAAATTGATAAACAGACCTGAAATTCAATATTTAAGGAAATTGAAAAACAAAACAATCCGATGAAAACTTATATGCCGTCGGTTCTGACCTAGACGAAAAAAACAAAACTTTGTTGTTCAATCGGGCCAGACTGTAAAAATATCTTTAAAAGATTCTTGGAGTAACATTTTAAATATTGTCAACAATAAACTCGGGACAAATTTTGAAGTGGCAGATAACCTAAAGGGCTCGTCATCAGAGCCTTTAAATACAACGATTAATGATCCTGATGGTCAAATGCTTAAAAAAATATGGAATTACGATCTTATATAGTAGAAAAACAGATGAGATTTGTGAGTATGCAGATGCAACATATGGTAGCAACAAGTGGACTCAGGAAATACAAGATGAATACAAATAGTATTGTACCTTATGTTATGGAAGAAATAACTAAACTTATAGGGAAGCCGACACAAAAAGGACAAAATATAACTATTATTGATAATATTTCTAATACAATTCAGTTTAAAGCTATAAAATCAGTAACAAGTAATGGCGAATTGGTCAGTTTTTTTGAGCTATATAAGTTGGATATATCAGCCTAACCTGCAAATTCACATATAATTATCATTTATGGATTATGCAGTTTTTCTTTCGGCTTTTCAAGCCCGAGGAATCTGAGCGCAGGATGGATAAATGCATGGCTTACCTGCGGCGCCAGTATTGCTAGCCCGAGAACCGAACCTATTAAAGAGCCTAATTCAATACTGCCCTTTATCTTGCTGAATTTTTCAGGATCATCTTTTGTCAAAAGTTCCGTTCTGATTGACGGAGAAAATCTATCCTGAAGCTTATTGACATTCAAGATGTGCTGTCTATCTTCCATTGTTTTTTCGGAAAGTTTTCTATAAAGAGCGTAAGTTTTCAGGTCTTTGAATTTATCAAATCCAGCATCCGGCATGTTTTTGAAAAGATGATTTTTAGCGTATTTAAACGCACCTTTTTTGAATACCGGAACAACAAGCGCCATATAGATTACAAGGCAGGTTGCCTGATAGAGGAACTCTTTTGCCGCCGCGTATTTTTTTGTATCAGGAGAAATGTCATTATCAATCAGAATAAAGCCCGGTCTGCCGATGGATTTTAACACGGTTTCCGTTGCAACAGAAGAACTTGTACTCTGTACAAGGTTCGTTAATCCTGAACTTGTGAGTGCACTTGTAATAGGTCCTATCATACGCCGCCTACTTTCATCCCGCTCTGCGGTCTTATTTGATATGCATTAAGCCGGAATTGTTTTCTTATATTGATGTTGTTGTATGCCGGATTGGTCTGAACCTGCGGGGTTTCAGGTTTTTCTTCATGTTTAGGTGTTTTGAGAATTTTTGACATAACAGGTTTTATTGTTAATGAGCACAGTGCAGGAATTGCTACTAATGCAGCTGCGCATACTCCGACAAATCGTAAGTTGTTCGTTACGCGCATTTTGTATTTACCAAGCTGTTTTTCCGCGTTTTGCACGGCTTTGGTAACCTTATCGCTTTTAACACCGTTTGCAATATCCTGCTTAATCTGATTTGTTAGAAAGTCATCTTTTGTTACTTTCCTTGTTATCAGCGGGGAACATTTCCCTGCAATATAGCCGCATGCTAAATATACCGGTATTGCAATAATTTCGGTCAAACCTTCTCTGAGTGCCGTGTATTTTTTAGTTTCAGGTTTTTCCGTTTTGTCCATCATAGTGAAGGTCGGACGGCAAATCCCCTTTACAGCCGCAATCGCAACTACAGCATAAGTCGGTTTGTTATTTTCTCCAAGTTTGGAGCATACGTTTCTTAAAAAGTTTTGAAATCCCATTTTGTCCGGTTATTGTTTAATGAATTAAGTAAAATTTATATTTCGACCTGCATATATTAAAACCAAAAAAAATTTTTTTCAACATTTCCTAAAGAAAAATGAACAAATTTTTTTCTAATTCGTTATAATAGTATAGAGGTTGAAAAACATGAAAGAAAAATGTACTAAATACGAAGCTTTATTTACTTTTTCAGATGAAAAGACCCTGCGTGAGCATGTCGAGAGTTGTGATGACTGTCGCAAGGAACAGGAAATTATGGATAAAGTTTCCGAACTGATAAAGGAGGTTAGACCAGCATATTTAAATCGTCGTAAATTTTCGGCAAAGTTGAAGGTAGCGTGTGCCGCTTTTGCTATTTTGCTAAGCGGAGTAACCCTTGGTGTAATCAATTTGAATACCGATATCTCGGATACAATCAGATACGGTCAAGTTCTGAGTATTGAAGATTACGGGTTCCCTGTTGATTCCTACGGGTTAATCATGGTGGATGAATGAACTTTAGTGAGATAATTAAGAAAAACAGGGCAAATGTGAAAAACATAATAAGAATGATTTCAGGCGAAGAAAACGAAGATTTGGAACAGGAAGTTTATCTTAAAGTCTGGAAGAATTCGGAAAAATACAAAGAAAAAGGCAGCTTTAAAAGCTGGATAAATACTATTGCCAAAAATGTCACAAAAGATTATCTTAAATCCTCCGTGAAAAAACACGAAACTTTAACCTCGGAAGATGATGATACTGTATTCAGGAATATAAAAGATAAAAAGGCCTCTCCTGAGCTGAGACTTATCAAAAATGAGCGTCAAAAAAGAATTATGGACGCTATCAATCATCTTAAACCAAAGTTTAAAGAAGTAATTATATATTCTGAAATCTACGGTTATACATACGAAGATTGTGCAAAAAAATTTAATTGTCCGGTAGGAACAATTAAATCCAGAATATATAACGCGAAAAAAGAACTCGCAGAACAATTAAAAGATTTACTATAAGCCTTCGGGCGTATATGAAAAGAAAGGAAAAAAACATATGAAAAAAACTTTAATTTTAGCAAGTTTGCTGGCTTTCACGGTTTCAACACAGTGTTTTGCCGCAGAAATTCCGACAGTAGAACCTGCAACAGCAATACCTGCACAAACAGTAGAACAACCGGCTGCGCCTGATGTGCAAAAACCGCCTAAAAGACCAGATATGGAAAAGAAAAAAGCTGAATTCGAAAAACGTCTTAAACTTACAGATGAACAAAAAGCAAAGGCAAAAGAAATTCGCATGAAAGGCCATGAACAAATGAAGCCTATTATGGAAGCCATAAAAGAAAAACGTCAGGAAATTGATGCTGTAATGCGTTCAAGAATTGCAGTAGAGGCTCAGCAGGAAAAAGTAAAAGCTTTGAAAGCTGAAATCAGAGACTTGAAAAAACAAGCTCACGAAATCCGTATGAAAAATATGCAGGAATTTGAATCAATTCTTACTAAAAAACAGTTAAAAGAATTGAAGAAAATGAAAGAAGAAGGCCGCAAAAAATTCGAGAAAGAGTTTAAAAAACATCATCATGGCGATGCAATGAGACCTCAATTTGGTCCTCCTCCAGCAAACGGTGACAGACCGGATTTTCCACCTCCACCTCCGGCACCTGTTCAGAATAATGCAGCACAAACAACTGCAGAATAGTTTCAAAATGTCCTCTGTAACCTTGCAGAGGACATTTTTTATTTCATTACGGGAATTTCTATTTTAAACTCTGTTTTTTTTGAGGTTGATTGGGTCAATGTAAGTTTTGCATTTTGTAATTCAAGATTGTTTTTACAAATGTATAATCCGAGACCGCTTCCAGTTTTTTTGGTTGTATAACCTTCTTTAAATATGTCTCTTTGAGCGGTTTGAGAAATAGGTTTGCCGTTATTTGCTACACTTATTACAGCATTTTCGCCAAGTGTTTCTGCGCTAACTATGATTTCTCCCGAGATGTCAATTGCTTCTATTGCATTTTTAATTAAATTAATAAGACATGCAAGAAATTTATTTTCGTCGACATAAATTTTTTCATTTGATTTAATATTAGATATAATATTAATTTTTTTGTCACATATATAAACTTTTGCCAGTTTTAGGCTTTCTTCAACCAAATTTTTAGAATAACATACAGAAGGATTAATATTATCAAGTGATTTCAGGTCAATCAAAGAATTATTAATCATCTTGACTGATTTTTGTATACATTCAAGGGCATTTTCTATGGATTTATTTTCAACACCGGTTTTATTAAGCTGTTTCTTTATAATTTCGCAATAAACATCGCAAATTGAGACCTGATTTCTGATTTCGTGAGCAATGCAACGTGATTGTTCTTTTATTAACTCTGAGGACATATTTAACCTTTCTTTGTATATATTTAATTGGTGTTTTCCTGTGCCGTGTTCAAAGATTAATTAAAAAGGGTTCAGTTATTTACTGAACCCTTTCAGTCCTTTTGAACAAAGAATTATGCTGAAATTTTTGCACGTACTTTATTTGCAAATCCGTTATTGAGAGCATAGAGTACCGCTTGAGTTCTGTCATTAACCTGTAATTTCTGGAAAATATTGTTTACATGTGTTTTAACAGTAGTTTCCGAGATAAACAGTTTTGCTGCAATAGCCTTGTAGTTATTGCCCTGTGTGAGAAGATCGAGAACTTCTTCTTCACGGGATGTAAGGTAATTAAGCAGATTTTCTTCGTTTTGAGTTGCTGCTTCTTCCTTGAATGTTCTTTGGAAGTATTCAAAGAATCTTGAAGAAAGAGCCGACGGAAGGTATACTTTGCCGTTTAATACTTCATCGATTGCATAGATTAATTGAGCTGATGCCATAGTTTTTAATACATATCCCTTAGCACCGATCTTCATTGCTCTAAATATTAAATCAGCATCATCGTAGCCGCTTAATGCAATGATTTTTGTTTCGAGTTCAAGTTTTTCGATTTCCTGAATAGCTTGTAAGCCGTCTTTTTCCGGCATATTTATATCCATAAGTACTAAATCAGGCTGATATTTTTTAATAAGGTTGATACCCATATTTGCGCTTGTTGTAGTACCTACGACTTCATAGCTGGTTTCAATGTTGATTAATTCTTTAATTCCTCTTAAATGATCTGCATTGTCGTCGATTAATAAAACTCTGGCTTTTCTCTTGAACTCTCTCATCTTATTCCCCTCTTTAACTTTATTGATTGCTTTCCTCTACACTGTATATACTACAACTTTCAGAGGGTGTTCTTCATCCATGTTTTGATTGATGTTAGAGGATGTAAAGCATGAATTATTGATTTACATCCATGGATTTAGGAAAGTTCTCAATCATGCTCTAGACCATGCTTTGCGGCATGGTTGATTTTAGAGATCGATTTTTTCTAAGTAATCTTTTTAGTCTAATTTTCTTGTGGTATATTATATATATAAAATCAGCTTGGCGGTCGGGAGTAGAGGTAAGAACATGGAATTTTTAATATTTTTAATCGGATTTATAGCCGGTGCTGTTACAGTATACGTTCCTATATTTTTAGGGAAAAAGAATGAGCAGGCATCAAAGGATGCAATGCTTGAGCAGATGAAGCTGTCGTTTGAAAGTACGGCAAATGCGCTTTTAAAGGATGGTTCAAAAGAATTGAGTGAGCAAAACCGTGAAAAACTCGAGGAATTTTATAAAAGATTTAAGGAAAAGATTGAAGATTTTGAAAAACGAGCAGAGGAAAATTTTAAAGTTGAAGCTGAGAAATTTACGCGTTTTGATGTAAATATAAAGAGTTTTTTGGAAGCCGGTAATAAGATTTCGCAGGATACAAATTCGCTTGTTAATGTTATGAAATCCGATAACAGACGTCAGGGACACTGGGGAGAAATCGTTCTTGAACGTGTTTTGGAAGCTTCGGGGCTTAGAAAAGATGAAGAATACAAACTTCAATTCGGAACCGGAGAAGGCAGACCTGACGCAACGGTTTTTCTGCCTGAAGGTAAATGCGTTTATGTTGATGCAAAAACTTCTCTTTCGTCGTGGGATGGATATGTTAATTCTGAAGATAAAGATGAAAAAGATTTGTATCTCAGACAATTTATAGATTCTACAAAGGCTCATATATCAGGATTGGCTAAAAGAGATTATTCGGTTGAAGAAGCTTCTCCGGATTATGTACTAATGTTTATTCCGATTGAGAGTTGTTATTCAATGATGTTCTGCGAGGACTGCAAGTTATGGGATTTCGCGTGGCAGAATAAAGTTATGCCGGTGTCTCCTTCTACGCTTCTTGCTGCCTTAAAGATAATAAATTCATTCCATGTTGTTGACAGACAGAATAAAAATGCTATCGAGATATCGAGGTTATGCTCTTCAATGCTTGATAAGTTTGCAGGGCTTTTGTCTGATTTGCTGAAAGTTCGTTCAACCCTTGACACGGCTCTGAAAAAACTTAACGGTACCGGCAATATTCTAAATCAAATCAAGAGAATTGAAAAACTCGGAGGAGTTGTATCAAAGCAAATTCCGGAACTGCCTGAAGATTTAAAGGACGGAGCTGAAGATTAAACCTTCAACTTTTCCTTTAGAATTTTTATATATTCATCCATGGAATTGTCTTCATCAACGGAAAGATACTCAGGAGTATAAGTAAGTTTGACAGGCTTATTGCCGTCGGCTTTACCTTTATTTATTCTTTCCTGATATTCTTCAAACGATTTTGTCCAGTAATGGTGGATTAAAATATCATCATAATTCGGTTCTGTGCAAAAGCCCGTCATTTCATCTCCACTGGCGCTCACTATTTTAGAACCGGGTAAATATATGGCATAATGAGGGTGATTTATGCCTATAACCGAACGCGGATTTAGAATTGTTTTTATTTGAATATCGTATTCTTTTGCGTTTCGGTCACACTTTTTATAGTTTTCGCAAACAAGCCCTTCTTGTTTTGTATAATGTCCGTTGAAGCCGTGTATAAGCCAGTTAATGCCTACAGCATCAATTTTACTTCCGATTTTATTTTCAAGATAATCTATAAATTCAATAATAGTTTTATGTTTTAGCGGAAGTATGAATTCATCAGCGTCAATGATAGCCATATACTTAACTTTATGTCGGTTTTGTTTTATTGACATTTGATATGCGGGCATTTGCTGCTTTTTACCGGGCAAATATGTATATACAACATCTTTTGCTTCTATATACGGCTTGAGAATCTCTTTAACATTATCAGTACTGTCGTTATCGTATATAAAAAATTTACCGACACCTACGAGTTTATGGAATTCAATCCATTCTCTTATATATGGAGCTTCGTTTTTAATTATAACTGTAATTCCAACATCGGCTTCGTATTTTGAATGCATATTATTAGCAATCAATGCTGAGGCATAATTTTTAAAAAGTCTAATAAATCCGTATTGCCTTATATACTCTTCTGCATATTTAAATTTTTGGACAATCAAGTCGTGTCTCGGATTATTTCTTGTCAAAAACGAAAGAGCATATCTGCAATGTTTAAGTATAAAATAAGTTACGGTCATAGGGATATATTAATATAAATTACGAATTTTTTTCAATAGCAGTAATAATATCGCTGATAAGATTAAGGTATTTGGAATCTATTATTTTAATCTGTTCCAGCACATGTTCTCTTTTCGCATCCTGATTTTTAGTATTTATATTGAAGAAATCATTTATATCAAACTCAAGTTTTTCAGCAATTCTGACAAAAGTATCAAGTGACGGATATGAATTGCCGGTTTCAATAATACTCATTTGGCGCGGGGAAAGATAAATCATTTCAGAAAGCTGTTCCTGAGAAATTCCCCGTGATATTCTGATTTGTTTAAGTTTTTTGCCTAAAAGTACTTTATCCACAATGCACCCTCTCTAACTTCAAGTATATAAATGAAAGTGTACTTTCTATATGATATAAATATCATTTATATTGACAAAATGATATTTATATGGTATTATATAAAAGGAAACTATTATAATGGAGGTACAAATGATAAGAAGTTTTAAAAAAGGCTTTACTCTTGCAGAAGATGCTACGCACGCAGACATGTTTAAAGGTTCTCGCAAGAGCGCATTTACTTTGGCAGAAGTTCTGATTACTTTGGGTATCATCGGTGTTGTAGCAGCAATGACAATGCCTACATTGATGAACTCAACAAACGGTGCACAGTACAAAACAGCTTACAAAAAAGCATTATCTGTATTGTCTCAGGCTGTAGTTTTGAACGTTGCTCTTGACGACTATGATTTGTCTCAAACGTTAGAAACCGGCGGTACTAATTCTCCGTCTCTATATACATTATTTAAAGATAGAATGAATGTTGTTAAGGAGGATTTAGCTACAGCAGAAACAGACACAAGCAAAGGTTGGAGTGCAACAAATGCCTCTGATAAAGTTAAATTCGGTCCGGGTTCTGGCAATTACACATTATATTTTAATGACGGAATAGTATTTACATTCAAAGCTGATGAAGGCGGATGTACAAATGGGAATGAAACAATAGATAAAAAGCATTGTCTTGGTGTTATTGATGTAAACGGAGAAAAGAACCCTAACAAAGTTGTTACATGTGATGGTACAGATAGCAAATGGAATGACTTAGATGAAGATTGTAATGTATCAAATCCTACTGATATATATCCTGTAGTTATGTATGACCAAACTGTTCTGCCGAAAACCAAAGCTGCTGAGGCCGTTCTTTACGGTGGGAAATAATGTGAGCAAGATGTTGCAAGCTTGACACAGTAAACAAGTTTACTTTTCTAATAAAGTAAAATCTAAATGAATCTTTTTGTTATGAGACTTTCACCGAAAGTCTCTTTTTTTTTCCCTCTTCCCTTGAGGCGTCTGTTAACTTTTCATTGCTACCCCTCCTCGAAATCAAAGATTTCGGTCCTCCCTCAAGGGGAGGACAAAATCTTAAAATTCATTGCAATAGAAAGTTAACAATGCCCCCCTTGAGGGAGAGGGAAAAGAAAACACTTCAACAATTTACATTTCATCTTTTTAAACG
Organism: Candidatus Gastranaerophilales bacterium; assembly: GCA_944325635.1. GTDB lineage: Bacteria > Cyanobacteriota > Vampirovibrionia > Gastranaerophilales > Gastranaerophilaceae > Scatousia. The sequence continues at coordinate 564,463 of CALVBD010000001.1, read as the reverse complement.
TTTGATTGCTTCGTTACCGCCCGCAATGACTTATTCCCCCTCATCCCCTGCTGGACAGGGTATATTGACTATTGATTTTCTTTTCTTTTGATTGTATGATATTTCTATTAATGAGGTGGGATTTTTGATATGATTAAACCTGAGTCTCCTAAAGACAGAATTATTTTGGCTCTTGATGTTGATACGCTGGAAGAAGTTAAAGAGCTTGTGTTGGAATTAAAAGATTATGTAGGATATTTTAAAATCGGGCTGCCGCTTATCGTAACTTACGGGTTTGAGGCTGTCAGGCTTATTGAAGAATTAGGCGGAAGATGTTATTATGACAGCAAATTTCATGATATCCCTAATACTGTTCAAAAAGCCTGTATTAATCTGGTGAAAAATAATATTCACTTTTTTAATATTCATATTCAGGGCGGCTCTAAAATGATTTCAGGCACGGTTAAGGCAGTTAATGCCTGTTGTAAGCGTTTGGGAAAAGAACCACCTGTTATTCTTGGTGTTACCCTTTTATCAAGTTTCGGACAGCGAACTTTGACTGAAGAATTGTGCGTTAATAAAAGTATTGAAGATTATGTGTTCCAGCTGGCTCAATTAGCCTATGAATCAGGACTTGACGGAGTTGTTGCTAATGCTGATGAGGCCAAAAGAATAAGACAGCAAATTCCTGATAAAGATTTTATTATTGTGTGCCCTGCAACACGCCCTACATGGGCTTCGGTTAACGATCAGGTAAGAGTTGATACACCGCGCAGTGCTATACTTTCCGGTGTTGATTATATGGTTATTGGCCGGCCTATTACCACTGCCGATAACCGAATTGCTGCAGCAGAACTTATTTTGGATGAAATCGCTACGGCTTTGAAAGATAAAGAAAATGCTGCACTTGTTTAAAATTTTTGAACTTATGTAAATTTTTCTACGAAATTTCTAAAGTTTATCTATGCGTAATCCGTATTTATACCTGTAATAAGGTTAGATAATTCAGCCTGCTTTTGGAAGAAAGCTTGCGGAGAACGTAATGTACGATAACTTTTATACAAAGTACGAAGATGCTAAAATATTTATAAACAGCGTTACTGCGGAGGATGTTATTAAAATGCTCTCTAAAGAAAAGCATTTATCCGCTGAACAGTGTGCGTATCTTTCAAAGGCTTATGTATTTGCAGATGATGCTAAAAATGCAGTTAAGTTTGCACGAAAAGCCGTTAAAATCAATCCGCAATATGCTTATGGCTATATTCGTCTTGCTTTTGCACTCGGCAGAACCGGAAAGAAAAAAGAATGTTTAAAAAATATTGAACTTGCCGAGAGTTGTGGCGCTGAGGATTGGCTTATTCAGGTGTTTTTAGCGTGTATTTATAACTATACCGGAAACGATGAAAAATCTTTATATTATCTCGAAAAACTGCTGGAACAAAAAAATAATTCTCCGGCGTATTACTATAATGTCGGGTTTACATACTATGCAATATCTCCGGAAGATTATGAACAAGCTCTTGTTTTTTTTGATAAGGCTCATGACTATAAAGATAAATATAATCTTTATTATAAGATGATGGAATCTTATGGAGAACTCGGCGATATTGAACAAGCTCTTGTATATCTTGAAAAATGTCTTTCAATTAAGGAAACGCAGGAGCTTTTAGAGCGGAGAATTCAATGTTTGATTTTTCTTGAAAAATATGATGAGGCGAACTGCTATTCCAGAGAATATTACAGAAAAGCTTATGATAAACAGCAAGCGTTAAGATTTCTTGCCGTTATTTGCAAGTCTCGCCGTGAATTTAATAAAGCCCTGAGATATCTGCGTTTTGCTGATTATACTACCGGTGCAACCGAATATCTTTATGAACTGATGGCTGAAACTTATGAGGCAAAAAAAGATTACTACAGTGCCCTTGATTTCTATAAGAAAGCTTTGCGGTTTGATAAATATGATGACGATATCCTGTTGAATATTTCTTATTGTTATTCTAAAACAGAAGATTTTGACCTCGCGGACAAATACGCTGATATGGCTATTGCATTAAATGATAATTCATCTTATTCATATTATCGAAAAGGTAATATTATGCTTTCGGTTGAACGGTTTGACGCGGCGGTTGAGGCTTTTAAGCGTGCTGTGGCACTTGACCCTGAGGATTTGGATTATTATCATTCTCTTTCGTATGCCTATTCAAAAACAGGAGAGCTGGAACTCTCTCTTGAGTATGCGAATAGGGCAATCCTGCTTGATAAATCCAGTTCTTATTCATATTTTAGAAAGGCCTGGGCTTTGCAGGAAATGGAAAAATATGAAGATGCTATTAACAGTTATGAAAAATGTATAGAATGCGAAAGTACTTTTGTTGATGCTTACGCGAATATATCTTTTTGTTATTCCAAGCTTAAAGATTTTAATAAGTCAATTCTGTACGCAAATAAGGCGATAATGGTAAATAAAGATTATGCATACTCTCATTACAGAAAAGCGTGGGCTTTGCATAACCTTGGAAAATTTGATGAAGCTTTGAATGATTATTATGAAGCAATAGAACTTGATCCGACGGATATTTATAATTATCTTGGGATTACAGGAGTATTTCTTGATAAAAAAGAAAATCTCTCTGCGCTTGAATTTGCAAATAAGGCAATTATGCTGGACAGACAATGCGGCAATGCTTATTATTATAAAAGTGTCGCATTGAGTAATCTGGGTAAAAAAGCCGAAGCTGAGAAAATTTATGCTAAGGCACTACAGCTTGGTTTTGAATAATCCGTTCGTATTTGTGTTTTGTTCTGTTGAATGTCAGAACATCGTACATATTGCCGTCGGTGGAGATTTTTATGGAATTATTTTTGTCTGTTCTGTAAATCTCTGTATTTCTCAATAAATCAAGGGTTCCTCTATTAGGATGTCCGAAATTATTTAATCCTGTAGATATTATTGAAACTTTCGGATTTAAATATTCAAGCATATCCCTGTCCACAACACCTTTTGCGCCGTGGTGTCCAACCTTTAGGATTTCAATGTTTTGCGGAATGTAGCTTTTTACTCTGAGAAAAGCTTCAACTCCGGCATCGCCCGTGAAGAGTGTTTCAAAATCTTTGTATTTTAAAAGTGTTATAATGGAATTTTCGTTATCATTATTCATTTGAGCTTTTAGAGTTTTTATGGAAAGGTTATTTTCTGTATAAATTATTTCATTATTTTTCGCAAGATGTGAAGGTACCTCTTTTTCCTTTATTGTTTTGTATATATTAATTGATGTATAGGATTTATGATTAAGAGAGTTTACGTAAATATTTTTCACATTTACTCCATTCATTAAATCAACAGCCCCGCCTGAGTGGTCATTATCAAAGTGTGTTATAATAAGTCCTTCAATATTCTTTATTCCTCTGTCTTTTAAATATTTAAGAAGTATTATTTTAGCCTGAGAAGAGCCGCTTTTATAAGGTGCTTTGCCAGTATCAATTATAAAATATTTGTTCTCCGGAGTTTTCACAAGAAAACAATCTGCATTTTGTACATCAAATGCGATAATTTCGAGATTTTTATTCGGAATGTTTATGGTGGATAAGAGAAGAAATACAAATATAGCACCGGCTATAGCGAAACCTTTCTTTGAAAATCCTTTTTTAAACATATACGTAATGACAAGCACAATCACATAATAAAGAATTATTTGCCAGACTGAAGGATGAGTTGTTGTAATGAGTGAATGTGGCAGATCCGAATAAAACTTTGAAATAGCAACAAGTGCATCAAGAAAATATTTCAATATAAAATCACTCAGAAAACAAACATACTTCGCGATTGGTGTAAAAATTGCAAGGACTGAACTTACAAATCCTCCGAAACTTATGATGCTTAAAAATGGCATAATCGAGATGTTTGCAAGTACCGAATATGTTGAGAATGTATTAAAATAAAACATTTGAATAGGCGCAACCCAAACTTGCGCAATAACAGGAATTAATATTCCTCCGGTAAGCCATGGCGGAATTTTTTCAAATTGGCATTTATTCATAACTGCGTCAGCAGTTGTCAAAAGCCCGAAAGTCACAAGAAATGATAGCTGAAAGCCTACATCATTAATATAGGCAGGATTATACAAAAGCATTAACGAAGCAACAAGCGATAATAATGAAATACTGTGCGCATCCCTGTCTATCATTTTTCCTGCAAGTATAAAAAGGAGCATTAATGCTGCTCTGATTACCGAGGGGCCAAGTCCCGTCATAAGCGTATATAAAATTACGACAACCATACCGCTTATGACAGTAATCTTAAACGGAACCCTGAGCCGTCTGAGGATAAAATACCAGAATCCGTAAATAAAAGCGACATTCATTCCGGATGCAGCAAGAATATGAAGCAACCCTGAGTTTACAAATGAATTTTTTATATAATCGGGCGGTGCGACAGCATCATCGCCGAATACAATTCCTCCCAGAATTTCCAGTCCGGGACTTTTAAGATAGCGGGCATGAGTTTCAAGAATTCTGTTTCTTACATTGTTTAAGCCTTGTAAGAATGTCCATTTTACATTTAAATCTTCATTAATTTCTTCTGCATCTTTCAACTCTGCATAGAATGTCGTATATGTGGAAAAATTTCTTAAATATTTTGCATAATCAAATTGGGATGGGTTCGTTGCGGTAAAAGGTGAGCGAAGATTTCCTGTAATTGCATAATTGTCGCCGATATTTAGTCCTGAAAAATTCCCGTTATCTTCACTTAAGGTTACAAGAGTTTTTCCGCAGATTTTTTTGTTATTGAATTCATGAACCTTCATAAAAAATTTGATTTTGTCAGATGAATTACTGGTAGGAATTGATACAATTTGGCCTTTTAGTGTACCTTTATCCGGAGCGAGTTCTGACAGGTTATCAAATGTTTTTATTCTAAAATATGCATTAAAAAATCCGAAATAAAAAATAAATACCCAGAAGATAGTATATTTAAAAGAAATATATCTTCTTAACAGCAAAATTAATGAAGTGATTGTCATTATAGCCGCTGCTGTAATTCCACAGTTATTAAAATACGATAATATTCCCGACATAAAAAATATTGCCGTAATGAACATTATCGTATTTTTATTCTGTAGAAACCCGATTATTTCATCTCTAATCATACTTATGAACGGATGATAGCATAAATATGTTATTTATTAAACCAGCCTTTACGTTTTTTTGAAGGGGTAAGAGTCGGTTGGGCGGGTTTTTGAGTGTTCTGGTATACATCGCCTTTTGTGTCTATTTTAGGCAGACTTGTTGCAGAACTTTGTTGTGCCGGAGTCGGTGCAGCTTTTTGTTTAGGGCTGAACACTCTTGTTGATAGTGTATTAATATATTTATCATCAAGATGGGCAAAATCGAACAGAATAACTCCGCTAATATCAAGTTTTCTTGTTTCGTGAATTTCTCTTATCAAATCTTCTTCGCTTCCGCCCATAAAGGTTACAAAAAGCCCTGCGAATAAATGAGTATTTGCGGCTTTATGCTTTAATACTTCTGTAACCATAGAGTTTAATGTTCTGGCGTTACAGGTTAAAAACAGCGGAGTAAAACCGTCGATATAATTATTCACCGACCAACTCTGCCAGTTTTGCAGCTTTGAGGCATAAGCGGCTTTTATATCAGGAAATATTACCGCACTTACATAAATATTATGCTGGCGGCCTAATTTGCCTATTTTAGCAACAAATTCATTAACCTTTTGCCTCCTGTAATTCCCCCACTGCTGCCAGAGAGGATCTGTTGTGGTTAATTGAACGGGATCTTTTCCGTATTTAGAATAGAATTCACTTCTTGCAAATTCCGTATAGCCCCAGTTGCTTGTTGCCTCATTGCTTACAGCTTGCGGATATCTGATATAATCCAAATTTATTCCGTCAGGTTTATATGTGGTAATAATTTCCGTAATCAACTCTTCCAGGAATTTTTGAACTTCAGGGTTTGCCGGATCAATAAAGTAGCCGTTATGCTCGGATACAGAAGGTGTTGCCGCAGCAGATTCGTAATACGGTTTAGTTTTGTTTCCCCAGGAAGGTTTTACTGCAAGAATATTTTGCGGGTTAGATTCCGGTTTCTGGTTCCCTACGTAAAATGTTTCAAACCAGATATGCACTTTGATATTATTTTTGTGAGCCTCACGTATCCATATTTTTAGGGGGTCTATTCCGTTAAACTTTTCATTTTGTTCTATAAATCCATATTTTTGCATGGTTTTGCTAGGGAATATAGTCCTTCCGTGAAAATACGTTTCAATAAACACGTTATCAATACCGGAATTTTTTATTTTTTTTACCGATGCGGCAATAGCAGCTTCGCTGGTTTCGGTCGGTCTCAGCCACACACCTTTGAATTCAGTATTTTTAAAAGGAATGACGCTTTTTAAAGCTGAATTTGCAGACTTTATAGCTAATTGGGAATATTTTTGTATATCCTGCGGATTTTTTTCAGCTTTTTTCAGATAATTTTCAGCTGCTTTTATATAATCTTCAGGAGAAGACATATCGTAATCAGTGTTTTTATTTTTATAATAATTTATCATTGTTTTGGCTTCATCAATCTTATGCTTTGCTTCAAAGATAAGACTGTCAGAAGTTGTATATGTTGTTATTACACCTGTCATTTCATCATAATAAATTTTTGTTCCGACAGAGATATTAGATGTAATCCAGTTTTTAGCTATCCCGTGGCCGCTTATGACAGCACCGTTTTCCGGGATAAAAGAGTCTGCTCCGCTTAAATCCGTAACGGTATTTCCGTCTATGATTGCTTCTGTTCCGAATTCGTTTGTATGTGTGCGTTCTCCATAATCATGAGTATATAATATAAGTTGATTTGCCCCTCTTGCTCCTGGAAAGAAACTCCCAGGTCTATTTGAGTAAGATGTAGGGTTTACAGCATTAACGGGTCTTTTTGATTGGCTGAAGAGAATTTCTCCTTTTTTTAATGTGTATGGCTCCAGCATATTATTATTGTTTGCAGCAGCTGCAAATGTTTGTCCCATAAATATTAGTGCTATTAATGCCGTAAATATATTTTTGAATTTCATGTCTACTCCCTGATAATATAATAATATTCGGATTTATCATAGTTTAAACCGTCTATCTGCTGTAATTTTTGTTGGTATTCTTCAGCTTTTTCAGGATTCATTTCATAAGATTTGTTATAGAATGTCTTTGAATTTACCAGATCTCCCAATTTTTCGTATATAACTGCCAATCTGAAATTTAAATCAAAATTGTTTTCAAATCCATTCTGGTATGATCTGAGATAATATGTTAAAGCTCTGTTATAGTCTCTTCTTTTAAAATAATATTCTCCAAAATAAAAATTTGCATAAGGATTACGATAATCTAAATTGGTAGCTCTGTAAAACGATTCTTTAGCGTATCTGTCTTTATCCATGTTGTCGTAAATACGACCCATTTGTACAAAGGCGTATACATTTTTTTCGTCGGCTTTAGAGGTTAGGAAATATTTAGCCATTGCATACCGGAAGAGTTTTTCACGGCTTCTTTTACCTTTTGCAGCAAGTGCCTGCTCAAAATATATATCTCCTTCCTCATTAAGTTCAATAGGATTTAATTGTGAGTAATCAAATCTGTTTTCAAGGTATTCCAGCGAACCCTTCTGTAGTGCAAGAGTTTCTGCATTACAAAATGAGGTGATTAAGAATATAATTATGGATATAAATAACCGGATTGGATTACAGATCTTCATAACTAGGATTAGACATCTGAAGACTTCTATTGAAGTATCTTCCGTCATCTCTTGATGGATCTATGTAATCCCAAAACTTTGTCATAAATCCTCTGTCTTTTGCCTTTGCTTCTTCTGCAGCTCTTAGGTCTGCCCCGTTTGCATAAGCTTTATTATATTGAATTAAACGGATTGCCTCATCAGAATACCCGCCATTATACAGGTACTGCGGAGATGTAGTTTCATGGATATCTACACCTGCAAATGCGGGAATAGCTCCAGTTAATAATAAAGCGCTTAAAATTAAACCTTTTTTCATAATTCACCTCATTTTATTATGATAATACATTTTTTCAGAGTTACAAAATTTATTATAAATTCTTTACAAAAAAATAAAATGAATTATTTGTATGATTTTATTATAATTTCTTCTAATTTTTGAAGCAGTTGATTCTCCGGCACCTTAGCAACGATTTCGCCTTTTTTAAAGACAAGGCCTTCATTCACTCCGCCTGCGATACCGAAATCTGCGTGTTTAGCTTCTCCGGGACCGTTAACAGCGCATCCCATTGTAGCAATAGTGATATTATACGGAAGGTTTTTAAATTTTTCTTCAACCTTTTTTGCAAGAGAAATCAAATCAATCTGAGTTCTGCCGCAGGTCGGACAGGAGACAAAATTAACGCCGCGTTCGCGTAAATTAAGGCTTTTCAGAATGTCAAAACCTGCACTGACTTCTTCAACAGGATTTTCTGTAAGAGAAACTCTTATGGTATCGCCGATACCTTCAGCCAGGAGAGTTCCCAAACCTACAGAGGATTTAATTAAGCCGCCGCGTAAAGTCCCCGCTTCTGTCACTCCAAGGTGGAGCGGATACGGAATTTTTTCTGCAATTGAGCGGTAAGCTTCTATTGTTGTTAAAACATCAGAAGATTTAAGGGAAACTTTTATTAAATCAAAATCTAAATCTTCAAGGATTTTTATATGTTTCATTGCACTTATGACCATTTTTTCAGAGAGCGGAATATCTTTTTCCTGTAATTCTTTTTCTAATGAACCTGCGTTGACCCCTATTCTGATTGGAATTTTCTGCTGTTTTGCAAGCTTTACAACGGCTTCAACATTTTCTCTTTTTCCGATGTTTCCCGGGTTTAACCTGAGCGCATTAATCCCGTTATTTATGCACTGTATTGCAAGTTTATAGTCAAAATGAATATCCGCAACAAGCGGAACCTCTGATTTTTTGACGATTTCTTTAATCGCATCTGCGGCTTCAGAATTTAGGACCGCTAGTCTTACGATTTCGCATCCGGCATCGGTAAGTTCTTTTATCTGACGACAGGTTGCCTCAACATCACGGGTATCCGTATTACACATGGATTGAACACTTATAGGATTCCCATCGCCTATTTTTACGTTTCCTATTGAAATTTCTTTTGATTTTCTTCTGTTTATCATATAATCATGTTAGCATAAATAAAAATTTTGAAAGTGTTTAATTATTTAAATATCGTATAAATGAAAGAGAGGAATTTTATGAAAGTTGCGGTTATATCGGATATTCACGGGAACTATCAGGCATTAGAGAGTGTAATTCTTGATATTGCAAAAGAAAAATGCGACAAAATCTGGTGTCTCGGGGATTTAGCAATGGCAGGGCCGCAGCCTAGAATGGTTCTTTCATATATAATGGAGCACGGGTATGACTGGACAATCATTCAGGGGAATACCGATAAACTGATTGCTGATTTTTCTCTTGATATTTATAATAAATTGCAGCAAAAAATGCCTGTTATGGCAAATGCATTATTAGATGATAATGATATTATTGAACAGGACAAAAAGGATTTTCTGAAAAGCCTGCCGCCGAGAAAAGAACTTATGGTGGAAGGGGTTTCTGTACTTCTTGTCCACGGATCGCCAAGGAGAATGAACGAAGATATTCTGCCCGGGATGAAGTTATCAGAAGTTCAGGAAATGATAGAAGGAGAGATAGCGGAATTAATTCTTTGCGGACACACTCACATCCCTTGCGGATACCAGACGCTTACAAAGCAGACTGTTGTAAATGTCGGAAGCGTCGGCCGTCCGATGACCGGTGTACCTAAAGCATGCTATGCGGTTATTGAATTTGACAGCGGAACCTTTACCGTAACTCATAAAGAAGTTGATTACGATTATGAAACTGCAGCAGAATTAATGAGAGCAAGAGCCTTTGACGGCTGTGACCAGATTTCAGATCAGTTGCTTATGCCTATTGTTCGTCATCTGTAATTTGATTATCGGTTTTGTTTATGATAAATTGACTGTGAAATACTTGTGAAGTTTTTATGAAAATAGATAAAGAAAAACTTGTATATTATATCAAAAGGTTAAGCGAACCTAAAATTCTAGTAATAGGGGATCTTGCGCTTGATGAGATGATTTACGGCGATGCCGAAAGAATTTCCAGAGAAGCGCCTGTGTTAATTCTCCAGCATACACATACAAAATTAATCTTAGGCGGTGCCTCGAATGCTGCACATAACGCCGCAACTTTGAACAATAAAAAAGTCAGTGTAATAGGTGTCACGGGAGACGACTATCAGGCAGGGCAGCTTGCGGAAGCTTTTGCGGAAGCCGGTATCAATTGCGAGCATATTATAAAAGATAGCACTCGTAAAACAACAACAAAGACAAGAATTTCCGGCTCTATCACAACGTCAATTACCCAGCAGATTGTACGCGTGGACAGGCAGACCAATGCTCCGATTTCAAGAGAAACTGAAGATAAGGTGCTTAGAGAAATTGAAAAAACAATTCCGCAGCACGATGCGGTTATCCTGTCTGATTATCATATCGGAACTTTGACCGATAAAATTGTAAAACGTGCGATAGAACTTGCGAATATTTATAATAAAGTTATTGTTGTAGACGCACAAAAAGATCTTGGTAAATATAAAGATATTACATCTATGACGCCGAATTTGCCGGATACTCAAAAATCCGTCGGTTTTGAGATAAAGGACGAAGAAGATTTAAAGCGTGCAGGGGATAAACTTCTCTATAAAACGTTTGCAAAATCCGTTCTTATTACATGCGGTGCAGACGGCATGTTTGTCACAGAACCGGATAAAAGATATACAAAAATTCCGGTATTTAATAAGTCGGAAGTTTTTGATGTAACAGGTGCCGGAGATACGGTTACGGCTGTTTACACACTGGCACTCGCAGCAGGTGCCGAACCTGTTTACGCGGCGCTTATCGGAAATGTTGCGGCAAGTCTTGTTGTAAGACAATACGGCTGCGCTACTTGTACGGTGGAAGAACTTCTTTCAGCCGTTGATAAACTCTAAAAAGGAGAACTTTATGAACAATTTTAAATTTAAAACGGTCGATTTTATTATTATTGCGGGGGTGATTCTTGCCTTAATTGTAGGATTTTTTACCTATAAAAAATTCCGTCAGACAGCTTCAAATCAAATTGAAGCAACATCCCAGATTTATTTTGATGTATATATCCGCGGTATCACATATACAGGTAAAGAACTTCCTGTAAAAGCAGGTGAATCTACTTTTATTAGCATACGAAATGTACCTTATTCAGATTTGCAGATTGCGGCTGTTAAATCTGAAAAAAGGAAAACTATTCTTCCAAGACTGACAACATCATCTGATCCTAAAAAAGCCATGCTTGTTGTAGAAGATCCGACACAGGCTCATGTATATGATATCCTTGTATCATTGACAGATACGGCTAAAATTACAAAGGATGGGGCTGTTGTCGGCGGAAATAAAATAAAAATAGGCTTGCCTATCACTCTTGAGGGGAAAGATTACAAATTTAACGGGACTGTTTCCAATCTTCAGGTAAGCACCTGCTGTTCGGAAATGATGAATCATAGTGATGATATTCAATAGTATTTTAAATTTTACACAAAATAAATTGCAGTATTTATATGAAAACAGCTTGTTTTTGCAAAATATTGACAGGCTGATTTTCATATCAATACTTGCCGTTATCTTCGGATCTACTGTTATGTCATCTGACGCTATCGGTTTTCTTGCTTTAATTACAATATTTTTAACGCTTTTGAAAGTTATAGCTAAAAAAGGCGAAAAATTTGAGCCGAATACCTTTGAAATTTGGCTTTTGGCATATTTTATGATAGTTGTCATAAGCCTTGCAGGGTCTACTTTGTTTGCATTGAGTCTGAAAGGGTTTATGAAAACTTTTACATATCTGGGTTTTTATGTATCTGCGGCTCATTATCTGAAGAATAATACTTCAAAAATCCCTTATATATTAGGTGCAATCGGGCTTTGTGTAAGTTTCGAGGGCATTATCGGTTTTTTGCAGAATTTTTCTCATGTTGAAGAAATTTCGACCTGGCAGGACGTATCGAAATTGAATCCGGAAGAGGTTATGACCCGTGTTTACGGAACTCTCAAACCATATAATCCAAATCTTCTAGGAGGATATTTTGTTGCCGGTATTCCTGCACTTTTCGGTATGAGTGCTTATTTTGCGATTTTGAAAAAGTATAAATTTTTTGTAATTTCATCAGTATTAACCTTATTTTCTGTGGCTGCACTTTTTCTGACCGGATGCCGCGGGTCTTATATCGGTTGTATGGTAATTTTTGCCGGACTTTTTGCGGTTTCTGCAAAATACCTATGGAATAATTACAAAAAGCTTTATCTTTCATTTATTGCCGGATGTTTCGCCTTATTTACGGCTGCAATGCTTTTTGTTACATCACTTAGAGCAAGAGTTTTATCAATTTTTGCAATGAGACAGGATTCTTCAAATTCATTCAGGTTTAATGTTTATCAATCCTCGCTCCAAATGTTTAAGGATAACTGGCTTTTAGGTATCGGTGTCGGGAACAAAAATTTCCGTGAAATTTACGGATTATATATGAGAACAGGTTTTGACGCACTGAGCGCTTATAATATTTTTCTTGAAACAGCAGTTGAAAGCGGTATATTTGCACTTATTGCCTTCCTTGGATTTTTGATTACATTGATTAAAAACTCTGTTAAATTTATTTTAAAAACAGATGATATTCAAAAAGTTATATTTGTATCAGTCGCTCTAATTTCAATTTGTGCCGTAATGGTTCACGGACTTGTTGATACAGTATTTTTTAGACCGCAGATACAGTTTGTGTTCTGGATAATGGTTGCAATTGTATCTACCAATTTACATTCTGAAAAATTGTAAAATTTTTGTTACAAATCAGGATTTTTTTAAAGATAGCTGTGCTCAAAGCCGTTAATCGTATTGACGACTTACAAGAAAAAGGAAAAGACCCTAATGGGCCTGAGTGCATCACAAGCAAGATTACTGAGTATAACGGCAAGATTGTCGGATAATGAACTGCGTTCGCAGACGATTACAACGGCAAAAATGTCGCTTGCGAATAAAACGAGCGAAGCAAGCGCTGCTTATTTGGATGCATTGAATGAAAGTGAATTAATGTTTGCAACTTATGATGCCGAAGGAAACAAAGTCCTTCAAAAACTCACAGGAACAAGTCTTACAGAGTATGGCATACTAAAAAATCAGTACGGAATAATAAATACCGATGGACAAATAATGGTCTCAGAGACGGATGCAACAAATTATCTTGATAGTGCGACTCTTGGAGAGTTTTTGCAAAAATACGGCGTTGCTGATATTGAAGATGTTGAAAAAGAAAATCCTGCCTATATAGATCAGGCAACATTAATCTACGGCTCTGATTGGCGGAACTGGGTAGGCGGCGGAGAAGGCACTGTCGGCGGTTTGATAGCAAAAGAACCTCAGCAAAAAGATTTTAATAAGACAGAAGAAGTTCCTTCTGAAAATAACGAGATTTACCAGGCCGTAATTAATTCAGGAGGCTGTTTGGGTGGTGCCGTTGGCGGAAGTTGTTGTTATATGCACGTATTATCAGATTTAATCGGACCTGGTGAGGTTACAACCAGCGACGGACATACATATACTGTTGTTGAGGGTGGAAACTGGGCCTGGAACTCTGCAAAACACGGAGTTGAGAATTTTAAAGAAATTACTGAGATGTTAAAGGAAGGGCACTGCTCAGGTGATGTTATTGAGGGTGGCAGTGAGACTATAGAGACATCATATGGTACTGTAACTGTCGGAGGTCCGGCGTCGGATCCGAGTATGACATTATGGCAGAGATGTGTTGATTTATTATGGGAAGTTCATAATGAATATGATGGTTCTGCAACAGGCGGTCCTGCACAGAAAGAAAGTTTGGAAAAATTCTTCTACTTTGTAGAGCACGATTTGAAGCAGGCAGGAACTGAAATAAAAACTGTTCCTGATGTTGAAGCGTGGGAAAAAGCCCATAAAGAATGGGAAGAAAAAGTTGCCGAAGAAATAGAAAAATTAAATCAAATTGACCCTATAATTACTGAGCAAACAATAGTATATACAGATAAAGATCAGGCTCAATGGTACGTAAATTTGTGGCACAGAATGAACGGACCGAGTGATGACAAGGTACAGCTGGACGGAATAGAAAACGGAGCACATCCTGAACACGCGAATGGAGAGGATGAGCCGTTAGATGATGATGCAAAAACTCCTGAAACAGGCTTGACTGCAAATGGCAAAATATTATGGACAGTGTTAGAAGACGGACTGATGAACAGTCAGGAATGGCTGAAATACGCACTGGATAACGGATATGTAACGTTAGAAAGAGTAAACTATACAGAACCGACGGAGGATGGCAGCGGTCTTGAGAATGCAACGTGGACATCAATAATATACACGAATGCAACGGATATAACAGAACAGGTAAATGAAGCCGCAATAACACGGGCAGAAGTAGAGTACCAGCAGACCGTACGAGATATAGAAGCGAAAGACAAGCAGTACGATAATCTTTTGAAACGCTTAGATACAGAACACAATGCATTGCAAACAGAATATGACTCAATCAAGAGCGTAATAAGCAAGAACATAGAGCGTACGTTGAAGATGTACTCGTAAGTAGACGTTAAGACGATAAGACGTTAGGTTCAAAAAATGATAATAACAACGGTCGATTGTGTTTATTTTCTCAACACGCTTCCGCACCTGCTCCCGGTATCGTTTCGCAAACAAACACAACTATACCGTGAAAAGATGTTAAGACAGATAAAAAGGTTAAGTACAATATTTCCCACTCCCTACGGGAGAGGGCTAGGGTGAGGGGGCGTTATTAAGTGAAGCGTGAGGAGTGAAGGAGGTGTTGTTGGGCAGGTATGCCCAACCTACAGTGCTCTCGCTATTGTTTCGAAAACAAACACAACCGGTCGTGCAATAATTGTCTTTGAGTCGTGAGTGAAAGACTGTTTGAAGTAAATAATAAAAGATGCCCAGTTGTGTTTATTTTCTTAACACGCTCCTGTTATCATATCGAAGCGGAAACCTTGTTTTTCAAGCTATGTAGAATAAAATTATTGAAGAATTACAAAAACAGCCCCTGTGCAATATGCATAAGGGCTGCTTTTTATGTTAGTTAATCTTTAAACCAAAGCTGCAACTTTTTCAGCATTTTTAGAAGCAATTTCAACAAGTTGTTTTGCAGTTGCAATCATTGATAATTCAGAATTCATTTTATTAATACAAGAACCGCATCCGATTGCGCTTGCGCCAGCTGCGAAAGCAAAAGGTGCAGTAGTCGGGTTGATGCCTGTAGCTGTCATAATAGGCATTTCAACATTTCTTGAAAGTTCAATTGTGTTAGAAAGTGTAAGTTCAGCTCTTTCCATTAATCCTCTGACACCTTCAGCCTGTTCTTTTGAGAAGTGCCCTTCTGTTTGGATTAAGTCAATGCCCATAGCTTCCAATTCTCTTGCAAGTTCAATCTGATCTGCAACAGAAATTTCGCCAGGGATTGTTACGCTGAAGAATACTTTTTCGTCAATGATTTCAAGAGTTCTTTTTACAAGTGCAAGAACATCTTCTCTTGAGAAAGATGCGCCTTTTTTGTATAAAACATCAAAGTTGCCGAGTTCAATAGCGTCAGCGCCGAGTTCAACAGCTCTTGCAAGTTCTTCCGGAACTATTGAAGATACAAATAAAGGCATATCTGTCATACTTCTGATTTCTTTAACTATATCAGCATCCGCACAGATATCAACAGCGCTTGCGCCTGCTTGTTCTGCGGATTTTACAACTTTTTTAATATTTTCAATATCGAAGTTATCAATACCTGCGATAATTTTAACAGCTTTTTTAGCTTCTAAATCTCTTTTGAAAGAATCAATTCTGCTCATTTTTTTCTCCTTTTATAATCTGAGGTTAATTAAACATTAACTTTTGAGAGTTATTATACATTAAAATTTTAATAATTTCAATAACAGACCACAAAAATTTTTATACGGAGGGTGCGAAACGGCGTAAAACTGAAATAATGTATTTATAAAGGGGAAAAAGTTATGTTTATCAGAATAATATTAGTAATAGCTATGGCAGTGTTAAATTTTACGTTAATAACGCCTGTATTTAGTGCTAATTATACAGCTGACGAACAAATCAGTATATCTGTTTACGAGGCTATAAATCCTGCAATTGTTGCGATAGAAGCCCAGCTTGATGACGGCGTTTCAGCAGGTACCGGCTGTATTGTGACATCAGACGGACTAATCCTGACAGGTTCGCATGTTGTGGAAGGGGGTGTCGATATTGATGTTAAGACATCGGGCGGACAGCTTTATAAAGCAAAAGTAGTATCAAAAATGGGGAAAAATAACGACCTTGCTCTTTTAAAAATCCAGCCGAAACAGCCGTTAAAGACTATTAAGTTCGGAGATTCCGAGAATATTAAAGTCGGACAGAAGGTACTTGCAATAGGTAATCCTTTCGGATTTGCAGGAACTCTCACCCAAGGAATAATTTCACGAATTGATTACGCGAAAAATAAAATCCAGACGGATGCCGCAATTAACCCCGGGTGTTCGGGCGGACCATTATTAAACACATCAGGTGAAGTTATCGGGATTAATCAATCAATTTACAACCCTGATAATAATATTTCCAATATCGGTATCGGTTTTGCAATCCCTATTAACGACGCAAAAAAGTTTATTCAGGTCGCAAAGATAACGAAAAAGTAGCAGATTTTAATATTATGTAAATATTCTCTCCTTAATTGTTATTTTATGGTATAGTAAAAATAATATTTTTATTAAGGAGGAATTATGACAGAGTATTATTTTATGAACGGGAAGATGGTAGAAGCCGATAAGGCAATGATTCCTGTCAGAACTCACGGATTTTTGTACGGTACTGCTGTTTTCGAAGGTATCCGCGCTTACTGGAACGATGAAGAAAAACAGTTGTATGTTTTTAGAGCCCCTGAACACTACGAAAGACTTCTCAGAAGTGCAAAAATTATGTACATGAAAAGTCCTTATACAGTAGAAGAACATTGTAAATATACTGTAGAGTTATTGAAAAAGAACGGGTATAAACAGGATGCTTATATGCGTCCGACATTATACAAATCAGCGCAAAAAGTTGGACCTGGCTTGTATGATAATGAAGATTCCTATATGATTATTTCAAATAAGATGGGTGATTATATAGATACTTCAAAAGGTCTTAAGGTTTGTGTTTCAAGCTGGAGAAGAAACAGTGATAATGCAATTCCGCCGAGAGCAAAAGTCGCAGGGTCATACGCTAACGCGGCATTGATTAAGACTGATGCGCATAATGCCGGTTTTGATGATGCTGTTGTTCTTGATGAAGCCGGTCAGGTTACGGAAGGTTCCGCTATGAATCTTTTCCTTGTTCAAAACGGAAAACTCGTTACAACAATGAAAACAGATAACATTCTTGTCGGAGTTACAAGAAATACTATAATCGAACTTGCAAAAGACCTCGGAATTGAAACCGAAGAAAGAGCAATCGACAGAACGGAACTTTATATCTCTGATGAAGCTTTTTACTGCGGTACAGGTGCTCAAATCAGCCCTATTGTAAGTATTGATAACAGAGATTTAGGCGACGGTAAGGTCGGACCGATTTCAAAAGAACTTCAAAAACTTTACTTTGATGTAGTCAGAGGTAAAGTTGCAAAATATAAACACTGGTGTATGCCGGTATATTAAACTTTTTAAGGCGGGAATTAACCGTTCCCGCCCATCTTTCAGGATATTATGATAAAATTTCTCGGGCTTTGTGTTCAAAATTTAATAAGGAGTCTAAAGTACCTGTTTACGGGGCAATTACGGTTTGATGCAGTTATAGCGCAGGCGGCATCAATAAGTTATGACTCGCTTCCTATATCTTTGATTATTGCATTTATCGCAGCGGCGGTTATTGCAATACAGGTTGCAAAACAATTCCTTATGACAGGCGCGGAAGCTTATATCGGGGGAACAATTGCAATCGTTATGATAAGAGAAATTGCCCCGGGTTTTGTCGCACTTGCAATCGGAGCGCGTGCCGGAACTGCTATTTCTGCTGAAATCGCCAATATGCAGGTAACATCTCAGGTTGATGCAATGAAAACATTGAAGGTTGATCCTGTAGGGTATTATTTCACTCCTAGAATTATAGCTGCGGCAATAACCGTCCCTATGGTGGTGCTTCTTGCTGAAGTTATCGGGGTTGCTGGCGGTTTACTGGTTTCTAATATTACAATTGACCTTCACCCTGAAAGATATATGTATTCTGTATGGTCATGGCTTGCTACTAAAGATATTTATATAAGTCTTTTAAAAGCTTCTGTATTCGGAGTAGTTATTTCTCTGGTATGTGCAACACAGGGGTACGAAACAAAAGGCGGCGCAAAAGAAGTCGGAACTTCTACCACTCAGGCGGCAATTCTTTCCACTATTTATATGCTCGTTTCAGATTTTATTATTAATCTTATTTTTTATATTGCTTAATTTATCAGGTATGTATAATTTAATTGTCGTCTTCTGTCATTGTCCAATTTTCAGGCAATTCTTCATAAATCATTTGCAGTAATTTTTCCGGCTTAAGATAGTATGCTTCTGCAATTCGGCAAAATGTTGTAATCTGTGGGTCTAACTTACCGGTTTCCGAGAGCAAAAGTGTTGTTTTAGACATATTTATATCATAGGCAACTGAGCGGGCAGAACGCTTGCTGTCAGCGCGGAGTTTGCTCATAACCCTTCCGAAAGCCTGTAAAAATTCTTTTTTCTTTGTCTGGTAGACCTGCATATTACCATGATATCGGTTATTATATTTATATGGACATAATTATGTCCATAGATAAGCGAGGATATATGGAAAAATATATGATTAGAAACGGTTTTACATTAGCTGAGGTATTGATTACACTTGGTGTAATCGGGATTGTTGCTGCATTAACAATCCCTAACGTGACATCTCAATACAGAAAAAAGTTGTTGAAACTCGACTTGCAAAATTTTATTCTTCTATAAATCAGGCGGTTCAGATGTCAGAAAAAGACAATGGTCCCAAAGAATACTGGGATGCCCTTAGCTCAGAGGATATTACAGATGAGGAAGGAAATCCTACCGGCGAGTCAAAAACAAATTCTATTGAATGGTTCAATAAATATTTAAAACCATACATGAAAATATTGCAGATTAAAGAAGGTGACAACTTTGAAGATAAAGCCATGGTATATTTCCCTGATGGCAGTTTACTGGTGTTTTCTGCCTCCAGTTTTTTGTTTTACCCGGAAGCTAAAGATTATGAGCAATATGTAAAAGAAGATACCTCATTAAAAGATAGAAACAGAGAAGATTGTGGAGTTAAGTATTTCACATTTTTATTTAATCCGTCTAAAGATATTGAAACGAACAAATATCACTATAAGCGAGGGTGTGAACCATATAAAAGTAATTGGGACGGAACCATTGATCAGTTAAAAAATGATGGAAACTATGGATGTAAACAGAGAGTTTCAAATGAACGGGCATATTGTACTGCACTGATACAGCAAAACGGCTGGAAGATACCTGACGATTATCCGTTGAGATTTTAAAATTTAATCTTCCAGCCGTCAGAACAGGCAAATAACGTGCTTATGCACAAAAATCTTTGGCAAAATAGAGCCGGACTATGTCCGGTGGAAGATACCTGATGATTATCCGTTGAGATTTTAAAATTTAATCTTCCAGCCGTCAGAACACACAAATAACGTGCTTATGCACAAAAATCTTTGGCAAAATAGAGCCGGACTATGTCCGGTGGAAGATACCTGATGATTATCCGTTGAGATTTTAAAATTTAATCTTCCAGCCGTCAGAACACACAAATAACGTGCTTATGCACAAAAATCTTTGGCAAGATAGAGCCGGACTATGTCCGGTGGAAGATACCTTATGATTATCCGTTAAGGTTTTAAGCCAGATACTTCTGAATTTTTTCTTTGTCAAAGACTTCTATGCTGTCTTTTGAATGGATAAATATCATACAGCTCAGGAGTGATTTCAGGGTTTCAAAATCTGAAAACGCCATTTTGTTACGGAGTTCTTCCATATTATTTGCCAGAAATTCCATAATAATTGTCTTATTATCATAGACAAGGCTTGCAAAGTAATCGAAAATTTCTTTTGTCTTAACTCCTTCAAGATAAATAATGTCAGGGGATTGAAATTCAATAAACCGTGAGGCTTTATCCATATTGAAACTTATATTTTCATTTAATTCACACTGGTTAACCCCTTTGAGGTTATATTTTGCAATGCTTTCAAGCGTCATGATGTTTTTATTTTTATCTTTTGAGGCGATTTCAGTCAAAAGCGAATAGATAATATGGGTTTTTCCGCTTAAAGGCGAACCGCAGACCAGTATTATACCGGCGGAATTAAGCGCATTATTAATAGTTTTCAGGCTTTTTTCCGATTTAATAATTTCTGTCAATTTTTTTGGCGGTTTGTATATTTTCAGGAAAATTCTTTCCCCCATAATTGTCGGGAATGTCGAAACGCTTGCAATAACGGCAATATCATCGACTTTAAAACAGAGTTTCCCTAGCTGTGGAACTTCTGAGACCGAAGGGTCAAGTTCAGCGAGAGTTTTTAATTTTGCAATAAAGGATGAAGTCAGGACATTTGGGATAGTACCTTTGTTAGAAATTTCTCCATTTTTTTTGAAATTAACACCGAGCCCTTCATTTTCTCTCTGGAAGGTTACTTCGTGCACCTGTTCAAGAATTGCCTGTTTCAGAATGGCTCGGATAATTTTTTGCATGTGATTATCGCTCAAATCCTCGTTATGAAGTTCATCTCGCCAGTCAAAATCAATATATTCGCTGTCTGTAAAAATTTCTCCGACCGTTATATCAGTTGAATAATATTCATCAATTTTTTTGAGAATACTTGATTCGGATGAAATAACCGGTTCAATAGAGCAGGCTGCGGATTCAACTATTTTATCTATGGCAAAAAGATCCAGCGGGTCTGCCATTGCAACCGTTAACGTATCTTCTATTTTAAAAAGCGGAATAATTCTGTATTTTCTGGCGTCAGAAAAATTAATATATTTAAGACAGTTTTTGTCGAGAGTGTAATCTTCCAAATTAACAGACGGCAGATGGAGTTTTGTTTCAAGGAACTTAATCAGGGTATCTTCCGTAAGAACCCCTGAATTAATAAGCGCCTGACCAATATTTATATTCTGGGCGTTTGCGATTTCTTCTGCCTGTTCAATTGTTTCATAGGGCACAAGTCCTGCTCTGACAAGGTCATATTTAAGCTTTTCGAGGGTTTTATTGGTGACTGTTTCCATATTTTACGACTCTTTCAAATACTGATTAACTTTTTCAACGACATAATCAAGTTCAAACGGCTTGGTAATATATTCGTTGACTCCTGTTTCTTCCCCGATGAGTTTGTCCTCTTCCTGTGACCGTGCTGTAATCATTAAAATAGGAATGTTTTTGTATTTGTTGTCATACTTTAAAAGCCTGCTGATTTTGTAGCCGTTAATTTTCGGCATCATAACATCAAGGATAATCAAATCCGGCAGAATTTCTTTAGCAAGCCGCAGTCCGTCTTCGCCGTTGTATGCGCAATAGCAGGTATAATCTGAGGCTTCCAGTACGAATTTTAAACTTTCGACAATATCCTGTTCGTCATCTACAATGAGAATCTTTTTCATAATTTCCCCTAATCATCTGTTATAAAGATATTATAGCATACAAACGAGTATCTTCTAATATATTACTTTTTGTAAAACTATTTTCAATATCATCTAAAGAATACTTTATCCTTTTGTGTAGTTTTTATTTAAGTTAAATTAAAAATATTTTCAACAGGTACCCCAAGAGAATCTGCAAGAATGACAATCTTTTTTATTGTGAGGTTTTGTTCACCGCGTTCAACTTTACCGATATAATTTGTGTGAACATTGGCAATTTCCGCAAATTTTTCTTGAGAAAGACTTTTCTTAGTTCTTTCTACGCGAAAATTAAGTCCAATTTTCTTTAATACCTCAACATAATTTGACATACCAAAAATTTTATACTATTGACAATGTGTATTCTATACTATTATAATAGTGTATATGATACAAAGGATGAGATTAAAACATGGATTTACGCTAGCAGAAGTTCTGGTTACACTTGGCATTATTGGTATAGTTGCGGCAATGACTTTTCCGTCACTTATCGGCAAGTGGCAAAAGATGGTTACTGTGAATAAATTAAAGGAGGCTTACACTATTATTTCACAGGGAGTAAAAAGTGCGGAGGCAGATTATGGAGCGGTAAAATACTGGGAATTCAGAGATAAAGATGATTTTACAAATAAATATATAAAACCGTACTATCAGGTGCTAAAAGTTTATGAGAGTGGCGAACTGCCTGCCGGGTTTCATCACTACTGTCAGGATGGTTCGAGCTGTGACAGCTACGGGGCATTTACAAAGGCTCAAAAACTTATCTTAAAAAACGGAATGATGCTCTCTATGGACATAGATACAACAACCAACAACTATGTGTGGCTTACTATAACAATTGATATAAACGGACTAAAAAATTTTAGCACCTACGGACGTGATACTTTTATATTTTCGCTGGATCCTGCAGACGAAAAGTTGCTGCCGTACGGGCTTGGCAGGGTTACGGGAGAGTTTAGTGGAACAAACAGAGATAAGTCAAGAAACGCACTACTGTCTGGTGCAGACAACCGCAGTTGTACAAAAGCCGGTCTTTATTGCGGAGCCGTAATTTTTCTGGATAACTGGGAGATTAAAGATGACTATCCATGGTAAAATAGGGTTAACGTGTTAAAACGGGTGTTTCTTGTCTGGTAACAGCTTTCCCCGTTGCAACCGGTATTGCAAAGCAAAAATCAGAACCTTTTTCAAGTTCGCTTGAACACCAGATTGCACCTTTGTGAGCATCAAGCAGTTGTTTTGCAATAGGAAGTCCCAGACCGGAGCCGCCTACTTTACGGGATAGTGAATTTTCAATCTGAGCAAACTTATCAAAAGCATGCAACAGATCTTTTTCCGCAATTCCAATACCTTCATCTTTCACCGAAACTACAATATAATCACCTTTGAGTTTATTGATTTCGTCCTGAAAATACGGATGAACCTCAATATCCGAAGCATTCAGCAGCCGAGAAGAAATTGTAATTTTTTTCCCTTCGGGTGTAAATTTTATTGCATTTGAAACAAGGTTTGTGAGAACCTGCTCAAGCCTTTGTGAATCCGCATTGATATCAGGGAGATTTTCGGTTTCATCAATTATCAGCGTAAGATTTTTTTCTTTTGCCAGTATTGAAAGTGTTGATTTAACATAATCTATAACCTGGTGAATATTAATACTCTTGAAATGAAAATCCATCTTTCCTGCCTCAATTTTGGATAAATCAAGAAGATCATTGATAATTCCTGAAAGCCTTTGTACATTGCGTTTTGCCATATCAAGAAATTTTGTACCGGATTCGTTTATATCGCCGCATTTACCTGTCATAAGTATATCCAGAGCATTTTTGATTGATGTCAGAGGAGTTCTTAATTCATGTGAAACTATGGATATAAATTCCGATTTTAAGCGTTCCAATTTTTCCAGCTTGAGGTTTGTTTCTTTAATTTCCTGATACAAAGAGGCGCTTTTTAAAGGTAAGGCGACCTGTTGTACAATTGTTTGGAAGCAGGTTGCATCATCTGATGAAAACTGCGATTCTTTAAATATTTCCACGCAACCGTAAAAATTTTCCCCGAGTCGTATTGAGGCAAACATGTTGTCGTAATGAAATATATCAAACGTAAAACGGCTTGCGTTATCTTTAATGTGTTTTATTACTTTTAGATTATTAATATCTACATTATAAGGTATTTTTTCGTTTTCAAATAATGATTTGTACTGTAAAATTGTACGAAGTTTGAGTGCACTTATAATTTCCTCAGATAGTTCATGCAGCGAGTTAATCAATAAAACAGGTTCATCCTCGCAAAAAGAAAGAGTACATGTGAGCGAGAAACTTAATGCTCTATCAATACCTTCCACCATAAAGTTTATAAGTTTCTTTTTATCGAGAGTGCCTGCAAATTGGGAGCTTGTCGAATAAAGTGCACTTTGTCTTGATAAGCTGTCTTGTAAATCTTTATTTGTATCAGAGAGTTTTTCAAGTGTATTTTTCATCCGCAAATTCATATTCAGAGTACCGAGAATAATTTCATCATTGGCGTTTTCCGGAATAAATCCGTTTGCATATTTTATCAATTCTCTGTCAGAAAATTCTTCTGCTGTTAAGAGAAGAACTATTGCTTTTTCGCAAAACGGTTTTATTGCTTTACTCAAAACTTTGAAATCTAAGTTTATCCCTGTATCAAATATCATAATATCAGGAGGGGCAATTTTTACTAAATCAGAGACAACTTGAGTATCAAACGCTGTCTCAACATGATATTTGTTAAGACTCAGTAATTTTAAAAATCGTTCTTTTAGTTTTTCCCTGTCTGATATCAATAAAATACGTACCATAATATAATCGTAGCAAGTATTTTATCTTTTGCAAATTGTTAATATTTATGTCATATTAGGCCGCTATTTTCTAAAGTTTTTTATAAAAATATCCGTCATTCATAGTGTAGACTAAGAATGTTTACGGAAAGGGTTTCAGACAAGATGGGCTTAAGCGCATCACAGGCGAGATTATTAAGCATAACGGCGCGATTGTCGGATAACGAGTTGAGATCACAGACAATCACAACGGCAAAGATGTCTTTGGCGAATAAGACAAGCGAAGCCAGTGCCGCATACCTTGATGCGTTAAATGAGAGCGAGTTAATGTTTGCGACCTACGATGATGACGGCAACAAAACTCTTCAAAAATTAACGGGTACAAGCCTTACCCAGTACGGTGTGTTAAAAAATCAGTACGGAATAATAAATACAGACGGCCAAATAATGGTATCGGAGACGGATGCAACGAATTATCTGGATAGTGCGACGATGGGCGAATTTCTGGAGAAATACGGAGTTGCAACAGTAGAGGATGAAGAAAAAGAGAACCCTGAATACATAGATCAGGCGACATTAATCTACGGCTCGGACTGGCGGAACTGGGTCGGCGGCGGTGAAGGCACAGTTGGCGGTTTGATAGCAAAAGAACCTCAGCAAAAAGATTTTAATAAAGTAGAATACGTGGAAGAAATGAACGACGAATTGTATCAGAAGTTCGTCAAAGGACAGGGAT
Source organism: Candidatus Gastranaerophilales bacterium (assembly GCA_944325635.1). Classification (GTDB taxonomy): domain Bacteria; phylum Cyanobacteriota; class Vampirovibrionia; order Gastranaerophilales; family Gastranaerophilaceae; genus Scatousia. The sequence goes on along the minus strand of CALVBD010000001.1, from coordinate 539,119 downwards.
CTTGCGGATCAGCAGCACAAGGCGGAGGCTGGGGCTGTTACCTTCACGTATTGACTCACTTGCTGGATCAAGAGTGGAATACTCCGGAAGACCCGTATAATCAGGCAAATTATCCTGGACAGGCACAAACTTCAACCAGAATACCTGTCGAAATAGACTACGGTTACATAAGCGGTGCTGCAATTTCAAAAACTCCGGATTTGGTGCCAGTATCAGAGGCAATAGTTGATACAAGTGATCCTGAAAATACATATTATGCATCAGGTACAATGGGAGCAGATTTGCAGCCAGGGGCATCTGTAAAGGATCAATTACTTAGTGACTATTATTATGATGCAAACGGCGAAAAACAAAAGAAATTATTGAAACAGAAGATTGTTGATATGTATTATATTCTGGAAGATCATGCATCCGGCGGTAATACTCTTGGAACAACAGAACAGGAGTTATTGGATTTGTACGCCTCCTTCCAGGAAGATATGAAACTCAAAGAAAAAGTAGCCAAAACAGTTCCGGACGTAGAGGCGTGGGAGAAAGCGCACAAAGAATGGGAAGAGAAGGTAGCAGAAGAGGTAGAGAAACTGCACCAGATCGATCCAACGATAACCGAGCAGGTAATAGTATATACAGATAAAGACCAGGGGCAGTGGTACGTAAACCTGTGGCACAGAATGAATGGTCCTAGCGAAGATAAAGTAGAGCTGGACGGGATAGAGAACGGCGAACACCCGGAACATGCGAACGGGAAAGACGAGCCGTTGGATGATGATGCAAAGACTCCTGAAACAGGTTTAACAGCGAACGGCAAGATATTGTGGACAGTATTGGAAGACGGTCTGATGAACAGTCAGGAGTGGCTGAAATATGCGTTGGACAATGGGTACGTAACGTTAGAGCGAGTAAACTATACGGAACCGACGGAAGATGGCAGCGGCTTAGCGGATGTAACGTGGACATCGATAATTTACACAAATGCAACGGATATAACGGAACAGGTAAATGAAGCCGCAATAACACGGGCAGAAGTAGAATACCAGCAGACTGTACGAGATATAGAGGCAAAAGATAAACAGTACGATAACCTTCTGAAACGCTTAGATACAGAACACAATGCATTGCAAACAGAATATGATTCAATCAAGAGCGTAATAAGCAAGAATATAGAGCGTACGTTGAAGATGTACTCGTAAGTATACGTTAAGACGATAAGAGAATAAGACGTTAGGTTCAAAAAAAGATAATAACCAACGGCCGGTTGTGTTTATTTTCTCAACACGCTTCCGCACCTGCTCCCGGTATCGTTTCACAAACAAACACAACTATACAGTGCAAAGATGTTAAGGCAGATAAAAAGGTTAAGTACAATATTTCCCACTCCCTACGGGAGAGCGCTAGGGTGAGGGGGCGTTATTAAATGAAGCGTGAGGAGTGAAGGAGGAGAAATTTTAGTTAGAGAAAAGATGAATGGTTGAATAGTTTTCTTTATCCCTCTCCCCTTGAGTGAGACGGTGGTACGTAGTACCTGGTGAGGGGTAAAAATATACTTGCCAAACAACGCACTAAAAAATCTTCTGAGAGAGTGCCGGATTTTTATTTTCGCTTATTTTTTGTATTTTTCTGGTTTCGCTGTTGCTGGTGCACATGAGGATGTGCTGAATATGACGTTTGAATACGTTTAACTGAATATACGTCAGGAATAGCCTGAATACAATTTATTACTTTTTTGAGAGTTTCGACGTTATCAAGTTCAATACCAAGTTCAATAACCCCGATTTTTTTAGCACTTTTTGATTTTACGTTTGCATAATTGATGTTGATATTATTATCAGATACGGCAGCAATAATATCTTTTAACAGGCCCATTTTTTCTCCTGTTTCAATGCGGATTGTGGTTGAATATGTTTTATTAATATTTTGTCCTGACCAGTGGATATCCATTAAACGTTCAGGCTGTACGTTTTCGAGTGTTTTACAGTCAATTCTGTGGACGGAAACTCCTTTTGAGCGCGTTACAACCCCGACTATAGGTTCCCCCGGAATAGGTGAGCAGCAGCGGGCAAATGAATACATTAAGCCTTCCAGCCCTACAATATCTTTTTCGGATTTCTTTCTGTTTGAAGTATGGAAAGTACTTTCAACAGATTTTTGCTGAGGTTTTTTGAGTTTATTAATAACTTTATTAACTGTAGTTTCGCCATACCCCAGCGCAGCAAAAAGGTCGTCCGCGCTTTGATAATTCATTACTTTTGCGACTTTATCAAATTCGCCCTGTTTCATATAGTCGTCAAAGACGGCTTTAGTGAGTTCGTGTTCAAGATTAGCTTTTCCTGTTTCAAGGTGGGCTTCGCGGTTATTTTTCTTGAACCACTGCTTAATTTTAGAGGCTGCCTGTTTTGTAACGACAAAGTTAAGCCAGTCAAGCCGCGGCGCCGGCGTTTTTGATGTGAGAATTTCAACTATATCTCCGTTATTGAGTTTTGTGTCAAGCTGGGCAATTCTGCCGTTAATGAGGGCGCCTACAGTTTTGTTGCCGACTTCCGAGTGGATACGGTAGGCAAAATCGACAGGGGTGGCATTTTTCGGAAGGTCGAATACGTCGCCGTTAGGAGTGAATGCAAAGACCTGATCTGAGAAAAGGTCTAATTTTACGGAATTTACGTAATCCTGAGCGGAAGTCATATCTTTGTCGTATTCAACGAGCTTTCTCATCCACGAAAACTGTCTGTCAGATTGGGCGTCGGCTTTTTGAGAGCCTTTTTCCTTGTATCTCCAGTGAGCTGCAACCCCGTATTCTGCAACTTCATGCATTTCCCAGGTTCTAATCTGGACTTCCAGAGGTTTTGAGCGCGGTCCGATCACTGATGTGTGCAGGGATTGGTACATGTTGCCCTTCGGCATTGCGATGTAATCCTTAAATCTTCCAGGAATTGGCTTAAATTGTGAGTGTATAAGTCCTAAAACCTCATAGCATTCTTTTTCCGTATCGACGATTACGCGGACTGCCGTAATGTCGTAAAGCTCGTGGAATGCAAGGTTCAGACGCTTCATTTTTGCGTAAATACTGTAATAGTGCTTGGCGCGTCCCGTAATCTGAGCGTTTATCCCGCTTTTTTTGACGTCTTTTGAAATCTTATCTATTAAAAGTTGAACTGTCATTTCACGTTCGGCTTTTGTCTGGGAAACAAGCTGGGCAATTTCAAAATATTTGTCGGGTTCAAGATATCTGAGTGATAAATCTTCAAGCTCTGCTTTAATTTTATAGATACCTAAGCGGTTTGCGAGCGGGGCAAAGATATCAAGAGTTTCTCTTGCAATCTTCTGTTGTTTTTGTGTTGCCATGAAGTTGAGTGTCCGCATATTATGCAGGCGGTCTGCAAGTTTAAGGAAGATAATCCTGATATCGTTTGCCATTGCAATAAACAGGCGGCGGAAATTTTCTGCCTGACGTTCTTCTTTAGATTTAAACTGCAATTTTCCGAGTTTAGTAACTCCCTGAACAAGCGTTAGAACATCTTTCCCGAATTTTGCTTCGATTTCTTCGGGTTTGGTATCTGTATCTTCTAAAATGTCATGCAGAAATGCCGCAATAACAGTATGTGTATCAGCTTTTAAATTGACAAGAATTTTTGCGACTTCAACCGGATGGATAATGTATGGTTCTTCAGAAACCCTGTATTGACCCTCATGAAGCTTTTCCGCAAAATGGAAGGCTTCTTCTATTTGTTCTATATCTGCTTCTTCCCTGTTTTGCGCGATTAGTGTTTGTTTAATTTCATCAAATAGCGATTTTTCTGACATGATATAATAATATTACGAATTTTATTTCTTAATTTCAAGAAAAAACTGTAAATTTCATACATAAGGATTACTGATGTCAAAAGACGACGGCTTAATTATAAAATTAAAAATTTCACCGAATGCTTCCAAAAACGAAATTATAAAAACGGAAGAAGGGGTTAAGGTAAAGATTACGGCGCAGCCAGTAGACGGCAAGGCTAATAAAGCTTTGATTGAATTTTTGTCAAAGCATTTCAAAATCCCGAAATCTTCTATTGAAATTCTCCGCGGTGAAACATCTAAAGAAAAAACTCTATTGATAAAAACCCAGGATGATGATAAAATTTCCATTATAAAAAGCGTTTTACAATAAACCCTTTGTGCAGGGTTTGAAATGAAAGGAGTTATGGTAAATGAAGAAAAAAATAACGGCACTGCTTGCCGGATTGTTTCTTTTAGGCGGATTGTCAGTATCGGCGCTTGATAAGCATGCTGAAACTCTGGCTCTCCTTCCGACAATGAATACTGAATCAACGGCTCAAAATAGAATCTGGGTCGGTACATTCCAGCTTGTATGGAATGATTTGATGGACGGCATTGTTAAAGGTCCTGTTAAATTCAAAGGCAAAAAATCTATTGCGGCAGAACAGCTTAACAAACAGGACTTTACAAAGGAAATGCTTTCTGAAAATTCTTACTACACAAAATACGGAGAAACCTCTCCTGAACTTAAAAAAGCTATAGAAGAAGGCATAAAAGAAAAATTCAATGAAACAAGCGATGTTCTTGATTCTGCTGACTGGACGCCGGGGGCTGAAAAATACACCCTCTATGCTATGCTGAAAAAAGATTTCAAATTCCTCACCGCGTTTGATAAATTAAAACAGGAAAAATTCGGCAAAAATAAAGAAAAAGTTCAGTATTTCGGTATAGATAAAAACAGTGACAAAATCCTTGATAAAACGGTTCATGTCATGTTCTACAATTCTTCAAAAGATTTTGCGGTTGTAATTTATACCCAGACAGATGATGTTCTTTATTTATACAGAACAAATGATGACAAAACTTTTGACAAATTATATTCAGATATGTTCATGAAAAGAGCAAAATATGACGGGACAACGGATTTTACAGAAAAAGATCTGTTAAAAGTCCCGAATATTGCACTCTATAAAGAACAATCATTTGATGAACTGTGCAACAGACCTATTAAAGGTACAAATATGCAGCTTGACAAAGCTCTGGAGACAGTTGATTTCAAAATGGATAATGAAGGTGTAAAACTGAAAAGCGAGGCAATAATTGCAACTAAAATGTCAGCGTTGCTTCCTGCCAAAAAAGTTAAACCTAGAAAATTCTATTTTGATAATACATTTGTAATGTTTTTGCAGGAACAGGGCAAAGACAAACCTTATTTTGCAATGAGGGTAACAGATGTTGCCGCAATAAATAAAACCGAAAGAAAATAAACAATATCGAAATATAGTCGGAGGTTTTTATAAAACCTCCGGCTTTTTATCACATTAATAATACAAATTTTGGAGGATAGTCATAATCCTGTAAAAATATATAATAGTAACTAATATATTGTCGTAATTTTGAAAGGTAGTAAGGATGCAGAAGTTTCTTAACCGGTTGTTTTTTGTGTTTGTTTCTCTTATGGTTATTTTGCAGCCGGCTTATGCCCGTGTGCGCCACAGAGGCTCGCACAAGTCTTATATAATAGAATTTGCAATGCTGGGTGCTCTTGCGTTATATTGTTATGTGAAAGACAGAGCATAATTAAAAAGAAAACGGTTAAATTTTATGGCTAAGGTTAAATCAAAATGGGTTTGTACGGAATGCGGATATGAAACAGCCGGATATTTAGGCAAATGCCCTGAATGCGGTTCATGGGGAAGTTTAGTTGAAGAGGTTCAGTTCTCTGAAAAACTTCCGAATGCCGCGGCAAACGAATTTATTAATACTGAAAAGCCGACCCTTTTGAAAGATATTAAAGTGGATGAAAGTGTCAGGGTTCCGACAAATATCTCTGAATTTGACAGAATTTTAGGAGGTGGTTTTGTGCAAGGATCGCTAGTTCTGCTTGCAGGCGACCCTGGAATAGGAAAATCCACGATTACTCTGCAAACCTGCGGTGAACTTTGTAAATCCGGCAAAAAAGTTCTCTATATCTCGGCAGAAGAAAGCGCGGCTCAATTAAAACTCCGTGCCGAACGCCTCGGAATTAATTCCGATAACCTTTATATCTACCCCCAGACTAATATGGAAAATATTAAATCCCAAATAGAAGAAATTTCTCCTGATTTTGTTATTGTAGATAGTATTCAGGCTATATATTCCAACAATGTTCCGAGTTCAGCCGGATCAGTTTCGCAAATTCGTGAATGCTGTAATATCTTAATGCATATCGCAAAAAGTAAAAATATTACAACCGTTGTAATAGGACACGTTACCAAAGAGGGAAATATCGCAGGTCCAAAGGTTCTTGAGCACATGGTGGACACGGTTATTTATTTTGAAGGGGACAAATACAAATCCTACAGAATGCTCCGTTCTATGAAGAATCGTTTTGGCAACACATCGGAAGTAGGAATTTTTGAAATGATTGCAACGGGTCTCAGGTGCGTTTCAAACCCTAATGAACTATTCTTAAACGAGCGTTCAAAAGTTGCAGCTCCGGGCAGTGCAATAGTTGTAACAAATGAAGGGACAAGACCTTTGATGGTGGAAATTCAGGCGCTTGTCGGAATGACTTCATACCCGACGCCAAGGCGGGTTACAAACGGGGTTGATATAAGCCGTCTGCACCAGATTTTGGCGGTTCTTGAAAAACGAGTCGGGCTTAATCTTTCAAAACAGGATGTCTATGTAAACGTTATGGGAGGAATTGACGTCGATGAACCGAGCGCGGATTTAGGGATTGCACTTGCGGTTGCGACATGCGCCCGTGACGTTGTTGTTGACAGCCAGACCGTTATTATCGGTGAAATCGGACTTTCAGGCGAAATTCACCCTGTAAATAATATTGAAAAACGCCTAAATGAGGCTGCTGCAACAGGTTTCAAAAAAGCTATTATCCCGTACGCAAACGATGTTCCTCAGGATTTGAAGAAAATAGAAATCGTCAAAGTAAAACGCTTAATGGATGCCATCGCCGCCTGTGTTTCTGTGCAAGGGTGAAGATGCCCTTTCAAGGTCAGAGGGACTGTGTAAGCGGTGTAGGGGGGTAAATTTTGAAAGAAGAGAAGAGGATTGCAGTATGATAGATAGAACCGCAAAACAACAATCCCCCTTTAATTTCCCCTTTACAAAGGGGATAAAGCTTTCAACCTTCCTCGCAAAGCGGAGGAAGCGCGTCAGCGGTGGAGTGGAAACAAAAATTAGATAAGTTTACCTCCCTTGTAAAGGGAGGTGGCGCAAGGCGCCGGAGGGATTAACTATGTACTATCACAATAAAAATTTAACACATTATGCCAAAGAATTGCGTAAAAATATGACATTTGAAGAACGCGAATTGTGGTATAAATTCCTAAGGCAATATCCGGTACGGTTCCTTCGCCAGAAAGTTATAAATAATTATATTGTTGATTTTTATTGTTCAAAAGCAGCTTTGATTATTGAAATTGACGGCGGTCAACATTATGACGATGAAGCTTTGAAGAAGGATGAGTTGAGAGATAAAGAATTGGAGAATTTGGGATATAAGGTTTTAAGATTTACCAATACGGATATAAAAAATCACTTTGAAGAAGTTTGCTTTGTGATAGATAGAGCTGTAAAATCAAAAATCCCCCTTTAGTTCCCCCTTTACAAGGGGGATAAGGATAATGACCACCCTTGAAAAAGGAGGGGGACCGCGTTAGCGGTGGAGGGATTAAAAAAGTGATATATATAGAAATCCCCCTTTGGTTCTCCATTTTACAAGGGAATAAGGATAATGACCCCCATAGAAAAGGTCGGGTATCTTGTTAGCGGTGAGGGATTAAATTTTTAAGAGATGTACAAAAATCCCTCTTTAATTCCACCTTTACAAGGGGGATAAAGCTTATTACCTCCCTTGTAAAGGGAGGGAAACCACATTAGCGGTGGATGTATTATAAAAGTGATATATAGAAATCCCCCTTTGGTTCTCCATTTTACAAGGGAATAAGGATAATGACCCCCATAGAAAAGGTCGGGTATCTTGTTAGCGGTGAGGGATTAAATTTTTAAGAGATGTACAAAAATCCCTCTTTAATTCCACCTTTACAAGGGGGATAAAGCTTATTATCTCCCTTGTAAAGGGAGGGGAACCGCATTAGCTGTGGAGGAATTAAAGTATTTATTTTTGTTTCTGAACGCCTTTTGCGTCTTTTACTATAAACGGTCTTACAAATGCCCAGGTTCCATACAATGAAGTTAATAATCCCACTGCCATTGTGCCTTTGAATAATTTTGGATGCTTTGTTTTATTTACAAGCCCGCCTAACGTTACAAGAGTTGTTCCTGTCATTATTCCGAGATAACCCTTGAAAATCGTCCGTGGTACCACAATCGTATCTGTCATATCAGACGAATTCTTTGTTTTTTTATGAATTCTATCAAGCCAGCTTGCTTGTTGCTTTTGCGTGTTTCCTTTAAATTCGGCGGTGCTAATCTTTTGTATTCTCATAAATTTTTCCCTAATCTTAATCAGGAATGTGTTCAAATATATCCTGAATTCTGCAATTTAAAGCATTACACAATTTGTTTAAAGTTTCAAGTTCTATTGTTTTTGTTTTGTCGTGGTAAATCCTGAACACTGTTACATGTGTAAGTCCTGCAATCCGTGCGACTTCTGCCATATTAAGCCTTTGCCTGCCCATTATTTCCGAGAGTTTATTTTTAATCATATTTAAATTTTGCATTTTTGATTAACTCTTGTAAAATGTATTATATTATTTAATCATTATTTATAATTTAAGATAATTAACTTTTTCTTAATAATTCATGCGGTCTAAACCTATTGATTAGTTTTTTTGTTAATGATATAAAGAACATGTTATAGATTTACAGAATAAGAAGGAGTAAATACTTATGGTAAATGTAGCAATTAACGGTTTTGGTAGAATCGGTCGTAACACATTACGTGCCGCTATCAGAGAAGGTATTTTTGACAAAATTAATTACGTTGCAATCAACGACCCTGGTTTGAAACCTGCAGAAGCTGCTTTGCTTTTCAAACACGATTCAGTTATGGGTAAATTTGACGGTACTGTTGAAGCTTACGATGAAGGTATCATCGTAAACGGCAAGAAAATTAAATTCTTCGCAGAAAAAGATCCTGCTCAATTGCCTTGGAAAGATTTAGGAGTTGAAGTTGTTGTTGAATCAACAGGTTTCTTCACAGATGCTGAAAAAGCTAAAGCTCACATCACTGCTGGTGCTAAGAAAGTTATCATCTCAGCTCCTGCTACAAACGAAGATAAAACTATCGTTTTAGGCGTAAATGAGAAAGAATATGATCCTGCTAAACACAATGTAATTTCAATGGCATCTTGCACAACTAACTGCTTGGCTCCTGTAGCTAAAGTTATTGATGAAAAATTCGGTATTGTAAAAGGTTTGATGACAACAGTTCACTCATATACTGGTGACCAGAGAATCTTAGACGCAGGTCACAAAGATCCTCGTCGTGCAAGAGCAGGCGCTTTGAACATCGTTCCTACAAAAACAGGTGCTGCTAAAGCTGTTGCTCTTGTTTTACCTCAATTAAAAGGTAAATTGGACGGTTTCGCTATGAGAGTTCCTACTCCGGACGTATCACTCGTTGACGTTGTATTTGAACTTTCTAAAGACGTTACTGTTGAAGAAGTTAATGCAGCATTAAAAGAAGGTGCTGACGGTCACGTTCTTTGCTACTCTGAAGAACCGCTTGTATCTTCTGATTACATCGGAACTTCTCAATCTTCTACAGTTGATGCTTTATTAACTCGTGTAATGGGCGGCAATCAGGTTAAAATCATTTCTTGGTACGATAACGAAATGGGTTATTCTACAAGATTGGCTGAAACTACTTTGATGGTTGCTTCTAAACTGTAGTTTGATAGTTGTGCATCGAACTGCCCGTAAAGACGTGGCGGAGAAGACACAGTCAGACTAAATATAAGAAAGGAGTCGTAAGCTTTACGGCTCCTTTTTTATATATATGGTAAGAATAGTATATTTGTTTGTTTATATTGCAGCTGTTATTTCAATTCATACAAACTACAGAGATATTGCAGATTACAATTAACTATATTTTAAACGGGTAATCATCGTTAATCTTCCAGCCGTCATACATTATAAGAGAGGAACAGGAAATCGGATTGGATTTGCAGGAGGAAATCAGTTGTTCTCTTGTACAGCCTTTCCGGTTGCAGTGGCTAGGAAAATATGCATCAAACGGATTTTGACGATTTCTCAGCAAACCTGCATTGTAGCCTTCTTCCGTGCAAAGCAGGAAATCAAACATATCCACTCCCTGAGTATTTGGTGGCTTTGCTCCGTTATAATCAAAGTGTATATCGAAACAATAGCCGCTGCCGATTCTAACGGCTGTGCCATCCGCAAACATTACACTAATGCTTGTACCGCCTTTATCTATTTCTGCGGTTTTCTTTAAATATTTGGCAAGATAAGTATTGTAAAATGCCAGAACGCCATCTCTGTTACCGGCGTTACCCCCATTACCCCCATTACCCCCATTACCGTCGTCTATTCTCGGGGATTTTGACCAATAAAATGCAGGTCCGTTTTCGATTTCTGACATTTTGACTGCCTGTGACATTGTTGTATAAAATTTCTTAAGTTTTGCTTCAATTTCCTGTTTTTTATAATTATGAACAATAGCGGGAAGCGTCATGGCTGCAACAACTCCGATTATCCCGAGTGTAATAAGGACTTCTGCCAGCGTAAACGCTGATTTATCGGATTTTTGTGGTAAACATTTGTCGTGGCTTTTATTCATATATTACTCCTCAATATGATTTATTATATCACTATTATGAACTATTTTATCACTTTTGTCAATTATAACTGATTTTAAAAATCATCATAAGTATTTTATTTAAAGTATATGATTTATTTAAAGGAGTTTTTAATGCAAAGTGTAAAAGATCTATTCGGCAAAAGGATAAAAGAACTGCGCAAAGAGAAAAATCTTACGCAGGAACAGCTTGCGGAACTTGTAGATATAGACACCCGAAATATAATAAAGATAGAAAATTCGCAGACTTTTCCGAGATTAAAAACGATTGAAAAATTTATGGAAATCTTTGAAATCAGTGCATCGGATTTGTTTCGTACAGAACATTTGCAGGATACAACATTTTTAAAGGAAAAAATCTTACAAAAGCTTGATAAGGATGATGATTTAGTCAGACTGGTTTATAAAATGTTGTTTTAAATCAGTCTGTTCGCTAGCCGGTTGGTTATTGTTTATTTTACAAAACTTTCTGAAAATATTGACGAAAGGAGATATTGTTATGAGAGCTTTAAAAATAATTTCTTACATTCTGATAATCATCGGGGCATTAAATTGGGCGCTTGTCGGGATTTTTAATTTTGACCTCGTTGCTCTTTTGTTTGGGGAAATGTCTCTTGTTTCAAGAATTATTTATATTGTAATCGGATTAGCTGCAATTGTTTCTATTGCAACTACTTTTAGAGAAATTTTTGAAAGATAAATTTCCTCCGGATTTAAAGACACAAACCGAAAGGCTTGCTATCGACTTAGAGAATTCAGGTATTGTTCGTTCGCCTTGAGGGTATTTTGTGTTGCAACTATGGAGTAAACAGGTTTGCCTGAGAAGATATAGTTTGCGGCATTATAGATATCCTCAGGCGTTACGGTATCAATTGTTTTAAGCAATTCATTTTCTCTTGTTAAACCGTAAGGCGTAAGCAAATTATAATCCAGCGTTGTTGTTTTATCAGTACCGCCTTCATTTCTGGCAAGAATTCTGTTTTTGAGAGCAAGTTTTGCGCTGGCAAGTTCTTTATCTGATACTTTTTCTGTTTTTAAATTATTAATATGTTTTTTGAAGCCTTCAATTGATTTTTGAAGGTTATCATAGCTTATTTCGCCGGTTTCATTGTTTTCGGTTGTGGTGCCGATTGTTAATTCCAGCATCCCTATATCATATAAATTTTTAAAGTTGGATCTTACAGAATATGCCAGTTTTTGTTGTTCTCTCAAGTCGCTGAATAATCTTGAAGAAGGACTTCCGCCGAGAATTTCGTTTAGGAGCATGAGGGTTGTCGAATCTTTGAGGTTATGGTTAATCTTAAATTTGTATGCCATAACGATTTGTGCCTGATTTTTGCTGTACACATCCGTGAGAACTTTTGTTTCAGGCTGCGGTGTGAAAATTTTGTATGTAACCGGTTTGAAGTCTTTTGCTTTTGGGAATAGCGCAGCTTCTTCAAATACCTTATTTTTAAGCTCAGGTTTTTGTGTGAATGGGGCTGATACAACTATAGACGTTTTCGCAGATTTAATAATATCATTGTGGAGTTTTTTTACATCATCAAGGGTTACAGAGTCTATGCTGTTTAAGATTTCCTCATCAGTATGACCGAGCATGGTACCGTTTAGGAATTCTTTATTGAGTTTGTTGTAAGGTGATTTTTCAGCGCGGGAAAGGTTGTCTTTAAGATGATTTTTTACTTTTTGCAATGTCCCTTCTGTAAAGCGTGGAGTCAGTAAAACTTCTTTTGCATTTTTTATAGAGGATTGAAGATCCTCTGCATCGCAGGACGTACTTACGATTATATTTTTATCGCTTGATGAAAATTCATGTACGATGCCTTTTTTTGCGTTATCTGTTGTGTATTCTAATTTATTTCTGTAAATAGAGCCTTCATTCAGCATCTCGTTCAGAATAAACGGAGTTGCAGGTTTAGTTGTCTGTATCGGTTCATCAATGTTGAAAGTTATCATAAACGATGAATTTGGTGTTTTCGTGTTATTCAGAACGATTTTTAGATTATTATCGGGCATATTGTATTCTTCGACATTATTCATATTAATCGCCTGATTACGCCCTGTAAATGATAAAGATTTTGCTTTGTTGTAATTATCCTGAATATTCTGTGCGTTTTTAGGGTGGATTACGGTTATTGCGGTTTTGGAAAGATCAAAGTATTTTTTTGCAATATTTTTCAGATCTTCCGCGCTCATTTCATTGATGATTTTTGGGTAATCTTTAACCAGATTAATGTTATTTTCCAGTAATGCTTCACCTACCAGATTATTCATATCATCCGAATATTCAAATGCCGTGGAAAGATTTCGCAGCATTCTTTTTTTGATAACCTGCATTTCCTCATCATTCAGTTCTGTATTTTGTCTTTTGGTAATCTGCTGGTATAGAATTTTCAATAACTTTTCGGAATTTTCTTCATTTGTATTGGCAGAAATAATAATTGCCCGGGGTGCATCTTTTTGCGTACTGATCTTTTCATCATTTGCAAAAAGTGTTATATTCAGAGGATCTGTATATTTAGAAATTGACGGAGATGTCAGAAGGAGTTCAAAAAATGCATGTAAAAGAATTCTATCTTTTGTATTACTGTTTTCAGGTCCTTTAAATCCCATTGCAACGAATGTTGAAGTCGCTTTATCTGAGAGAATATCTTCACGTACAGGTTTATCCGTATGGTTTAATGTCTCAAAGTGCCTGTTATTTTGTGGTGTTTTGGTTGATGTAAAATATTTTGCCGCAAGCTTAATTGTCTCATCCGGTTTTACATCGCCTGAAATAACCGTTACCATATTTGCAGGATAATAGTTCTTGTTAAAATAATCCGTAACAGCATCTCTTGTGAGATGAGTTATATTATCGGTTGAACCCGCAATAAGATCATTTGATGATGATTTTATATTAAAAAGGTTTTTTATGGTCCTGTTAAATCCAATATTTTCCGGATCAGATGTAATCATGTTTATTTCTGAATTAACGATGCCTTTTTCTTTTTCCAGCATTTCGACGGCAAAACGAGGTGATTCAAGCATTGATGCGTGAAGTTTTATTTTCTTTTCCAAATCTCCGTCGTTTAAAAGAAATGATTTTATATAATAATTTGTTTCCGCAAAACTTGTACTTGCGTTTGTATTAGCACCCATTTCGTCGGTTTTTTTGAAAAATTCGCCTGCTTCCAGACCGTCAGAGCCGTTAAAAAGATTGTGTTCGATATAGTGGCTAATCCCGCGTAAATTATCCGGTTCATTCATTGAACCCGTATTTACATAAGTTTTAACGACGGTTTCCCCTTCATTTGGGATAACCACAACCTTTTGACCATTTGAAAGCTTATACACATGTGCTTTTGTATTGAACGGTAAATCTATTTCTTCGATTTTTTTATAACTTATAGGGGCTTTTACATTGTAATCCGGTGTAACATTTGATATTTTGTTATTTTGCGCCCGTTTATCTCCGTTTTCCGGCATGGAATTTGGAGGTGCCGAACGAAAATGAATATTGCCTGTTTTATATAAATGATTGATATTGAGCATAACTACCTACAAGATTATAAAAACACGGGGATTAAAAAAATTGCCCCGTGTTTTTAAGCTTATTTTTTAAAGATTGTTTGTTCCCTGTCGGGTCCGACGCTCACAATTGAAATCGGAACTTCAAGAAGTTCTTCCAGACGCGAGAGATATTTTTTGCAGTTTTCCGGAAGTTTTTCGTACTCTCTAATTCCAGTAACATCTTCCCCCCAGCCTTTGTGGGTTTCGTAAACAGGCTCTAAGTATTTATGAATGAATACATCTGTCGGATAGGATGTGTAAATCTTCCCGTCACGAGTGTCTTTGTATGCTGTGCAGAGTTTAATTTCATCAAATGTATCAAATACATCAATTTTAGTTAATGCAACTGATGTAAGTCCTCCCACAAGCACTGCATATTTCATCGTTACAGCATCAAACCAGCCGCATCTTCTCGGACGTCCTGTGGTTACACCGAATTCGTGTCCTATTTCGCGGATTTTGTCGCCTGTTTCGTCCGTCAATTCAGTCACAAAAGGTCCTTCTCCGACACGGGTAACGTAAGCCTTTGCCACCCCGATAACTTCATCAATCATTTTAGGTCCATAGCCTGAACCTGTACAAGCACCGCCGCCTATCGGGTTTGAGGAGGTCACAAAAGGATATGTGCCGTAATCCACATCAAGCATTACCCCCTGCGCCCCTTCAAAAAGCACTTGTTTTTTCTTTGAGGCGTTCAGCATTTCCTGCCAGTCAAAACATACATAAGGCTTAAAAATTTCTGCATATTTTTCACAGAGGGCAAGAATGCATTCTTTTGTATAAGGCTGGAGTCCGTAAACTTTTTCCAGCATTTTATTCTTTAATGGTAATATAACGTCAAGTTTTTCGCTTAAGGCTTCAGGAGAATATAAATCTTCAATTTTTAACCCGATACGAGCCATTTTATCAGTGTAAGTCGGACCTATTCCTTTTTTAGTTGTTCCGATTTTACCCTTTTTCGCGTTATCTTCGCTGTAGCCGTCGACTTCCGTATGGTAAGGCATTGTAATTGATGCAAGCGGGCTGACTTTTAATCCTGAAACATCAATTCCCTGTTCAATGAGTTCTTTTACTTCTCTTTCAAAAGCTTCAGGCAGAATAACCGTTCCGGCACCGATAAAGCAGGTTTTATTCCCGTACAAAATCCCTGACGGAATCAGGTGAAATTTAAAGGTTTTATTATGTGCAACAACGGTGTGACCAGCGTTACAGCCGCCCTGATAGCGGATAATTAAATCAGCATTCTGTGCCAGTAAATCAGTAATTTTAGCCTTTCCTTCATCGCCCCACTGGGCGCCGACTACAACTTTATTCATAACATATCCTCACTTAATTTTTTTTTCTTGTCTGAGAAAAATATCCTTACAGACAAGAGGTCATTTACTGATTTATTTTAGCACAAAGAAAATTTATGGTAAATTTTTCCAGAAGTCATCATCAATTAAAGCTTTGTATGTGCAGCCTGCACCGTTCATTTTATCATTAGATGTACTTGAACAATATTTATCATTTTTGTCATAATAATCTGTACCTTCTGTACCCATCGGTCGCAATACTCCTTTGCTGTCAATCTGGAACATAAACAAATCTTTCCCCAGTCTATTAGGACGTTTTAAGTATCCGTTTACATCAACAATGAGATATATTCTGCCAATAATTTGATTTTCAATTAAAATGAAGCTTCCATCAGGTAGTATTAATTGACCATCGTCAAAATATGTTAAATTAATTGAATTGCTGCCTGTAAAATTTTTATATGTGGTAGAATCCTTTTCAGCATCACCAAAATTTTTAATACATGCCTTCTCTGCATCATCAAACCCGAGTCCACAATCCTTTACCACTTTGAGATATTTTTTTAATGCAGGTTTTAGCGTGTGTACATCTGTATTTTGACTGGTTATTCTCTCCCCATATTCAGCCTGATACATATTGAGCGCCTGTCCAAGAACTGAATAAGCTTTTTTTACTCCGGTCTGAAGTTCTTTATTTTGATTGTTTTGAACAAGTGTCGGTAAAGTCATCGCAGCAACGACTCCGATTATGCCGAGCGTGATAAGCACTTCTGCAAGCGTAAATGCGTTTTTTTTCTGCATAATTCCTCCATCTGTTATATCGAAATATAATATAATTATATCCTATAAGTAGAATAATTTCAACTCTATAGATGTAAATTTTAAAAAATTATATCTATGAGATGGTTATATTGCTTTGATGTAGACGCAATGATTAATAAGGAGTCAGATTATGTCATTGAAAAAGCAATTAGGCCAGAAAATTCAGGATTTGAGAAAATCAAAAAAACTTACACAGGAAAAATTTTCGGAACTTATAGGTATTGATCCGAAAAATGTAAGTAAAATTGAAAATGGTATTAATTATCCGTCTGCAGAAACTCTTACTTCCATAGCTAACGCATTAAATGTGGATATTTATGAATTATTTGTTTTTAAAGATGATATTCCGTATGAACTTATGCGGCAAGAACTTATCAAATCTCTTGAAAATGATAAAACGGTTCTTTATCTTTATAGAGTGTTAAAAGGAATGTAAGTATTTAGTGTAAATCCTGGATTGTATAGTTGAAATATCCTTCATAGTTGTAGCTTGCGTCAATTCCTTTCATATAAACTTCCCTGTTATTAATATCGGAAGTCAGGGCATTTCGCAGCAGTTCTTTTATTTCAACGCTTTTAATCGGGCTTCGTTCCATCGCAAGCAGATAATCCTCTTTGTCTACTTTACTCCAATCCACAACTTTCCCGATTTCTTTTTTCAAAATTAAATCTAACCAAATTCTGGTACTGCGTCCGTTTCCTTCTCGGAAAGGGTGTGCAACATTCATCTCTACGTATTTTTCAACGATTTCTTCAAATGTTGACTGCGGCATATTATCAATATGCTCAAGTGCCGGTTCCAGATACATTACCGGCGCAAAACGAAAATTCCCTTTTGCAATATTGACTGTTCTTATTTTTCCTGCGAATTCATATATTTCATCAAAAAGATATTTATGGATTTTAGATAACGAAAGAAATTTTCCCGGTTCAAGAGTATCAAGAATGCCTTTTTCAAATAATTCAAGAGCTTTTTTCTTGCTAAGCTTTTCTTCTACTCTTGTAAGTTCCGAAGATTCAGTAATGCCAAGTTTGTTTTCTAAAACCATAATTTCCTCTTGAATTTCATTGTAGCATAAATTTATAATTAAAACTGTTTAATCAATTGCGGCAGAATTTCAAAGACATCGCCGACCAGCCCGAAGTCTGCTATTTCGAATATAGGCGCTTTCTCATCTTTATTTATTGCGATAATTTTTTCAGATTTATCCATTCCTATTGTGTGCTGGATTGCTCCGGAAATTCCGCAGGCTATGTAGAGTTTCGGAGTAACGGTTTTGCCTGTTTGACCTATCTGCATATCGTGAGATGCAAGCCCCATTTCTACCGCAACCCTGCTTGCGCCGACAGCTGCCCCGATTTTATCCGCAAATTCTTTTAATAGTTTAAAACCTTCATCATTTTTCATTCCCCTGCCGCCTGCTACGATAATTTCCGCGCTGTCGAGTTCGTTTATTTCAGTTGTAAGTTTTTTACGAAATTCCAGAAGTTCGACTTTTTTTTCTATATCGTTGAGGTTAACCGTTTTATAGATTATTTCGGCAGGTTTAATATTATCTTTTTCCGCAGGCTTAAAAACTTTCGGGCGAACGGTTGCCATTTGAGGCATATTTTTGCAGAGAATTGTTGCCATTAATTGCCCCCCGAAGGTCGGACGGGTTGCGGCAAGCTGTCCTTTTTCGTTTATATCAAGACCTGTACAGTCTGCTGTTAAACCTGTATGAAGCGCTGTCGAAATTCTCGGCGCAATATCCCTTCCCTGATTTGTAGCTCCGATAAGCATAATTTCAGGCTTAATTTCATTTATAGCGTCAACTGCGGCTTTTGCAAAATATTCTGTATAATATGTGTCAAATCTCTCCTCTTCCAGGGCATAAATTTTGCTTATTCCGCTGTTAATAAAAGCTTCTCTGTATTCTTCTGCTAATCCAGGCTTTGAAATCAATAGCGCATTTACTTCCGCATCGCCGAGTTTTTCTGCGAGTTCCTGCGCCTTATTCGCAAGTTCGAAAAATACAGTATGGATATAATTATCTCTTGTTACTTCTGCATAAATAAGGATTTCTTTAACCATTTAATCCTCCGCAAAGTTTAATTTTTTCAGCCAAAGCTGCAATATCTGTAATTTTTTCACATTGAACGTCCTTCGGTGCGGGACGGAATGCTTTGCTGACATACGTTGGGGAGCCTTTTAAGCCTACTTCATCAACGGACAAGCCCAAATCTTCAAAACCGTAAGTTGTAATTTCGGAATTCTGCGCTTTTATAATTCCGTTAATTTTTGCCCTTGTCGGTTCAAAGTAATCTTTTAATACACAAATTAATGCAGGAAGTTTTACCTTAACGATTTCCGTTCCGTCGTCGAGTTCGCGGCGGACAGTGAGGCTGCCATCGTCATAAGAAATTATTTCCTGAACGTAAGTAACCTGCGGGATATTTAATGTATTTGCAATACTCGGACCTGTCTGTGCAGTATCGCCGTCAATTGCAAACTGACCGCAGATAATTAAATCAAAATCGGGTATTTTAGTCTTAATTAGTGTTCCTACAGTCTTTCCTGTTGCGTAGGTATCTGCGGCTGCAAATTTTTTATCACTTAAAAGAATTCCTTTATCCACGCCGACAGCGATAGCTTTCTTTAGCATCTCAGAAGCCTGCAGCGGTCCCATTGTAAGGGCTGTTATTTCTACATCATCACAGGACCTTTTAAGTTTTAAAGCAGCTTCCATTGCATAAACATCATACGGATTCATAATACTTTCGAGACCTTCACGCTGAATTGTATTATTTTCTGTCCATTTGATGTCAGTCGTATCCGGAACCTGCTTTATGCATAAAACTATTTTCATTAATACCTCAATAGGTTACTTATTGGACGCGTTTCTTTGGCATTTGTTTTGTGTTTGCGTCAAGCAGAGCATTGTATGCCAAAAGGTATACGGAACATTTTTTTACATTTGGCATATACCAGGAACATCTTTCCTGCGTACAAACCATATCAACATTCTGCCCTACGCTGAGAAGCGGACAAAACGGAATTTCTTTAATTTCTGCCATATTCGTAATCTCCTGCTATTTGCTTATATTACTTGCCTGTTTCAAAAGGTTGCAATTTTCGTCGCGTTTTCTTTCCTGATCTTTATAGATTTTAGTTCTGTTAATAACTTCGTCAAAATCAATCTTGTGAGCGTCAAAATCAGGACCGTCAACACATGCAAATTTAACTTCGCCTCCGACAGTAACTCTGCAAGCCCCGCACATACCGGTTCCGTCAACCATAATCGGGTTCATGCTGGCTTCTGTATATATTCCTTTATCTCTTGTGAGTTCTGCAACAGCTCTCATCATTGGCATAGGACCTACGGCAATGGCATAATCTATTTTTTCCTGTTTCATTAATCTTTCCATTACCTGAGTTACGAAACCTTTTTCACCCAGTGAGCCGTCATCGGTTGTAATAAACAATTCAGTGCACGCATCTTTCATTTTGTCAGCCCAGAAAATTAGGTCTTTATTTCTTGCGCCCATAATCATATAAACTTTGTTTCCTGCATCTTTGAAAGCTTTTGCAATTAAGTAACACGGCGCAGCACCGTAGCCGCCTGCAAGACAAACAACCGTTCCGTATTTTTTGATATCGGTCGGTTTGCCGAGAGGACCTACAATATCCGCAATTTCATCTCCTACACCAAGAGCGGCTAATTTTTTTGTAGAATATCCCACAGCCATAAATACTAAGGTTAAAGCCCCTGTTTCTTTATTGACATCGGCAATTGTGAGCGGAACTCTTTCGCTGTTTTCGTCTGCTCTGAAAATTATAAACTGTCCTGCTTTTGCGTTTCTTACAACATAAGGCGCGTCGATTGTTATTTCATACTGGTTCGGACAAATTTCTTTTTTTGATAAAATTTTATATCCCATTGTTTATCTCTCCTTAATAACCTATGAGAATATTATACACAAAGACAGATTTATAATCAAGGTTATGAAATTATGGTAATCAGTCAATAAGTGTAACAAAGTGTAAACTCCTGTTTAAACCTCTGTAAGTTTATACTATCAGGAGGTTTATGTGAGGTTTCCCATTCTTTAATTGGCAATTTTTATCTGCGTAAAAACTTTTTTTTAATATACGAGCAATGTGTGCTTAATTTACCCGAGAGAGGAGGATAATTTAAATATGGTTGAATCAATCAGCGGAAACGGTTCAGTACAATATCCGGATGATAAGTCAAAACGGAAAAATCTGACAACTTCCAGAGCTAAGAGCAAGCCGGTTGTTCCTGTCGGAAAACGTTCCGGCAATACTGCAGCAAACGTAATCGGATTTATGATAGGGTATAGTGCGGGAAAAGCTACTGTATCAGCTATCCAAAATATGATTGCTGATAATAAAGCTGCCAAGGCTTTGGAACTAAAAAGCCAGATGGAACACCGCCAGAATACAATAGATTATACAATCGGCGGCAAAGACGGTAATGTTAATGTCGGGGTTGTAAAGTCTGAGGCTGATATTGATGAAATTTTAGAGTCAAAGTCAGCGGAATTAAAAACAAAGCTGGAAAACGAGGGATACCGTTACGGTACTACAATTTCAGTAACCGGAAGTTACAAAGAACCTGGCAGAAGTGTATCTACTACGGCAAGTAATTATGTTAAAACAAGTTATGAAGAAAAAGTGGATGATTTAAAAGCACAGGGGTTTGAAGAAACAAAATCAGATAAATTCGAACTTGACGATAAAGACTCAAACCATTCTGCGACTCTTGAGATGACTGGTTATGATACTGTTACTGTTAAAAAAGAAGAAATTGATAACAGGAATGAAGAAAATAAAAATTTTGATGCCGTAAAAGGTTCAAAGCTTGGCAAAAAAGACGGCGACGCTCAAATGGTTGATGAAAATACCGTTGTTCAAAATTATCAAAACGGAGCTGTCGTTCAAACTGTCTACGATAATCCGGATGACCCTAAGTTAACCATAATGACAACTACATATCCGGACGGCTCTGTCAGTGTTAAAACAGATACTGATATCCCGATAAAATACGGAATTGGGACTCCTGATTCGGAAAACTATGTTGAAGGTATTCTCACAAGCGGTACAGTAACTGAACAATATACACCTGACGGTGAGCTTGTTTATCGAAAAACCAAGTCATAATAATATTTTCGTTTTAAAGATTGCAACGGACTGTCTTTTATGATCGGCAGTCCGTTTTTATGCGCAATTATTTTATAGAAATGGTTTTTATTTATTTATGAAAATTATTGTGTCGAATGTAAATTGTGTGGTTAATAGTAGTGCCTTTAAGAGAACGGTTCTCAGAACAAAAACAAGCGGGCATGATTGGACACAGCTTTCGTGTTCAACTTAAAGACCCTCATTACTGCAAAGAATAAAAAAAATTTTTGGTTTAAGACAAAAAATTAATCCTAAGAGTTTCGCTGATGGTTCGCATACTCCGAAAGGTCCTTATGCAGCTTCCGTAAAATCAGTCCAAACCTCTGACAAATATTTAAAATACGGTTATCTTTCCGAAAATGACAGAATAGTTAACGGGTTCCGGGACGGAGGACGAAATGCTTCGTTTACAAAGTTTGGCGATACTCTGTATGCGGATAGAGAAGTCATTACTGTTGATTTGGAAAAAGATGTCTATCTGCAGAATTTACTGAAGTACGTCAGAAAAAGTGCAACCTCACTTTCCGAAAAATCAAAAATGCAGTTTCTGTTTAAACTCATCCGCGATATTGGCGGAGACAGCAAAGCAGCATTTAAAGGTTCCAACATGCTTGCCAAAAACCGTCAGGCTCAGGAAGTTCTTCTGGGTAAAATCTTTGAACACGAATGTGCTGTCTGCAGGCATAAATCAATTCTGGCAAAACTTCTCGGAGATGAACTCGGGTTGAATACGCGGCTTATCCGAGGAAATCTTAATGATATTGTCGGCGAAAACGCTCATATCTGGAATGAAATTAAACTGTCAAACGGCAAAAAATATCTTTTTGATGTTCAGCAGGGAGTTCTTATGGATATGACAAATAAAAACGCCTCAAATAACTATATTCTTTCTATGTATTTTACTCCGGATTTTCGTCAGGTTTATAAGTAATTTATTAATATTTACTTTACATTACTGCGTGCTTTATCTATAATTCTTTTTGAATTGATTTAACAACAGGTGAGATATGAGTAAATATTTATTAGAAGTAGGAACAGAGGAATTACCGTATAGATTTATACCGCAGGCTATAGAACAGCTGCATAGCGGATTTGAAAGTTTTTTAAACAGCAATAAAATCGGGTTTGAAAAGGTTGATGTTTATGCAACTCCAAGACGTTTGGCCGTTATCGTGAGCGGTCTTGTTGAAAAAAGCGGAGATGAAACAAAGATAGTTAAAGGTCCGATTGCAAAGATTGCTTACGATGAAAACGGAAATCTTACTAAAGCCGGCGAAGGGTTCGCTAAGAAAAACGGTGTTAATCCTGAGGATTTGTATGTTGAAGATAATTACGTTCATGCCAAAATCGTTGTTAAAGGCAAATCCATTGTTGAACTTCTACAGGAAAATGTCCCTGTAATTTTCTCTAAACTTCAGGGCGCTCACTTTATGAGATGGGGCTATAATGACCAGAAATTCTCCCGCCCTATAAAGTGGATTGTTTCAATTCTTGATAGAGAAGAAGTTAAAATAAAAATAATTGATAAAGAATCCTCAAATGTTTCACGCGGTCACAGGTTTGCACAGCAGAACGTAATCATAGGACATCCGGACGATTATGTTGAAATTATGCGCAACTGTTGTGTTATAGTTGACCAGAACGAAAGAAAACAAATTATTGTTGAAAAAGCAAAAGAAGAAGCCGCAAAACTCGGGGCTGAACCTTATTACACGGAGGATTTGCTTGATGAAGTTACCTTTATTACGGAATATCCGGTACCTGTTACATGTGAATTCTCAGAAGAATACTTAAAACTTCCTGAAGAACTGGTAGTTACTGTTATGGCAGTTCATCAGAGATATTTTGCGCTCTATAAAGACGGCAAATTAATAAATAAATTTATTACAATGACAAACTATATCGGCGATGAATTCGCAAACATCAAAGCCGGTAATGTCCGCGTAATTAAGGCTCGTCTTGATGATGCCGTATTCTTCTTTAATGAAGATACCAAAAAGCCGCTTGCAGATTACGTGGAAGAATTGAAAGGCGTAACCTTCCAGAAAGGCATGGGTTCTGTTTACGACAAAACAAAGAGAATTATTTCACTTTCAAAAGATATCGCAAAAGAATTGAATGTTCCGTCTGTTGATATTGAAAGAACCGCGCTTCTTTGTAAAGCAGATTTGGTGACCCAGCTTGTGTTTGAATTTACGGAACTTCAAGGATACATCGGCTCCGATTATGCAAGAGTTTCAGGTGAAAATGAAAATGTAGTCGAAGGTATTAAAGAACATTACTTCCCGCTTAATGCCGAAAGCGAAACCGCAAAAGGGCTTGAAGGTCAGATTGTCGGGATTGCGGATAAAGTTGATACAATCTGTGCAGTATTTGCTGACGGTAAAAAACCTACGGGATCTTCTGACCCGCTCGGTGTCCGCCGCGCAGCTTTAGGTATTATAAGAACAATTCTTGATAACAATTTGAAGATTAATGTTGCTGACTTAATCAAAAAAGACATGCTTCTTTTGCCTGTATCAATCGAAACTTCCGAAAATAAAAACGCACTTCAAAAGTTAGCGGATTCCGTGAAGAAAAATGTTGCAAGACTTGTTCCGGCGCAGTGTCCGCAGGAAATTAATGATTTCTTTGTCCAGAGATTGATAATTTTCTTAGGCGATAAATATAATAAAAATGTTCTTGAGGCTTGTGCTTCAAATAAAAATCCGATGGAAGATCTTGCGGACTACATTGAACGCGTAAAAGTTGTCTCAACTCTTAATAATCCTGACTTATTGGAATGCGCAAATCGTGTTATCAGAATTCTGAAAGAGGATGCTAAATATCCTGTAAATAAAGATTTATTCAAAGAAGCATCCGAGGGCATGCTTTACCGTGAAATCCAAAATGTTGAAGATAACGCTGATTATGCAACATATTTAGACCAGCTAATTTTAATCAATCCTGCTGTTGCCAAGTTCTTTGAAGATGTTCTTGTGATGGATAAGGATGAAAAAGTTAAGGAAAACCGTCTTGCATTATTAACAATGTTAAAGAAAAAATATGAAAGGCTGACAGATTTTAGTAAGTTATAATGCAGGTTTTGACGTATTGTAACAAAATCTAAACAAATTACTTAAAAAAGTAAATTATTTTTTTGAGGATACTTTAAAATAGTACAAGAAGGTTACAAAACAAATCCGACAATCAAATATGTAGAGGTAATTATGTTAGACCGATTGAAAAATTTGAAAATAGTTAAAAAGCTGAATGAATCAATCAGCCCTAAGTTACGCTGGCTGCATTTTTCAAAAAGCGGCATTGATAAATCGTCGCCTGAATACATAAAAATGATTAGCGGAGTTGAGGATATTCAAACAAATTCTGACGAACGCAGGCTGGAAGCAATGGTCAGAGAACAGCTCAAAGAAGAATTCCCGAATATCGAGAATATGAAATCTTATGAGCTACTTGTCGATGCAGTGATGCATAATTTAAAGAAAAAACAGCTTCAAGCCACAGAAGACCTTGATATTGAATAGGTCACGATATAAGGAAAAATCCCTTATAAAAATAAAAGATAATACCCCGGTTGAGGGTATTATTTTTTTATGTGAAAAAATAATATAAAAACGGTACATTGAAAAACATAATATATTTTATCGGAAGATATTTTTAATCCTTGCCCCTTGATGGATACCATTCGATTATAGACGCTCCACCACTAATCCCTCGCCCCTTGCGGGAGAGGGTGGGACGAAGTCCCGGGTGAGGGGTATAATGCTACAATATTTATAATTGGGGCTTGTGCAGCCCCAAACCCCGCACCGGATATTCTTTCTTTTTGTTGCGATGCAAAAAGAAAGAATATCGGCTAAGAAAGAAAAACACGCTTTATAACAGCGCTGCTTTGCAGCGCAAGACTGAATGGATGTCGTTAAATGCTGACGCATTTAACCTTTCAGCCTCACTATCGCACTTCGTGTACGCTCGGCAACCGAGCGCAGGTTGGTATAAATAAATCCCCCTTCCCCTTACAAAGGGTGGGAAAGTAAAAGCCTCACTTGTAAGGGAGGTGGCGCCAAGCGCCGGAGGGTTTTCAGGCGAGCGTGCGGCTTTGCCGCGATAGCGAGCAAAAGAGGTTGAAGGCAAAGCCTTCAACTACAGCCATTTGATTCCGCGGCGCGCAGCGACGCTGTAACTTTTTGCTGATTTTTCTTTTCTTTGGTTCATTTCTTTTCTTTTTTCTGGCTAAAAAAGAAAAGAAATGAACATACCGAAAGAGTATAATTTACCCCTCACCCGCCCTGCGGGCACCCTCTCCCTCAAGGGGCGAGGGTTAAAAATTTTTCCGATAAAATATATTATGTAAGGTGAAATACAGAAAGGAGAAAATATGACAACAATTATTGGTGTAAAATTGACAGACAGAGCAGAAAGCTCCCTTGAATTTCAACAAATTCTCACTAAGTACGGATGTTCAATAAGAACTCGTATCGGACTTCATCATAGCGAAAACGGAGTTTGCACAAATAACGGCATTGTGCTTCTTGACCTTTCAGAAGATGCTCCTGAGTTGATAAAAGAACTATCTTCTCACTGGGAAGTTCAAACTATGAAATTTGACTAAAATACGATTATAAATTATTATAATACGTATGAAAACAGAAGCAGAACGATTAAAAAAGAAACTTACTTATCAGCCGTTGCTGGATAAAATCGCAAAGGGTGATGCACTTTATAATGAAAAAAAATACACGGAAGCTATAGATGTTTTTAAAGAGGCTCTCTCTGAGATTGATAAATCTTATGAATATAATATATGTGAGCTTTATAGGAAAATCGGGAATTGTTATTACAACCTTAAAGATAGAGATCTTGCCTGTGAAGCTTTTGAAAATACATTAAGATATTGTACGACAAATGCAAGCATTTATTCAATGCTCGGTTATATGTGCTATTTTTCTGATAATGAAAAAAGTATAAAATATTATGATAAAGCTCTTTCTATGAAACCTTTGCCAAACTGTGTATCGAGTATTTGTCTTACTATGCTTAAATCAGACAGGTATTCACAAAAAGAATTAAAAGAAGCAATAGAATATCAAATAAACCGTTACAGACCTTATGTATTAAAAGATGACAAACCTTTTGAGTATAAATCCCCTCAGGATCCGAATAAAAAATTGAATATAGGGTATATGTCATCAGATTTTCATTGTCATGCAATGATGCAGTTTGTTCTGCCGCTTCTTGAATATCACAATCAGAAGAAATTTAACTTTACTCTTTACTCCTGTTCGCAAAAAAAAGATTCTACGACAGAGAGAATTAAGCGAACTGGAATGAAATTTGAAGATTGTTCAAAGTTAACCGAAAAAGAACTTGCACAGAAAATTCATGATGACGGTATTGATATTTTGGTAGACTTAGGCGGGTATACTCATTGCAGATGTTTTGCTCTTTATTATAAACCTGCACCGCTAATTATGCAGTATCTCGGTTTTGTAAATACAATGGGCATGAAAGAGGTTGATTATATTTTTGCGGATGAATTTGTTATCCCTAAAAATCTTGCAAAATATTATACTGAAAAACCGCTTTATTTAAAATCAGGAATGCATCGTTTTGATTATAATAACGAGAGAATTCAACTGCCAGAAATTAATGAACTGCCATACTATACAAACGGGTATATCACATTTGGAAGTTTTAATTGTCCTTCAAAAATTAATGATTATACAATAGGATTATGGGCAAAAGTTCTGCAGAATGTTCCGAATTCAAAGCTTCTTATTTACAGGACACAAATGACAGAAAAAATTATCACAAAATTTAAGAAAAAATTCTCGGAGTACGGAATTGGTGAACATCGTGTAATTTATCAGAATGAAGCTTGCAAAGGAATTCATTTTAACGCTTACAAAATGGCGGATATTGCACTTGATACCACACCGTTTAACGGGCTTACTATTACGATAGAACAAATTTCCATGGGGCTTCCTGTGATTACTCTTCTTGGAGAAAGCATGCAGTCAAGAGGTTGTGCTCACATAAACCATGTTTTGAAACTTAATGATTTGATAGCAGAAAACGAGAGCGAGTATATTATAAAAGCGCAAAAGCTTGCCACAGATATTAAAAAGCTTGATTATTACAGACATAATTTGCGTGATATTTTAAATAAATCCCCTCTGCGTAATGATGCAGCTGGTTTTGCAAAGTGCGTGGAAGAAGCTTATACTCAAGCCTGGAAAGACTATTGTAAATCTTTGTAAATCAATGCGCAAAAAATTTTTTTCAGGAACTTTAAAGTGAAGGGACTGAAAATGATTAATCCTTTGATTACATCACAACCGTCAAATTTAATATCCCAAAATTCAAGGCAGAACTATTCAAAAGTAAAAAATCCGCCGAACGGTTCAGACTATACCCGCACAAGTATATTTTACGTTAATGACTACCACGGCAGAGCAATAAATATGGAGAGAACAATTACTGCATCAAATGAATTTGACAGATTTGTTCCGTCGCAGCCCACAGATAAGCTTAAACTTGCCTCAGGCGATATTATGCTTGGAGAAGATTCCTTGATAAATAAAGTTGCGGCAACATTTTTGAAGATAATAGGTGTTACAGCATCAGCTGTTGGAAATCATGAATGCGATACAAATCCTGCAGAGATTAAGAATCTTTTTCCTAATCTTTCATATACCCTCCTTGCCTGCAATTTAAAATCAAAAGATGAAAAAGATGATTTTCATAAATATATAAAATCATCAATAATAGAAGAACATAACGGGAATAAATATGGCATTATCGGAACTATTCCGTCGGATTTGCTGACCCGTTTAAAATACGCTGATGTTTTAAGAGAAAAAGATATTGAGCCTGCCAGTATAGAAGAAACAATTAAAATGGTTCAGGCGGAAGTCGACAAATTGAAAGCTCAGGGTGTAAATAAGATAATTCTTTTATCCCACAGCGGTTACGGATATGATATGAAGATTGCGCAGCAAACAGACGGTCTTGATGTTATCCTTGGCGGACATTCCCATAACCTTTTGAAAGATATTAAGGAAAACATAAATCTTCTCAAATCAAAGAGCGGGGAACCTGTAATTATTACGCAGGCCGGTCGCGACGGCAGAAATTTTGGTATTCTTAATCTTGAATTTGACAGTAATGGAATTATCAGGAAAGCCCAGAATAACGTTGCAACAACAAGAATATTCAGCAGAAACGCTCCCGCTCGTCATGTATTTGATACTATTTTCGGAAAGCCGGAGGTCGTTGGTCAGGTGCGTACAGCCCCTCCTGTTATGCAGAATGACCTTGTAGACCCGAGCCCGCTTGCCAATTTTGCGCTGGATGCAGTAAGAGAAGATACCGGAGCTGATATCGCAATAATTACGTCAGCGTTGCTTCGTGGAACTCTGGAAAAAGGCCGTGTTGATACAAGAACGATTTCAGAACTGTCACCTTTTAAGAACAAAATCGTGAATGTTTATTATACGGAAAAAGAGCTTGTGGATGCGATAAAGTTTGCTGCTCATTCATTTAATAATCAGAGCAATAAACCAGGATTGATATATGTTTCTGGTTTAAAATATACCGTAACAAGAGATGGCAAGATAAAAGAAATTAAATTTGTCAAAAAAGACGGCACGGAAGAAAATATAGATGTTAATAACCCGCGTAAGGACAAAAAATATCTGGTATCAGTTAATGATTATATAGCAGCGGGCGGCGACAATTTTAGTATGCTGAATAAAATTAAGCAGGCTGAAAAAATCTTTGATTATGATCTGACTAAGTGTGTGGAAGATTATTTCCGCAGACATCCTGAACCTGTCGATATTGTTGATGATGGCAGAATTAAGGTCGTTGATTCGTAAATTTTTGTAGTATAATCATTATATGGAAACAGAATTAAAGCAGCTTTTGAATATATTGCAGCCACGCATTAAAAGCGCGAAGGAGTGTCTTTGACTATGCCTCGCTCCATTCAAAACTTGAAAGACTAGAAAACGAAATGCAGTCGCCTGATATCTGGTCAGACAAGGATAAAGTATCAAAACTGGGTGCAGAGATAAAAGAAATTAAAGAGAATATTTCGCTACTGGAAAGGTGGCAGTCTGCACTGGATGATGCTGCTGTCGCTGTTGAGATTTCTGACCCGGATTTGATAAGTGAAAGTTATGAAAATTTATCAGCTATAGAAAGAGAACTTGATAAATTTGAAATAAAACTTATGCTGAGCGGTGAATACGATGAAGCGGACGCAATCTTAACGATAAACGCCGGTGCCGGCGGAACTGATGCTCAGGATTGGGCAAGTATGCTTCTTCGTATGTACATGCGCTGGGCGGAAAATCGCGGCTGGAAGGTTGAGTTGCTTGATAAACTGGATGGTGATGAAGCCGGAATAAAATCAGCAACCATAAAAATTACCGGAAAATATGCGTTCGGGTATGCAAAGGCTGAAAAAGGTGTCCACAGACTCGTCAGAATTTCCCCATTTAACGCAAACGGAAAGCGCCAGACGAGTTTTGCCTCGGTTGAAGTATCGCCGATTATAGCTGATTTTGAAAAAACTATTGTAATTCCGCCTGAGGATTTGGAAATTGACACAATGCGCTCAGGTGGTGCCGGAGGTCAAAACGTTAATAAAGTCGAAACTGCCGTGAGAATTCTCCATAAACCGACAGGAATTGTCGTCAAATGCCAGCAGGAACGTTCTCAATTACAAAATAAAGAAAATGCAATGCAAATTCTGGCGTCAAAACTCCTCGCAATCCGTCAGGCAGAACATGAGAAAAAATTAGCCGAACTTAAAGGCGAAAATGTTGATATAAATTTCGGCTCCCAAATCCGTTCATACGTATTCCACCCTTACAAAATGGTAAAAGACCATCGCACGGGCTTTGAAGTCGGTGATGTGGATGCTGTAATGGATGGCGATTTAGACGGGTTTATTGAGGCTTATTTGAAACAAAACGCGGTTTGATTATTCCAGAACGTCCCCGTGTAAGTCTGTCCCGCCCGTTTTTATCAGTCCGTATTTATCGGCGATTTTTTCAATATTATGAGTTGTCGTAAATTTTATTATTCCGCGGTGGCGTTTGTAGGGGTAATATACTTCCATTCCGTCTAATCCGTAGGAGATTAGTTTCTTTATAAATCTGTCATGACTCAGCGCCCAGCAGCAGGCAGGATGTGCAATAACCGCAATCCCTCCGGCGTTGTGAATTGCGCGGATAAGTTTTTTTATGTTCCGGGTCGCAAAAATTCTCACAATATCTAATTCGGTTTCCCGTTTTGATTTTGCGCAGAATGATTGGAGTTCTTTGTTATTAACATCTACGCCGTAGCCGAGCAAATGCATAAACACATATCCGCACCAGACATCAAATTCAACGGCAGGAATAACTATATTGTCTATTCCGTGCTCAAGATACCCGTTAATTGTATTATGGTCGCAGATGGCGATTTTTTTATATCCTTTTTCTTTTGCCTGTTTAATTAAATCACAAAAATCTCCGCGTCCGTCCGAGAAGGTTGAATGTATATGTAAGTTGACGCGTCCTGATGTATAATCTTCTTTATTAAAACTTTTAATTAATTCTTTGTAATCGGTCATTGTTTTTTTTAGTTTATTTATAATAAAATTATAATACAATTATATAAAAATACCATCTGTAAAACTGCGGTTATAAGGAGAGAATATGTCTAAAGCAAAAACAGGAAACGGAATTTTCAATGTATTAACAGAGGGTGTGAAAATATATTGTATGAATTTCCTCAAATTCACTCAATATATGGCATTTCCTGTTCTGGGACAGCTTGTGGGTATGGGTTTAATTTTTGGGCTTGCCGGACTTTATACCGCATACTTGCCGACACTAATAGAAAAATCTCCGGCGTTTAACAGTTTCACTACAATTGTTGCTTGTGTAATTTTGATAACGGTTCCTGGGATGATTATATTTTTGAAAGCTTTTTGGGATTATCTTGTAGCTTACGGAGCTTTAAATTCTATGACAGAAAGCGCTCTTAATACCGGAAGAGTCTATGATTTTCCTGCCCATAATGCGCTTATTACCCAGAGAACTTTTAAATATGTCGGACTCTGGTTTTTGGTCGGCGTTTTGAGTATTTTGGCAATTAATCCTTTCTTTATAATCATTGCGGCTGTTCTTTTTATTTATTTCATACTAATTTTTCAAGTGTTTACGTTTGAAGATGATGTTTCTGTTTTCGGATGTTTCAGACGAAGTATGCTTTTGATTAAAGGCAACTTTGCAAGAACTTTTATTCTGATGTGTATAATAGGATTTTTTACACATTATTTATTTGTAGAAGGATTTTCCGTATTTTTTGATTTGACCGGTGTAACTGCATTTTTGATAAAACCTTTTGAAAACTGGGTTATGACAAATATTCCGCTGGACAATTTCAACAACTGGCTTATAACGCTAAATCCGCGTGCGCAAATTATTACACCTACAAATGTTGCGGAAATGCTGGTCTATCAGATTGCGTTTTTCATTGTAACAGGTTTTACGCTCCCATTAAGAAGCATCTGCTGGACTCTCTGGTATAAAGCCTTGAATACTAATGCAGAGAAACAGGAGAAAAAAGTTAAAAAGCTTGATAAAAATATTTTGAAAAGAGCACAGCAAAAAGAAGATGAATAATGTTTATTTGTAAATTCTGTAAATCACGCGATAAATTTGAATTAATGTTTTCACCTGATTACCATGGCGCAAGACATTTCGAACAGCGTTACAACAGTAAAAACGAAATAGAGATTTCTGTTGACGGTTATACCTTTGTGCCGGATTTACAGTTTATGAATGAGCATGCAGTATGCAAATACTGCGGACAAATATATATATGGGATTACGATTATAAAGGATAAGGTTATGAGAATAGGCAGAAAAAACGACGAATTAAGAGAGATTAAGTTCACAAAAGATTTTACAAAAAATGCGCTGGGGTCTGTCCTTGTGGAATTTGGCGATACAAGGGTTATTACGACAGCATCGGTTGAAGAAGGGAAACCAAAATGGATGGAAAAAGACGACCCGCGCGGCTGGCTTACGGCAGAATATTCACTTCTCCCGTCATCAAC
Organism: Candidatus Gastranaerophilales bacterium; assembly: GCA_944325635.1. Taxonomy (GTDB): domain Bacteria; phylum Cyanobacteriota; class Vampirovibrionia; order Gastranaerophilales; family Gastranaerophilaceae; genus Scatousia. The sequence continues at coordinate 506,381 of CALVBD010000001.1, read as the reverse complement.
AAATACTAGATGCCAGAGAGAAAGAACCAAAATTTCCGGCAGAACACAGGAAATTCAGCGTCTGATTGGCAGAAGTCTCAGGGCAAGCATAAATTTAGAGAAAATTCCTGATTTGACAATAACGATTGATGCAGACGTAATTCAAGCAGATGGCGGCACAAGAACCGCAAGTATCTGCGGCGGTTTTCTTGCATTGAAAATTGCCGTTGAAAAGCTTCTTAAAAAAGGCATTATAAAAGAAAATCCGATAATAGAACCTGTTGCGGCTATTTCAGCAGGAATAATTGACGGAGAGGTTCGTCTGGATTTGTGTTATGAGGAAGATTCCCATGCTCAAGTCGACAGCAATATCGTCCTTACTAAAAGCGGCAAGATTATAGAATTCCAGACAACTGCAGAGGGCGAACCTTATGAATATTCGCAAATGCTTGAAATTTTCAAGACTGCTGAAAACGGAATAAAAAAAATAATTGAAATATATGAGAAAGTTTAGTATAATGTATCTCACAAAGGAAAGGAGTTTTTATATGAAGAGAACTTTAATAGCATTAATGGCATTGTCTATGTTATCAGTAGGTGTGGCTCAGGCTGCTGAAAAACGCCCTGTTTCAAATTTTTTGAATAAGCTTGAAGCTGCAGAAGAATCTACATATAACAAGTTAGAAGCTAACAAAAAAGAAGCGGAAATGCGCCAGAAACAACGCGAAGAAGCTAAAGCACAGAGAGAAGAACAGTGGAAAAAACAACAGGAAGAAGCTAAAGCTAAGCAGGAAGCTTTGAAAAAGCAAAGAGAAGAAGCAAAACAGCAGCGTGAAGAACAGTGGAAAAAGCAGCAGGAAGAAGCAAAAGCAAGACAAGAAGCACGGCAAAAGAAACTCGAAAATAAAAAACAACAATGGAAAGATTTGTTGGAAATAGATAACTAATAAGTTTAAACGGCATCAAAAGATGCCGTTTTTTAAGGATTTATATACAACTTTACACCAACGTGGTCTATAACTTCCATTAACTGTAAACTTGAGATTTCATCAAGAATTTTTTGAGCATACTTTCTAGTAAATTCATCTGTTGAATTTATATGTTGTTCGGCAATTTTTCGTATTTCTCTGATATCTTCAGGATATTTGGATTTTGGTAATATATATTCAAGTACAACTTTAATTGTACCATTAGACACAGTTTCTTTTGATATTAATTTATATTCAGCACCTCGAGGCATTAAAATTTCACCACCATGTTCCATATTTCTGGAAACTCTGGCACCTTTTGGAATTCTTATAATTTCAAGCATTGGATTTTTGAGATTATAATTATTTAACGATATCAAATTTTCTTGTTGAAAGGCATATGCACATCCTTCGTCTAATATGACTGTATCTCCGATTTTTGCATGTTCTATAACATTAAACGGCATGTTTTTGTATGCGATATTTGAACGTCCAACAATTCTATATCCAATACAATCTTTTTCTAGTGGAGTTAATTTTGCAAATTCTTTATCAAGTTTTATTGCTTGATACCCACCGAACATTTCACCATCTTCAACAATACCTTTTCTTAAATCAGCGACATCCCGAATATCAGGATTTTTACCAGCCGCAATATGATGACTCGGAATTTGTGAGTTTGGAATTTTACAATTTGGAATATACTCATTTGGATTTTTTGTCCACCGATTTGCCTGTTTAGAAATTTGAACAATATCATCTTCTAAATGGGGAACTAATCTTAACCCTGTGGTATTAACTTTTACAGGTTTTGCTGCAAGCAAATTTCTACCACTTGTTCGAGTCCAAGCAATAATTTCTTTTCCTAGTTGTAAACCTGTCTTTTCGATTCCCATAAAAATATCCTTAGTTCCCCTATACTTATATAAAAACCTTGCATCTCCAAAATTTCCTAAATTGTAAAAAAATATTAATCACTACCAATTTTCCTTCAATTCCTTAATTCTTCTGACCTTCAATTGACCCCAGATCTGATATAAAAAACTTCAATAGTCAAAGCTGTTAAAAAAATCTACAAGTCTAAAGAACAGTAGTTTTTTTAACAAAAGTTAACGCTTGGTGTAAAATCATATATAAGTCCCGTTTTTATTGCTTGAAACTGATGTTTACGTGTGTTAAAATTCGGTAAACAGGAGAGTAAATCATTGTTAACTGAAACTCAAACAACTACATTATCGGGTGCAAAAATACTGATTAAGACATTAAAAAGACTCGGTGTTGATACTATTTTCGGTTATCCGGGCGGCATTGTTCTGAGTGTTTATGATGAATTATTTAAGCAAAATGATATTAAACATATTCTTGTAAGGCACGAACAATCTGCTGTACATGCGGCAGAAGGCTACGCAAGAGTGAGCGGTAAGTGCGGAGTTGTGCTGGTTACATCCGGTCCTGGGGCGACGAATACAGTGACCGGTCTGGCTAATGCATATCTTGACGGATATCCGGTTGTTGTTTTGACAGGTCAGGTTCAGGCGTCACTTATTGGCAAAGACGCTTTTCAGGAAGTGAATATCGTAGATATTACTAAATCCTGTACAAAAGCTAATTATCAGGTAACTGATGTCAAAAATTTGCAGCCTGTTCTTGAAAAAGCTTTTAATACTGCAATGAGCGGTAAAAAAGGTCCGGTGGTTGTTGATCTTGCTAAAAATATATTTACAGACTCTGCCGTATTTACACCAGCCTCTATCTTTTCGAAACCGGTAGTCAAATATTCTCAAGAACAAATTAAATCTGTTTTAAAAGAACTTTGTTCTGCCTCCAGACCTGTTATTGCAGCAGGAGGCGGTATTATTCACGGAAAGGCTTCTTCCGAATTAATCGAACTGGCAAAACTTTTGGATATTCCTGTCGTAAATACAATGATGGCTCTCGGTTCATATCCGTGTGAGAATGAAAATTATCTCGGAATGGTTGGAATTTTTGGTAGTTATTCTGCTAATCAAACATTACGTGAGAGTGATTTAATTCTTTCAATAGGCGCAAGGTTTAATGACAGAATTACGTGTTGTTTTCCTGATGGAGAATTAAGCCGTAAGTTTATTCAAGTTGATATAAATGAAAATGAAATTTCAAGGATTATTCCTGCTTATTTGTCTGTTTGCGGTGATTCAAAGTTAGTTCTGGCAGACTTGATTTGTGAATTTAAAAATGGCGGGTATACTTTAAATCCGGAACAAAAATCATGGCTCAAACATGTCATTGAATTTAAATCGCAAAACAGGAAAAATCACAAAATTTCAGAAAAATTGCATTCCTATGAAGTAATTGATGCAATAAGCAATTTTACAAAAGATATGGAGCCTTGGGTTTGTACTGAAGTAGGGCAGCATCAGTTATGGGCTGCGCAGAATTTTACATTTTCAAAACCGGGGCAATTTATTACATCCGGAGGTTCCGGTACTATGGGCTTCGGGCTTCCTGCTGCAATCGGTGCCAGCATAGCAGATAAACAACATCCTGTGATTTGTATTGCAGGTGACGGTTCTTTACAGATGAATTTTCAGGAGCTCGCAGTCTGTGTTGATTATAATCTGCCTGTAAAATTATTTGTTCTTAATAACGGTTATCTTGGTATGGTAAGACAATTACAACAGAATTTTTACGAAAGCCGATTTTCCGAAACAAAGATTTCAAATCCTGATTTCATAAAACTTGCTGATGCTTACGGGATAAAGTCTATCAGAGTAGCGCAATCAAATGCAATTCTTCCGGCGTTGGAAGAAGCCTTTGCCGTGAAAGGTCCTGTACTGGTTGAATTTTTAGTTGAACCTCTGGAAGTCGTTTAATTACGATATCAAGCTTTTAATATGACGATGTTTTAACTGAAAAACTGCCTTAATTGTTTTCTGGTTTCAATATTGAAATTACTGCATTCTCAAGATTTAAATATTTTTTTATTGCGTTGTTTAAATCTTCAACAGTAATAGACTCCAGGTCTTTCAGATAATCTTCAATAAGCTTTAAATCATTGCATACCGTTGTATAGTAGCCGATAGTTTCCCCTATTTCAGATACTGTTTCTGCAGAAAATGCAAAACGGGATTTTGTTTTTTTCTTTGCTTTCAAAAGTTCCGCATCTGTTATCGGATTATTTAATAATCCTGCCAATTCTTCCTCAATCAATTTTCTGGCAAGTTCTAACTTTTCCGGTTTGAAATTTGCCTGAATAAAGAAGTTGTTTCCGTCTTTAAACTGATAATGCTCGCTGTTTACCATGTTGAACACCGGCTCCGGTTGTTTTTCGATTAAGTTCTGATAAAGCCGTGAGCTTGTGCCGTCGCCAAAAATTATGCTGATTAAATCAAGACATATAGTATTTTTTAAATCACATGCCTTTGGCCCGAGCCAGCCGTACATCATATATGAAGTATTTATATGCCCAGTGCTTTCTACAATGACTGTAGAACTTACCGGAGTATCAATTTCGTTAATTTTTTGAGGTGCATTTTTACGACCTTTAAAATCAAATTCTTTTTCAACTTTTTCTAAGAGTTCTTTACTGTCAAAATCTCCGACGATAATGGTTGTCATATTTTCAGGAGAATAGAATGTCTGATAATAGTTCATAATATCATCGCGCGTAACCTGTGAGATAATTTCCGGAGTACCTATAACATCACGTTTGTAAGGATGTTTTGTATACATATTATAGTTGCACGCGTTATAAACTTTTGTCCAATTTTGATCTTTACGCATTCTGATTTCTTCAATTACAACGTGGCGTTCTCTTTTATCTGTTACGGTTGTATCATTCAAATCAAACGGTGCGCCTATTTCTTCATACGGAAGCACAGGATCAAGCATCATATCGGCATGAAGTTCTATTGCAAGTTTTAGGTCTTTCCCGTTTTCGCCTTTCGGGAGAGTAACATAATAGAATGTGTAATCTTTCCAGGTAGCTGCATTAACAATAGCCCCTTTAGCTTCTAAAATACGGTCAAACTCTCCTGCTTTGTGTTTGTGTGTCCCTTTGAACATTAAATGTTCAAGGAAATGCGAAATCCCGTTAATTCTGTCATCTTCGTTTATAGAACCTGTTTTAACCCAGGTGCTGACATTCGCCATTTCACCTTCTTTATGCGCAAGAACAATTGTATGTCCATTGTCACGCTTATAAACCTCTGCTTCTTTTGTTAAAAACGGATATTTAACCAAACTTTTTTTCATTATGCACATTCCTCTTTTTCTCTATTATATAACAAATATAATTATTTTTATTTGAATAGCTGAATATTTATTTTTGAAAAATAATTGATGGAAGCAGTTTAAAAATAATTCAATTTATAATATAATGATAATATGGAAATGGTTAATCGCTTAAAAAATAAGGTTGTAGTATCAGTACAGGCAATGCCGTCAGAGCCTTTGTATCTGGAAAAGTGCATGGCTGCGATGATGAAATCTGTCGTAAAAGGCGGTGCAGGAGCTTTGAGAGTTGCCGGTGTAAGAGACGTTAAAAATGCAAAAACTCTTTTTGATGTGCCTGTGATAGGTCTTACAAAGCCTGATGTTATTCCTAAGAATTGGAAAGAGATTGTTTATATTACACCGACATTAAAAGAAGTGATTTCTTTAATAGATGCAGGTGCCGATATTATTGCGTTTGACGGAACATCCCGTCCGAGAGAAGGCTGCACTCTGAATGATATTATAAAGTACATAAAAATCAACAAAAGAATTTCTATGGCTGATGTATCAACGGTTGAAGAAGGCATTACCTGTGCAAAGTTAGGCGCAAATATTCTTTCAACAACACTTTCAGGTTATACCTCACATTCAAAAGAAGCCGGGGACGGTCCTGATTTTGAATTGTTGGAGGCGCTAGTGAAGGAGACCGATGTACCGGTTGTTCTGGAAGGCCGAATCTGGGAGCCTTGGCAGGTTGATAAAGCTTTTGAACTCGGCGCACATTGTGTTGTTATAGGGTCTGCAATTACAAGACCTCAGCTTATTACAAAACGTTTTGTCCAGAGAAATAAACAGGGGTAATTATGCGAAAAGCTCTTGCCATAGATGTTGGCGGTACTAAAATTTATAATACTATAGTTAATGAAAAGGGAGAGATTATAGGAGATATAGAAAAGCATCATACTCCCAAAACTTTTTACGAAATAAAATTACTTTTTCAAGGCATCATAAAAAAATACGAAGATGAGGTTGATATAATTGCGATTTCTACCTGTGGTGCCGTGAATAATTCAAATGACGGCATCCTCGGTTCAACGGGTAATATTGCAAAAGGTTATCCTGATATGGATTTTAAATCTTTAAGCAGAAAACCTGTTTTTGTTGAAAATGATGCCAATGCCGCAGCCTGGGCTGAACATATTATAGGCGCTTCAAAAGGAATGCCTGATTCTGTTATGATTACGCTCGGAACAGGTGTCGGCGGTGGAATAATTATCAATAATAGACTTTTTAAAGGTAAAAATGGTGCTGCAGGCGAAATGCACTTTAAGATGCGTATGGATAAACACAGAAAATGCACCTGCGGAAGCTGGGATTGTTTTGAAATCTATGCGTCAGGAACAGGGCTGAAGCTTACGGCGGAAGAAATATCAAAAAATCCTGAAATTACTACTTATAACGTTATAGACGGGTGGAAAAATAATGATGTGCTGATGACTCAAATTTTTAACAAATGGCAGGATGATATTCTTGCAGGTCTGATTGGACTGGCAAACCTTTTTGATCCGGACGCAATTGTACTTTCAGGGTCTATGGCAGAATTTGTGGATACAGATTATCTTACTAAATCCGTTAATGAAGAAATTGTTACCACCCCGACAATGGTTGTGAAGGCGCAGGCCGGTAACTATTCAGGCATGATAGGTGCAGCATTGCTTGCATTCGGCATCGGAGTTTACGGAGAAGCAGATGGGTAAGGCAAAAAAAAGAAGTCTGCACTTAGGTATTAATGACAGGGTGTCAAATCTTTCACGTGTTGATGCCGTGAAAATTGTTGCGTCCGAGATAAAAAATAATCCGGAGGAAGTTTACGGACTAATAACACTTTTTGGGTTAACTGCCGAGGAGCTTCTGGAAGCGGGTGCAAGTTACGAAGCTGTAATGGGAGTTAAAGGCCTTTTAAAATGATTGAAAAATTAAAGTTCTTTTTTAATTGTTCCCGTGCCTTTGCTCTGCCGGTAACAATTCTTTCATGGCTTACGGTGTTTGTTTACGGTCTCAAATCAGGCGGAAATATTTGGAACGGACTTCTTGCGCTTATAGGTATAAGTCTTGCACATCTTGCCGGCAATATGGCTGATGATTATATAGATTACGGAGTTTTGTCAAAAGATGAAAATTTTATGTCAAGTACAGTTGAGACAAAATGCTGTTTTCTGCGCGATGGTACGATTACGCTTAGTGATTTAAAAAAAATGATTATTGTATGTTCTATAATCGCTATAATTATAGGTGTAATTCTATTTTTCAGAAGCGGATCTGGTGTTATATGGCTTATGGCTGCAGGCGGAATTTTGACGCTCACTTATGCAAGATTTTCTCTTATCGGGATGAGTGAAGTTATAATTGGATTGCTTTTCGGACCCTTGATGTTTGAAGGTGTCTGGTATGTTATGAAAACAACATTTTCGACGAAAGTATTTGTTCTTTCTGTTGCTGTTGTAATGTTTACTGTGGCATTTTTGTATATTCATACGCTGTTGGATTTTGACAGTGACAAGATTTCTCATAAGAAAACCCTCTGTTGCAGAATAAACAATAAGGGTAAGGCTTTAATTCTTTTTGGAATATTTGTTGCTGCTGGCTATATAGCAGCAATCCTGTTCGGCTTTATGACTTCAAATCCGGCAGTACTTTTGTGTTTGTTGACTCTTCCTTTCGTTGTCTGGGTATATTTATTGATGAAAAATTACAACGCGTCAGATGATAAAAGTTGTGAACATTTTTATTTTGTATTATTCAAGGCGCGGGATTTAATGGCCGTTTTTAGTATTCTTATGACCTGTGCAATTTTGCTGAAGTAGAATGAATTCTACAGCATAGTTCTATATTTATTGTCTCAAACACGCTTCCGCTCCGCTCACGCTATCGTTTCGAAAACAAATATAGAACATACTTTATATTTATTGCTTAGTTAGCTTTTCCGCAATTTACCACTTCAACCTTTAAACTTTTAAACCTTTATAATTCCTTTATATTTTGTATTTAAATTTTATTTTCACTGTGTTAAACTTGTAATGTAAAGAGAACATCAGGAGCCTGAAAATGAGAGAGAGTACCAATCAGTTCGTTAAACCGATTACTACAAAAGTTAATGAAACAGGAAATCTCGAAATTGGTGGGTGTGACCTTGTTGAACTTGCGGAAAAATATTCAACCCCTCTTTATGTTCTTGATGAGACTACAATAAGAAGTATTTGTAAGGATTATAAAGACGCATTTTCTGCTTATCCTAAGATTAATATGATGTACGCTTCAAAGGCTTTGTGTACACTTGCAACTTCCGCAATTCTGTCAAAAGAAGGTTTTGGCTTTGATGTGGTTTCTGCAGGAGAAATTTATACAGTCTATAAAGCCGGTGCCTCTATGGATAAAGTCCTGTTTAACGGGAATAACAAATCTGTTGACGAACTTAATCTTGCGCTTGATTTAGGGGTAGGTAGATTTTCTGTTGATAACTTTTTGGAACTTTCTTTGTTAAATGAAATAGCAAAAAGTAAGAACAAAACCGCAAATATCCTTTTGCGTATAACTCCCGGAATTGAATGCCACACTCACGAATATATTCAGACCGGTCATCTTGATTCGAAATTCGGTTTCGATTTGACTCAAATTGATGAAGCTGTTGAATTAAATCTAAATGAATATACAAACTTAAAACTTCACGGACTACACGCTCATATAGGTTCGCAAATATTTGAGACAAAAGTTTATCACGATGAGATTGAAATTCTTGTAAAAGAGCTTGCGCGTTTGGATGAAAAGTTTTCTCTGAAGCTTGATGAAATAAATATCGGCGGCGGTTTAGGCGTTAAATATACGGAGAAAGATGTTCCACCATCAACTTTTAAAATTGCGGACGTTATTATAAAAAGTCTGAATGCAAGTATTGAAAAATATAAAATTGATCCTCCGACGTTATTTATAGAGCCGGGCAGAAGTATAATTTCAACTGCCGGAGTTACTCTGTATACTTTAGGAAGTTCAAAACAGGTTCCGAAAGGAAGAAAATATGTAGCGGTAGATGGCGGGATGGCAGATAATCCGCGGCCTTCAATGTATAGAGCGGAATATTATGCAGAAATTGCTAACAAACCGCAATCAGGTAATCTTGAAGATGTTACAATCGCAGGGCGCTACTGTGAAAGCGGTGACATTCTAATAAACGGAATAGAGCTGCCTGAGATTGAAGAAGGTGATATCCTCTGTGTTTATAATACCGGTGCATATAACTATTCTATGGCCTCAAATTATAACAGAGTACAAAAACCGCAGATGGTACTTGTAAATAATTCACAATCTGATATTATAGTTAAGAGAGAGACATTGGAGGATTTGATTTCTCACGATGTAGTTCCGGATAGGTTAAAGTAATATGTTTGACGATTTTATTTTCTATTTACAATCTCAAATAGGCGCTATGGATTTGTCCTTTAGTTGGACAAACCTTTTCGAAGTCGGCATAATTGTACTTATTCTTTATGCATTTTATAAAAAATTTATTAAAAATACACAATCCGAAAAATTTGTTAAAGGTATTTTTATTTTAATTTTTGTCTGGATGTTCGGTGAAATCCTTGTGAGATTTGATTTGAAAATCCTCGGTATGTTTCTGAAATCAATCGTGACGCTTGTTTCCTTAAGTCTAATCGTTATATTCCAGCCGGAACTCCGTCGTTTTCTCGGGTTTTTGGGACAGGTTGACTTTATAAGCAAGGCTTTTTCTTCAAATAATACAAAATCTGATAAAGATGAAAGAATTGATGTTATAAAAGAAATCGTTGAAGCCGTAAGATTTCTTTCAAAATCTCATACCGGAGCTTTGATTGTTTTTCAGAATGACTTGAGTAATACATATTACGATGTCGGAACAAAATTGAATGCAGATTTATCTACAGAACTTTTGCTTACGATTTTCCATCCTAATACACCGCTTCATGACGGCGCGGTTGTAATAAGCGGACCGAAAATTATATCTGCGGGAGTTCTGCTTCCGCTAACAGAAGATCCTAAGCTTAGCTGGAAGTATGGTACCCGCCACAGAGCTGCAATCGGTATGTCCGAAGCAAGCGAAGCTGCTTGTCTTGTTGTTTCGGAAGAAACCGGTGATGTTTCTATTGCGCTTGACGGAACTCTCAAACGCTATGAAGATCTTGTTACTTTGAAAAACGACCTTGAAAATATTCTCGGTTACAAGGATGAAGATGAATTTGAAGGTAACAAAAAAACTATATTCAAAATAAATAATTTTATTACTATTAGAAAAAATACCGGTAAAAAGGAATAAAGAATATGTCTTTCATAAATTGTATAAAACTCCCGCAGCCAAAAACAATATTAAATGTTATAAAAAAAATGATTTTTTTAGCACTAGGAGCGTTCATAGCTGGGTTTGCGTTGGAGGGGTTTCTTGTTCCAAATGAAATGATTGACGGCGGTGTTGTTGGTGTTTCAATGATATTGAGTCACGTATTTAAATATAATCTTGGTCTTTTAATCGTGATTTTAAATATTCCTTTTGTTTGTATGGCTTTTACAAAAATGGGTAAAAATTTTGTGATACAAACATTTTTTGCTATTGCTATGTTAGGTATTGCAACGAATATTTTTCATAGTTTTAAAGTAACAGGAGATCATTTACTAGCCACAGTGTTCGGCGGTATGATGCTTGGGCTTGGTGTAGGAATTGTCTTAAAAAATGAAGGTTCTCTGGACGGTACCGAGATGATGTCGCTTGTTTTGTCAAAAAAATTCGGACTTTCTGTCGGTGAAATTATTATGGCATTTAATATTTTTATATACGGTGCATCAGGTCTAGTTTTTGGATGGGAACAGGCTATGTACTCTATTTTAACTTATTTTGTGGCATACAGAGTAATTGATACTGTTATTGACGGTCTGGATACTTCTAAGTCGGTTCGTATTATCAGTGATTGTTCTGAAGAAATCGGCAAAGTTCTTGTTGAAGATTTGGAAATCGGGATTACCTATTTATATGGAAAGGGCGGTTACTCAGGAATTGATAAAACTGTCATTTACTGTGTCGTATCCCGTCTTGAAATGAGTAAACTCAAAGAAGTTGTAAGAAGAATTGATCCTTCAGCATTCCTTTCTGTTGTTGATGTCCACGAAGTCTATGGAACACGCATGAAAAAAAGAATTGATAAAATTTAACATATAGACAATTCATAGAAAATATATTATACTTATTTTATCGGTAATTAAAGGATAAGAAGATGGCAAAGAATTTAGACACGGTTCCTATAGAGGTTAGCATATTAACAGTTGACCATGATATAAAAGGTATTGTTCACGTTTCAAAATATACAAATACAAACCGTGAATTGACAGACCTTTTAAATGATAAAGAAAGACGTTTTCTTGCAGTAACAAATGCGGAGATTTATCCGCGTAATGCAAATCAGGCACCGAGAAAATATAATTTTCTGGAAATCCACATGGATTATGTATTAATGGTTCATCCGTCAGCCCAGGCTGTATTTAAAGATTCCGGTAAAACTCAGGAAGATATTGCTAGATTTAGAGATTTGCGTCTGAAACTTAACCAGACAAAACCGTTTTAGTCTACAATAGTGCCCCTTTTTAAATAATCTGTATAGGTTATTACGGATGAGGTATGAGAGTATGTTGGTGTTTTACCTATCTTCGCAGGCTGCTATCTGTGGAAAATTATTGCTGTCTGGCGATACTCTAAAATGTTGCATTGTTTGAAAAACTGAATTTCAGCATCCGCATCAATTAGTTTTCTAAGTTTTATGGAAAAGCCCTTTTTAAAACTTTTGTTTTTTCAGAATTTTTTGAGACCTAATAGCAAATTTATCGGATTATTTTTCAGGGGTTGTTAAGGTTTTGAGTTTATCCGTAAATTTGTTAACCTGTGCGGTCAACTGAGTTTGTGGCTGGCAGTTTGCCTTGCGGTGGTCGTGTTTTTCTTTGCAGTATGTATTTTTTGTTTCGGAATCGATTTCTTCCGGCTTATCGTTTCTGCACATCCACTTTTTAGTTTTGTCTGCCAGAGGTGTTGCTATAAACGGAACAATTACACGTTTACCAATAATTGTAGCAGCGACAAGTGATGTTATATTACTGAAAGCTTCAACTGCTTTGTCATGTATTGCATCCATGCCTTTTTCAAATTCTTTATTTGTTATTCCTTTATATTTATCCATGTTTTTAATAATGGCCTGGTAACCTTTTGTTACACCTCTGCTGAAGTATTTTCCATAGAGACCCTGGAACATTTTTTTCTGCATTGCTTTACTTGAAATTGTAAGGAAAAGTAATATCTGCATTGCAATCATTAATCCGCCGTTTGCAAGATCCAGAGCCGCCACGAATTTACGTTTATCTGCAGGAATTTTTTCGTTATTTAAACTCTGTTTAACGTACATATAGCAGCCAAGACCATCTTTCAGGATAATGGATGTAATACCTACACCGTTCATAAAATTAAGATTTTTATTACAGAATTCTTTTCTTACATGACCCATTCCCGGCGCTGTAGAAAGTTTATTCAGAGGTTTTATAAGTGTATATTCGACTGTTTTGTTAGCGGCATTTGAAAGAACGTTATAAACTTTACTCATCGTTTAGCCTCCTCTGTTTTAGGAGCTTTTGCTACGAGTGCCGAAGCTTCGTTGTCGTGTTTTTTATTAGAAAGGTTCGGGAATACTGCATCCATAAAGATCGGATAAATCCAGTTCAAAAGTGTGCAGGTAATCGGCAGAACCGCTAATGATATAATCAAACCGGTGAAACGTTTGTAGCCGTCAAGACTGCTTTCGATATTTGATTTATATTTTTCTATTACTTTTGTTGAAAACGGAATTTTTATACTGCAATCTTCTGATAAATTAGCTTCTTTTAATTTATTTGAAATTCTTTTTTCGATGTCTTTGATTGTCCAGCCATCAGTAGAGGAAATGTCTGTTTTTATGTCTTGAAGTGTTTTAATAGATGTATTGAGTGTTGTTGTTTTATTTTTTACGCTTTCTTCAACATGTTTGGAGACATCTTCTTCTGAGATTGCTTTGGAGTATGTATCTGCTTGCTTAAGCATTTTGGATATTTTGTTTCGAATTTCTTCTATCAAAGCTTTTTGCGCATTAGGGTCATTTGTCTTAATTGTCGCACGTTCTTTTACTTCTTTTACCATTTTAATCAGTTCTTCATCAGCATTTTCTGCTTTTAATGATTTTATTTTTGAAGATAGATAATCTTTATAATCAGGAACGCTGTTTAAATTATTTAAATTATCTTTTATTTCAGTAAGAACCTGTTTGGCATTATCATTATGTTTTCTGAAAAATTCGCTTCTTATCTTCCGTTTTTCACTAGTTTTGTCACAATTTTTAAGTTTATCGTTGTCATCTTTTATCATATCGTCTATTGTTTCAAGAAGAAGATTTTTAAACGAGCCATTATCCATTTTCTTGGACGGAGCATTGTATTGTTTTATGTAAATTGTATTTTCATTTTTAAGATTTTCTAAAAGTTTGTTATATTGTTTTACTTTTTCTTTGGCAACAGCTCTGTCCAATTGCTCTTTACTTAATTCCGGATTTGTTTTATGTATCAATTTTCTGATATACGCATCACTCTGGAAATTTGTTTTATTGTAAGGATCTGCAAGTTTTCCGACATTTGCCATCCAGTTTATCAGGTTGTTAAAAGGTGCAACCATGCTTGCCTGTGTCGCAACCGCCAAAACTGCAGAAATTGGCTGTCTCCATGCTGAATAAGTTCTTGTATCTTCATCAGTTTTAGAAAGCGGGTTATATTTAATAAATATAGGGGCAACCAAACCTGTACCTAAGGAGTTAATAATAATATTTTGAATTTCTCCCATGCTATCAGCTAATTTATTTGTTACTCTGATAGTTCTGGGCATTAACTTTTGCAGATCTTTAACCATGTCCGCCTGTACAACCGAACCTGTAAAATTCGGGCTCTCAAAATTACTGTTAGAACTGTGCATTCCGCTTGTAACGCGTAATTTTGACGCACCGTTGTAATTTGTTAAGTTAATCTTTTCTACCTTCATAACACTATTTTCTTTACTAAACCCTTCTATATATATATAGGTTCAAACATAAGAAAAATTGCTATTCCTTTCTTTGATTATTAAGTTTTGTGAACTTAATTGCAGCCCAATCACCTTTGCTCTTAAAGTCTATTCTCGTAAGGGTTTCAGACAAATCATAGAACACTTGAGTTTTAATGTGCGAGAAAACCAGAAATAATAAAGGTGTTTTTTCATACAAAGTATCATCAGCTGATATAGCCATCATAACATTTGAAGGATAAAAAGCAACACTATTAAGCATGACTACTAAAACGCTTTGATTTTTTTTCATATTTTTCACAACTTCTGTATATATTTTGTATCTCAAATAGGGGTTTCGGTTTGAGGCGAACATTTCCCGGTATATTTGTTTCCCTTCCCTGTATGCTTTTGCATAATCCGTATCCGGAGACATATACTGCGGGAAATTTCCCTTATCTATTGAAATAACATTATAGTCTGAAAAATCAATATATTTTTCAAATCGTGACGGCGGATAATATTCCAAAATTATAATATCGTCTTTTTTCAAATTTGATTTGTTTATCAATTCCGCAACAATAGCATGCCCTTGTGCTCTTCTGATTTTCGGGGCAGAAAGCGGGCTTGCTGTAAGATAGGTAATTTGTATAAGGCAAAAAATTGTTATTAAAATATATTTTGGCAGTTTTTTTTGAAACGACAATGCTCCGCATGCCGTAAGAAAGAGTAATATAGGATAAATTTCCATAGAATATTTGGTTATAAATACTAATTTCCCGCAAATGGCTGCGCATGTCATTATAAAAAGTACGCCAATTGTACTTAGCAAAAGAGCCAGGTTGATTTTATCTTTGATAATTGATTTTATGATCCAAATGAGAGCAATAATCGCAGGTATAAGTGCAAATATAATAAATTCAGGAGAAGGATTATAGAAAAATTTTGCCGGAGAATCGACCAGATTGGTCAGAACAGGTGAGAAGTAATCTGTCATTAAAAATCCGAATTTTGCAGGTGTAAAACTACCCCACCACTGGGAGAATGTTTTTGTAGTGAATATTTTTAAAATTAAAGGCATTGCACTCAGGCATAATAAAGCAATTACAAGCCATAATTTTAATACGGCTTTTTTAAAGTTTTTGTATAAGAATATACTTACAAGAACTATATTAAAAAACACATATACAAATCCGATTGTATGAGTTATCAATATCAAAAAATCCGAGATGATTAGTCCTATAAGATTTCTCAAATTTGTTTTTTGTAGGATTTTAAGCGTAAATAACAGCGACAGTGCCGAAAATAAAAACAAAATCGAATATAATCTGACTTCCTGCGAATAGTAAATCAAAAAAGAGCTTATTGCCGTAAAAAATGCAAGCAGTAATCCTGTCTTTTTGTTTTGTTGCTTTCCGACAAGATACATAACCGGTATTGACGCTACACCTGCAAGGGCGGATGATAATCTTAATACAAGATCACTTTGTCCGAAAATAGTCATAAATGTTTTTAAATATAAATAATAAAAAGGCATGTGGCATTGTGATTTTATATTTTCAAAAAAGCCGTTTGTTAACGGTTGTGAAGCTACTATCCAGGAAACATATTCATCATTCCACAAACCCTCAGTCTTATTAATAAACAATAATCTGACAATAATGCCTAAAATAGTTATTATCCAGATACCCATATAATCATCCCCGTTTGTAAATTATATATTTTAATTATATAATAAAAAAAAGCAGAGAGAGGATGTGTATGAAACTGGTAATTCAGATTCCATGTTTTAATGAGGAAAAATCGCTTCCGATTACATTAAAAGATCTTCCAAAGCATATTGATGGAATTGATGAAATTGAAATTCTCATTATTGATGATGGTTCAACAGATAGGACTGTTGAAGTCGCACGAGAATTCGGAGTAGCTGAAGTTGTGTCGCTCGGAACAAATAAAGGTCTTGCAAAAGCGTTTTCGGCAGGGCTTAACAAAGCTCTTGAGATGGGTGCGGATATTATAGTAAATACAGATGCCGATAATCAGTATAAGGCAGAATTTATTTCTGATATTGTTAAACCGGTGTTGGACGGTAAGGCTGATATTGTAATTGGCACAAGACCTGTCGCAAAAATTAAGCATTTTTCTTTTATGAAAAAATGTTTACAGAAACTTGGCTCTTTTGTAATGCGTTGTGTGAGTAAAACAGATGTAAAAGATGCTCCGAGCGGATTTCGAGCTTTTTCAAGAAATGCGGCATTGCAGTTGAATATTTTTGATAATTACACTTACACGCTGGAAACCATTATTCAGGCAAAGGCAAAGGGTCTTGTGACAGAATGCGTTGAAATTGATGTTAACCTGGAACTCAGACGTTCCCGTTTATTTTCAAATATGTTTTTGTATATATGGCGTTCAATTTTTACGATGCTCCGAATGTTTATAATATACAGACCATTTCGTTTCTTTATAATGATTGGTTCTCTGTTCCTTTTGGCGGGTTTAATTTTAGGCGGCCGATTTTTATATTATTTTTCAAACGGGAGCGGGCAGGGGCATGTTCAATCATTGATACTTGCCGCAATTCTTTTGCTGACCGGTGTACAGGTTTCTTTAATCGCAGTTTTGTCTGAACTTATTTCAATTAACAGAAAGTTAATAGAAGATGTTCAAAGGATGGTCAAGTCAACAGGCTTGAAAAATTTTAAGGAAGATATAAAATAGTGTGGTGTAGTTTTAATTTAAAACAAAATGGTGATATATAATGAATAAAGTTATTTTTGCAGCCAGAATACGTGACTTTTTCTTTTCGTCACAGGCTTTTAAAACAGCAGGCTTTTTGTTGTTTACTATTTTAATGACTGCGGTTATAGCGTCGCAAAACTTCTTTTTTCAAACAATAGTTGAAAACGGAATTAGTAAAAAAGATGTTATTGCACAAAAAACAATTACGGTTATAGATGTAAAGCGTACGGAACAGCATAAGAAAGAAGTCGCACAAAAAGTTGATCCTATTTTAGCACCGGCTGAAGATAATTTTATAAAAACAAATCTTGATACACTTGAAAATTCTATAATACAAATACGTCGTAAAGATGTTCAGGATGACATAAAACTCGAAGAATTATCGTTGCTTTTTGATATTTCCAGTGAAAGTCGTAAGAATTTTGTTATCAATTTCTTTTTGAAATCGGATGACCCATCTTTGAGAGAAGTGTTTGATAAGGCAAATTTGACTCTTACCAATATTCTTCAAAAAGGTATCAGTGAGAAAGATTTTGAGACTGTAAGTATTGATCATATAATCAGTGAAAACCTGATTTCAAATGTTTCCAAACGTCAGATTTCAATAATAAATGCTTTGTTAAGTCAGGTTATAGTCCCAAATTTGGTTATAGACGAGTTCGCTACGGAAATCGCACGTAAAAATGCCGAAAATTCTGTCAAACCTTATGAAGTGACCTTTCAAAAGGGGGAAAAAATTCTTTTTGAAGGGGAGCCTGTTACTCAATTAAAACGTGATGCTTTAAGACAAGCCGGTTATAACGTATATGAACTGAATGCTCAAGGTCTTATTGCTATTTATATTCTGGTTTTTCTCGCAACGCTTATATTCATAACATATATGAAATTTTTCGAAAAACAGTTTCTTGAACCAAGATATATGGCAATATCTGCGACTTTGGCCTTAATTCTTGCCGGTATATGTGTCGTTATGCCTACAGGATTTTCGCCTTATGTTCTGCCTGTCCCGGCATTTGTTCTTCTGCTGGCAATATTTACAAATCCAAGAGTCGCAATTGTTGCTGCAATAGTTTTATTATCTGTTCTTACTGTCGGCGCGCAATATTCTGCGCATATTATAGTAACATTCGCTTTATTAAGTCTTGTTTCTATGGTTACAATATCTCAAATACGATATTCAAGGCGTTTTGATTTGATTAAGGCAGGGTTTGTCATTTCTGCGGCAGGGCTTCTTATTTTGCTGGTTATCTATGTTTTGGAGCGCTGCTTGATTGATGTAAATAATGTTTTAATTTTTAAAAACAGTGTATTTATTGCATTAAACGGTATAATAAGTTCAATGATTGCCCTGGGAACATTACCTCTTTTTGAGAGTATGTTTAAAATAAATACACCATACGGCTTAGCTGAACTTGCAGATCATAACCAACCTTTATTGAAACGTTTACAATTTGAGGCTCCTGGGACTTATCATCATAGTCTTATGGTATCAAACCTCTGTGAAGCTGCGGCGGAGGCTATAGGCGCAAATCCTATTTTGGCAAGAGTTGGAGCTTTTTATCACGATATCGGAAAACTTAAACGTCCGTTATTTTTCGTTGAAAACCAATCTTATTTCGGAATTGAAAATCCGCATACAAAATTGAATCCGAGATTAAGTAAAATGGTTATTACAGCCCACCCGAAAGATGGTGTAGAGTTGGCTAAAGAATATGGGCTTCCGCCGGTTATTAATAATTTTATTCTTCAACACCACGGAGAGGGGCTTGCTAGTTATTTTTATAATCAGGCAGTCAAAGAAGAAGGTGCTGAAAATGTTAAAGAAGAACAATTCAGATATACTGGACCAAAACCCAATACCAAAGAAACTGCTATTCTTATGATTGCTGATGCTGTCGAATCAGCTGTCCGTTCTTTGAAAAATCCTACGTCCGAAGAAATCGAGAAGATTATCGATAAAATCATCGTTGAACGTTTAAATGACGGTCAGCTTACAGATAGCCCGTTAACCCTGCATGATATAAAAGTCATTGCGGCAACTTTTAGTAGAATTTTGCGCGGCATGCAGCATAACAGAATTAAATATCAGGAAAATATTGAAGAAGAACTTAAGAAAAATAAAATTAATCTTCCTTCCAAAAAACTGGATGAAGATTTGGAAAATAAAATAAAACAGCTGGAAGATAAGAATTCCAATGAGGGAAAGAATGAAAATTAATGTTTTCAGTGAAAATATTTTTCCTGACTGGGAATTAAATGAGCGAAAATTTATACAAATAACGAAGAAGATTTTAAAATTTTACCTTAAACAGCCGGAAATCTATGATTACTGCTGTTTAAAAGGTATGGATTTTAATACAGTTTCTTTTGATTTTTTATACTGCGATAGCATAAAAACTCATGAAATAAATAAGGAATATCGTAACAAGGACTATCCTGCTGATATAATTACATTTGCAATTTTTGCCGATTCTGAGGAAAAGTTTATTTTTGACGGAGAAATTAATCTGGGAGAAGTTATCATTGCTCTGGATAAGGTCAGGGAAGAAGCAGAAAAAAAAGGTACAACCCCTGATTTTGAACTTGCTTTTTTGATAAGCCATGGAATAATGCATTTATTAGGATTTGACCACCAGACAATGGAGGATTATAATTTTGTTGTGGCACAGCAAAATAAAGCTCTTCAAAGCTTGGGGGAAGTATGAGTAAATTTAAGTCTCAAGGATTTGGAAATACCTTCAAAAATGCGCGCAAAGGTATGAGAATTGTATTAAAAAGCGAAAGAAATATCAGAATTCATTTTGTTGCGGCAATATTCGTTCTTATCTTAGGTTTTGTACTTGAATTCAGCGCGTTAAAAATCAGTGTACTGTTATTAGCGATAGGGCTTGTTGTGGCGGCAGAGATGCTGAATTCTGCTATTGAATTTTCTCTAGATGCAATTTTTCATAATAGATACTCTAAAATGGTTGGTATGGCTAAGGACATATCGGCAGGTGCGGTGATGTTTGTGACGATTATTGCAGTTATAATCGGCGGTTTAATATTTATTCCGGAGCTGTTGGCTTTGGTTTAACTTGAAATAACCAGGTAAATTTGTTATAATTAAATATAACAAAGGAGGTATAAGTATGAAAACCATTGCTATGACTGAATTTACGGGGGGGGGGGCAGAATCCTTCTAAGTTTAAACCTGCATTTACGCTTGCAGAAGTATTAATAACATTAGGAATAATAGGCGTGGTTGCTGCGATGACATTGCCGGCTCTTATCCAAAAGCAGCAAAAGTTAGAAACCACAGTCAGATTAAAGAAATTTTATTCGGTAATGAATCAGGCAATATTAGCAGCACAAAGCGAACATGGCGATCCGAGATACTGGGCAAAAGAGGAGTATATTCTTGATGAAAATGGCAATTATGATTATGAAAAATACAATAAAGAGGCTGTAAATATTTTTAACTCATATCTGCTTCCACATTTAAAAATTTTAAAGTTGACAGAAGGGCAAACTCCTGGAGAAGGCCCTGATGGAAAGCCTATTGTCGGAGCGTTACCTCAAGTATATTTCCCGGACGGTTCTTCTATGCGATTAAAGATGGGTTCTTGTTTTGATATTTATTTTGATTCAAATGGTGATAGAAAGCCAAATGCCTACGGGAAAGACATGTTTACGTTTTTCTTTTGTTATAAAAACAACAAGCCGATGATGAGTTCAGAGATAGCTAGCAACAGCTCTTATTCAACCAGATTCCAAGCGCTGTCATTATGCAAGACTTCTAAGAACCGTTGTGCAGTATTGTTGCAGAAGTTTGATAATTGGGAGTTTAAAGAAGATTACCCTTGGTAATAAAAATGCCTGCTTTATGTTAGCAGGCTTTTTATTACTATTCCTTTTTCCTTATTTTTCCAACGAAACCTTATTTGCGGCGTTATTTGCCGCTAAATCTTAGTTATTGCTGAGAACAAGTCTGAATGTCGCAAGATTTTTGATAGACAACATTGTGTGTTTGTTATGTTGTTCATCAGCTATATTAAAAATACGAATGATTCTCTGTATTTCTTCCAGATCCTTACGTGAATTAATTTTATATACGTTTTTTATAGGGTCAGCTACTACTGACATCATTGTATTTAATTCTTGTTCTTTCATTTGGCTTATCCTCATTTCCTTATACTTTAATAAAGTATTTTTTTTCTGAAAAATTGCTTTTTTAAGAATAAGTTTGTTAATATTTGTTTACATATCCCTAAATATTTACTAACCAACCTGATTTTTGGCAGATTTCCACAGAGCGTCATATTCTTCAAAAGAATATTCGTTTAGCGGTTTTGTTGCTAATTCTTCCATTTTCCTGAATCTGGTCATAAATTTTTTATTAGCTTTTAAAAGCGCCTGTTCTGCGTCAATTTTGTTCCAGCGGGCTAAATTTACCGTTGCGAAAAGAATGTCGCCGAATTCTTCTTCCATTTGTTCTTTATTTTGTGCTTTTTCAGCCTCTTTGAATTCGTCAAATTCAGAATAAATGCACTCATACAAAGATTTCTCATCAGGCCACTCAAACCCTGTTTTGACAGCTTTTTTACTGATTTTTTGAGCACTCATCAGGGCGGATTGAGCTTTGGAAATACCATCCATTGCAGATTTCCTGTGTTTTTTCTCTTCGGCTTTAAGCTTATCCCAATTGTCAATAATATCCTTGGTAGAATTAACTTTAACATCGCCAAAAACATGCGGATGACGGTGAATAAGCTTGTCTTTAATCCCTTTTGCAACATCCTCAATAGTAAAAGCACCTTCTTCTGAGGCTATTTGGGAATGTAGCACAACCTGTAGAAGCACATCTCCGAGTTCTTCTTTTAAATGTTTCATATCGCCGTCATCAATGGCGTCAACTGCTTCATAAGCTTCTTCTAACATATTTGGCCGGAGACTTTTGTGAGTTTGCTCTCTGTCCCACTGGCAGCCGTTAGGTGCACGAAGTCTTGCGATAACATCAATAAGTTCGTTTAATTCTTTAACACATCCCATATTTAAATTTTACCACAAACAATATGTAAAATCTGCAACTAAAGTATAGGTTTTTCTTGAAATAATACACCAAAAGGTTGATGGCGAATCAAGCTTATATGATATCCTATATATGTGAAGAATTTAGGTAGGAAAGGATTACATAATGGCAAATTTATCAATCTCAGCAATTCGTGAACGTATTTTTAATAATACTAAACACGAACAAACAGTGGCTAGAAGTTCAAATCCGTTCGCCGTATCATCATTCAAAGGTAATGTTTTAACAGCAGACGTATTTGCTCCTGAAAAAGAAAAAGCCGCTCAACCAAGTTTTACAGGTAAGTTAAAAGCAAGCGCTCTTGTAGGTTCTCTTGCAAGTGCAGGCTCTAAAATCTCTGCGGCTATTGAGTCTGTAGGTGCTTTCTGTAACAGAATGAAAAACGGTGTTATAGGTTTTTGGAAAAATCTTGAACAAACCGAAATCTCTTTAGATTTTATCTCTAAAGCCGGTGACAAAGTTAAATCAAAACTCGGTTCCGCAATGAATGCTGACGTGGTTGATATGTTTAAAAGCAGATGGAATGCTATGCAGGATGAGCATATGATACAGTCTTACATGGCACGTCCAACCCGTGGTGAAAACGGTTTGAAAGAAATGTTTGAGCAATCTATAGGATTGGTAGCATAGGGGGAAGAAAATGGATAGAAGAAAAGTTAAAAATATTATTGAAGCACTTTGCCGTCACCAAGACCCTGATTCAATCAATGTCTTGAACGAGGTAGGTACCAATTCTGCAATTGATGAAGTCAGAGAAATGACTTCTCGCGCGCTTGTAAAGAAAAATGTTCACGATTCATTGGAAGTTGTTATTACAAATAAAGGCAAAGGCATTAATGATTTAAGCACTCTTGTTGCTATGAGTACAATTAATGAATTACTTGCTCTTGAAGATAAATCAGAAGCTCTTAAAATTCTTGAAGATACAGTAGAAATGCATTCTGATGAGGAAGTAAGAGATAATGCTCGTTCTGTAAAAGCATTGATGGCTTTAAGCTGCTAATCCTATTTGTTGAAAATCACTTTTTTAATATATAAAACCAAAGCTCCCGTTAGTTATATAAACGGGAGTCTTCGTATATATGAATCATCCCTCTCCCCTTGAGGGATACAAAAGGAACTGCTGAGCTGTGCGAAGCAAGTTACCCTGTATCCATTGTACTGAGGGTGCCATTAGGGCGGGTGAGGGATAAGTTTATATTCTTTTAGGTATGCTCATTTCTTTTCTTTTTTAGCCGGAAAAAAAGAAAAGAAACGAACCAAAGAAAAGAAAAATCGGCAAAATATTTCAGCGTCGCTGCGCGCCGCGAAATAAAATGGCAGTAGTTGAAGGCAGAGCCTTCAACCTTATATGCTCGCTATCGCGGCTACGCCGCATGCTCGCATGAAAGCCCTCCGGCGCTTTGCACCACTTCCCTTTACAAGGAAGGTATTTGAGTCTCCATCTTGTTAATGCTTGGAATACTTTTGTGCGCGATGCATTTTGTGCCGTATGCTTTCTTTTCCCTCTCAAAAAGGGAGAGAGATGAGTTATATTAATTAAAAGTAAATCCGTCAGCCTTAAATCTATCTATAACTTCCTGCAGCTGCTCATCAGAACATACAAAGGATAATCTGAAATATCCTTCGCCGTGTGCGCCGAAAGCATTACCGGGAACCAGAACCACTCCTGATTTTTCAAGAACGTCCTGACAGAATTTGAATGCTGAATCGTATCTCGGCGGTATCGGAAGCCAGAGATAGAATGTTGTGTGAGGCACTTTTTTCTCATCAATCGGCCAGCCAAGTTCTTTAAAGCCTTTTACCATTATTGACTGTTTTTTAGCGTAATTTTTGTTGCTTTCTTCTATGTAATCATCGCCGGCTTTTGAATTTAAAATTTCAGCACAGGCTTTTTGGAGTGCTTTGAAAATACCGTTATCAATTGTAGATTTACCTTTTCCAAAACGCTGGACTATTGTACTGTTTCCGCAAACCCAGCCGAGTCGCCAGCCGGTTATTGCGTAAGGTTTGGAAAAGCTGTAAAATTCCACTGCAATATCCTTTGCGCCTTCACGTTCAAACACGCTGAAAGGTTTTTCTTTTTCGTCAAAATACAAATCGCAGTATGCAGCATCTGAAATCAAAAGAATTTCGTGTTTTTTGCAAAAATCAATTACGGATTTTACATATTCTTTGGTAGTGCTTGCACCGAGCGGGTTGTTCGGAAAGTTTATAATCATAGCTTTGACATTTTCCGGTTTAAATCCGTCTTTGATTAAATTATTCCAGACTTCTTCCATATCAGGTTTGTAATCATTTTCTTCCGTCAGTGGAATAGGATAAGCATATCCTCCCGAGCATTTAATAAATTGTAAATATGACGCATACCCAGGATCAGGTACAAGAATTACATCTTTTTCTTTAATTTCGTGTTTAGGCGTAATTAAGAATCTTACAAGATTTGCAATTCCTTCTTTTGAACCCATAAGCGAGAATATTTCTTTATCAGGGTCTAATGCAACTCCGAAACGATTTT
Organism: Candidatus Gastranaerophilales bacterium; assembly: GCA_944325635.1. Taxonomy (GTDB): domain Bacteria; phylum Cyanobacteriota; class Vampirovibrionia; order Gastranaerophilales; family Gastranaerophilaceae; genus Scatousia. The sequence continues at coordinate 481,785 of CALVBD010000001.1, read as the reverse complement.
TCATTCTCTGAGCAATTGCTTTTCTAAAGAAAGCTTCTCCTTTTGGTATAGAATAAAGATGAATACCGTCCTCGGTTAATACTTCTTTTAATCTGTCGATAAGTTCTTTGGGAGGGGCTGCTGTTGGTGCACCCATGGAAAGCGAAATCGGTGCACGGTTTCTTGCAATTAAATCAGGTTTTAATCTTTCAGTAATTTCTTTGAGTTTAAACATAATATATGTATCCAAAGTCATTACATCTTCATTAAACAGTTTTTTTTCAAATTGTTCCATATCCATAATCACATTCCCTCTCAATTTAAATTACCTTCCAGGAGGTATTTTTTGCGTGTCTGATTTTAATTTTAGCGCAAATATAATTATTACGCAATCATTTTCATCGGACCCTCAAGGGAGGCTGTTACAAACTGTTTGGTATATTCATTATCTTTTCTTAGCATTTCTTCAGGTGTTCCGGCGAAAACTATTTTCCCGTCATAGAGCATGATGAGTTTATTCGCTGTTCTTGTGATAGTTGACATCTGGTGTGTTACAACAATTGAGGCTGCGTTGGTTTCTTCTTTAAGTCTTACTATATAATCTTCAATCAGAGTAGAAGATATCGGGTCTAAGCCTGCCGTCGGTTCATCATAGAGAATAGTTTTCGGCTCCGTAACTATTGCACGGGCAAAGCTTACACGTTTTTGCATGCCGCCTGAAAGTTCTGACGGAAATTTGTTTTCTATCCCTTTTAACCCTACAAGTTGAAGCTTTTGGGCAACTATGTCATGTAATTCTTTTTCTGTATATTTATTTCTTAATTCTCTGCGTTCTCTCAGTGCAAAAGATATGTTTTCCGCAACGTTAAGTGAATCAAACAGTGCAGAATACTGGAAAACCATTGCTATATCGCCTTCTGATGTAATAATTTCACCGCTGTCTTTTTCAATAAGCCCGCAGATGAGTTTTAAGATTGTGCTTTTCCCGGATCCGCTGAACCCGACAATCGCGAGGGTTTCACCATCTTCAACTTTAAATGAAACCTCATCTATGACTTTTTTATCATCAAATATTTTAACTAAGTTTTTAACTTCTATACTCATAAATTTATCCTTATTGGTTTGCGGCAAATCCCGCATGTATTATTAGAAGAAAAATGCTATTGCAAAGATCATGTCCCATATTACAATGGCAACAAATGACCAGACAACAGCTTTTGTTGTTGCAAGCCCTACTCCTTTTGCGCCGCCTGATGCTGTATAACCGCATGCACAGCTAATCAAAGCAATTGTTCCTCCGAAGAATATTGCTTTTAAAAGACATACACCTAAATCTTTCATATAAAGCCCGAGCCATGCTGAATCAAAATACGCGCGGTACCCTAAATCCGTCGTAAGCGTTGTTGTCACAGCCCCTGCAAGAACTCCGGCAATTGACGCTATAATTACGACAACAGGCATCATAAGAATTCCGGATAAAACCCTCGGCACAAAAAGATATCTTATAGGGTCGACTTTTAAAACCTTTAATGCGTCAATTTGCTCTGTAACCCGCATAGTTGCAAGCTCTGAAGCCAGAGAGGAGCCTATCATTGAAATTATTGCAAATCCGGACATAATTGCACCTACTTCTCTTACAATAAGTAACGTCATCATCAGACCTACAAAGTGACCGCCTCCCTGTTTAACCATTTCGGAGGCTACCTGAGAGGCTACGATTATTGAGGTCATTCCAACAATTGAAAGTGTAATCGGGAGTGAACTTATACCAAATCTATGACACTGTTCCATAAGCTCTTTAAAGTCGATTTGGCCAGTGAGAAGGTATCTGAGCGTTTTAAATCCGTCTTTAACGATTTCTCCGAGAGTATCAAGAAAATCATATATTTCTCTTGACATACCTTTCAAAATCTTATAGGTTGTGGATTGTCTTAAAAATTTGCTAAATGTCCCCATTCTTTAATTATACCTGAAATTATAAATTTAAGTCAATTTTAATAAGGTTTATTTATCAGAGATGTATGTGTTGCCAATTCAAGCTTATCATCAAGAAGTTTAAGCGGAATGTGTTCGCCGTAACGTTTTTCAAGAGCAAGTTCTATTAAATAATCTGTAAAATGTGGGTTTTTAGGTAAAAATGAGCCATGTAAATATGTTCCGAACACATTTTTATATCTGGCGCCTTCGGTTTTATCCTCACCGTTGTTTCCGTTGCCTGTTGTTACTGTAGCGAGCGGTTTGGTATCTCCCTGCAGGTAGGTCAGTCCGCTGTGGTTTTCGAAACCTACAAGTGTATCCGGAGTCAGAAAATCCGTTTTTGCTGTAACATTACCGATAAATCTTGTATCACCTGCAATTGTATAAGCATCAAGCAGGCTTATGCCTTTTAATTTTTCTTTGTCATGCGGCTGATAAAAGTGCCCGAAAAGCTGATAACCGCCACAAATCCCTAAAAAAACAGCCCCTTTTTCTCTTTGTGAGTGCAGAAACCATTTATGGGTAAATAATTCATCGGCAACTTCTTCCTGCTGCTTGTCCTGCCCTCCGCCGATAAAATATATATCATGTTCTTTTATGTCATCTCCGGAGTGAATTTCTGTATATTCTACACCAATTCCGCGCCACTCACAGCGTTTTTTTAAAGCAATTATGTTGCCGATATCGCCGTAAAGATTCAGCAGTTCAGGATAAAGGTGTGCTATTGATATTTTTAAGTCTCTTTCTTCCACAACTGTGATTATATCACAAATTTCCCGCGTGGTATAATTGTTATATGAATGAAACATATTTGATTGATACACATTCACATGTTGATATGATAGAGGGATTTGGCGTTGAAGATATTATAAAAAACGCTAAAGAGGCAGGTGTACAAAAAATTATTGTTCCGTGCGCTTACCCGAAAGATGTGGATAAGATTTATAATCTTGTGAATATGTATGACGAACTCTACGGACTTTTAGGGGTTCACCCGTCGGAGGTGAAAGACTGGGACGACAGTCTTATTGAGAAAATAAAAGAATATGCAAAATCCGAAAAAGTGGTCGGAATTGGCGAGATAGGACTGGATTATTACTGGGATAAATCTTTTAACGACCTCCAAAAAGAGATTTTTATAAAGCAGATTAAACTCGCAAACGAATTAAATCTGCCTATCTGTGTGCACGACAGAGAGGCGCATAAAGACAGCTTTGATATTTTAAAAGAGTATAATAAGGGTTCAAAAGTCGTAATGCATTGTTTTTCAGGTAGTGTCGAATTTGCCCGCGAATGTATAAAAGAAGGCTGGTATCTCGCTCTCGGCGGAGTTGTGACTTTTAAAAACGCAGTTAAGATGAAAGAGGTTGCCGTTGATATTCCGCTTGACAGGCTTTTATTGGAAACCGATGCACCTTATCTAACGCCTGTTCCATACCGCGGGAAAGAAAATCAACCGGCTTATGTCAAATTCGTTGCGGAAGAAATCGCCAAACTCCGCGGAATTACTTTTGACGAGGTTGCTGTTGTAGCTTCACGTAACGCAGAGGCTGTTTACTCTATATAATTACTTATTTGGACGGAATTATCGGCTGGCAAAATTAGCCTTAGTGTGGTATTTTAGAAATATGAAAAAGGAAAGACTGGATAAATATCTTGTGGATTTGGGCTACTTTGAAACTAAAAGCAAGGCGGCATCGGCAATTCTTGCCGGGCACGTGAAAATTAACGATGAATATATTACAAAAGCAGGGTTTCAAATCTCGCCGGATAAAGAATATGATATAGTGGTGAAATCTATGCCTTTTGTTTCCCGCGGCGGGTTTAAGCTTAAAAAAGCACTTGATACATTTCCCGTGCAGGTAGAAGGTCGTATTTGTTTTGATGCCGGCGCTTCAACCGGCGGTTTTACGGATTGTCTTTTGCAAAACGGTGCGAAATTTGTTTACGCTGTCGATGTCGGATACGGCCAGATTGATTGGAAAATTCGTGAAGATAAAAGAGTTAAAACAATAGAGCGTACAAATCTTAAAATCTGCTCCTTCAGCGATATTTACACCGAAAACGAGCCTGTTGCGGATTTGCTGGTAAGTGATCTTTCTTTTATTTCTCTTACTAAAGTTCTTGAAAATTTAAAAAAACTTCTGAAACCCGATTTTCATGAAATGGTCTGTCTTATAAAGCCTCAATTTGAAGCAGGAAAAGACAAAGTGGAAAAGGGCGGAGTTGTTCGTTCTAAAAAGACCCACCAGGAAGTTATTGAAAATGTGATAAATTTTGCGTTGAGTCTTGGTTATTCAATAAAAGGATTGACATTTTCATCCATCAAAGGGCCCTCAGGTAATATTGAATATCTTCTCTGGATTTCTACCGAACAGAACGGGATTTCCATAAATATTCCGGACATTGTAAATATGGCGTTTGAAACATTGAATTAATTAGTCGTCGGTTTAACCTGAGTAAGCGGTGCCGAAACATTTAAATCAATATATTTAAATGTATTTGAGACAATGCCAGGTGCAAAATAGTAATTGCCGTCAGTAGGTGTAATTTTTAGCATGCTCTTTTGGGTTCCGAGTTTAACTATACTTGCAAGAAATTCTTTACCTGCTGCTTTAAACAGAATGTAACCTGTTTTTGATTGTAATTCAAGCACCTCAAATCTGTTTTCATTTATAGCACCTGCTGTAAGATAGTATAACTTTTCAGGCGGAATATTATATTGTTTAGTACAATCATTAAATTCAACATTTTGCGGCGTCACTAATGCGCTCAATGTCATTTCCTCAGCGCAGACATTGAGTCCATATCCAAATAATAAACAAATTACAATTACTAATATAAATTTTATTCTTTCCATGTATCACCTGTACTTATATCTACAACAAGCGGAACTTCAAGAGGCTGGTTAAGCTCCATAGATTCACGAATTAATGCTTTAACCGTGTCTAATTCTTTTTTATCAACTTCAACTACAAGTTCATCGTGAACCTGCATTATCATTTTTGAGTTTAAATTGTTTTCTTTTAGTTTTTTAGAAAAATCTATCATTGCAAGTTTTATCAAGTCTGCAGCAGTTCCCTGCATTGGCTGGTTAATTGCCGCACGCTTCGCAAATTCTCGTATCATGGCGTTTGAACTGTCAAGTTCATCTTTTAAGTATCTTTTTCTCCCGAAAATTGTTTCTACAAAACCGTCTATTTCTGCCTGTTTAACCGTTGCTTCCATATAGGCTTTTATTTTAGGATATGTTGCAAAATACTTATTTATAAATGTTTCTGCTTCCTGATTAGAAATATTCAATGCTTTGGCTAATCCGTATTTACTTTGTCCGTAGATAATTCCGAAGTTTACTGCCTTTGCTTTATAGCGCATTTCTTTTGTTACTTCCTCTATAGGGACATCAAAAACCTTGGATGCAGTAAGAGTATGTACGTCAATCCCAGACTTGAACGCTTCTAGCAGATGTTTGTCTTTTGATATATGCGCAAGCAATCTTAATTCTATTTGTGAGTAATCTGCAGAAAGTATAACAGATTTGGCTTTATTTGCAGGGACAAAGGCCGTTCTTATTTTGTTGCCTTCTTCTGTTCGTATCGGAATATTCTGCAAATTCGGGTTTGAAGAAGAAAGACGTCCTGTTGCGGTGATTGTTTGATTGTATGTGGTATGAATTCTGCCGTCTTTATCTATAAGTGCAGGCAATGCATCCGTATAAGTTGATTTTAATTTTGAATATTTTCTGTATTCCAGAATTAATCTTGCAATTTCGTAGTCAGGAGCGAGTTCTTCCAGTATCTCAGCACTGGTTGAGTAATGTCCTTTAACGCGTTTTTTCTTACTCTTTAATCCCATTTTTTCGAACAAAATCTCACCGACCTGACGAGGAGAATTTATATTAAAACCGCAGTCAGCCTGATCATAGATCTTTCTCTCAAGTCTGTGCAGTGTATAATCCATACTTTTGGATAATTGTCCGAGATAATTTGTATTTACAGATACTCCTGTAAATTCCATGTCTGCAAGAACTTTTGCTATCGGAATTTCTATATCATATAGAACTTTTATTTCAGAATCGTCCAAATTTTTCAACCAGAATTTTGTAAGTTCTGTTACAGTTGCCGCTTCATCCGCAGTATGAGAAAGAACATTATTTATATCTGCATTTTCTAATTTTATTCTCTTTTTTTTATCTTTCTCAAACGGAGCGTATTCAGATACTGCATGTTCCAAATGTTCTATACTCTGGATTTCAAGATCATGTTTTCTTGACGGATTTTTTATGTAGCTTGCAAGTTGTACATCAAAGATAATTCCATCCAGCAAAATACCATGCGTTCTTAAAATATTATATTCTATTTTTGAATCATAAGTTATTTTTTTGATATCAGGATTTTCAAATACAGATTTTAACTTTTCCAACACTTCAGTCGTACTAAGCTGGGTTTTTAATGTAGTATGTTGGAGAGGAATATAGAAAATTTCACTGGTAGCCGGAGTATCAGTTTGAAGATTTCCTTCAATGATTTTTATTCCTTTGTTGTATCCGATTGTAATTCCTATGATGATATTATCAATTGCGCTTCTTACATTAGCTTTTATTTCAAAAGTAAAGACAGATTGCTGTTCAAGTTCTTTTATAAGGTTATCAAAATCAATGCTGTCCGTAATAAGTTTTTTTGAGTAATCCAGAGCGGATTTGTTTATTTCTGCCTGTACAGCCTGCGTGAATATTCCAAGCTGAAGTTGTCCGTTATTCGCAACCGGTGCCGGGATATCACTGTGAATAATAACAGCTTCTTTATTAAAAGATGTCAAAATTTCGTTGATATTTTTTATGTAGCTGTAAAACTGCATTTGCTTAAGGAATTCCGTTACCTTTTTAATATCAGGAAGTTCTACAACAGTGTTGTCAAAATCAAAATTGATATCCAGATCCCTTACAATTGTTGCAAGATACTGACTTAAAAGAGCATCATCCTTTCCAGCACAAAGTTTTGCTTTTAATGCTTTTTCCGGAATTTCTTCACAATGGTCAAGTACTTCTTCAAGTGTATAATATCTTGAAAGAAGTTTCTGTGCCATTTTTTCGCCGATACCTTTTACTCCTGGAATACAATCGGAAGAATCACCTCTGAGAGCCTTATAATCAATGACCTGATCCGGGTAAACCCCTAATTTATCGTGAATAGTGTCCCAGTTGTATTCAATAAGCTCACCTTTAGACGGCAGAATAACCTTTATGCATCCGTCTTTATCCACAAGTTGAAATGCATCCTGGTCTCCCGTCAGTATAAGAACTTTATGCCCTAATTCACAAGCCTTTTTGGAGATTGTTCCGATAACGTCGTCAGCTTCATACCCTTCTTTTGTATAAATAGGTATATTAAAAGCCTTTAACCCTTCGTAAATTAATCCCATCTGAAGCTGCATATTATCAGGCATTGCTTCTCTGTTATTCTTGTAATCAGGATATTTTTCTGTTCTGAAAGTATGATGGCTTACATCAAACGCAACCGCAATGGCATCGGCTTTAAGATTGGTATTTTTTAAAAGGTCAAATATTGCCTTAAAAAATCCATAGACAGCCCATGTCGGTGTGCCATCTGTCGTTTTCATATTTGTTCTTTCCAGTGCAAAATATTGTCTAAAGGCCAATGCGTGGCCGTCTATTAAGATTAAAGTTTTTTCATTTCCCATTATCCAGTCCTAATATTTTGCAGGTAAAACGGAGTTTTAAGCTGTTATTTCTTTTGAGCTGTCGTTTTTAGTCGGCAGCTGAATCAGCTCCCCCGAGTTTCTGTTTTTAACCATATCTGCCGTAACTATAACTTTTCCGTTATTTTCTTTTGACGGAACGTCATACATTACATCCAGCATAATTTCTTCAACAATGGCTCTGAGTGCTCTAGCTCCGGTGTTGCGCTTCAGGGCTTCCTGTGCTATTAAATCAATAGCTTCCGGTTCAAATTCCAGATCAACGCCATCCATTTCCAGTAAGCATTTATACTGTTTTAATACAGCATTCTTAGGTTCTGTTAAAATCATTTTTAATGTTTTTTCGTTTAACGGATCAAGAACAGCGTATGTCGGAATACGACCTATGAATTCAGGAATAAGACCGAATTTTAATAAATCATCCGGCTGCAATTTTTTCAATAATTTTGCAGCGTTAGCTTCTTTTTCAGCCTGAGACATCGGGGCTTTAGCGCCAAATCCGACGGAGCTTCCAACCTGAGCACGTCTTTCAATAATTTTTTCCAAGCCGACAAACGCACCGCCGACGATAAACAGGATATTTGAAGTATCAACTTCAATAAATTCCTGATGCGGATGTTTTCTTCCACCTTGTGGCGGAACATGGGCTACCGTTCCTTCTATCATTTTCAATAATGCCTGCTGAACACCTTCACCTGATACATCACGGGTTATCGAAGTATTTTCTGATTTTCTTGAAATTTTGTCAATTTCATCAATATAAATAATTCCGCGTTCAGCTTTTGCTGAATCAAAATCTGCATTTTGATAAAGACGAAGCAGAATATTTTCAACGTCGTCCCCCACATAACCGGCTTCAGTTAACGTTGTCGCATCTGCAACCGCAAACGGTACATCCAGCATTTTCGCTAATGTCTGTGCCAGAAGCGTTTTACCCGAACCTGTAGGACCGACAAGAAGAATGTTTGATTTTTGAATTTCTACATTATTTTTCAAATCTGCAGATTTATTGTGTTTCAATCTTTTGTAGTGATTGTACACCGCGACAGCAAGAACTTTTTTTGCATCATCCTGACCGATTATGTATTGATCAAGATAAGCTTTTATTTCGTGCGGTTTCGGAATCGGTTTTTCTGCATTTATTTCGTCAGTTTTTTCTCCGTCTTTTTCTTTGTTTTCAAAAAATTCTTCATCCAGAATTTCATTACAAAGTTCAACGCACTCATCGCATATGTATACATCAGGTCCTGCAATAAGTTTTTTTACCTGATCCTGCGATTTTCCGCAAAACGAACATTTTAATCTGCTGTCATCATGTTTTGGCATTTCTTTCTTTTTATCCTTTCCCACGGTTTTTGTTACTTTTAACAGTTTATTCGCTCGTGGTATGTTGTTATTATATTTTCGTTACTTTCGGGCTAAGCCACTTGCAGTGGCTTTACCCCTTTCCCACGGTATTAACGCCCGGTATCGGTTGTCGCGCTCGTGGTGTATTGTATCATATTTTCAATTAATTTTGGAATAAACCATTCGACGTAGTTTAATCCTTTCTACGATATAACCCTATTTTATAGCATCACGGGTTACGATTTTATCAATCATACCGTATTCTAGTGCTTCTGATGGAGTCATGATGTAATCTCTATCCGTATCTTTTTCAATTTTTTTGATAGATTGCCCTGTATTTGAAGCAAGAATTTCGTTCAACGATTTTTTAATTCTGATAATTTCGGCTGCCTGAATTTCGATATCGGTCGCTTGACCTTGTGCGCCGCCAAGAGGCTGGTGGATTAATACTCTTGAATGCGGGAGAGCAAGCCTTTTACCTTTTGCTCCTGATGAAAGAAGGAATGCACCCATAGATGCTGCCTGTCCAAGACAAATCGTTGAAACATCAGCTCTTATGTGCTGCATTGTATCATAGATTGCAAAACCTGCAGTAACGCTTCCGCCCGGGCTGTTTATATATAACATAATATCTTTTTCAGGGTTTTCGCTATCCAGCAACAACATTTGTGCTACAACAAGGTTTGCGACCATATCATCAATCGGAGTTCCCAAAAAGATGATTCTTTCTCTAAGTAATCTTGAGAAAATATCAAAGGAACGTTCACCTCTGCTGGATTGTTCTATTACTACAGGTACAAAACTCATGATTTAATTTCCCTTTCTTATTTCATTATAATTGTAGTCTTAAACTTTTTCTACTTCTTTTGGCTCAACATATTTAATCTTGTTGTTATCCATCAAGAACTGTTTTACCTTATCGTTCATTGCCTGTTGGGATAATGAACTTAATATTTCAGGATTTTTGCTGATTTGTTTTACTATATCTTGCTGTGAAAGACCGTAAGCTGCACCAAGCTGGTTAAATTTAAGAGCAATATCCTCCTGAGCAAGTGAAATTTTTTCTTCTTTTGCTATTTTATCAATTACAAGAGAATTTTTTATTCTGCTTTTTGCATCTTCTCGGATTGTTTTCATTATTTCATCTTCACTCTGGGTTTTCAAAAGCATTTCCCAGCTTACACCCTGTGCCGCAAGTCTGTTTTTGTATTCAGCAAGAAGTGATTGAGCTTCTCGTTCAATCATTCTGTCAGAGATGTCAACGCTTGCGTTGTCAATAACTTTTTTGAATACAGCATTTTCAGCGTTAATTTTTTTAGCATTTTCTCTTGTTTGTTCAAGGTGTTTTTTTATATCTTCTTTCATTGCATCAAGATTTTCAAGCCCTACTTTTTGAGCAAATTCGTCATTAATCTCAGGGAGAACTCTTTCCTTGATTTCATTGATTTTTATTTTAAAAGTAGCTTTTTGTCCTTTTAATTTTTCATCGTGGTAATCTTCAGGGAAGGTTACGTCGATATCAAATTCTTCACCGGCATTTTTATCGACAAGCTGTTCTGCAAAGCCCGGAATGAAGTTAGAATTTCCAAGGTCTAATCTGTAACCTTTAGCCTCGCCGCCTTTGATTTTCTCTCCGTTTGAATATCCGTCAAAATCAATGTTTACAATATCTGTTGCACTAGTTTTTCTGTCTGTGATTAATTTTTCTTCTGCAAATCTTGTTTGTAAATTTTCGATTGCTTTTTCGTATGCGTCAGCTCTTTCCGGAACATCGTCAGCTTCTATTGTAAGGTTTTTGTATTCGCCTAATTTTACTTCAGGTCTTGTTTCAACACTTACTGTAACATTTAAATCTTTGCCCAGTTCAAAATCGTATGATGTGATATATGGCTGGGTAATTAAATCTAATTTATTTTCAGCAACAGCTTCGTTTACAGCTTTCGGCATTAATTCTTCAATAGCTTCCTGTTTAATTCTTTCCACACCAACTCTGGCTTCTACCATATTTCTCGGGGCTTTTCCGGTTCTGAAACCGTCTATAGTAACGTGCTGTGAAATCTTTCTTACTGCAGTATTATATGCATTGGCGGCTTCTTCTGCCGGGATTGTAATATTTAATTTAACTAAATTCTCTTTTTCATTTTCAACTGTAACTTTCATTGTTTTTCCCTTATCAATTTTCCTTTAATTATATACATGTATCTGCCCCGATTATACCTCAAAAAGTTTTTTTAGCAAGTCCGCCAAAGAGATGAGAATTCAGATTTGAGTATTTTTTGCAAAGAAGATGAGTTTATGTTATAAGGAAAATCATGGTAAGATTGGTTAACAGAGATAATATTAAAATTTTTAAGAATATTCTTATTGCATATATGCAGGTTCAGAAGCATTTAACTCATATTATTGAGTTTGGAAATCCTTACATAAAACCTTGTATATATGCAATGTGGCATTCTGATCAATTTGCAATATACGGTGTTGAAAATAAGTCTGAGGTAAATTTTTTAATAAGCACATCCATTGATGGGGATATTGTGGCAGCAGGCTGTGAATCTCTCGGGTTTAAAACAATAAGAGGTTCATCAAAAAGCCGCGGAGCAGTTGAAGCCACTATGCAAATGCTTGAAAAATTGAATGCTGGAGAGTGCGTGGCAATTACCGTTGATGGTCCAAGAGGTCCTTTTCATTCAGTGAAAAACGGTGCAATTAAGCTTGCACAAAAATCAGGTGCGCCTATTGTTCCTATGGTCTGGTATTCTACGGATAAGATGTTCTTCACCCTGCCATCCTGGGATAAAATGACTACTCCTATAGGTTATGCTGAAATTGTAAACCTTTACGGAGAACCGATTTACGTTCCGGAAGAACTTGATGACGAAAAACTTAAAGAAATTAAAAATCAGATAAAAGAATCACTGGAAGCTTTGCAAAAAAAAGCTCCCGACGTTTTCAGGGAGGCGAAGAAAAATAAATTATGGAAGAAGAAAAAAGTTTAAATGTTGCGGCCTTGCAGATGTGCTCCGTTATAGGTGATAGATTTGCAAATTATGATAAAGTTAAAAATCTTCTTGCTCGTGACTTAAATGCCAATACTGATTTGCTTGTATTACCGGAAGTCTGGACTGTAGGATGGTCTTGTGAGGATTTTCCTGCTGCGGCTGAAGAGCTTGTGAGTTCTGATACAATTAATTTTCTTTCTGATATTGCAAAAAAGTATAATGTGAATATTTTAGGCGGCAGTTTTATACAAAAACAGGGCAATGCAAAGTGTTTGAATACATGTCCTGTATTTAACAGAAAAGGAGAGCTGGTTACAACATATTCAAAAAATCATCTTTATTCATATTGCGGATGTACAGAGGGAGATTATATTCAAGTCGGGAAATCTCCTGTTATGGTAAATCTTGAAGGTGTTAATATCGGGCTTACTATTTGTTATGATATCAGGTTTCCTGAAATTTTCAGAGCATACAGAGAGGCTGGCGCAGATTTACTTGTTAATATGGCGGCCTGGGGTTCTAAAAAGCCTATACCATGGGAATATCTGACCGGCGCAAGGGCTGTTGAAAACCAGTGTTATATGATAGCGATTACACAATCAGGAAAAATAAAAGATAATGAATATAATATCGGGCATTCCAGAATTTTTGATTACTGCGGTGAAACTATTGCTGAAATTAAAGATCAGAGAGAAGGTATTATGTCCTGTAAAATTGATTTTTCCAAAATGTATGAATATAGAAAAATTTGTACTATACTGAAAGATATCAGGAAAACTTATGAGGTAAGATCCGTATGAAGAAATTTTTGTGTATTTTAGGACTGATTTTATTCGGAAATTTTTCATTGAATGCGTTTGCCGTGGATAATATAAACAAAGTTCTCTCTGATTCAAATATAAAAAAAGATACTGTTTCTATTTCTGTAAAAAATATTGAGTCGGGAAAATCTGTTTACGAATTAAATGAGCACAGGCTTATAAGTCCTGCTTCTACACAAAAAATAGTGACTCTTGCTGCTTCTCTTTGGGTGCTTGGGCCTGATTATAATTTTGAAACTTCACTGTATAAAAATACAAATAACGAGCTATTTTTGAAACTTGGTGCAGATCCTTATTTGCGTGAAAAAGATCTTAAAAAGCTTATGGATGATGCTAAGAATAAAAAAGTTCTGACACCTAAAAATTTTTATATAGATGATTATATTGTTGATGGAGTAAACTGGGGTGAAGGCTGGCAGTGGGATGATGATTTAAATTATTTAATGCCAAAATTCGGTTCTTATAATATTGACGGAAACCTTCTTTACATTATAGTTGCGCCGACTTCGGACGGAGCACCTGCAAATGTTTATTCTAAATATTTTTATCCGATAACCTTTATGAATTTGGCTGTTACGGATTCAACTCAGGAAAACGGCGTTGATTTTGAGCGAAATAATTCTATTTCTCCAGATATGCTTACGGTGAAAGGTCATGTTTCCAAAATAAAACCATACCCTATTCCTGTTCCAAATATTAAAAGATATTTCAGATTAAGATTGGAAGAAGCTATATCTGATTCTAAAATAGAATACTATGGAACTTTTACCCAGAAAAAACTTCCTTCTTCAAATGTTTATCTTCTATCTGTGGTAAAACATCCGATAAAACTTGCGGTTGCAGATATCTTGAAAAATAGTAACAACATGGCGGCAGAATCGGTATTTAAGATTGCCGGCGGAAAGTATGTCAAAAATACAGGTTCGGTTGCCTCGGCCGTAAAAATGTTTGAGGCTTTTTGTAAAAAACTCGGTGTTAATTGTGAACATATCAAAATCGTTGACGGAAGCGGAGTGTCTAAAAATAATCTTATGAGTGCTGATTTTATGACAGATTTTCTCGTTGCTCTGTCGAAAATTCCGGGGTTTGAAGTTTATAAAAATATTATGCCGACAGCAGGCGAGGGTACTCTGCAAAACAGAATGCTTTATTTTAAAGATAATTTGAGAGCGAAAACCGGAACTCTTTCTGATATCAGCGCCATAACCGGTTATATTACATCAAAAAGCGGTAAGTCTTACGCATTTGATATTATGATTAATGACGCGAAGTCCTCCTCTTCCGATAAAAAGATGTTGGAAGAATATATTTTAAGAGCTGTTTATAATTACTACTAAAAGAAAAAGAGTTGAATTATTTTTCAACTCTGATTCTACCTATTTGCCATGACGGGGTGACGGATTAAAGAATATAATCCCCATTGCTGTCAGTGTTGATAGTAATAGTGCGCCGTTTAAGGCTGCACGGGTTCTCGCTTTAGGTAGAAATTTACTTATGTTTTTATAAGCTTTTTTTATTTCTGAACGATTTACAATTTCGTATAATTTGTTTGCGGAAACCGTACGTTTTGCCGCATAAGCTTTTTTTAGTTTTTCAAAAGATTGTTTTACGTCAACTCCCCGGTTCGGTAAAAGTTTTAGGTTTTTTACACGCTGTGTATATGCCTCTCTTACTACTTTTTTATATTCTTCAATCGGAGTTTTTAAGTTTTCTGTTGCAATTTTTAATTGCTTTTTCATTTTATTAAAATACTCATGCATAAATTTATTGTCCAAATCTTCAAGTAAAAGCTCTCTCGCAAGGGTGTAGTATTTTTTGATGAGTATGAGGTTATTATCTTCCGCAACCTGGCGTAAGAATTGTTTTTTGTTAATGAGGTTTTGAGCAAGAGTTTCATCAATCGGAACTGCTTTGAATTTTTTATACCATTCTTTAGCGGCGGCTCTGACTTTTTCCTGTTCAGGTCTGCCTGAAGTTACAAATTCTTTTGCAGCATTTTTTATTTGCTCAAGTGCATTTAATTCTGCAGTATTCATTTTTTTCTTCGGGAATATTGTTGAGAATGTATCCTTATCAAGAGTCAGCAGTTTTTTTAACGAATATCTTTCAGGCGCGGCAATATACCCTACGCACATACCTATGGCACCGCCCGTAGCAATTTTAGAGACAGCAGGATTTATTGTGAGGGATGATTCTCGCATATCAGCCTCCAGAATTAATGTAAACTCCTAATAAACCTGTCTACAGGTTAACTCATAATAAAAATTTTTGTTGTTTTTTTTATAAGAAATTTACATCTTGTTACAATTATGCGAACTGAATTTTGCGTGTTATACTTATATTTAAGGAGAATAATATGGATCCTAAGTTTACAATTATTACAACTACAAAAAATATTATTGATAGAGATCAGACAGATGACTTTTATTTGCAGGTTAATCTTCTGGATAAACAAACATATCCTGAAATTGAACACATTGTAATTGACGGTGCCTCAACGGATGAAACAGATGTTCTTTTAAAAGAATATAAGACAAAGGGGTATATAAATTTTTACTCCGAAAAGGATACGAGTAAGGTGCAGGCGTATAATAAAGGTATTATGCGTGCAAAGGGAAAATATATCTGCTTTTTAAGTGTTGATGATTTCTTTCATGATATTACTGCAATTCAGGATATTGTTAATCTTATGGAAGCCAATAATGCGGATTTTACTTTTTCTCCTGCCTATTGCAGACATCCAGAAGGTTTTGTTTTTCTTTTCCAGCCTGCAATGCATAATGCTTTTCAGGTAATGCCTTGTGCAAGGCAGGGCATGGTATTTAAACGGTCGGTTCTGGAAAAAGAAAATTATTTTGATGAAAAATTTAAAATTCTTTCCGAATATGACATGATTATTCGTCTTATGATGAAAAAGTATCACGGAATTTATTTTGACGGAAATTATACAACTTATAAACTCGGCGAAAGAGCCTTTGAAAATCCTGAAAAAGCAATACAGGAATGTAAATCCATATTTTATAAAAATTATAAAAATCTTGTCCGCCTTGATGATCAGATTCTTGAATATATGGCAGAACGCTCAGAGTTTCCGAGAGAATTACTTGAAAAATTAGCAGATTGTTATCCGCCGGAAGATAAAGAGCTTTTCTTTGAACGCTGTGAAGAAATGCATAAATTAAGAGTTGAGAATATGCGCGGGTAAGTAATAAATTTGCAAAATATTTTTTGTAACGTATGATAGGTATATAGTTAGTACAATAAAGGTTAGGGATAAAAATGAAACATCAAAAGATAGCAGTTATCGGATGCGGAGTGTGGGGCAGAAATATTGTCAGAAATTTTTATAATTTGAATGTGCTTGAAATTGTTTGTGACTTGGATGAAAGCAATTTAGCAAAAGTTCACGAGCAATATCCGGGTGTAAAAACTACAAAGGATTTTAATGAAATTATAAATAATCCCGAAATTACGGCAGTGGCAGTTGTGACGCCGAGCCATACTCATTACAAAGTAGTTAAAGCTATGCTTGAAGCAGGAAAGAATGTTTATGTTGAAAAACCTATTTCAACGGTTGCCCAGGAAGCTAAGGATTTGACGGAACTTGCTCATCAAAAAGGGCTTGTTTTAATGGTAGGACATTTACTTTTATATCATCCCGCAGTAAACAGATTAAAAATGCTTATTGAAGAAGGCGTTCTGGGTGATATTATTTATGCACAGAGCGACAGATTGAACGTAAATTTCTTTAAAAACGACAGAAGTGTTATGTGGGATTTGGCCCCGCACGATGTTTCAATGATGAGTTATGTAACAGGTAAGGATCCTGTGAGAATAATTTCTGCTGTCGGATGTTCTTCCGAACGTAATGATATTATGGATATTACTCATATTACGATTGAATTTGAGGACGGAATGGTTGGACAAATTTCAGACAGTTGGATTACGCCGAGAAAACATGTTCAGCTTCTTGTGAGAGGAACAAAGGCTACAGCAATCTTAGATGATACCGTTCAGGAGGATAAACTCGTTATTTATGATAATTACAAGAAGGATACGCTCCAGAATATAACTCTTGATTATCTTGAAATCGAGCCGCTTAAACTTGAATGTCAGCATTTTATAAGCTGCTGTGAAACCGGTAAAAAAGCCCGTTCGGATGGTGATAACGGGTTTATGGTTACAGCTATTCTTGAACAGGCTGAGAAAATTATGCTTGGCGACAGAAGGAAAAAACTTGACGAAGTTAACTTTGCACTCTCAAGGACTAAAAAGTAAAAGAGGAATATTATGGATATAAAAAATAATACTGCAAATATTGTTTCAATAAGTAGAGTATTTGTCGCTTTTATCGCTATCGGCTTATTGTATGTACCTTCACAGACTGCATTTATCATTTCATTGATATTGACGATTATTGCTTTTGCAATGGATGGAGTTGACGGGTATATTGCACGAAAATATAATCAGGCATCTGAACTCGGGTCTGTTCTTGATATTATGGGGGACAGAATAGTTGAGGCATCATATTGGATTGTTTTTGCGGCAACGGGACTTTTGCCTGTGTGGTTCCCTATTGTGTGTGTGACAAGAGCATTTACTACAGACAGTATCAGAAGTGTTGCTTTATCAAAAGGTATGACTGCGTTTGGTGAAAAATCAATGCAATCAACTGCCTGGGGTAAATTTATCTGTTCATCCAAGTTTATGAGAATAAGTTATGCAGTTGCAAAAGTTGCGGCATTTATACTGCTAATAGCTTCTTTAATTCCACCGAGTATTTATGTAAGAACTGCAATTTATCATGTTGCGGTGGTTGTTGCTTATATTGCAATTATTTTCTGTGTTGTGAGAGCAATTCCTGTTGTGTTGGAAAGCGGAAAGTTATTCGATAAAAAGGACTAATCATGGCTAAACTCAATATTGTGCTTTATGAACCTGAAATTCCGCAAAATACAGGGAATATTGCAAGGCTTTGTGCCTGTACCGGTGCTTCTTTGTATCTTGTCGGCAAACTCGGGTTTTCTCTTTCAAGTAAATATACCAAACGCGCAGGATTAGACTACTGGGATAGTGTGGACTTGCATAAAATTGATACTATGGAAGAATTGTTTGAGGCAAATAAAGGTGCTAATTTTTATTATCTGACAACGAAAACAAAAAAGCTTTATACGGATATAAAGTTTCAGGAGGGTGATTTTATTGTATTTGGTCCTGAAACCAGGGGGCTTCCTGATATTTATGTAAAGGATAAAAATGCCTTGACAATTCCGATGAAAGAAGGTCAGAGAAGTTTAAATCTTTCAAATTCCGTTGCAATTGTAGCCTATGAGGTAATTAGACAAAATGGACTTTAAAATGCCCGAAAGAGCAGAAAATTCTCATAAAGGAACTTTTGGCAGAGTTTTAAATATCGCAGGTTCCGATTATATGCCCGGAGCCGCAATTTTATCTTCTCTTGCCGCATTAAAAACAGGTTGCGGATATGTCTTTTTATGCTCAACAGAAAGGGTAATTAATGCGGCAGCTGCGCAGACTCAAAATATTGTTTTTGTTCCATTAAGTGAGTTGGAAGCTCAATTGATGCAGGCGGATGTACTTTTAATTGGCTGCGGACTTTCACTTTCAGGAAATGCTGAAGAAATTTTTGAAAGAACCTTTTCATCAACGAGGCAGATTCCGACTGTAATAGATGCGGATGGCTTAAATCTTCTTGCGCAAATGCAGGATACGAATTTACCTGAAAATGTAATTTTGACACCGCATCCAAAAGAAGCGGCGAGACTTCTTTCAGTAGAACTTAATGAAATTTTGGATAATATGGAAGCTTCTGCTAAAGAAATTTCTAAAAAATATAATTGTGTCACTGTTTTAAAATCTCATAGAACTATAGTTTGTTCAAAAGACTATGAAATTTATAAAAATACAACAGGAAACAGTGCAATGGCAAAAGCCGGCAGCGGCGATGTTCTTGCAGGCATGATAGCAGGCCTTTTGGCGCAGAAATGCGAACCGTTTTATGCAGCAAAACTCGGAGTGTATCTTCACGGACTTTGCGGTGATATTGCAAAAAATGACCTGACCGAATATGGAGTAATGGCTCACGATTTGATCAGGTACATTTCTTGTTCTGTAAAAACGTTATTATAATTAACCTATATAATTAATGCTGTTTTCCGGAATAATTTCTTCTGCCTTTGTATTAGGTACAGGGATTGCGAAAGGTTTTCTTGCTAAAACAAGAGAGTCAATTCTTTCTGCCATTGAATTATCTTTAGGCATTTGTATTTGGTTTTTGATAATTCTAGCTAATCTCTGGTTAGCACTGCCTTCTAAATTCATACCAGCTTGAACAAATCTGTGTTGTAAGCTTCCAATTTTGCTAATCATTTTTTCTCCTTTTAAATTTTTTGTTAATTTCGGGGTAACAAATATTTGGTTATATCTTATTTATAACTCATAAAAATTTAAATTGCTAAAAGTATATCCTAACGTTTACAAATGTTAATAATACCCCTTATACGTTCACTTTTTCTTTTTTATTGCGATGAAAAAAAGTGAGCCGCAAAAGAAAAACACGCCAAAGAAACAGCGGCACTGCGCGCCGCGGAACCAAATGGAAGAAGTTGAAGGCAGGCCTTCAACCTTATACGCTCGCTATCGCGGCTATGTCGCACGCTTGCATTAAAAACTCTCTGGCGCTTTGCGCCACCTCCCTTACAAGGGAGGTTTATACCCCCTTTGTTAAAGGGGGACAGGGGAATTTTACAGTCCAATTGCCGAACGTGCACGAAGTACGATAGTGAGGCTGAAAGGTTGTAAAAACTTTTGTCCAACATGTCATTCTGAACTTGTTTGAGAAAGGGAACAGGCAAGGTACGAGCCTTGTGACCCTGTCCCCTAGGGCAAAATCTCTGTTATTGCAACCCCAAAAAAGAATACTGGTGTAGAGGTTTTTGGCTGCATAAGCCCCATATATAAAAATAGACTAGTACCTCTTGTGCACTAGTCTATTTTCTTAAATGTTTGTAATTTTGCCGAGAATAACTCTTTTCTTTGCACCGGTACATTCCGGAAGGTTATTTGGAATGCCATAGTATGTGCAATAACCTAAAAGTGCAAAAGCCATAACTTCTTTAAAGTTATTCGAAATTCCATAATCTTCGTGAGTTTTAATATTTATATGTTTTGGCAGGTAATGACGCAGGAACTTCATCAATGCAGGATTGTAAGCTCCTCCTCCGCCAACTATAACTTCATCCAGATCAAGTTTCGGATAAATGAATCTTTCATAAGCCTGTGCAATAGTTTTAGCGGTCAAAGCCGTGACTGTCGCAATTACATCTTCCGGTTCTTTCGGAGCAAATCTGAGAGCTGTATCAATATACATCGGTGAAAAATATTCTCTGCCTGTAGTTTTAGGCGGGTTCTTGAAATAATATTCATCCTGCAAAAGACAGTCCATCCAACTGTCGCATATTTTTCCGGAATTTGCTGTTTCACCGTCCATATCAAAAGTTCTTCCGAAAAGTTTTACCATGCAGTAATCAATTATTACATTTCCCGGGCCTGTATCAAAGCCATAAGTTTTGTGCGAATTTGATATAACTGTGACATTAGATATTCCGCCTATATTTTGGATTGCAACATTTTTCTTTAATTTCTTAAACCATTTTTCATCAGCAAAGCAGACTAATGGTGCACCTTCTCCTCCGTTTGCAATATCAGCTTCCCGAAAGTTTGAAATAACAGGGCATCCTGTTTCTGCAGCAATAACTGAACTTTCGCCGATTTGTAAAGTGCTTCTCAATTGAATACCGTCGAGTTTTTCTTTTTTAGGAGAATGAAAAATTGTCTGTCCGTGGCTTGCTATAAAATCAGGTTTGCCGTGTTCTGAAATCAAAACGTTACAGGCATCAGCAAAGCATTTCCCGACGGCAAAATTCATCTGACAGACATCTTTAACTGTAGCATCTCCGGAAAACAGACGAAAAATTTTGGCTCTTATATGTTCCGGATACTGAAAGTTAATCCCCTGAACTAGTCTGCAGCTCATGTCCGGTTCAACAATGCATAAACCTGCATCAATACTGTCGCAGGATGTTCCTGACATTAATGCTATAATCTTTTTACTTTTTAATTCATCCATATCTTTTAAAATTTTATGACAAATTTTTGATTATAGCAAGAATTTTAATATATTTACAACTTAATCCCCAAATACTCCTCAAAACTAAAAAACTTTTTAAAAAATATCCCTAATCGCCTAAAAATAAAATCCCTAATCTTGTTTAAAAACACCTCAAAATAACTTTTCTTTTTTCTTTTTCTTTCCTTAAATTTTTATAAGGACCTGCTGTGCCATCACCTCTTTTTCTTCAACTGTCCTCAACTACTCTCTCTCACCCTCCCCCGGGCAGGTAGCCTTTTATTATCCGTGTGGGTAATTGCTATCCACATTCTTTAATGTAAAACTAAGTTAATTTCTTGACAAGTAAAAAAAAATTAATTATTTTTTACAATTGACCATGCCCCTATAGGCAGTAAGAAAAAATTCAAGTTCTTAAATCTTAATGAACTTTTCTTAATGAAATTAGGTAAAGATTTCACTTTTTTTTGCTTGACATTATTCTGTTATTGTTTTTGAAATTAATAATTTTGTAAATCTACGAAAACTATTGTGGCAGTTATTTATATAGCATGCTTTTGTTAAAAACTGGTAATTTAAATTGTTTTATTATAAAATTAAATAATAAAAGGGGAAGGGCATTAAGTATGAAAGAATTTATGAAAAACAAAACAGTGACATATAACCTGATGTCCTTTACCGGTTTTAAGTCGCTTGTGGTTTTTTCGTTACTGCTTGAAGCTCCGCGTTCTTATGATGAAATTAACGAATATTTTAAAAATCATGAATTTATAAAAGAACCTGTATCAATTGATACATTGAGAGTATATTTAACCTCACTGCGCATGGTGGGATGTGAAATTATCCGAACACGTAAAGCTGACGGCGGCAAATATAAACTTGTCTCTCACCCTTTTGAATTAAAAGTTTCTGACGAGCAAATAAAAAGTATTGTAAAAGTATACAAGGCTGTATCTAAAAATATAGAGCTTTATGAACTGATTATTTTGGAAAAATTTTTACGAAAAATTTCTTTGCTAATTAATAATCCGGATCTTACTGCTGCAATAGAAAAAATGTCGATACTAAGCGGTGTTAATCTTGAACTTGCAGGACAATTAATTAGACATTGTAAAAATAAAGATCAGATTACTTTTTTGTATAATTCTCCGAAGTCGGGTGATAAAGAAATTGAAATTATTACTGATAAAGTTGAACTGAATAATAATAAGCTTTATCTATACGGTACAGGTTTAGACTATAAGCAATACGGATATTTTCCTATTTCAAGAATAAAAGCTGTCGTAAGCGTTAGTATGTTTAAGACAGATATAAGTAATATTGAAACTCTGACAGTTGGCTATGAATTGAATATTAATCCTAATGAGATTAAACTTACTGATGAAGAAAAGCTTATTGATATAAAGGACGGAAAGCTTTTGATAGAGAGCACAACCTCAAATCCTTTTATTATAAAGCAAAGAGTGCTTTCTTTCGGTACCGGTTGCAAAGTCTTGTATCCTGATAGTTTCCGCAATGAAATTATTAATACATTAAAGAAAATGCGTGAGGGGTATTTAAATGGCTAGATTAAGTGAAAAATATAACGACTCATGCATAAAGATTTTTTCTCTGCTAAAACTTTTGATTGAAGATAAAGCTGATTATACATCTGTGATGAATATATTTGCCGACGAAGCTGATGTAAATAATTCGATTTTTCCTGTCGTGTTAAACAAATATCTTAATACTCTGAAGATATTTGGGATAAAGGTAAAAAAAGTAAAGAATAAATATCATCTTTTGAATATGCCTTTTAATATTGATTTAACTGCAGATGATGTAAAAGCCGTACAAATATTAAAAGCCGCAGCTGAAATTTTATCATCTGTAAAAAATAAAGAGGCATTATATTCTTTTATAAACTCCGTTGAAATACGATATGGTGAATATGCAAAATCGGTGGCAGCTTCTTTGGAATCAGAAGTCCATTTTGATTTAAGCTTTTACTTTTCAAAATTTCAGGATCAAATTGTTGAATGTGAAAGGCTTTGTGCAGAAAAGAAAAAACTTGAGATATTATTTGTCTCGGGGGACATAGAGTCTACTATAATTTGTTCTCCAAAAGAAATAAAATATCTTAACAGAAAAGTTTGTTTCAGTGTGTTTAATCAATTGAGCAGACAGGTCTTTGATATTCCGATAGATAACATTAAAAGTATAAAGCAGCTTCCTACTATTTCTTCAGCAAAAGAAATTAGCATGTCTGTTGTTTATAAATTAAAAGGTCGCCTGGCTAATTCATATAAATTAAAAGAATGGGAATATTCAAACGGGTTTGACAGAGATGGAAATCTTATTGTTGTAAATTCTAATGAAGATCCTGATGTTTTATTGTCAAGGTTGATGAGATATGGAGAAAATTGTGTAATTTTAACTCCAAAATTCATGCGTGACCGAATGACTGAAAATATCGATAAAATTCTTGAAAATTATAAGGATTAATTTAAGTTAACAATGCGGGTTATAAAAGTTTTTTGCATGGTAACATGTAACGTATGAGTAAACCTTATGTACCATTGCATGTCCACAGTGAATATTCCCTTCTGGACGGTGCTATAAGAATTAAAGATTTAGTTAATTTTGCCAAAGAGCATGAAATGCCGGCGGTTGCACTGACAGACCATGGCGTTATGTACGGTGATATGGAGTTATATACAACCGCAAAAGAAAACGGCGTCAAACCTATTCTCGGCTGTGAATTCTATGTCCATGACGGTGATATTGAAGAAAAAGACAAAATGCATAACCCATGTTATCACCTTGTTCTTCTTGCTAAAGATAAAGCAGGGTATGCAAACCTGATTAAACTTGTATCAGTTGCATGGTGTAAGGGTCGTTATGTGCATCCTCGTATAAATTGGGAATTGCTCAAAGAACACCACGAGGGATTAATTTGTCTTTCTGCCTGCTTAGGCGGAGAGGTTCTTCAGAACCTTTTGAAAAATGATTACGAAGCCGCTAAAAAAACTGCACAAGCTTATAAAGATTTATTCGGCGATGACTATTATCTTGAACTGCAAGACCACGGACTTGATGAACAAAAGCGTACAAATCCTGAGCTTATTAAACTTGCAAAAGAGTTAAATATAAAAATGGTCATCACAAATGACTCCCACTATCTTAACAGAGAAGATGCAGATATGCATGATACTCTTCTTTGTATGCAGACTAATAGTGATAAAGATGACCCTAACAGATTCCATTTTGCGAATAATGAATTTTACGTAAAAACAGCAGAACAGTTGAGAGATTCATTTAAGTGGATGGATTCCGAAACATTTGATGAATGTATTCAAAATACAGTTGATATCGCAGAAAAATGCCACCTTATGCTGGAGCTCGGAAAGAGTCCGCTTCCTGATTATAAAGTTCCGCCAGGTCATACGATTGAATCTTATCTTGAATACCTTGTAAATGAAGGCTGTAAAAAACGTTACGGTGAAATTACACCTGCGCTCAAAGAACGTGTGGATTACGAAATCGGTGTAATTGAACAGATGGGATTTGCCGCATACTTTTTGATCACATGGGACTTTATCCACTATGCTAAAACCCACGGAATTCCGGTAGGCCCGGGCAGAGGTTCCGCAGCAGGGTCTGTTGTTGCGTATGCGCTTGAAATTACGGATCTTGACCCTATTAAACATAAACTGTTGTTCGAAAGATTTTTGAACCCTGAACGTTTCACCATGCCCGATATTGATATCGACTTTTGTATTGAACGCCGCGGCGAGGTTATTGATTATGTAACCAAAAAGTACGGAGAAGATAAGGTTTGTCAGATTATTACGTTCGGTACTTATGCGGCAAAAGCTGCATTAAAAGGTATCTGTCGAATATTGAAGGTTCCTTTTTCTGAAAGCAACAAGCTTGCATCTTTAATAGAACCCGCTATAGAACTTGCTCAGGCAACAAATCCTAAGGCAAAAACCCTGAAAGACGCTATGCAGGTTGACGGTTCCGAATTAAAAATGCTTTATGATAAAGACGAGCAGCTTCCGGCAGGCGATCCTATGGAGGGTAAAACCGTCGGGGTTAAAAAGATTGTTGATTTGGCAATCGGGATTGAAGGGATAAAAAATAACACCGGTACGCACGCTGCAGGGGTTATTATTGCACCTGAACCGTTAGACCATATTCTGCCCGTACAGCCGTCAAAAGACGGTATTGTTCAAACAGGTTATCCGCCTCACGATGTTACGGAAGTATTAAGTCTCTTAAAAATGGACTTTTTGGGTCTCCGTAACCTTACAACCATTTACAAAACCGTAGATTTAATCAAACAGCAGCAGGGAATTGAATTAAAAATCAATGATATCCCGCTGGATGATAAGCCTGTTTACGACATGTTGATGACCGGTGACACAGATGGTGTTTTCCAGCTTGAATCTCAAGGGATGAAAAACCTTGTAAAAAGGCTTAAACCTGACGTTTTTGAAGATTTAGGCGCTCTTGTTGCACTCTTCCGTCCGGGACCTCTGGATTCAGGGATGGTTGATGATTTCGTCGAACGTAAACATGGCCGTCAGGCAATTAGTTACGCTCACCCGCTTTTGGAACCGGTATTAAAAGATACCTACGGCACGATTGTGTATCAGGAACAAATCATGCAGGTCTTTCAGGTTCTGGCTGATTATACTCTCGGTCAAGCAGATATGGTTCGCCGAATGATGGGTAAGAAAAAAGTCGATGAAATGGAAAAACAAAAAACTAAATTCATCGAACGTTCTGCCCAGCACGGTATGACGGCAAAAGATGCGGAAGCTTTATTTAACCAGATATTAGCGTTTGCGTCATATTGTTTCAACAGGTCACATTCTGCGGCTTACGCTTTTGTTGCATATCAAACGGCATATTTAAAATGTCATTTCCCTGTTGAATACTTATCTGCCTTACTCTCAAGCGTAGCAGGAGATCAGGATAAGACTCAGCTTTATATAGAAGAAGCCCAGAAAAAAGGGATAAAAGTTCTTCCGCCTGATATTAACCACTCAATGTCAACCTTTACGCCTGACGAAGGAAACATCCGCTTCGGCCTTGCGTCAATTAAGCAGGTCGGTGAAGGCGTTATTGAAGAAATTATAAAAGAACGCGAAGCAAACGGACCTTTTAAATCAATATACGATTATATAAAAAGAGTTGATGTAAAATGCTCAAATAAAAAAACTCTGGAAGGTCTTATAAAAGCCGGCGCCTTTGCAGGTATAGAAAAGAGCCGGAAGCAGCTCTGGGAAAATATAGATTACATAACGTCTACCGCCTCAAAGGAAGCAAAGGCAAAAGAATCAGGTCAGGGCAGTCTTTTTGATTTACTGGGTGATGCTTCTGTTGTTGATGATGCGAAATTTCAGCTTGCAGGATCTGATGAAGAATATGACCAGCGTCAAATTCAGAATTTTGAAAAAGAATTTTTAGGATTTTATGTAACCAGCCATCCGCTTGCGACAATAAGAGATAAACTGCCGTTTTTAATGACGCATAAGGTATCGGAGGTCATGACGCTTCCGAATGATAAACTCGTCACAATTTGCGGTCTGATTACAGCAACACGTCAAATTCCGACGAAAAAAGATCCGTCGAAATTTATCAGATTCGTGACCGTAGAAGATTTGTCAGGAAAAATAGATTTGATAGCCTTTAACGGTAAAATTCAGGAATATGGTACATTGCTTGAACCAGAGCAGCGGGTAATTATCTCTGGAAAAGTTTCTAAAAGAGGAGATGATGAGGCCCCTGTAATCCTGATAGATAACGTCAAAACAGTTGATAATTCAAATATATTTACGGTTGAACTGTTGGATGATTTCAAATTTGAAGAACTGGTGCTGTTAAAGAATGTTCTTTGTGAGTATCAGGGCGCAGATCCTGTCATGCTGAAAGTTAAAGATGATTATGGCATGTCAAAGATTCTTGCGGCATCCATGTTCTGGGTAAATTCTTCAAACGACCTGGTAAACCGATTGCATAAGGCCTTCAATGACAGAGTTGTCGTAGATATAAAATCAATGGACGCACCAGAAGAAAAATTACAGATAGCATAAAAAAATGCTTGCAAAAAAAAATTGTGCATGTATAATAAAAAAGTAACGCGAATAAGCGGGGGTAATTCAGTGGTAGAATGCCTCCTTGCCAAGGAGGATGTCGCGAGTTCGAGCCTCGTCTCCCGCTAATTAAAAAGGATTGGATTTTTCCAATCCTTTTTAATTTTTAAGGATGGCATAGGCGAGAACTCATTTTAGTTCGAGCGACCTGCGAGCAGAGGGTGAAGGCGCTTTCTTTGAAGCAAGCGAAGCTTGTGAAAAGAAAGTCCGTAGACCCGTTTAACGCGAGCAGGTCAAGACAGCCTCGTCTCCCTCTAAATAAAAAGACTCACCATAAGGCGGGTCTTTTATTTATTATAAGTTTTTGCATATAACTGACAAAAATCTGTTTATTACTATTGTTGATTTATATCTTTTTCTACAATCGGCGGGATAGGCGATTCTATGATTTTTGTCAAATATTCATCATTTTCGGCTTTGACTTTTTGTGCAAGTGTTGTTATTTCATCGTTGTTATTAAAGAAATATCTTATTGCATAGCGTAAAGCCATCATGCCTTTTTCAGGATGTTCCTCGTATTTAAAAATATTGTATTCAAAGAAATTCCTGCCGTTTACGGAACCGTTTTGAAGATAACTCAGAGCCGCTTTATCAGCTTTTTTATTTTCAATATATTTTAGTAAAACATTTATGTCATTACCTTCAATATTTTTACATTCCTTATCGGCAAATTTGATAGGATTTGAAACTTCCGGATAGTAATAAATCCCTATCATTTTAGTCCAGTTATCAGCGTTTTCATTTTTCAAGAAATATTCATTTTCATAACCTTTATTAATAGCAGACATAGAACTTTGTTTAAGAGTAAAAACATCGTTATTAAAATGAATTTCTTCGGCTTTAGCGATTTGATTAAAAGCAAAAATTGAAACTATTAATAAAAGCATAAGTGCTAATATAGTGAATTTAGGCATGATTTACCTCCTGATAAAGCGATTTTAAGAGAGTTTATAAAAATTTTCATTAAACATCAGGGTTAATTCCGTAATATAATATTGAACAATAAAAGATTTTGTATTAAGATAAAGAGGAACGCGGGGGTAATTCAGTGGTAGAATGCAACCTTCCCAAGGTTGACGTCGCGGGTTCGAGTCCCGTCTCCCGCTTTTATAGATTAAATTATGGACTCTTTTATTAATAAAATATTTAAAAACAAAGTCTTTAATAAAGATAAAATGTTGAATTTCGGCTTCAAACAAAAAGGAGGTAAGTTTGTCTACAGAATCTTCCTTCTTGATAATCAGTTTGAACTGACGGTTACTGTTAGCGGATTAAATAATATTGAAACTAAGCTTACGGATTGCGCAACAGGAGATTTATACACTCTGCATCTTGTTGAAACCGCTGCGGGGACTTTCGTGGGTGAGGTTAGAGAAGCCTATGAAAACTCTCTGAATTTAATCGCCGCGCATTGTTGTAATGAAACTTATTTTATTTATCCGCAGTCAAACCGAATTGCAGATTTGATAAAAGAAAAATATTCGGATATCCCTGAATTTTTGTGGGAAAAACTTCCTTACTGCGGAGTTTTTAGAAATCAAAAAAGTCAGAAATGGTATGGGATTATCATGCAAATTGACAGGTCAAAACTTGATAAAAACCGCCGCGGGGAAATTGAATGTTTAAATATAAAACTTTCGCCTGAAGAAGTTTTAGAATTGCAAAAAGAAAACGGGTTTTATCCGGCATACCACATGAATAAAAAAAGCTGGATTACTGTGGTACTTGACGAAACTTTAAAAGACGCTACAATAATGGAGTTGATAGAAAAAAGCTACAACTTTTCGGCAGGTAAGAAAAAAAATAAAAAGGGATAAAATGGAGCAGAAATCGCTTTTTGAAAATGAAAACAACCAGCCTCTGGCGTCCAGACTGCGACCGAGAAATCTGGAAGAATTCGTGGGACAGCAGCACCTTATAGGGGAAGGTAAAATTTTACGCAGACTGATTGAGGAGGATAAAATTACCTCTCTTATTTTCTGGGGACCTCCGGGTGTAGGGAAAACTACTCTCGCAAGCATAATTGCCCATAAGACCAATTCCGCATTTATAAATTTTTCAGCCGTAACAAGCGGGATTAAGGAGATAAAAACTGTCATGGCTCAGGCTGAGCAAGCACGTAAAATGGGTGAAAAAACAATTGTTTTTGTTGATGAAATCCACAGGTTTAATAAAGCCCAGCAGGATGCATTTTTACCGTTTGTAGAAAAAGGAAGTATTATTCTGATAGGTGCAACAACGGAAAATCCATCCTTTGAAGTCAACGGCGCCTTGCTTTCAAGGTGTAAAGTTTTTGTTCTGCAAGGATTAAAAACCGAGGATTTAGTAGTTCTTTTAAAGCGTGCAATTACTGATAAAAGAGGCTTTGGCGAGCAAAAGATAAATATTTCGGATGAGATGTTGGAAGTAATTGCAAAATTTGCAAACGGAGATGCCCGAAATGCTCTATCAACTCTTGAAATGGTTATTTTAAACGGAGAAGTAGGGGACGAAGGTGAAATTACCGTAACCGAGGAAACTCTTGAACAGTGCATTTCTAAAAAATCTCTCCTGTATGATAAAAACGGGGAAGAACACTACAATATAATCTCAGCTCTGCATAAATCTATGAGAAATTCTGACCCTGACGCGGCAGTATATTGGCTTGCCAGAATGCTGGAAGCAGGAGAAGATCCTCTGTATGTTGCAAGAAGAGTTACGCGTTTTGCGAGCGAAGATGTAGGACTTGCGGATCCGCATGCTCTGGAAATTGCGGTTGCCGCATATCAGGCATGTCACTTTATTGGAATGCCCGAGTGCTCTGTTCATTTGACGCAGGCGGTTGTTTACATGTCGCTTGCCCCGAAATCAAATGCCTTATATATAGCGTACGAAACAGCCAAGCGCGATGCTATAAAAGAACTTGCAGAACCCGTTCCGCTTGTGATAAGGAATGCACCGACAAAATTGATGAAAGAATTAAACTACGGCAAAGGTTACCAGTATGCGCATGACTCGGAAGAAAAATTAACAAATATGCAGTGCCTTCCGGATTCTTTACTGGGAAAAGAATATTACATACCGACGGAACAGGGGTTGGAATCAAAATACAAAGCAAAACTCGAGCAAATTAAAGCCTGGAAAAAATCTCATTAAATTTACCATTTTTTAAATATAAAAAATACTGCAAGGATAATAAAGAAAAATCCTACAAGATAATTCCATTTGAACTGTTCTTTCAGGTAAAGCACAGAGAAAAAGCTGAATACAACGAGTGTTATAACTTCCTGAATAGTTTTTAACTGTGCAGCGTTATAAACTTCATGCCCTATTCTGTTTGCCGGAACCTGAAAGCAGTATTCAAAAAACGCAATACCCCAGCTGACAAGGATAACAATTAATATAGGGGTAGCTTTGAATTTCAGATGTCCGTACCATGCAAAAGTCATGAAAATATTTGAAATTGTTAAAAGAATAATTGGTGCTATATAGTTAATCATAACAATTAAATTATATAACAAAAGAAAAGTCTTGACTTTTAAATATTTTCTTAATACAATAAATTCTGTTAGCCGGCATAGCTCAACGGTAGAGCAACGGTTTTGTAAACCGTAGGTTGTAGGTTCGATTCCTATTGCCGGCTTTTGTCACCTTGAAGCAAGCCTTTGTGGCGCAGGGGTAGCGCACTCCCTTGGTAAGGGAGAGGCCACGGGTTCAAATCCCGTCAAAGGCATTTGTGCTCTCCGGCAGGTTATACAAGGTGATGATGAAAATTTAATATGGGTAGGTGCCCGAGTGGCTAAAGGGAGCAGACTGTAAATCTGCCGTCGCGAGACTACGGTGGTTCGAATCCACCCCTGCCCACCATTTATAAGAGCCGAAAGGCTCTTTTTTTATGGGTGGATGAGAACCACATAAGGCGAAGCCTTATCAGTGGTTCGAGCGCGAGCGAGCTGAGTGCGGAAGACCTTTCATTGAAGCAAGCAAAGCTTGCGAAAAGAAAGTCTGTAGTCACGTTAAATGCGAGCGAGCAAGACAATCCACCCCTGCCCAGTACTTTTAGACTTCCGCAAGGAAGTCTTTTTTATTGTGTTCAGGAGTGTTTCTTACCACCGTGGTGGTTCTCCCCTCCATTCAAAACCTGACATTTAGTCAGCTTTTGAACGGAGTCCTTACCCCTGCCCATCATTTTAGGCTTAAACTGGTGGATTTCAAAATCAAAGAAAATTTCGAGAACAATTAATCTCCTTTTAATTTTTGTTGGGCTGAAAGCCCAACCTACGTTCCTATGTCCACTTTATAGGGCAGTCAAATTTTAAAATGTCATCCTGAACTTGTTTCAGGATCTTATAACAGTAGGACTTTGAACCAATCTGTACAAGTCGGATTAGACTAAAAACTTTCAAAATCAAAGAAAATTTCGAGTCCAATTAATTTTCTTTTAATTTTTGTTGGGCTGAAAGCCCAACCTACGTTGCTACTTTGCTACTTTGCTACGTTGCTCACCACCGAGTTGGTTCTGCCCTCCATTTATAAGTGCCCAAATGGTCTTTTTTACTTGGTTCAATTCAGACGGACAATTTCAATATTTAGATACAGTGCAAATATTGACCATAGTAGGTATGGTATTAAAAGATATGCCGCAAGTCTTGAACGCCTGTGAAATTCCCCGATATTTAGTATTACTGCAAAAACCAGCATAAAACATATAATCAATGCTCCTTCAGGATTTTGATTATAAAAAAATACAGGACTCCACAGTATGTTTAAGACAAGCTGCACTATAAAAATTAATATCCCCGGTAATTTCTGTTTAAAAGTCAGCTTTTGCGTTAAATAGATAATGAGTGAGGATAACATTAATATATATATAATTGTCCATACCGGTACAAATATCCAATCCGGCGGATGAAGTGCAGGTAGGTTTAAGCTGTGATACCATTCAAGATTTTGCATGTAAATATTTTATAGTATTTTGAATAGTTATTTATTCCGCAAAAGTGTAATATTTTACATAACTTTATGTAAAGTTGCTACATTTATCTGTTACGTGTATCATAGATATAAAATTGTGTATCTTATAAATTGGAGGGTTGGATATGAAAAATCTAATCAAATTATTACTGGGCGTTTCAGTAATTATGTTTACTATAACGGCATCTTATGCGTTTCAGTTTCCGGATGTTTCTGCTGATCACTGGGCTGCCTCTCAGATTGATGAGTTGTCGGATAAAGGCGTTATTGTAGGTTATCCGGACGGAACCTTCAAACCTGATGATAATGTTACCCGGGCTGAATTTGCCTCAATGGCAATCAGAGCTTTAGGGCAGCAGAATGCTTCAGTAGCTCAGCCTGTTGAATTTTCGGATATTGATTCCGGTTATTGGGCTTATGATTCAATTCAAAAGGCTTTGTATTTTGAATTGATTTCATCTGATGCTGACGGCGGTTTATTTAGACCTGATGATACAGTAACCAGAGAAGAATCAATGACGGTTGCAGTGAATGCCTTAACTACCGAACAAATTAGCCCTGAAAAAGCAAAGGAAGTTCTTGCTAAATATGCTGATGCTTCTTCAATTCCTGAATCTTTTTTAATTCCTGCAGGAAAAGCTGAAATTTTGAAAATGATTGTTGTAATGCCGACTAATGGCAGAGCAAGTCTTGAACCTACAAGACCGGCAACAAGAGCTGAGGTCGCTGCAATACTTTATAACATGATGGAGCAGGCAAAACTTAACCCGAATGCAAAACTTGCAGAAGCTATGACAAAGAAAACCGGAGACGGGTACGTTGTTGAAAATGCAACCGTTCAGGGTAGTATCGGTATAATTCCTGAAGGTACAATTCTTCCTGTCCAATTGACCAAATATATCAGTTCTCAATCCTCTCAATCCGGTGACTTGTATGTGGCTGTTGCTCCGCAAAACTATATTACAAAAGATAAATATATCCTTGTTTATAAAGGTTCTACTCTAAAAGGGCAGTTGATTGATGTAAGAAGCGGAAAATGGTTTGTACGAAACGGTGTTCTGATTCTTGATAACTCTATTATCACAACAAATAATGATCAGACTGCAGCATTTCAAGGTGTAGGT
This sequence comes from Candidatus Gastranaerophilales bacterium, assembly GCA_944325635.1. Taxonomy (GTDB): domain Bacteria; phylum Cyanobacteriota; class Vampirovibrionia; order Gastranaerophilales; family Gastranaerophilaceae; genus Scatousia. The sequence goes on along the minus strand of CALVBD010000001.1, from coordinate 448,575 downwards.
GATGTTAAAAAACACAGAAATTGGTTTATGAAATTTGTACGAGCCGTATTCAAGGGTGAAAAACTTGAAGTTACCCCTGAAAATACTGTTCATATAAAACTTTTGAAACCTGTAAAAGTTGATTTAACCAACGGATGGATTTACGAATAATAAATAAAAAAGCTCCCGACTTACGGGAGCTTTTTTAAATTCTGTATGGATAATCGTCTTTAAACTCCCAATCATCATAAAGAAGTAAGGTAGAACAATAAGCCGGGGTTGTTTTACATCGGCTGAGAGCTTCTTTTCTTGTCTGTGCTTTTGCTGGTATATATGAGCAAAAGTGTTTATTCCCGCCACAGTGACCTTCTGCTGCATTTTCCATGCACAGTAGAAATGTAAATCGGTCATATCCTGATTTATTCGGGTTTCTGTCACCATTAACATCTATAGTCATGTCTATGCAGCTTCCGTTATGCCAGTACATAGTTGTTCCATCCGCCATTGTAACTTTTAGTTCAAATGTTAGGTCTTTATCTGCTTCATCGTTAGTTTTTTTCTTTATTTGTATATACTTGATATACGGTTCTATATACGAATAGAAAAATTTTTCGCTTTCTTCAGCATTTGCAGTCTGATCTGATGTCCCAGTTTCATCTTTAATTTCTGCTGTTTTGTTCCAGTAAATACTTTCACTGTTATCGACTTCTGAGCGCATAATTGCCTGTTGCATAGTACTGTAAAATTTTTTTAACCTGGTGGATGCTTCTTTTTTTCTTGTATTAGCAGTTATTGCAGGCAGTGTCAGTGCTGCTACAATACCGATTATGCCAAGAGTAATCAGCACTTCCGCTAATGTAAATGCATTTTTGTTCATTTAATCCTCCTGTTATTACTATTTTTATAAAAATAGTGTGATATTATACACATTATTATGCTTTATTTGCATATAATTGTCAATATATAGTAAAATTAGAATGTTTAAATTCCTTAAATTATAATCTATCCTTTAAAAAAGGACAGGTTATGTACGATACAAAAAAATATTTAGGAGCAAGAATTCAGGAAATTCGAAAAATACAGGGGTTAAAGCAGACAGAGCTTGCAGAACTTGTCGGAATTGATTCAAAGCACATGAGTAAAATAGAATGCGGCAGGTGTTACCCGTCTTTTGAATTGCTTGATAAGATTGCATTAGCATTAAATAAATCTGCTGCAGATTTGTTGGAAACAGAACATCTTCACAGCCGTACAGAATTGATGTCTGTAATTATAGAACGACTTCAAAATTGTACTGATGAAAAGTTTAAATGTGCATATAAGGTTTTAAAAGAAATACTGTAACCATTAGAGTATGATCTGCATTTTTAAGTTTAAACGTCTTTTGTTATAAAGCCTGTCTGGATTATATTCTTTCCGAATTTTTCTTCTAATTTGTCAAAACATTTTGATAATTTATCTTTTTTTGTTTCAAGTTCATTATCTGTAAATAGAGAAAGTTGTGCTTCTGAATTATGAACGAAAGTATCTAAAATTACTCCAGTACTGCGATATAAAATTTCAGGATTGTATAATTCATCAAGCATTTCAAATATAATATCAGAAATTTCCAGCTCAAAGCTTGTTGCCTGATTTAATATTCTTTTATCGTAATATACCTTGAAGTCTTTTGTCCTGAGCATTATTCCTATTCCGTGGCATTTTGCGTTAATTTTTCTTAGTTTTACGCATGCCCGATGAATATGATAATTCAGCGAATTCTTTATATATTCCTTATCAGATGTAAATTTCGCCATTGCGCTTGTTTTCTGTATTGATTTTGGAAGTTTAACCTCATCAGATACGGGCGATACCATTTCTCCGAGTAATTCATGTTTCATTTCCAGTCCACGGATTCCTATTTGCTTGTTAAGCCAGATGTCTGATTGTCTTACAAGTTCATAGGCTGTTAATATCCCGTTCCGTCTGAAAAGTGCCGAAAGATTTTTCCCTATCCCCCAGATTTCATCAATGCTTGTTTTTTCAAGCACTGGAATAATTTTTCTTGAACCTATAAGGAAAATTCCGTCATCATGTGATTTCGCTTTATCAGAGGCGAGTTTTGCAAGAGATTTTGAGGAACTTAAGCCTATAGAAACCGGGATATCAACTTCATCTTTTATTGTTTGTCTTATCATCTGAGCAATTTCGAGATAATTTTTTTTATAAAGCCTCTCTAATCCTGTTAAGTCTACAAAGGCTTCATCTATGGAATAAACTTCAACTTTCGGGGAAAATCGTTTGAGTATATTCATAACTTCATGCGAAATCTCTCCATACAAATCGTGGCTTGCGTTAATATATATTGCATCTTTCATTTTGCCCGTAATCTGAAAATAAGGCATTCCCATGCGAATTCCCAGAGCTTTTGCTTCTTTTGAGCGGGAAATTACGCACTGTCCTCTGCCTGACATGACGCAGACAGGTTTGCCTTTGAGTTCGGGATTGACTTTCTGTTCGCAGGATACAAAAAATGAATCGCAGTCTACAAGTGCTATAACGTGTTTTTTCGCCATAGCAATATTATCAATTATCTTTTGAATTTCTTCCAATCCGTTCGCCATTAGTCTATTACGATTTCTTTTTCGTTTTTGTAAGTTACGTAGCCTAAGTTTGCTTTAGGAGGTTTCCGTAAGTATTTTCTTTTAGTATAAATTACGCCTATTTTGGAGGAATCCGGCGCTGAAGAATATGCTTTTGCGAGTTTTGCGCAATGTAAAATTACATTATCCGGCGGGTTTTCACATTTTAAAAGCACATGCGAGCCTGCGCAATCTTTTGTATGGAACCACAGGTCATCATCTTTTGCAAGTTTTGATATTATGTAATCGTTCTGCCGGTTGTTTTTTCCTATATAAACAGTATAGCCGTCAATTTTGGTCTTTTCAGGTTCAATAGACGCATGTTTTACATTTTTTTCCGTATTTTCTGGCATGATTTCGTTTTTTATTTCTATTAAATCCGCTATATTAGAGGCGCAGTTTATTGAATACAAAACCTGTTCAAAATAAGCCAGCTGTTCTGTTAAAAATTCTTTCATTTCCCCTAGTTTTTGTTTGGAGGTTTTTGCTTTGTTGTAGAGTTTGTAGAAAGTATTTGCGTTTTCTTTCAGCGTTTTTGTGCTGTCAAGTTCAATTGTTATGTTTTTGTTATTCTCATAATCGAAAACATCAATTGATAATGAAAAATCTTTGTTATTATAAAGGTTCGCCATTATTAAATCGCCGAAAAGACGGTATCTGTCTGAATTCTCTTCCCGTTTTAATTGTTCTTCAAGTTTATTTAGCGAATTTTTAAACTTTTTAATTTTCTGCTTGGTAAAACTTTCAAGATGAGTTTTTATTGATTGAAATTTATCTTTTTCCTGATAGTACGTAAAATAATTATCAATCATTTCGTTAATAGTTTTTTGCAGAACAGGTTCATAAATAAGCTCTTCAAAAAGCGAAAATTCTTTAAAATCCGAAGTAATTGCAGGCTTTATCCCGCGCAGGTTTACAAACGATTTTATTTTATCAAGAGATTTCCCTCTCAGTTGATTGGCGAAAGATTTTGATATCCAATAAAAATCTTTACTCATGGTATCGAAATTTATTTCACCATTGTAAGCAAGAATATCAGTTTTATTTTGTTTAGGAGGATAAACATAAGGCAGAGTCCCTGCCATTTCTCTTACACTGCTTTTTTCGGCTCCTATATTATGGGCGCAGCCGATAATGACATTTGTGTCATCGTTATAAAGTACGACATTGGAATGTTTTCCCATTAATTCTATAGCAAGGCATAGAAAAATTTTTTCCGAAAGCTCATTAAAAGTTTCAATGTATAATTCCAGAATTCTTTCATAAGGCGGCTGGTTTACCTTATAGATAACAGAGTTTTCAAGATATTTTCTCAAAAGCATACAAAACATCGGCGGCTTTTTCGGAATTTCAATCATCCGTCTGTTTTCGTTTTCTTTAGTCATAAAACAAATATGATGAAGATTTGGATTAATATTAATATAAAATTTTTTAGTTTCGCCGGATTTTCTTATAGAAAAAACGAAATCTCTTCTTGTCGGCTGTTGAATTTTTTGAATTCTTGCGCCTGTGAGAAATTCTGAATTTTCATTTATCCACGCTTTTAATGTAAGGCTGTCAAAGGTAATCATATAATTTATGTTAGCACAGATAAATCAGCAATGAATATGGATATTTTTTAATGAGTAAAAATTTTACTCATTGTCGGATTATTTTAATACTTATACAATTTGCTAAAATTACGGGTATATGTTATAATTAACCTCGTATTAGAGACAGGAGTTTTTATATGGCTTTATGGCAAATATTTTTAATTATCGGGGTAATTTGTATCATTCTTGAAATGATTATTCCTTCGATGTTTTTCTTAAATCTGTCCATTGCCGGCTTTATTACTGCGGTTATTTCATTGTTTATCAATGATGCGAATATGCTTACAATTGATTTTATTATATTGTCTCTGGTTTCAATATTCTTGTTGAGACCGTTGTTATTGAGAACTCTAAAACCGTCAAAAGATAAAGAAACCGGTATTAAATCCGAATATATCGGCAAAATTGTAAAAGTAACTGAACCTGTTACAAAATATTCAGGCACTATTACAATTTACGATGAACGCTGGGATGCTCGTGTCGAAAATGACGATGAAATTCCAGCAGGAACAGAAGTTCGTATTGTAAAAAATGACAGTTTAATTATGTATGTAGAAAGGGTGTAAGTTATGACAATATTATTATGGATTTTACTTGTTGCGTTGATTATTTATATCGCAAAAGGTATTCTGATTGTTCAACAGCAGGAAGTTATGATTATTGAACGTTTAGGAAAATATGAAAAAACTCTTGAATCAGGGTTGAACTTTATTATTCCTATCCTGGAAGCGCCTCGAGGGATGGCAAAACGTGTTACCCAGCGCGGGCTTGACGGAACTGTCTATTCATATTCAAAAGAAGTGTCAAGAATTGATTTAAGAGAAACCGTTTTTGATTTCCCTCGTCAGAATGTAATCACTAAGGATAATGTAACAATTACCATTAATGCACTTTTGTATTATCAAATCGTCGATGCTAAAAAGGCAGTTTATGCAATAGCAAACCTTCCTGATGCGATCGAAAAACTTACACAGACTACTTTGAGAAACCTTGTAGGTCAGCTTGATCTTGATGAAACCCTTGTTTCCCGTGATAAAATTAACCAGGAATTGAGAGCCATACTGGATGAAGCTACAAACAAATGGGGTGTAAAAGTTAACCGTGTAGAACTTCAGGATATTATTCCGCCGGCTGATATTCAAAGTTCTATGGAAAAACAAATGAAAGCAGAAAGAGACAGACGTGCTGCAATCTTAGAGGCGGAAGGTTTGAAAAAATCTGCAATCCTCAAAGCCGAAGGCCAGAAAGAAGCAGCTATTAATCAGGCAGAAGGTGAAAAGCAGGCAGCTATTTTGAAAGCCGAAGGTATTGCTCAGGCTCGTGTAATTGAAGCTGATGCAGAAAAAGAAGCTATTCAAAGAATTATAGATGCACTTGCTGACAAAGGCCAGCCTGATAAATATTTAATTGCCATGAAGTATTTGGAAACTCTGTCTGATATAACAGCAGGCGAAAATAACAAAGTCGTTTACATGCCTTATGAAGCAACGGGAATTTTATCTTCTGTTGATGGTATTAAACAGATGTTTGATAAGAAGTAGTTTCTATAATCAGGGGCGGTTTTTCCGCCCCGTTTCTTAACTCGGGAAGTTTGATGGATGGATGTGTGTATTGTAATTCCGGCTTATAATCCTGATTATAAGTTGAAGGATTTAATAAACAGACTTGACGGATATGATATTATTGTTGTCGATGACGGCAGCGATAATAATTTTGACTTTAAAAGTTTGGGTGTAAATGTATTAAGGCACGAAAAAAATAGCGGAAAAGGTGCGGCTTTAAAAACTGCATTTAATTACGTATTGCACGAAAATAAATATAAAGGAGTTGTAACTGCGGACTGTGACGGACAGCATTGTCCCGATGATATAATCGCAGTAGCTGAAGAATTTCTTGCAAATCCAGAAACAATTGTGTTCGGTGCTCGTAATTTTATGTTTCGTTCAACTCCCATTAAAAGTTATATAGGAAATAAAATAACCTCCTTTGTGCTTCATTTGCTTTATAAAATCAAGCTTTCAGATACACAAACAGGACTTAGAGTAATTCCGACCTCGATTTTGCCTGTTCTTATTAATACTCCGGGCAGCGGATTTGAATATGAAACCGCACTTTTATTAGAGGTTAAGAAACATAAGATTCCTATAAGGGAGTTTTCCATAAAGACTGTTTATGAGAAGAATAACAAAAATACTCATTTCGATCCTTTGAAAGATTCTCTAAAGATATACAAATTGCTTTTATCTGGGGAAAAATAATTTATGAAAGTAAATATAAAATCTCCGGAATTAATTTTTGTAATATTTGCATTTGTATTCGGTATTATAATGTTATTTTTGACGCCTAAGTTTCAGGTACCTGATGAACCGGCGCATTTCGAACGTGCTCGAGAAGTTTCCGTAGGAATTTTATATAACAATCCTAAACAACCGGCAAGTGGATATCAATTTCATGGAGCAAGCGGATATTCACCGCTTTTGTATTTATCATCTGCTGCTGGGGTAAAACTAGGAAGTTTTGCCGGTGAAAACGTATCTTTTTATGCAGGCAGACTTGCGAATTTGCTGATATGGATTATTATGATTGCATTTGCGATTAATATAACACCTGTTTTTAAATGGATGTTTGTATTCTGTGCTTTGCTGCCAATGTCTTTATTTGAAGGTATGTCTTATTCAGCGGATTCCTTTAATAATGCATTTGCATTTTTGTTTTTTGCATATATCTTTAAGCTTATTTTTGACAAAGATGAACTTCAGGGTAAGCATTTATTTCTCTTGACAGGCATGGCTGTTTTGAGTGCTTTTACAAAGGGTGGAATTTATCCGATTTTTCTTTATGTGTTTTTACCAATGAAAAAACATAAGTACTTGTTCTCAATTTTTTGTTTAATTCTGGCATTTTCATTAATGACTTATTGGTCATCAATAAATTATACTTTTATAAATCCTGCAGCAGATGCCGCATATAATAAATATCTTCTATTACACCAGCCATCGGATTTTTTGTTAAAATATGCCAGAGCAATATTTTATAATTTATCCTATTATATTAAAGGCTGTATCGGTATCTTAGGCTGGTTAAGCTATTATTTTCATAATATTGTATATCTGTTTACAGGTCTGGTATTTTTAAGTCTGTTTTTTGTATTTCCTGAACCGAAAATTAAGAATTCTTTTCGCCTGTGGGCAATATTTATAATATTTTTATACACAACGATTTTACATCTGCTTATTTATATAACGTGGACGCCTGTTGATTTTATGAAGGTAACAGGTGTTCAGGGCAGATACTTTATCTCTGTGCTTCCGTTTTTCTTTTTATTATTTGCTCAGAGTAAACAATATTTCACGGAAAAATTCGTAAAAAATTATAAAATTTTTATTATCACCTATTTATTTCTCTTTTTGCTGTATGCATGTATTAGGTTAGTTAAAGCTTATTATCCTGCTGTTTTTTATTTTTATATGTTCAAATAATGTTATAAAAATACAAAATTTTAACGCATTTTTTATGTTTTTGGTAAAATATTCTTAGACATTTACTAGAAAAGGAAGAAAAAATGATAAAAACAAGAATGAAATCGCATAACTGCGGAGAGCTTAATCTTAACAATCTCGGTGAAGAAGTTGTTTTATCGGGTTGGGCTTCTACTATCCGCGATCTTGGCGGAATTTTGTTTGTAGAATTGAGAGACAGAAGCGGATTTTTCCAGATTGTTGCAAATCCGCAGATTAATCCGGAAGTTCACAAAGTTTTAGAGAAAGTTAGAACAGAATATGTTATTACGGTAAAAGGAAAGGTTTCTAAAAGACCTGAAGAAACTTACAATGAAAAATACCCTACAGGTCAAGTGGAAATGTATCCGGAAAGTATTGAAATCCTTTCTGAAGCAAAAACATTGCCTTTCGTACTGGACGATGAAAACGTATCTGAAGATGTACGTTTAAAATACAGATACCTTGATATCAGACGGGATGCTATGAAAGATAAACTCGTGTTGCGTCATAAAATTGTTCAGGCTGCAAGAAATTATTTGAACAATTTGGATTTTCTTGAAGTTGAAACTCCTATTTTGATTAAAACAACTCCTGAAGGTGCAAGAGATTATCTGGTTCCGTCCCGTGTTCAGGAAGGTAAATTTTATGCACTTCCTCAATCACCGCAAATTTTTAAACAGTTATTGATGGTTGGCGGTCTGGAAAGATATTATCAGATTGCAAAATGCTTCCGCGATGAGGATCTTCGTGCTGACAGACAGCCTGAATTTACACAAATTGACTTAGAAATGTCATTTGTTGAGCAGCAGGATGTTATAAGAGTTGTCGAAGGTTTGATTGTTGATACATTTAAAGCTGCAGGCGTTGAAGTTAAACCTCCGTTTATTCAAATGCCTTGGCAGGAAGCTATGGACAGATTCGGTTCCGACAAACCTGATACACGTTTTGGGCTGGAACTCTTTGATATCGGTGATATTATCTTAGAATCAAACTTTGAAATTGTTAAAAACACTCTTCTGAATGGCGGAATTGTTAGAGGGATAAGAATTCCTGGCGGTGCTAAATATTCAAGAAAAGATATTGATGATATTACAAAACTTGCGGTATCTTTTGGTGCGAAGGCTCTTGCAAATATTATTTACAATGAGGATGGCACTGCAAAATCTCCTGTCTTGAAATTTGTGACAGAAGAACAGGCAAAAGCTATCCAGAAACGTGCAGGTGCTGAAGCCGGCGATATTATCTTCTTTGTCGCTGATAAACCGAAACTCGTTTATGACATTATGGGAAGATTAAGACTCCACTTCGGTAAATCTTTAAACTTAATTGACGAAAGTAAACATAACCTCTTGTGGGTTGTTGATTTCCCTATGTTTGAATGGTCAGATGAAGAAAATAGGTTTATGGCAATGCACCATCCGTTCACATCTCCTTGTATTGAAGATTTGGACAAGCTTAAATCAGGAGATCTCGGCAATGTTAAATCAATTGCTTACGATATTGTGTATAACGGAACTGAACTTGGCGGCGGCAGTGTCAGAATTCATTCATCCGAAGTTCAGTCTGCAATATTTAAGGCTCTTGGCCTAACTGAAGAAGAGGCAAAAGAAAAATTCGGATTTATGGTGAACGCGCTTCAATACGGAACACCTCCTCACGCAGGTCTTGCAATCGGGCTGGACAGACTTGTTGCATTGCTGGCAAGAACTGATTCAATTCGTGATGTTATTGCGTTCCCGAAAAACTCAGGAGCCAAAGATCTTATGAGTGATGCTCCTGGTGAAGCTTCTATCCAGCAGTTGAGAGAACTTCACTTGAAAAGTACAGTAACTCATAAGTAATGAAAATAATATAAAAAGGGTTCTCTTGGCTAAGGGAACCTTTTTTATTTTGGGATATAATAATCTTATGCAAATATTTACGGAACTGAATAAAAATCATGATTTATCCCTTGCGCTCGGTTATTTTGACGGAGTGCATCTCGGGCATCAAAAGGTAATCTCAACGGCAGTTAATTATGCTCATAAAAACGGAAATAAGTCGGCCGTAATCACCTTTAAAGATCATCCTTGCTGTTTTTTCAAAGGTGTTTGTCCGAAATATATTTTGACAAGAGAGGACAGATTAAAACATTTGGAAGCTCTGGGGGTTGATTATGTGTATATTCTTGATTTTGACGCAAAATTATGTTTGCTTTCTGCGGATGAGTATTTAAAAAACGTTTTGATTGATAATTTTTCGCCAAAATCAATTTCAACAGGGTTTAACCACTACTTTGGTGCAAAAAAATCGGGCGGAGTTGATTTGCTCACTAAAATGCAATCTGTTTACGGGTATGAATATTTTGAAATTCCTCCGCAGAAGATTAATAATGAAACAATCAGCAGCACCGCAATCCGTAATGCATTATCTAAAGGGCAGATTGCTAATGCAAATGAAATGTTAGGTTATAATTTTACAATAAGCGGCGAGGTTGTAAAAGGACAGCAGCTCGGGCGTAAAATAGGTTTTAGAACTGCAAATTTAATTTATCCGCCGGAACTTATTGATTTGCCGTTCGGGGTTTATTCTGTGGTAGTCCATTATGCAGGCATAGAATACAAAGGCATTACAAATTTTGGTATCAGACCGACGGTTTCCGATACTCATCGCTGTTCTCTGGAAACTCATATTCTTGATTTTGATGAAGATATTTACGGGCAGAGTATTTCTGTTGAATTCTTAAAAATGATACGCCCTGAGAAAAAGTTTGCGTCTGTAGAGGAATTGAAAACTCAAATTAAACATGACATAGCTTCAATCAATTGAAATTTAGTGAAGAATAGATTATAATAAAAAAGTTCATAGTAAAGAAAAAATAAGGAGGATAAACTATGGAAAATGTAGTAATAGCGCGAAATTTCGGGGGGGGGGGCAAGTAGTTTAAGCTCCTTAACCGGCATTCGGAGCGGATTACAGAGGTGGTGTAATCTGCAAACTTTTTTAATACTTTTTTCTCAATTGAGAAAAAAGTCGGGTTTTACATTAGCGGAAGTTTTAATTACTCTTGGAATTATAGGCGTAGTTGCAGCAATGACGCTTCCGTCGATACTGCAAAACCATCAGAAGCAGGTAACTGTTACAAAATTAAAAAAATACTATACTCTAACAATGCAAGCTTTTCGTTTGGCTCAGGCTGAAACTGATCCGGACGGAGTTGTAATGCTATCTTATTTACAGAGTTATGGAGATTCAGAACAAGAATTAGCATTAAATTATTTTATAGATAATTATATTAAACCTTATTTTAAAATAATAAAAGATTTTGGTATTACAAGCCCGAAAAATGCGGGTATGCCTGAATTCCTTAAATGGACAAATTGATTCTGATGCTAATACTTTTCATTCTTCTAACAAAATAAGAATTTTCGAACTTGCTGATGGTGCAATAATGTATATAAATATTGGAGGTGATGATGCAACCAAATTTTATGTTGTTATATTTTTTGACATAAATGGAAAACAGAAACCGAATGTAACAGGGAAAGATCTTTTCTGTATCATTGGATTTTTTAGAAACAGTAACCTTGTTTATTTTTATACTCTTAACAATCAAAAGGATAGAAATGATTATTTAAGCACTTGTAACAGATCTGCAGGTACTATTGCAAGTAGAACATGCGGGGCTTTAATTCAAACGGACGGGTGGGAGATTAAAGACGATTATCCGTGGTAAAATTTTAAAGGGCGGTTTTATGACCGCCCTTTTGTTTTATTATTTAATTAATGCCTGAACCTCTTTAAATTTTGGGTTCTTTGCCCCTTTTAACCATTCAAAAAGTGTGATTTCCACACAGGATATTTTTGCGCCGTTTTGCTGCATAATCTCAATTCCCTGTTTGAATTCGTATTTATTCCGGCTTGCGCAGGCGTCTTTTATTATGTAAACCTCATAACCGGCTTCAAGTAGTGCTGCAGCGGTCTGGTGTACACAAATATGGGTTTCTATACCAAATAAAACAATCTGTTTTTTCCCGTAAGAGGCGATTTTTTCAGGCATTCCTTCTTCCAAAAGAGCATTAAATGATGTCTTTTCAACAACATCAGCCTCTGCAGGCAGAACAGCCTTTAATTGAGGTACGGTGTTTCCAAGTCCTTTAGGGTACTGTTCTGTAACAAGTACAGGTATTCCAAGGGATTTTGCCGCGCTTGCAACTTTAACGGCTTTTGATACCACTATATCTTTATCAAGTGCCGCTACAAGACGTTCCTGTATATCAATTATCATAACAAGACTGTTTTCTGCCGATAATGTATTCATAAATTCTCTCCTTATTCAATTGTGCTCTTAAATTCTTTTATAAATTTTTCAACAATATTTGTTATTTCTTTTGTATTAATCTTATTTAGCGGCAACGAAATTTCCGTATTTTCCGGACTGTCCAGCCCTTCGTGGGTAATGTATACTATAACTTTGGCAAATCCGGGATATACTATTTTTAAAAGACTTGTTTGTTTAGGATTTGTCAATTTGAAAAGGCTCTGGCTTTCGTCAGTATATTGTTCAACTTTGGTATTAAATAGTTTTTCTTCCCAGCTTTTTTGCAGTCTGTAAAATACAGGAGCAATAACTTTTTCCAATTTTTTATTAAATGCAACTCGGAAAAGTTTGTAATTTTTTTCTTTTTGCGGTTCAAGCCAGTTTTCTCCGTTAATTGCAGAAGTTTCTGTATAAATCGAAAAATCAAGATTTCCGAGCAGACTGTCAGAAAGTGCACACTGGGCATTTTTTTCAAGAACGGCAAAGTTCTCGGATGTTATAGCGCAAATTCCTGCTTTAATTGATATTTCATTATTTAATTCCTGTTTTATTTTGTCCAGAATTTTTACAGCACCTGAAATCCCGCCTTCGTTTATAAGAATAAAAACTTTTGTACCTCCGCCCTGAGTTATTATATCAGAGTATCTGACGGCTTTTTTTACGGATTGAATTACTTTATCGGCAGAGTATTTTAGTTTCCCTTCCTCATCCGGCGATATAACCATTAGAGCTCCTCTGGTAAAATCGTTGAGAGAAAGTTCTTTCGAGTTAATTTCTTTGGAAAATTTATCCGTGATGATTGCCGTTGTTTTATCAAGAATGTCGTATTGTTTCAGATAAGTTTGATACTGTTTGATTTTCTTTTTAAGATTTTCTTTTTTTATACAGTTTACGGTTCGGATAGAAATTTCCGAAGGATCGGAATTCGTCATAAAATAATCGTCAATACCCTCGTCATAAGCATTGAGTATAAAATCTCTGTCATATCTGTTAATTAGTAATAATATAGAATCAATTTGCGTTTTTATGTATTTAATTAAGTTTATAGATTTATTTTTATCATTATGCTCATGAACAATTACAATATCGGGTTTGTCAGCAAAGACGATATCCGGTGCTTCCTCATAATCACAATAAGACAATTCATCGGTTTCTCTGAGGAGCATTAGTTTTTCTCCGAATGTCTCTATAATATTCTGTTCATTTGTGATTAATAATATATTCATAATTTAGACTTGTAAGTGTTTTTTTATACACAGGAAGCTTCCGCCGGCACCGAATAGTATTCCCATCGCAAACATTGTGAATAATACAATACTTTGAGCAAACACAGGTGATGGAACCATGAAGAATTGGTGCATGTGATTAAGCCCGTTCTGGACACAATTTATCGGAATTATGGCAATTAATGAGCCAGTAAATCCGTAAAAAGCCCCCTGCATAATCAGCGGAAATCTTATGTACCAGTTAGAAACACCCATTAACCGCATAATCTCTATTTCATCTTTCCGAGATTGGATTACTAACTGTATTGTGTTATTAATAATTGTAATTGTTAATATTCCCATAATGATAACAACAATAACCGTTATAGTGTTGACAACATGGTTCAAAGCCTGAATTTTCTTGGCAAGATCCTGCGCGTAACTCATATCCTCAACGGATTGAAGTTGTTTTATATTATTAAATACCGCCGAAATGTTTTCCGGTTTGTCGACTTTTACATGAAGCGTATCCGGCAGAGGATTGCTGATATCAGGAAGGCTCATTTCGCGCTGCAAGTTTGTCCAGGACTCTTCTTTCGGAATAATTTTTACATTTTCAACGTGTTCGAATTCTTTGATTCTGTTTTTGGCAATATTTGTATCTGTTCCTGATTTTAGATAAACCGATATTTCAAGAACATTGCCCAGTTCGTGCGCAAATGCAGAAATTGACATGGCGCTTCTGAAAAATGCTCCGAATATGGTTAAAATTGCCGCCATTGTAGTTATGATTACAAGATTAACAATTCCGGTTCTTTTTATGTCGTAAAAAGTTTCCATAGTTAATCTGTATAATATTCTTAATTCACAAAGCCAGTCTTTTGGTATGTGTTTTTTTACTTTTTTCTTTATTTTTAATTTCGAATTATTCATAAGTACCTGCTTGAATATCCCTTACAACTTCTCCATTATCCAGAGTTATAACACGTTTTCTAAAATAGTCTACCATTGCGCTGTCGTGAGTTGAGACAATAACCGTTATACCTCTCTGGTTAATCTGGTCTAAAATTTGCATGATTTCCATAGAGTTTTTAGGATCCAAATTCCCTGTAGGTTCGTCTGCAATCAATAAAGGTGGGCCGTTAACAATTGCGCGTGCAATTCCGACTCTCTGCTGCTCACCACCTGAAAGTTCAGCAGGTGTAGCGTGCATTTTGTCATACAAACCTACAATTTTTAATGCCCCGGTAACTCTGGCATTGATTTCTCTGGAACTTATGCCAAGCGTTCTGATTACGTATGCCACGTTATCATAAACAGACATGTTTTGAAGTAATTTGTAATCCTGAAAGACAATTCCCATACAGCGTCTGAGGTTAGGCACCTTATCATTTGAAAGGTTTGCAATATTAATACCGCCTATAGTAACTGTTCCGCTGGTCGGGCATTCTTCATGGTATAACAGCTTCATAAGAGTGGATTTCCCGGCTCCTGACGATCCTACAATAAATACGAATTCTCCGGATAAAATATCAAGATTGATATTTTTTAAGGCATAGTGGTCATTTTTGTATTTTTTTGTAACGGCTCTGAATTGAATCATATATTCTTAATCCTTATTAAATTATTTTACCAGACGATAAATATCTATCTGTTTTTTGATGCTTTTAGCAAGTTTTTCTCCCGTAAGACCGTAGTAATCAAGGAGATAATCCCATTTCCCGCTCTGTCCGAAGGTATCATTTATGCCAAATCTGTGAACCGGCATAGGATAGTATTCTGCAAGAAGCTCACATACAGCACTTCCGAGGCCTCCGATTATCGAATGGTTTTCAACAGTTATAACAAACTTTGTTTGTTTTGCTTTTTCTATAATTGTTGCTCCATCAAGAGGTTTTACGACAGGAGCATTTAAAATCTGAATGGAGTAACCGTGTTGTTCCAAAATATTTGCAGCTTCAATCACTTCAGCAAGAGTTTCTCCGTTTGAAATAACGGTGACATCGGTTCCTTCCTGAATAACATTAACCTTGCAGAAATCAAATTCATAGTCATCGCCGAAAATATCACAGACATTAGTGCGGGCAATTCTAATATACATAGGACCGTAATTTTCAGCCGCAAATTTTATAACCTGTTCGCATTCTCTGCAATCAGCCGGAACTATTACGGACATGTTCGGAATACTGCGCATAAGAGAAATATCCTCGAGCGCTTGATGGCTGGCTCCGTCCTCACCGACAGTAATCCCGCCGTGAGTTCCGATTATTTTTACGTTAAATTCAGGGTAACAGACGGAATTTCTTATCTGATCATAAGTTCTGCCGGTTGCAAACATTGCAAAACTGGCTACAAAAGGAATTTTCCCTTCGGAAGCAAGACCTGCTGCTGTTGCTATCATATCCTGTTCGGCAATTCCCGAGTCAAAAAATCTTTCAGGGAATGCTTTTGCAAATGTCTGAGTTTGAGTGGAGCATGCCAAATCTGCATCCATGACAACTATATTAGAATTTTCTTCTCCGAGTTTTGCAAGAGTTTTTCCGAATACAGACCTTATCGATTTTCTTTCATTTTTATTAATTAACATCCGAATGATTCCCTCGTATTATATATATTTTACAAGTCCGGCACCATATATTAAAGGTTCACTCAACATTATAGCATAAACAATTTATTTATCTCAAAAATGTAAATATATCTTATTTTTTTGTAAATTTAAAGAAATTTTGTTAAGAATTATTAAAAAATATGGTTATTTTAGCAATTTATTTTCTTGACGGTTATTTAAAAGGTAGAATAGGAATACGATAATAAGTTTTTATTTATTGAAAGGAAGAAAATAATATGATGCAAATTCCAAATTACGTAAATCCTTACATGCAGATTCCTTCGCAGCAGTATGCAACTCCTGCTCCTAATTACAATGCAGTAAAGATTGATGTTCACAATCCTAGTGTTAATACCCCTGGTGTTGGTCAGGCTGTAGTCAATGTTCCTCAGCAGTCTCAATATGCAACACCTACAATGCCGTATTACACATACCCGCAGGCACAGCTTTATTCATACCCACAGGCACAGCAACAGCCTTATTACATGCCGCCTCAAATGCAAATGCCTCAAGCTCCGGCAGTACAGACTCCAGTAGCACAGGCAGAAGTTCCGGCTCCGCAGGTTGTGCAGCCTGCACCACAGGTTGTTCAGCCGCAAGTTGTTCAGCAAAATATTAATGCTCCGCAACAAGCTCCTGAAGCTGTTGTAACTAAACCTGCAGAAGCTACTCAAGAAGCTGCAAAACCTGTTGAAATCGTTCCGTCTGCGCCCTTAACTCCACAGGTTGACCTTAATGCTTTTGTTGCAAAATTAGCAAACCCTGACTTTGATGTACAGGCTGCAACAATGGAAGAAATTGCTAATATGGTAAAAGATGATCCGCAAAAGGCAACCGAATTGTTGGATGTAAAAGTAATGGATGCTTTGACAAATATCGTTAAAAATGATTCATCTAATTTAGCAGGTCCTACACCAGAACAGCTAGAAGCTCGTAAGAAAAAAGATGCAAATCAGGCATTAACTCCTGAAGAACAAGCCTTAGCAGATAAACCGTCACCTTACGAAGCAGCTGAAAGAAATAAAAGCTATGCTATGTATACATTAGCAATCCTCCAGAAACTTTACGGTGATGAAGTTGCTAAATTAACTAATACAACTGTTCCTTTGACAGAGCTTCCAGGCGCTGTAACTATTGTAGAACAGTTGAAAAACAACCCTAACCCGATGGTTAGAACCTCCGCAGTAGAAGCTTTGAGCTATATTCAGAACCCGGCTTATGCAAAAGATTTAACAACAATCTTTAATAATGCAAAAAATGATGTAGATTCAGAAGTTCAAAAGGCAGCTAATGTCGCTCTTGAAAAATTAGCAGAAGCTCAAAATGCACCGGAAGGAAATACAATTGCAATGACACCAAACCAGCAGTCTGCCCAACCGGCACAAGGCGAGACAATTGCAATGACTCCTAATACTAAAGCTCCGGCACAAGCTGCATAATTTTTACTAATTCCTTTCTTTAAATAAACGACAAGCAAAAACCCCCGATATCAATCGGGGGTTTTTGAATAGCTATGAAGTTTTTGCGAATATTTTCTGTTATGTGATTGTCGTAAATGTCAAGTAAGCCGTTACATACACGAAAAGGTGTAATGTACAGCAAGAAGTATCATCTGAAAATTTGTTTTTCAAGCTATGCTGAATCGCTTTATCGTCTGATGCTAGACTATGCGATCGCGGGTCGTAGCGTTCAATGACGTTTAATCCCCACCTTTATAAAGTGGGCAAGTTCATACCCCCTCACTCCTTACACTAAGTTATGCATTCAAAATGCCCGCTCATGTCCCTTATCACGAAAATTTTCGGACAGACTTATCCTGCTTTCATCTTTTGTTTGTTTTTTATTTTACTGTTGCCGCTTCTTTTTCCTGATAGCTTGCCGGTATTGGTGCACAGTTTTCGTAATTTGCAAGTTTTGAAATCTGCTCGCACCATTGATAGATTATTACATCTTCCGGAAGTTTATAAGAAATAGGTTTTCCAATGTGGAGTTTTACGTTTCGTCTGGTAAAAGGTTTTAATTTTGGATATCCGTCCCAGCCGTCGATTGCAACAGGGATGATATCCGCTTTAGCATTTTTAGCTATTACGACGAAACCTTTTTTTATCCCTTCAAGTTTACCGTAAGGACGGGTTCCTCCTTGAGGGAATACTCCAAGCGACCAGCTTGTTGATAATATATCTCTTACTGTTTTAAATGTTGCTATTTCCGGTTTTGTTCTGTCGACAGCAAAAGCTCCGAGGCGTTTTACAAGCCAGGATAATTTTTCGCCTTTTTCAAACAGTTCTTTTTTTGCCATATAAGCAATAGGTCTGTTGCACGCCATTGTTACCATAGGAGGATCAAAGATGGAAACATGGTTTGCTGTATAGATAAATTTCCCGCTTTTAGCCTTTGTCGGAAGGTTCTCTCTCCCGGTAATTTCGTAGTTATAAAATATTTTCATGAACGGAACAACCACGGTATATAAAAATCCGTAGTAAAACATAGTTCTGAAAATATTATATTCGTAAGGATATCTTCTGTTATAATTCCGTTCTTTTTTACTCATTCTTAACTCCTAAATCATTTTGAACTTCTCCGGTTTCGGCAGGTGTATCAATAACTGTGAACCCTGTCAATTCCTGAATTTGTTCCGACCATTTTTTTACAACCCCGTCTATATCGTCACTGTAAGGTATAGGTTTTCCTATTTTGACTATAATTTTACCTGTAAAAGGCCATCTTTTAACTTCATTTGTTCCGATAATACCAACAGGCAGAACTGCACATTTTGTTATTTTGGCAAGCCCTGCAAAGCCTTTGGTAACCCCTTTTATTTCTCCGGGTATACCTCGTGTTCCCTGAGGAAAAATCCCAAAAACCCATTTGCTTTTTTTTATTTCCATGACTGTTTTAATTGTAGAAGGTCCAAGGCTTTCTCTATTTACGGCAAAAGCTCCGAGCCAGTCAATCCACCACCGGAGAATTGGAATATCAAACAACTCTTTTTTAGCCATAAAGGCGACGTGTCGCGGTAAGATAGAAACCATTAGCGGCGGATCAAGAGTTGAAAGATGGTTCGGGCAAACTATGTATTCATTATCTTTCGGAACATTTTCAAGGCCGTAAACTTCAAGTCTGTAGACAAGCTTAAACCTTATCATATAACCTATTTTACAAACTAAGTCCTGAAATATTCCGCGCCAAAAATTATATTGGGACGATGTCCGTTTTGAATATTCTTTTTTCTTTTTTGCCATAAACTTTATCCCTCTTCAATATTATACAATAAAAATTTTTATTGTATAATTAGTAAAGAAAATAAGGAGAAAGACTAATGACAATCCCCAAAACTTCAAAGAATAAACTGGAAAATGAATTATTTAAAAGTGTATATGAAAAGACCCCTGATTATGTTAAAGAGCTTAATTTGATGGATTTTTCAAATGATGGCGAGTTTAGTTTTATATTAAAAAAAGAACATCTTGAAGCATATGATGAAAAGAAAAATCCGGAAGGTTTAAATTTAAAAGAATGGTTTGCAAATTATGCAAAGGAAGCAAAAGTTTCAACAGCAGGCATAAGAGGTCCGCAGAATATTCTCTATCCGCAGGATACGAGATTCCCGATTAATCTTGTCGGAATAGTTCTTGCAACATTAGCAAAAGCGCTTGTTGCAAAAGAAAAATATAAAGGAAAAGAAATAGTAAAAGTTGCAGGACGTGAAGTGAGATATAATTCAGATTTGTTTCTGGATGCGATTGCACGTATTCAGGCTGCAAACGGAATAAAAACTCTGGTTCCGGTTGATAGAAAAACTATTCCAATTTGGCTTGCATCATTTTTAGCATTTAAACTTGATTTGCTTGGCGGTGAATATATTACATCAAGCCATGGTATTTCCGTTAAAAATGCAACAAAGGATTTGAATTCTCAGGGCAGCCAGTATTTGCCGGAAGAATCTCTTGAATTTGTTGATAAAATTCAGGAAATTTTTAATGAAACAGAGAAAAAAGGTTCTTACGAAATCAAGATTGCGGCAAAAGATAACCCGTTGATTGATGAAAAAGTTATGTCAAAGTTTAACGACGGGGTGGATTTGTATGTTGAATATCTTCAGTCCGGTGTCGCTAAAAAAATTAACCTTGATTTAATTAAAAATTTCAAAAATAAAATTGTTATAGAAAACGTCGGAGGTTCCGCTTACAGAACTCTTTCGAGGGTTTTGAAAAAGTTGAATATCTCTGATAAATTTGATTGGTTTAATATAGAAGAAGATCCGTTTTTCCATTCTATCGGAAAGTATGATGTCACTCCAAAAGGCGAACATGCCTTTTATGATTATTCTGTTGATGCAACGGTTGTTGCAAAACGTTTGAACGGAGAAAAATTCTTCCCTGTTATCGAAACTCTTCATTACGAAGAAAAATTGAAAGATTATCCAGTTGGAACGGTTGTTTTGATAACAGACCCTGACCATGACAGATTGACAATAACCCAGACTGAAAAATCTTCCCGTATTCCATATCTGGAAGCGAACGGTATTGATTATGTCAAACTTAATAATGATACGGTGCTGACAGTATTTACAGCTAATCAGGCGTTTTTAATACTTATGGATTTCTGGGCAAAACAATTGAAAGCAGAAGGTTTGTGGAATAAACATCCGCGCTTTATGATTAAAACGACAGCTTCAGCAAGTTCATGGGATGAATGGGCTAAGAAAAACGATGTGAAAGTCGTTAATGTTCCGGTCGGTTTTAAAGAAATTGCAAACATAATGAAAAAAGTAGAATTGCAGTTGAAAAATTCGCCGGATAAAGAGGTTGTCGTGGATGACGTATTCGGAAATTCAATCAATCTCGGTAAAAATCCTCGACTTTTGTTCGGCGGAGAGGAATCAGGCGGAATGATTATGGGGACGGAAGATTTGATTGAATCTCTCGCGGGTCGTAAAGCCGTTGCAATGAGAGAAAAGAGCGCTACAGAAGCAATCATTGTTGCCTCTGCACTTGTTGCAAAACTCGGCAAGAAACCTCTTTCTGATTGCTTGAAAGAAATCTTTGACGATAACGATATTGTCGGACGTTACGACACCCGTGTCGATATTGCTTACTACAACGAATCCGAGCCTGATATTGAAAAATTAAAACTTGCAAAAATAGAAGGTGAGAAGAAGCGTACCAAAAACGATTTATTCTATCTTTCAATGGCAATGGCTGTGAAAGAAGGTTTAATGACAATAGAAGATGTCAGAGAAGTTCTTAATGATTCATTCAAGAGTTTAATTTTTGATAATCTTGAAGAAATTAAATTTGTCGGAGACGGAACTTACCTGAAATTTGCCCATAAGTATATTGAAATAAGACCTTCCGGAACTGATGCAAAAACAAAAGCCTATGGCGGCGGTTCTAATAAGGAAATGATTGAAACTTACGCGAATGTTCTCGGTAATTATTCCGGAGACAGAACCGAATTGCATAAGAAATTTATATCAGAAGATTTCTACAATAAAACAAAAGAGGAGGCTATGAAGTATTACCTTGCTTTTGTTGATAAGGATGCGAATAACGAACCTTTTGAAATTCCTAAATATAATTTCTAATGCTGCTTAGCCCAAAATCTGGAGAGTAGGTATTCTCATTTTGAACTTACTTCTCAGTTTATACTAAAATCTTGGAATGTTACCCTGAACTTGTTTCAGGGTCTCGTTCTTTGAAAGGCGTACAATAATTATATGCAAAATAGTTGTATTTATTTTCTCAACACGCTTCCGCACATGCTCTCGCTATCGTTTCGAAAACAAATACAACTATTTGTTAATTCTTCCCGTGCTTTTTGCGGGCTTTTTCTGAGAAGGCTGTTTTTGCAAATTCTATTGCGTCCATTTCAGAATAAAAAATATGATCTTCTCCGATTTCCTGAATAATCTTATATTCTAAAAGCTGATTATAAATATCTTTATTTTTTAATACTAGAACAAGATGTATGTGCTGGGATTTTAACCTTAATACAATATCTTCAAACGCGAAGAGTGCCGAGATATCAAGAGTATCATTAAAATCACAGTTAAGTATTAAATATCTGGTTCCTAAAAGTTCATCAAACTGTGAGATTAGCTGGGTTGCCGAGCCGAAGAAGAATTGTCCGTCAATATGAACAAAACGTATTTTCATTTTGTAATCGCGTTCGACTTCTTTTTCAAGCTGCATAATATCCTGATCATAAATTTCTGTATGGATAAGTTTTGCCTTATCAGCAGCTTTTTTGGCATATAAAAGTGCGGCAAGAGTAATTCCGGCTCCGACTGCTACTATAAGGTTATAAAATACAGTAAGCAAAAATACAATCGCAAGCACCCATTTGTCCTCTTGGGAGGCAAGTTTTAATACTTTCAAAAGTTTAAAATCAATTATATCGTAGCCGATTTTGATAAGAATTCCGGCAAGTACGCACAGCGGAATTTCAGCCACAAAACCTGAAAATTTAAAAAGCAAAACAAGCAAAACTAGCGGGCAGACTAATGCTGCGATTTTAGTGGAAGCCCCGCTTTTCAATGCAGCTACAGTTCTCATTGTGGCTGCTGCACCGGAGAGAGAGCCTGTCATAGCACAGATAATATTCCCGAAACCTTGAGAGGCAAGAAGTGTGCGTGGGGAAATTTGAGTTTTTGTCAGAGAATTACACACAAGTCCTGTCAAAAGAGTTTCAGATGATAAAATAATTGCAAGAGTCAGACCGTAATGGAGATACGTAATTATATCGTGCAAATTAGTTTCCGGAAGCCTGAACGCCGGAAGTGCGATTGAAACTTCTGAAATTTTCGGAATATTCAGACCCATTTTAATGGATATAATTGTACAAATGATTAGCGCAAGAATTTGCGACGGAAGGTATTTATTTAACCGTTTCGGAATCCCGAAAACTATTAAAAGTGTGAGTAGGCCGAGAAGTGCAGCCTGAATATTCATTGTGTGAAGCGAAGTTAGAATATGTTCAATGCTTTCGATTGTATTGGAAAAAGGTTTAAGCCCAAAAAGCGGGTTTAACTGCATAATTATAATAATCGTTCCGACACCGTTCATAAACCCCGAAATCACCGGATACGGAACATATTTTACAATATCCGTAAGTTTCGTGAGAGATAAGACCATCTGGATTATGCCCGCCATAAGCATAATCATTAAAACTGAGTTAACATCTTTATTTAAAGCATGCATAATAGATGCTATAACAATTGCGGAAGGCCCTGTTATTCCTGAAATCATCGGAACTTTTGTTCCTAAGAGTCCTGCAACAAGACATAAAATAATGGCGCCCCATACACCGGCGCTTGCGCCGAATCCTGTTGCAACACCGAAAGCAAGAGCCTGCGGCAGTGCTATTATTGCAGCATTAATCCCTCCAAAAATATCCCCCATTAAGATATTAAATCTTAACTTTATTGTGTTTGTATTTATCATGGCTTCTATTTTATCATAAATTCTTTTTCATGTTATAATCACCGTATGAGACTGAGCGAAATTTACGAGGATAAATCATCAGGCGGGTTCCCGAAAATTTCATTTGAAGTGTTTCCGCCAAAAGGCGGCGAGGAACAGTATCCTGCGCTTTATGAGGAATTGAATATCCTTAAAAAATATAATCCTGCGCTTGTCTCTCTCACCTGGGGCGCAGGCGGGAAAAATAATAATTCAATGGAACTTGTCCGTGCTCTGAGACAGGATTTAAAGCTTGATGTAATGGCGCATTTCACCTGTATATGCAACAGCCGTGAAAGGGTTGAAAAACATATTAAAGAAATTGAATCTTTCGGGATAGAAAATGTTCTTGCGCTCCGCGGGGATGAGCCTCAGGATATTGATGTCTGCCATACGGATTTCAGATACGCTAATGAACTCGTTGAGTTTATAAAATCAAAAACTGATTTGTCGGTCGGGGTTGCGGGATATCCGGAGGGGCATATTGAGGCGGAGAGTATAGAGGCGGATATTGAGAATCTTAAGCGAAAACTCAATTCGGGCGGTGAGGCTGTTTTTACACAGTTATTTTTTGATAATGATAAGTTTTTTTCTTATGTTGAACTTGTTCGTAAAAAAAGAATTGAAGTTCCTGTTATCCCGGGGATTATGCCGATAATAAGCTATAAGCAGGTAGAAAAAATGACATCTGTTGCAAAGATTTCTGTCCCTGAAATGTTACGTGAAAATCTGGAAAAATATAAAGATAATCCTGATGATATGAAAAAGTTAGGAATTGATTATGCAACATCGCAGTGCGAAGAATTGATAAAATCCGGCGTGTGCGGTCTGCATTTCTATACGTTGAATAAATCCTATTCAACCTCAAAAATACTTGATAATATTTTGACTAAAGTTTAGTGAAAGGATTGTTATGGAAAATTTAAATAAATATATTGAACATACATTATTAAAACAGGATGCAGCAAAAGAAGATTTTGAAAAACTTTTTGCAGAGGCAAGGGAACATAACTTTTTAGGTGTCTGTGTAAATCCTGCTTATGTAAAACTAGCAAAAGAAGCTCTTGCCGGATCTGATGTAAAAGTTGTGACGGTTATCGGTTTTCCTCTCGGCGCCAATAAGACTGAAGTGAAAGCTTTTGAAGCTTCCTGTGCTGTGGCTGACGGCGCTGATGAAGTTGATATGGTTTTAAATGTTTCAGCGCTGAAAGATAAAAATTACGAATATGTGAGAGAAGATATCAAAGCCGTTAAAATCGCATCAAAAGATGCGCCGTTAAAAGTTATTCTGGAAACGGATTTATTGACAAAAGAAGAAATTAAAAAAGCTTGCGAAATCTGTATAGAAGCGCATGCAGATTTTGTTAAAACTTCAACCGGTTTTGTAAAAAATGGAGTCGGCGCAAAAGTTGAAGATGTTAAATTAATGTATGAAACAGTTAATCCACACGGATTGAAAGTGAAAGCGTCAGGCGGGATAAGAGATAAAGAAAGCGCCATAAAACTGATTGAAGCAGGTGCTGCACGTCTTGGAACCTCTTCGGGTGTGAAAATCGTTTCATAATCATTATAATATTATTAAAAAGTCAGCCCCGAAAGCGGGATAATCAGATTAAAAGGATAGAAAAGGATGGGTGATGAAGATAAGCAATATGACGCCACCCCGAGAAAATTGGAGCAGGCGCGAAAAGAAGGTCAGGTCGTAAAATCTAAAGATTTTTCGACGGCTGTTTCTTTGCTTATTTTGTTCTGCGCAATTTTTGGACTCGCTCCTTTTATCTGGGATCAGATTGCCCAGCTTTTTACGCTTCTGTATGAACAGATACCAAACGCGCACCTTGATAGTATCGGGATGATGTATATTTTTACAATTACTGTAAAAACTGCTGTTTTAATTATTGGCCCTATTCTTTTTCTCGCGTGGTTTGTGGCAATAATGGCTGATTTTGTTCAGGTCGGGCCTCTCGTTGCAATTGCACCTCTAATGCCTAAACTTGATAAACTTAACCCGACAAAATATTTTAAAAACATAATGTCAATAAAGACCCTTTTTGAATTATTTAAGAATATTTTAAAGGTAGTAATCTTAGGTTATATCGGTTATATGGTCTATATGGAGCATATTGAAAACATTTTAATGCTTGCTGCAATTGATAACAACTTTGCGGTAATGATTGAGTTTGGCAAACTCGTTACTGATTTTATCTTTAAGGCATGTATTGCCTTCCTTATAATTTCTGCTGCAGACTACGGTGTTACAAAGTGGAAGTTTTTGAAAGATCAGAAGATGTCTTTTAAAGAAATAAAAGATGAATATAAAAACACAGAAGGCGACCCGAACGTTAAAGCAGCGCTTCGCCAACGCCGTATGCAGATGCTTCAGCGTGGCATGATGGATGCTGTGCCGGACGCTGATTTTGTCGTGACAAACCCTATTCACGTTGCATGTGCCTTAAAATATAAGGCAGAAGAAATGGAATCACCTATGCTTATTGCAAAAGGGACGGAACTTATTGCAAAGAAAATTATAGGCATAGCGCGTGACCACGGAATTCCTGTTGTCGAAAACCCTCCTGTTGCCCGTGCGCTTTTTAAAATGGTCGATTTAAACCAGCAGATTCCGCCGGAATTATACAAGGCTGTCGCGGAAATCTTACTGTTTGTTTACAACTTGAAAAAAAATAAAAATCAAGGTAGAATAAATCAAGAGCCTAAAAAGAATAAATAATCATGATTATGCAGGATAAAAATAAATTAAAAGAATACATTGATATAGTACAAAAGGTTGCAAGGGTGGAGCATAGAAGAATTCCTTCTCACATGGTTGAATATGAGGAACTTCTTTCCATCGGGATTATCGCAATACAGGCTCTTATTAAAAATAAATCAGAAGAACAATTGGCACGCTATAATTCTGCATATATAGCAACGGCCGTCAGATGGGCTATCAGAAACGAATTAAGAATAAGGTATAAATGGTACTCTTTGAAGCATAAAGCCGATGAAGACGGGGATGACGAAACTGATAATTCTGAAGAAGGGCAAAAGGCAAAAGTCCGTGAAGCTATTTACGAAACTGTTCTTTCAATAGACGGACTTTCAGAAGCCGCAAGCGATAATGATTCACCATTTGACTTTTTAAAGGATAACCATGCCACACCTGACGAAAATGCTGAAATTTCAGAAATGGGTCGTATGATAAGAGAAGCGATTTCAAAACTACCGCCGAAAGACAGAACCGTTGTTGAATATCGTTTTTACAGAAACATGCAGGTAAAAGATATAGCGCGTCAGGTTGGACTGTCTTCTTCAAGAGTTACGCGTATTGTGCAGGCTGCACTCGGAAATATAAGAGAGTATTTAAATTCCCGAGAACAATACGGTTATTAGAATTCATAAGGGAATAGAATAGTGCGCAAAAGGCACTAGTCTATTTCCTTTATAAATCTTATTTTTATGTTCATTTCTTTCTCTTTTACCCTCCATTTTGACTTGACATTTAGTCAACTCAAAACGGAGTCCTTGAATTAAAAGAGAAAGAAATGAACCAAAGAAAGAGAAAAACGCAAAAGTTTACAGCGTCGCTGTGCGCCGCAAAATCAAATGGAAGCAGTTGAAGGCTTTGCCTTCAACCTCTAGTGCTCGCTATCGCGGCTACGTCGCACGCTCGCATTAAACCCTCCGGCGCTAGCGCGCCACCTCCCTTGCAAGGGAGGTCCCTTCTTAGACCCTCTCCCTACGGGATACAAAGGGAGCAGACGAGGTAACGAGTCTTGCGACCCTGTATGCCTTGTGCTGAGGGCTAGGGTGAGGGGGCGGATAAAAAAGGGGGGAGTGACCTGCCGTAAGGCAGGTTGCCGAACGTGCACGAAGTGCAATAGTTAGGCTCAAAGGTTAAATGCGCCAGCATTTAACTGCATCCATTCGGTCTTGCGCTGCGTAGCAGCGCTGTAATATAATGTGTTTCTTTTTCTTGGCAGACATTCTTTTCAAGCTTGCTTGCCGCCGTTAAGCGGGCACGCATACGCATAGCGTATGCTCCTGCCCTCTGGCGGCAATGCGCTTTTCATCGCAAAAAAGAAAAAGAATGTCTGTGCGGGGCTTGGGGCTGCATAAGCCCCATATAAAAATAGCCTAGTGCATTTTGCGCACTAGGCTATTTCCTTAAGATTTTATGATTTTAATCCTGTCATCTTCTTTGATTTCAATAGGCTGAGTCTGCTTTTTCATATAATTTGCAGTGTAGACATTTTTGTCAACGTCAAATTTTTCTTTAACATAAGGCGGATTCGGGTTTACAGGCAGATAATCGTCGCCGCCGTAAGCAAAGAAATCGTCACAGGCAACAGTTAATTTATGTGTTGTACTTGGATTGTTTACGTCAATCGGAGTTTTATTCCCGTTTCTGTCTACGAAATAGAGTTCTTTTAATTCCCCCTTATCCGTCATAGTGTATTCTAATCCGGAAACAAGTAGAATTCCCGGTTTATGCGCCGGATGGAGGAACGATTTTCCACCGGTTTTGATTGCATCTACGATTTGTTTTTCAGTAAGTTCACAAATCATCATTTTGTCTTCAAACGGTGTTACGTCGTTAATCCTTCGGGCGTCAACTTCGCCAGTGTTAAAATAACCTCTGATATTTCCGGCGTTGAGAATTGCAATATCTGTATTTAATTCACTCCTCATCGCATCAACTATAAAGTTTCCGTGCGGGTTGTTTGTGATAAGTCTGTCCGCAGGTGAAGGCGGTGCAGATTTAATTGTACCAAGGATTTCAGGTTTCCCGATAATGGATTCCACCGCAACTTTATAAGGAAGTGTTCTATTGAATACGCCTGTTCTTCCGACGTTATTTTGAATTTTCGTAATAATACCGTTTTCATCAAATGAAGCAGAGAGCATTCCGACATATTCGCCGTCTTTGCCAATTTGGGTCAGAATAACAGGTTTGCCTGATTTTGAATATACAAGGTTTTCGTTTTCTTTGACCCCTTTATATAAATCGTGCGTGTGGGCGCCGAGAATTATATCAATACCGTCGGTTTGCTGTGCAAGCTGTTTATCAAGGTCTTTCCCGAGGTGGGACACAATGATAATTTTATTTATCCCCTGAGAGGTAAGATTATCTACTTCAGCCTGGACTTTTTTAACCGTTGTATCAAAGTCATCTATTTTGATATCATCAAGTGATTCTCTTGTGCCGACTCTTTCAAAGGCATCAGGAGGAGCCGTTCCGATAATCCCGAATTTTTCTCCGTTATGTTCTTCTATTACGGAATTCTGTATTTTACCAAACATAGGGCTTGACGGATTAACTGTTGTATTAACAGCCAGAAGTTTATATTTTGCATCGGAAAGTGTTGTTGAAAGGGCAGCAGGTGTTGCGTCAAGTTCGTGGTTACCGACCGCATTTGCAGTTACTCCAATCCAATTTAAGAAACTGCTTGCGACTTTATTTGTCATTGGATTTGACCCTAAGAGAATATCGCCCGAGGCAAGTTTTAATTTTGCATGTCCATTTTGATTATGGTCAAAAAGTCTTGACATTGTGCCAATCCGTTCCATATTTGTCATTTTTCCGTGGATGTCTGCGATATAAAAAATATCAGCATCTATTGGTTTTGTAATTGCGGGCTTGGTTTGAGAAACAGGAGAGTTTGCTGCCTGTTGTGGTCTTGGCTGTCTGTTAGGCTTTCCGTATTGATAAGATGTATTAGGATAGTTTCCGATGTTTTGTATCATATTATGCTGCTTTCTTTTTCATGTCTTTGTACATATTTAAGCCTTCTACCCAGTTTTCAGTCATTTTGACGTCGTTTTCCACAACGTCGTGCGGTAGCGCCGCGTGGTGAATTTTCGGTAAAAGGTAATCTTCTGTGTATTCAATCGGCTGGAACTGATTGTCGTCAGTATCGTTGCAGATGAATATTAATTTATCGGGTTCTGTAGGCGAAGTTTTTGGAGCCTTCTTGTAACCTATTATTGTGATTTCGTGACCGTTTATTATGTAATTGTTGTCATCTACCTGAGTGTAGCCTATAATTACATTCTCGCCTCTGTCGAGCGCTGTTGTAATCTGGCGTTTCATTGTTGCAAGGTCTGTTTCATAACCGATAAGTTTTGCGTCCTCATCAACTGTCTGGTAGGTGACAGAAATCTTATTTTTATCTTCAACAACGGATTCCGTGAAGGTTTTTTCAAATTCAATTAAGCCTTTATCGTTCTGATTGAATTTTCCTGCGCGTTTGTCGCTCAGGGAATCGTAAGACTGCTGGGAGCCAACCTGCATAAATGTAGACTGCATTAGAACATCAATTGGAGAACGTTCGTAAGGGTCTTTATATACCGTCTGTAAATTTGCCCTTATGTATGCGTTTTTATCAGGAGCAAATGTCAGGGTTGCTTTTTCAAAATCTTTCATTTCATAAGGGACTTCAAAAGCGTTTAAAAGCCAGATTGCATCAAGTGCGTTGTCTGCAAGGTTTGCAAGTTTAATTTCTTTTTTTACTGACATTTCAGGTGAGCTTATTCCTGCGACAAATCTTGCAAATTCAGCAGGCATTTGTTTTGCAAGGTTAAATTCAATGCTTGCGGCAACACATGTTCCCGAGTGGTCAACATCAACTGCTATTTCGGCAAGTTTTCTGTCTATAAGGTTTGTCATCCGCATTGAATGATCCTGAAGGTACTTGTCTCTAAAAGAATTTGTGATTTCTTTGTTCGGTAAATCTCCAAACTGCTGTGTAATGTTAAATGGTGAATATAGTGTATTAATGGTGTCTTTTAATATTCCGGCATTGGAAAGCCCCTGCGCTCTTGGAGTTGTCGCAATTTTATAAAGGTTATCAAGCACAGTCGAGCGGTCATTGGAATTTGAATTAAGCAAAATTCCTTGTTTCAGCATAAGTTTTACTGTTTTTTTAGTGTCTCTGTCAAGATTTTTTAAAACAGTATTGTATTTATTTTTTTCGTCTTTGCCCTCAAGTCTTGTTCTCAAAGGTGATGCTGTTAAAGTTTGATTAAACGGAACATAGTTTACGGGATTTGCAGTAAATGATAGAGCCTTTGCCGGTGCTGTATTTTTTTTCTCCGACACGGCATCAGCCTTAACACAATTTATTGTGTTATAATTGTATTGTCGAAAATCGGGATTAATTGAATACACCATTTTCACTCCACTACTAACTATTATAATAAAAAACAACAGCCTTTAAAAGTTGCTATTGTTTTTGGATTTATGTTAAAAATGTAACAAAAACCAGAGGAAGTATTGAAAGATTACAAAGTCAAACCGTTAACAAAAGACCAGATTTTAATATCCTTAGATAGACTCACAAGATTTAAATATACGGAAGAAAAGTACCTGAGGGTATTCAAGGATATTATTTTATCAAACATGATTAATCCGAGGTTTAAGCGTCATGAGCTTGATGTGATGGATTATGCGGAGCTTGCGAAACGCGCAGAATACGTGATTAATTCCTCGCTAGGAGTTGATTGCAAGAGCGGGGGCGATTTTTCGATAAATAAAGAATTAAAAGAGTATGAAAATTATCTGTTTAACCTTGATAATGAGGTGCAAAAGCTTCTTGATAATAAGATAAATTACCTGGCGGCAATGGAGTTTATTGGTGAAGATGCTCCTCTTAATTTAAAGTGGCTGAAGTCTCTTGCTGCCTGTTGTGAAGCTCGTCAAATGAGGAATTTGCATGCTCTTCGGTTCCCTCTGGAAAAGGTAATTATTTGTGAAGGAATTACGGAAGAGATTTTATTGCCTGAATTTGCTCGTATCCTTGGATATGATTTTGATAAAAACGGAGTCTATATCTGGTCTGCAGGTGGTAAAAATCAGGTAGTTAAGCTTTTTTATAAATTGTCAGCGCAGCTTAAACTTCCAATTTTTGTTCTTCTTGATAAAGATGCGCTTGAAAATTCTCAGGAAATTGAACCAAAGCTCCGTCCTATTGATAAGATTTATCTTTTAAAAAATGGCGAGTTTGAAGATATTTTGCCAATTTCTCTGGTTGAAAAAACTCTTCTTTACGCTACTGAAAATATATCCTCTCCTGTGTCAGATCAGGTTCAAATCGGCCATACTGTTGAATTTTTGGAAGAATTTTTTAAAAACAGAGGCTTACACGAATTTAAAAAGGCTGAATTTGCCGGGATGGTGAAAGAAAATATTTCTGAATGCATGGAAATTTCTGAGGAGATAAAAAGTATAATTGAAGCTATAAAAAATCTTTAAAGATTTTTTATAGCTTTTGTATTAAAAAAGACGAAACTTTTAGTTTCGTCTTTTTTAGGTTATTTGTTATTCCTTTGCGATTACTTACCGCCGTAAAGAACAGCTTCACCAGCAACAGTAGCAGGAAGAACTGTTTGGTCATACATAATTACAGGGTAGATATCTGTAGGGTTTGTAACTTCACAATCGCCTGTAGTAGGGCCTTTGAACGGATCAGTTACGCCGTCGCAGTTAACAACTTTGTTAGGGTTCTTTTCACCGTTAACATCAATTACACCGTAGCAATAACCCGGAGCAGTATCTGTACCGTTGGCTGCAGCTGTTGTAGTTGCGTTACCTTCAGTACATTGAGAAGCATTTTTAGGGAATGTGAATGTAATACCATCATTGAAGTACAATGTATAGTTGTTAGTGTCACCGAATTTAGCTTTGCTTGAACCGTTGCTTGCAGTATAAGCATTACCTTCAGTTTTAACAACGTTCATACGGTTGTTGAAAAGGTTGTACAAAGAAGCGTTATCATTAGTTGTAGTAGAAGTAGTTTGAGACAAGTCATAGTCATCAAGAGCAACGTTCAAAACTACAGCCTGAGACAATACTGATAAAGCTTTTTTGTAAGCTGTTTTGTACTGTGCACCGTTTGTTGAGTTCATCAATGTAGGCATTGTCATTGCTGCTACAACACCGATGATACCCAAAGTAATCAATACTTCTGCCAAAGTAAAACCGAATCTTTTTGTCATAATCTTTTCACCTTTCTTCTTAAATAAAGCTATGATCTAAATATCTTTTTGTTATATATTTGAAATTATAATATCAATATTTTGAGCATGTGTCAAGTATATGTACGATTTATTTAAGTATTATAGTGTACAAATTAAATTTTATTAATAGAAAATATGCGGAATTCCGCCGGTTTAAGTTCTTCAAAAGTTAATTCGGACAGCGGAGTTTCGAAATATTGGGCGCTGTATTTTTTTTCTTTTAAAACATATTCTGCCTGTACCGAGAAGTCTCCCGGAAGTTTTATTGTTTTATTTATTATAGAAGCACCTTTTTTCCATTCTCTGTGGCATCCGTTTTCATCATTAACGTTAACGAATTCTGTTGGATAATGATAGTTAGCTGCAACAAGAAAAGCTTTTTTCAGCGGTTCTTTTGATATCATCCAAACGGTGAAGCCGTCATCTTCCTGAATAATTATTTGAGCTTCTCCGTCAGTGATTATCGGCTGGGATTTTACAAATCTGTCTATTGCATCAAATTTGTTGAAAAAGTCGTAATCCTTCTCTCTCGGCATTGATTTCTCTTCTCCGATAACGCTTTCAATTCCCCGTTTTGTAAAAGTTTCGTCTCCGTCTATATACAAAACAGGTCTTTGTGCAAACTTACCGCCGGGAAGAAGTTTGTATTTTGCCCATTTAAAAAGAGCTCCTTCTGCTGTAAGCTGTCCCGGATATTGATCTATAGAACGAAATTCTCCGTCTTGATTGTTATATGTTTTTAATATTGAAAGCCGTTCGCCTTCTTTAAAATCAATATTATAATTAGTTAGATTTTGATTATCTTCAACTATCTGTTCAGGGCTTTTGCTGTCCTGACTTACAATATCATTCCCCCATAGAATATCAAAATTCATACCTTCATGATATTCTTTCAGGTAATTATCCCATAACATATATTCAGCCAGAGTTCCGAAATATGGGATTTTCTTTTTCATTTCGGTATTTAATTCATTAAGAACCTCACGCGGGGCTCTGTAGCTTATTGGTTTTCCGTCTTTTTCCGATACTTTATCGACAATATGGTCTATATGATCTACACGGAAGCCGTCAAAGTTATAATCTTCCTGTATTTTTTGCATATATTCTACAAAGTAATTAATAACAGGTCTGTTATATGTTCCATCCTCCAGATATGCAAAATAGTAAGGTGTCTGGCAGTCAAGATTTGCAAAATTCGTGACATCTTCACCTTTGTAATCATAATGTTTAAAGACCGGATACCCTCCGCATTCGCTCATTCTGTCATAAATCGGTACGCCGGCAGAGCACCAGGCCCCTCCGGGTGCAGGCCATAGGCCTTCTTTTATAAGTGCTTGGATTGTATCTATTTGTTTGGTTATATCATCTTCTGATAGTTTTTCATTTTTCTTGAAATCATGAACTTGTGCTACTATATCTTTTACGCGTTTTACAATACGAATTTGTGGTTCTTTTGTAAGCATTTTATTAGATATTTGCTGTTTTAGTTCGCTCATTTCTTTTTCGAAGTGGTTAAAGATATTCTGGTAATGTTCAGTAAGATTACCGGTACTTCCCTTTAATGACTGAATGTAGATATCTTTTACAACATCTACATCTTCTTTGTCATAAGCTTCTTTTAATATTTCTGCAGCAATTTCTATTTGCCTGTTAATTTGATTTTGGATTTCTGTTATATCGAACCATCTTGCAATTTGCGGATTTGCAAGAACAGCTTTCGAAAAACGTCCGGTCTGCGGCAGAATATCATAAATTACAGGATGACCTGCAAGTTGAGCCAGTTCAATAAATGTCTGAACCTGTTGTTTAACATTTAATCCTGTTAATTTTTCAAGATCTTTATCCAAGAGCGCTTCGCTGACTTCCGAACTCTTAGGCAGATACGCACAACCGAATTCTCTAGGATGGAAAGGTATCAGGTATATAGTTGTATTAAATATATTATTATTTAAATCACCTGTAGGCAATATTAAAAGCTGTTTGAGCCAGTCAAAGAATTTTCCGGTTTCTTGGGTTTCATTTCCGTTGCCGAGTCCCGCAAGGTTTATAAGTTTAATATTATGCCCTTCCCGTTTTATCCAGTCAGAATTGTTTACTTTATTTCTTGCAAGAGGGCTTATTTCGTTGTTTTTAAAATGAAACTTCCCGTCTTTAAATATTTTGTTTTTCTTCCATTTAAGTTCAAGCCCATATAGAACTTCTTCATTAGAAAGCTCTTCAAGTGCTTTTATATGCGGATAATTCAAATATCCGTATTTCGAAATTATATTTTTAAGCTCTGTCTTTCTTTTAACAGAAATATTATCAAAATTATATTTCTTTTTCAGCTTAGCGTAAAACTCGTTTAAAATAATATCTTTTTTTTCTTCATTTTTTTTCTTCTTAAAAAGAAAATCCAGCATGTTTACTCCCTTTCTCCTGTTCTAAGATTATAGCATGAGCGAATATCATCGGAAAATCTTTCTTAATAATACTTAATAATTATAGCCAATCGGGTAATGGATTAATCCTTGTTGTTATTATTAAATAATTTTGTAAGTTCAATTTACAACAAAAAGGATTTAGAGAGATGTCAGAAAAAGTTAGTACTGTAGTAGAAAAGAAGGTTATTAAGATTGCAATTATTGAAGATTTCAAGCTTACCCGTGTGGGGCTGAGATGTGCACTTAACGAAAATGAGGATTTGAAAGTAGTAGCCGAGGCGGAAGATGCTATTGAAGGTTTGAAACTTATTGAACATCAGAAACCTGATGTAATTCTTATGGATTTGGGGCTGCCGGGCATGAACGGGATTGAGGCAACAGTAAAGGTAAAGGAACTGCATCCTGAAATGAAAGTCATTGCTCTTACTTCTCATGACAGGAATGAGGAGGTGCTGGCCGCATTAAGTTCAGGGGCATCTGCTTATTGTTTGAAAGATATTGATCCGTCAAAACTTGCAGATGTTGTTAGAGATGTTGCAACCGGCGCATGCTGGTTAGATCCTATGGTTTCTCAAATGGCACTTAGTTCTTTCCCAAAGGTTGAAAATATCGGATTTTTACCGGGAAAATCTCAGAGTGAAGGCAGGGTTCCGCTTACAGAAAGAGAATACGAAGTTCTAAAACACCTTGTATCAGGCAAAAGTAATACTGAAATCGCAAAAGAATTAATCGTCAGTGTACACACTGCAAAAGCTCATGTATGTTCGATATTGCAAAAGATGTGCGTAAATGACCGGGTGCAGGCTGCGGTTAAGGCTGTTAAAGAGGGTATGGTTTAGTTAAAATAGAGGCTCCCAAATTTGCGGGAGCCTTTATTATTTATTGATGTTTTTATATAAATATGTTATAATTATATATGTATTAGAAAATCTTAAGGAGATGGAAGTATGCTAAAAACCAATAATATCAACTATTTCGGGGGGGGGGGCAAGTAGTTTAAGCTCCTTAAAACCGTTTTTTGCGTTTACTTTAGCGGAAGTTTTGATTACCCTCGGAATTATAGGTGTAGTTGCGGCACTGACTCTACCCGCGCTGGTGCAAAATAACCGTAACATGGAACTGGAAGCAGGATTAAAGAAAGGGTATTCGGTTCTTTCTCAGGCCGTAATGATGTATCAGGCTGAATACGGCGAACCTATTAATCGTTCTAATCTCGGAGGCAGAAAGTTAAAAGATATATTGATGAAGTATCTTAAAAGTGTGAAAGACTGCGGTATGGGTGATGTCGATGCCGAAACCGCCTGTATTCCGAATAAAGGCTATCTTGAAGATCCTGATAGTGTTGAAGATATTTATAGACCATACGTAGGCAGCAGCAATATATTAACAAGTAAAATTGATGACGGGCAGTTTGTGCTTAATGACGGTATGCTTGTTTTGATTGAGGATCCTTCAACAAATCCGGATCAAATTTTGATCTTATCTATTGACGTCAACGGGTTCAATAAGCGTCCAAACAGATTGGGACACGATTTATTTATGTTTCAGCTTGATCCGCAAAACGGACTGCTTCGTCCAATGGGTGCGGAAGGTACGTATTATTACAGTACTGGGACTGCATACTGTAACCCTAAAGGTAACAGTCAAATGAACGGTGCCGGCTGCACTGCAAAAGCTCTATATGACAAAAATTACTGGAAAAATCTGCCTAAAGGGTGAAAAAAGAGGATTAGTTTCTAATCATCTTTTAATTTATCAATCACTTTATCAACCTGGCGTTCAAGATGCTCATAATCTTTGTTATTATCAATTACAAAATCCCAGTCTTTAACGTGATCTAAGCCGGTTTCAGTGATGTCATCTTCTCCTACGAGAGTTCCTCTTTGCGCTCTTGTTTCGCGTGAGGCTTCCACTCTTATTGATTTTGCACCTGCTTCTTTTAATATTTCATATTCGTGCGGAACACGGACATCAGTTACCATAATATTTCCCGGCTCATTTACAACTTTTTTTAGCCAATAATCAGGATCCTGTGCACGTCCCCAGTTTCCGAGGGTAATCAGATCTTTTCTGTACATTGCTTTATTTTTTTCGATTTCATCGTAGGATAATCCTTTTTGTCTGCCGTATTCAAGCTTTATGGAATCCCCGATTGCACATCTGTGGTAATCCGGCATTTTTTTCAGCATCATTTTTGCAACCGTATCTTTCCCTGAAAACTGTTTTCCTGAAAATAGTAATATTTTTAACGCCATTCTTATACTCCTTTTTATTATTAATTATAACATAAGAAACAGAACAAGTATGCAAAAGATAATTATTTTTTCTTTATTATATATGGCGTGTGCAGCCGCCGGTTTTGTTTAGACCTTTTTGAGGGCATCTGATACGTTCACTTTTTCTTTTTTATTGCGATGAAAAAAGAAAAAGTGAACCGAAAAAGAAAAACACGCAAAGGTACAGCGGTGCTTTGCGCCGCAGAATCAAATGAAAGCAGTTGAAGGCTGTGCCTTCAACCTTTTTTGCTCGCTATTGCGGCAGAGCCGCACGCTCACATGAAAACACTCCGGCGCTTCGCACCACCTCCCTTACAAGGGAGGTAACTTCTAATCCCCTCTCCCTATGGGATACAAAGGGAGCAGACGAGGTAACGAGTCTTGCGACCCTGTATGCCTTGTGCTGAGGGTTAGGGTGAGGGGGCAGTGCGGAATCCCAGTACGGCTGTGTATAATGACAATGCTATTCCGGAATTATTGTTGGGCAGGTATGCCCAACCTACGGTCACTTTACAAGTGAGGCTTTGACTTTACCCCACTTGTAAAGTTTTGAAGGGGGGATTATATATAAACCTTCCGCAACCTGGTCAAAGGAAGGTGCGGAAACCTTGGTTTCTGCTGACTCGTTTCTTTTGGTCGCGAGTTTTCTTTTCTTTCGTCTATTTCTTTTCTTTTGCATCGCCACAAAAGAAAAGAAATAGACTTAATAAGAAAAATAAATTTTCTATACTTGTTCTTTTCTTAATATTTTTAAACATAGGTTTGCAATTTTGCTATGTTGGTCGTAGGATGAAAAAAGCACGCGTTAGGATGTGGTATCCGTTTGCGTGTAAATAAGTGTAAATAGTACAATATTGGGACATGTTATGGCTTTAAATTTTCAAGAATTAGTTTTTAATTTACAAAAGTTCTGGTCTGATTACGGATGTATAATCCAGCAGCCTTATGATATTGAAAAAGGCGCCTCCACTATGAACCCTGCAACATTTTTGCGTTCACTTGGGCCGGAACCGTGGAATACTGCAATGATTGAACCTTGCAGACGTCCGACAGATGCAAGATACGGTGAAAATCCTAATAGATTGGGACATTATTTTCAGTTTCAGGTTATATTGAAACCATCTCCCGACAATGCTCAGGAACTTTATTTAAAAAGCCTTGAGGCTATGGGAATTGATTTAAAAGAACATGACGTAAGATTTGTTGAGGATAACTGGGAATCACCGACTCTTGGTGCTGCAGGTGTTGGCTGGGAAGTTTGGCTTGACGGTATGGAAATTACCCAATTTACGTATTTTCAGCAGGTCGGCGGATTGGAAGTTAAGCCGGTTGCGCTTGAACTAACCTACGGGCTTGAACGTATTGCTATGTATCTTCAAAATAAAGAATCTGTTTTTGATATTATGTGGAATGATACTTTAAAATACGGCGACATTTACCTTCAAAATGAAATAGAACAATCAAAATATAATTTTGAAGTTAGTGATGCAAAGGCTTTGTTTACTATGTTTGACCTCTATCAGAAAGAGGTTGATAATTGTGTTGAGGCAAAATTAGTGCTTCCTGCATACGATTATGTTTTGAAATGTTCGCATACATTTAACCTTCTTGATGCAAGAGGGGTTATAAGCAAAGACGAACGTATTAATTTTATAAATCGTGTCAGAACAATGGCTTCAGCCGTTGCAAAATTGTATGTAGCCCAGAGGGAAGAAATGGGATTTCCTCTTTGTAAAGAAAGTAAATAAGGATATTAAATGGCAGAAAAATACCAGCGCGCGACATTGACTCGCAACTTTTTGAAAACTATTACCCGTATTAAAAATCCGGATGAAATGCTTGAAGAAGCTAAAGGGCAGGGTTTAGAAAAGACTCTCGGGGTCTGGGATTTGATAATACTCGGTGTTGGTGCTATTATAGGCTCCGGAATTTTTGCGATAGTCGGGATTGCCGCGGCAGGAAGTGCTGACGGGTCATCCCTCGGTGCAGGGCCTGCACTTACCGTTTCTATGATAATTGCTGCAATTGCGTGTATTTTTTCGGCATTATGCTACAGTGAATTTGCCACAATGATTCCTGTTGCGGGCGGTGCTTATACATATACGTTCGCAACCCTCGGCGAATTCGCGGCGTGGATGGTCGGCTGGGTTTTAATGCTTGAATATGCTATCGGGTTTATTGCGGTTGCGTGCGCGTGGTCTAACCATTTTGTGCAATTTTTGAGCGGGTTTGAAAAATTCCTGCCTGCTTGTCTTGCACATCCGCCTGTATGGCTTGTTAATGATGTTTTTTCGGCAAGTAAGATTGTTGCTGAAAATCCTGATATTTTTGTGCCGAGACTTTTCGGGGTACCGATTTGTATAAATCTTCCAGCTATATTGATTGTTCTTTTAATCACGGCAATTCTTGTTAAAGGGACTAAAGATTCAACGAAAATGGCAGGATTAATGGTATTTATAAAACTTGCTGTAATCGCGTTGTTTGTTGTTGCAGGTGCATTTTTCGTAAAACCTGATAACTGGGTTCCTTTTGCGCCGAACGGGGCTGCAGGGATTTTTGCAGGCGCATTTATAATATTTTTTGCATATATTGGCTTTGACGCGCTTGCAACTGCAGCAGAGGAATGCAAAAATCCTCAGAAGGATTTGCCGATAGGGATTATCGGATCGCTTATAATAACTACGATTGTGTATGTTTTAGTTGCGCTCGTAATGACAGGGATGCAGGATACGTCAGGTTCTGTTCCTGCAGCATTTTTGAAAGCTCCTATGGCATATTGTATGTCGCTTGCACATCAGAATTGGGCGGCAGGGTTGATTTCAATTGGTTCGCTTGCAGGGTTAACATCAGTTCTTCTGGTATTAGAAATGGCGGCTACAAGAATTTTATTTGCAATGAGCCGTGACCACTTTATTTCAAAAAGATTTCAAAAAATTCACCCGAAATTCCACACTCCGGCACTTCTTACCTGGACTGTCGGACTTCTTGCCGTTGTCGGAATTTTGACGTTAAATCTGGACGTTGCGGCAGAATTATGTAATTACGGTACATTTACATCATTTATAATAGTTTGTGTTGCTGTTTTGATTTTAAGAAAGACTGATCCGGATAGACCGCGACCTTTCAAGGTGCCATTTTCTCCGGTTGTTCCGTCACTCGGTATACTTACCTGCGGCGGGTTAATGGTTTATAAATCAATGCAGCCTTCAAGTTCAGCATTACTCTTTCCTGTATGGTTAGGAGTCGGTGCTATGATTTACCTCTTGTACGGATTTGTTAGAAACCGTATGAATGAAAATAAACTTCATAATGAAAAAGTAGAACAAAGAAAACAGGAATTAGCAAAATAGATGGATATTAGAAATATAATAGCAAATTGTCTTGCAAAAAGAAGCGCAGACGAACTTATCGCGACCAGTAAAAAGTCAGAATTAAAAAAAACATTAAATGTTTTTGATCTTATAGTAATAGGAATAGGTGCGGTTGTAGGAACCGGCATTTTTACAATTATCGGAACCGCAATCCAGGGTGGTCCGGAAGGTGCAGGTGCCGGACCGGCTATTATAATTTCAATGGTAATGGCTGCAATTGCGTGTGTTTTTTCGGCTTTATGCTACAGTGAAATTGCCGCTATGATACCTGTTGCGGGAAGCGCTTATACTTATACGTATGCAACTATGGGCGAATTTATGGCGTGGATGGTCGGCTGGATTTTGATGCTTGAATACGCTATCGGGAATATTACGGTCGCGTGTGCGTGGACCGGATATTTTGTTCAGTTTTTAAAAGGCTTTAAGCATATCTTACCGGCTTTTGTTGTGAATTTTCCGATGTGGCTGAGAAATGATTACAGATTTATGTTTGCTTATTGCGATAAATTTGGGTTAGACCCGCATACCCAGATGCCGTATTTATTCGATAAAATTCCTGTTGCGATAAATCTGCCTGCTATGTTAATAGTTCTTGCTCTTACCGTTCTTTTGATAAGGGGAGTGAAAGAATCTACCAGAGTCGCAAGTATTATGGTAGGCGTGAATATGTTTATGATTTTGTCATTTATTGTTGTTGGCGCATTTTATGTAAAACCTGAGAACTGGACGCCTTTTGCACCTCACGGGTTTGAGGGAATTTTTATGGGGGCGTTTTTGATATTCTTTGCCTATATCGGATTTGACGCTATTTCAACAACCGCTGAAGAAACCGAAAATCCTCAAAGAGATTTGCCTATTGCAATTCTCGGGACTTTGATAATATGTACAATTCTATATGTGTGTGTTGCGCTTGTCCTGACCGGAAATGTACCTCTCGGACATATTGATATCCAGGCGCCTATTGCACATGCTATGCGTGCTATCGGAAAAGACTGGTTCGCGGGATTAATCTCAATCGGCGCCCTTTGTGCACTGACTTCTGTCCTTTTAATTTATCAACTTGGGACAACCAGAATTTTATACGCGATGAGCCGCGACAGATTTTTGCCGAAATCTTTAAGATTAATCCATAAAAAATACAGAACGCCTCATGTACTAACATGGATTTCAGGAATTGTGGTAATCGTCTGTGCTCTGTTTATGGATTTGAATATTTCAGCCGAACTCTGTAACTTTGGTACATTTACTTCATTTATAATCATTTGTATTGCAGTACTTATATTAAGAAAAACAGATCCTCTAAGGGAAAGACCTTTTAAGGTTCCGTTTTGTCCGCTGTTTCCTATACTCGGTATAATCACCTGCGGCGGACTTATGATTTATTCTATGAAGTTTTTAAAAACTTCATCCCTATATTTCCCGCTTTGGCTGTTAATAGGTGTTCTGATTTACGCCTCCTACGGCTACGGCCAAAAGAGACTTGAAGAACAAAAAAGATTGGAAATGCAGAAAAAAGTTGAAAAGGTTACAGCGCGTTAGTTAAATGTATATCCCCTCTTTCAAAGGTGTATTTCCCTTGTAATTTATATAGGTAAATAATTATTAAATTATCCTGTGTAATATTGTTTTTTAAGGTTTATCAGTTATTATAAATATATAACGAACATATTATGCGTGTAATGAAAAATTAAATAAGAAGAAAGGTTATTTGAGAGGGGTAAAAAAGACATGATAGAGTTATGCTGCCGAAATGTAGATGCAAGTATTATAGGTCATGAAAACGGGTTGGATTTAAAAAGTGAATTTGATGCATATAAAGAAACTATTACCAGAATTATAGCAAGCCTTAATCAAAGAAAAGATAAGCCGGGGCAATGGCTCCAGTGGATGAATCTCGGATATAACGAGGAAACCATCTGGTATGTAAAAGAATATGCGTCTATGGTTAAGGATAGGTTTGAAAATATTCTTGTTCTCGGTATCGGAGGTTCAGCTCTTGGAGGCATTGCGCTTACGGAAGCCTTATTGAAACCTTACTGGAACCTTTTATCGGACGAGCAGAGAGAAGGGCTTCCAAGGATTTTCTTCCTTGATAATATCGATCCTGATACAATGGATGCTCTTTTTAATATTCTGGATTTGAAAAAAACTCTCGTTAATGTTATTACAAAATCCGGTTCAACAGCTGAAACAATGTCTCAGTTTATGATTGTAAAGGACAGATTAGAAAAAGAACTCGGCGATAATTACAGATATAATGTGGTTGCCACAACTGATAAAAGAACCGGTATTTTAAGACAAATAGCAGAACAGGAAGGGTATAAAACCTTTGTTGTGCCTGACGATGTCGGTGGAAGATTTTCAGTATTTTCTGCGGTGGGACTTTTGCCGCTTGCGCTTGTCGGTATTGATATTGAAGCTGTTGTAAACGGGATTAAAGATATGGATTTAGCCCTGAAAAATACCGATATCAATGAAAATATCGCAGCCCAAAATGCCTTAATCCATTATCTTATGGATACTAAAAAAGGCAAAAATATTTCTGTTATGATGCCTTATTCAAGCAGATTAAAGTATGTTGCTGACTGGTACGCACAGCTCTGGGCGGAATCGCTCGGCAAAAATAAAGATATCGACGGAAACGACGTAAATATCGGCCCAACTCCGGTTAAAGCCCTTGGAGTTACTGATCAGCACTCTCAAATTCAGCTTTATAATGAAGGGCCTAATAACAAGATTATCAATTTTATAAGAGTTAAGGAATTTGATACCACAATGGAAATTCCGAATATTTTTGAATACACCGGACTTAACTACCTTGGCGGAAAAACCATTAATCAACTGTTAAACGCAGAAGCTGATTCAACAAGAGTTGCATTAGCTGATTATCAAAGACCGACTGTGACAATTACTTTAGATAAGGTTGATCCGTATAATGTCGCGCAGCTTCTTTATATGCTGGAAGTTCAGACTGCTATTGCCGGTGAATTGTACGGGATTAATACCTTTAATCAACCTGGAGTTGAACAGGCTAAAAATTACACTTACGCACTGATGGGGCGTGCGGGTTATGAAGATTCCGCTCATACCCTTCAGGAAAAAATGGGTGCTTTATAATTCTATGAAAAAACTTTTTTTAACACTGATTTTAGTATTTTGCTCACTGGCATTACCTTTTGCGTTTGCCGAAAATACTCCGGTGTTAAAAGCAGGTGTTTCGCTTGAACGACAGGTTCCGGCATCCTTGATGGGAACCTGGAGAGTTGCCGCTGTATTAAAAGATACAGACAGCCCGCAAAATTTTAAAAATATGAGCGTCGACATCTGGAACTTATCCAGAACAAATGACGTCATCACATTAAGTAATCCGT
Organism: Candidatus Gastranaerophilales bacterium; assembly: GCA_944325635.1. Taxonomy (GTDB): domain Bacteria; phylum Cyanobacteriota; class Vampirovibrionia; order Gastranaerophilales; family Gastranaerophilaceae; genus Scatousia. The sequence goes on along the minus strand of CALVBD010000001.1, from coordinate 404,851 downwards.
TTACAGGGGCTAGCGCCTCAATTAACGTGAGTTATGTAAATAAAAATACTATTAAATTTACAAAAGTAGGGGATTATGACAATCAAAGGCTCACAGATTCAGTTGAGATAACAATTAACGGAAACAGTTTTACAGGTAAAAATTACCTGAAACTGGTAACCTATTCTGGTGCCGATAATTCCGTACAAAGCGAAAAAACTGCCTTATATGTATTGAAAGGCGAAAAAATTTCAGGTTCTGACGTATTAGGAAAATGAGGATTAAATATGCAGATATATGATTTTGATGTAGTGATTTTAGGCGGCGGGCCGGCAGGACTTTCTTCTGCAATATATGCAAGCCGCGGTGCTGTTTCGACTGCACTTATTGATATAAGTATGATGGGCGGTCAGCCTTCAAATTATTTGGAATTAGAAAATTATCCGGGATTCCCTATTATAGGCGGGTATGATTTGATGGAAAAATTTGAAGAGCACGCTGATAAGTTCGGGGTTCAAAAATTTCCGATGCAGGAAATTGAAAAAATAGATTTGACCTCCGAGCCGAAAATCATATTAACTAAAGAAGGTGAATTCAGAGCAAAAAGTGTGATTATTGCATGCGGTGCAAGTCCTATGAAACTCGGGGTTCCTGGTGAAAAGGAATTCGTTGGACGTGGAGTTAGTTATTGTGCTGTATGCGACGGTGCATTTTATAAAAATAAAGTCGTTGCTGTTGTCGGCGGCGGTAATGCTGCTGTTGAAGAAGCAATGTATCTTACAAAATTCGCTGATAAGGTTTATGTAATCCATCGCAGAAATGAACTCCGTGCTGATAAAATTGTTCAGGAACGCGCTTTTAAAAATGAGAAAGTCGAATTTATCTGGGATAGCGTGGTAAAAGAAATTCAAGGGGATGACTTGGTTCATACTGCCGTTCTTGAAAACGTAAAAACCGGAGAGAGAACGAATTTATCTGTAAACGGAGTGTTCCCTTATATCGGAATGGTTCCGAACGTGGCGGATATAACAGGACAAATTGAACAGGATGCAGGCGGTTTTATTCTGACGGATGAAACAATGAAAACATCTGTTGAAGGTGTTTATGCAGTCGGTGATATCAGAAAAACTCCTCTGCGGCAGGTAATAACAGCGGCAGCAGACGGCGCAATCGGTGCTGTGTATGCAGTTAAATATCTGGAAACCTTGAAGGATGTTCCGCAAAAAGTATAAAAAAGAGCCATTTGGCTCTTTTTTATTAGTTAAATTTTTTTATGGGATAAATCGTCATCCTTGCCGATTTGCTTGAATTTTTGATTAAAATATATGCCCATGGCGGTAAGAATTATGATTCCTGCTATTGAAACAATATCATTTGTACTCATTTTTTAGCACTCCTATATTTTTTTGAATTTCCTTATTTATAGATATTATATTCATAACGAACAAGAAGTCAAAATAAAAACCTGATAATAATAAAATTATTCTCAAAATAACATTGAGATTAGAAACAAGTAAACCAACAATACCGCCTGTCAAAATAACGACAGTGGTAATTAAGCTTGTTCTTAGGCTTATAAGATTTTTATTGGCTTCTTTTATATATTCCATAAAATAATTATATAATTTATTCCTGCTATGTCAAATTTGAAAATCGCAAAAAAAAAGTTGCCAAATTTTGGCAACATTAAATAAACACGAGGATATTAAGAGAGAGAGTATAAAGTATTTTATTATGAATAAATCGTTTTAAATCTTTTTATTTATTGCTTTTCCAATTATTAACTTTTGATTTCCCTTACATTTATATAAAGTATTTCTGATTTTTATAATTGACTTTTTTGAATGCAATGTTACGAAAACTTAATAAAAATTTTTAAAATATACTATATATGTATGATTTGTAAAAAAGCCTTGTCATAATAGGATAATAATGTTATAATAATATATATGACAGAGAGATTATAAAGATAGGATAGTTATGGATTTTGATATTGAAGATTTTTTGAGAAAAGCAGTTTCTATAGCCGCATCTGATGTTCACCTTGCTGTTGGAGAACACCCTACAGTCCGTAAGGATGGGAGAATTATGAAGATTAATATGCCGATTCTTACAGATGATGATATAGATCATGCTTACGATGTCTTATTGCCGCGCAGCGCTAAAGATAATCTTGAAAATGTTTATGATTTGGATTTTGCTTATGAAATTCCGGGCTTTTCGCGTTTTCGTGTTAACTTAAGCCGTCAACTAGGTAAAAATAAGCTTGTTATCAGGCTTATTCCTTATTACGTAAGAAAAATACATGAGTTAAATCTTCCATCTTCAATTGAACAATTCGCCAAGCTTAACCATGGTCTTGTGCTTGTAACAGGGCCTACCGGCAGCGGTAAATCAACGACTATCGCATCAATTATTGATTATATAAATTCTAATTATCCGAAGCATATTATTACTATTGAAGACCCTATTGAATTTATTTTTAATAACAAGAAGGGGATTGTTTCTCAACGTCAAATTTTGGTTGATACAGCCTCGTTCCCTGACGGAGTTAAATATGCTTTAAGACAAGATCCTGATGTTATCTTTATCGGGGAAATTCGTGATAGGGATACTATTACGTCTGCATTAAAAGCTGCAGAAACCGGACACCTTGTTTTTGCAACTATTCACACTAATGACGCTATCCAAACCGTTGACAGAATTATCAATATGTTTGAGCCTTCTGACAGAGATTTCGTACGTCACCAGCTGGCTCAAATTATTAGAGGTACTGTTTCTCAGAAACTTGTTCCGCTAAAAGACGGTTCAGGGCGTCGTCCGGCTTGTGAAGTCCTTGTTGTAACTTCTACTGTTAAAGACTTCATTGAAAAGGATGAGTTAGAAAAGGTTTATGACCTTGTTAAAAACGGTTCTTTCAATAGTATGATTACTATGAATATGTCGTTGTATAATCTTTGTGTAAATGATTATATTACAGAAGAAGTTGCTATGAGCTTCTCTGATGACAGAACTGAACTTGCTCAAATGCTAAAAGGTGTATTCCACGGTACAAGTTCTGGTTCATAATTTTTAAAATAATATAATAATCTTGAGTAATGGAGAGTTTTGTTACAGACGCTATTAATTTAAAGTCCTATAATCTTAGCGAATCTGATAAGATTATGGTGATGTATTCCAGAGATAGGGGGCTTATAAGGGGTGTTGCCAAGGGGGCTAAAAAGCCTAAAAGCAAACTTGGTGCCCGTATGGATTTGCTTGTTGCTAATAAGCTTATGCTTCATAAAGGCCGTAATCTTGATACAATTTCTCAGGCTGAGGCGTTGAATACCTTTAATGCTACAAGACGTAATATGGATAAAATATTTTATTCAATGTATATCTCGGAAGTCGTAAATAACTTCGGTGTTGAGGACGATCCTTGTTCTGCTGTTATATTTGATTTACTGTATGAGGCTTTAAACACAATATCTCATGCCGAGGATAAAATACAAATTTTGAATGCTGTTTTAAAGTTTCAGTTAAAGATGATGCGGGTTTCAGGATTTTCGCTGGAACTTGATAAATGCCTCTGTTGCCGTAAACCTATTGAGAATGAAAATATGTATTTTTCTGGACGCTTAGGTGGGGTTGTATGTCTTGAATGTAATTCACATTACGGCTTAAAAGATATTATGCATTACAAATTGAGAGATTACTTATCAGTTCTTGCAAATTCTGAATTTGACCAGATTTCTGAATATGAAGAAAAAGCAAACGAAAAGATTTGTCTTGTAAGTTTTGAACTGTTGAAATCCTATATAAATGCACATTCTGTAAAGAAATTCCATTCGACTGACATTCTGCAGGAAGTGGTTTAGGGCAGGTTCTTAAAATAATTTTTTTCAGTTAATGCTTTATATGTGCAGCCCATACCATTATTTCGTTCTGAGCTGTTATAATCACAATCAAAGCCATTCCAACTGCTTCCCGGTTTCAGTGGAGTATCCGGAGACCCGATAGGGATAACTTTCTGTTTGTCGATATAAAATGAAAATAAATCATGTCCCCAGGCATTAGGCCCTTTTCCATATCCGTTTACGTCTACAGAGATAACTATTCCGAGGGATTTATTGGATGAATTATTTATCATTACAAACATACCATCCGTTAAAATTGCCTGTCCTTCATCAAACCATTCAAGAGTAACATTTTGTTTTTTATTATAGGTTTTGTATTTTGACACTCTCGAAAAAAGTTCACCATCTTCAGGACTAATATCTGCACTTATGCATCCTTTCTGTCCACAGGCTCCAAATTGATTAATATATTTTTTAAATACGGGTGCAAATGTATTATCAGGATAATTATCCCACGTAATGTCCAGTCCTTCTTCATAGCTCATTCGCTGAATTGTTTGCTGGATAACAGAATAAGCCTTTTGTAAACCGACATATAGCTCTTTATGCCTAGTTGAATTTATTAATGTCGGCAGAGTCATCGATGCAACAACTCCGATTATGCCAAGAGTAATTAATACTTCCGCAAGTGTAAATGCTTTATGCTCCATCGTATATCCCCTTAGTTCACAATATTAATACTAACTTTGTTAATTATTATATTTTATGTTGGTACTAATGTCAAGGTATTAATATAAAGGTATTAATATTATGAATATAAATGAAAAAATTTCTGCAAGAATAAAAGAGTTAAGAGCCGAAAGACATCTGACTGCAGAAAAATTAGCCTGGTATTCAGAACTTTCAAAAAGTTGTGTGACTTACGCAGAAAAAGCACAGCGTGATATAAGAATTTCGACAATAGAAGCAATCTGTAAAGGTTTGAACATAACTATTGCCGAATTCTTTTCTACATTTAACGATTAGATTAATTATTCAACTATATTGTATTTATATTCAGGGTGTTCAGCGAGGGCTTTTTCAATTTCATCAAAGGTTTTTAACCCCTGGGTTGCGCCGAATTCTGATACAACGCCTGCAGAGTTAACAGAGGCATACATAAGCGCTTTTCCTATATCAGCATTGGTTCTGCCAAGTGCCGCACAGAAAGTTGAAGCGAAAGCATCTCCTGCGCCAAGCGTTGAAACTACAGGACCGTCAAAAATCGGGCACTGGTAATAATGTTTCCCGTCGTATGCATAGGCGCCATGTCCGCCGTCTGTTATAACAATTACCTGATAGTCGCGGATTTTCAATTTTTTAAACATTTCTTTTACATCCGGATGGATAAGTTCTTCCGAGAATTTTTCCTTGCTTGTATCAGGACGTACTTGAATTTGGGTTGCAAGTGAGGCTTCTTCTTTATTCATAACAACGATATTTGCATTTGCAAGAATTTTTTTAAGGTAGTTAAACCCGCGTTTAATGCTTGAAGAACCGGCGTTAAAGCAAACATAAACATTATTTTCGTGTGCAAAAGTTGCAATGTCGTCAAGAACTTTTGTGCTGTCGCCGTTCATCGGGGCTATATAGAGAAGTTTTGCATTTTTTATAGCATCAAAATTAATATCTTCTCTTGTTATCATTGCATTAGCGCCGCGGTGTGCAAGAACTGTTCTGTCGCCCTGAAAGCTTACTAATATAATAGAAAAACCTGTACTGATAGTTTTATCCTGTATAATATTTGATAAATCAACATTTTTGTCTTTAAAAGCCTCCAGAACACCTGCAGAATAAATGTCATCGCCGATTTTAAAGATTGCGCTTGTGTTATATCCGAGGTTTGCGAAATTCATCGCCGTATTAACCCCGCCGCCGCCGACTTTTGATGTAAAATCCGTAATCTCAACTTTTGCGCCGTACGGGTAGCTCATAAATTCGGATTTTTTATTTTTTGTGTAAACAGAAACTATATTAGCGTCGTCGCTTTCTACGAAAACATCCATCGTAGCACTTCCGATTGTTATAACATCGCACATGGTTTTCTCTCCTTAAAACTATTCTCTGACTAAATTTTAGCATAAAATATTTTAATGTTAAATTATCTTAAATTTAAGGCAAAAATTTTTCTTGTTTGATTTAGAATAAATGAACACTACATAAGGAATATACAATGCAAATTCAAAAAGTAACTCTATTTACCCCTGATTACAAATTATACCAAAATAAAAAGAACAATGCTGTCCCTGAAGAGCATAAATCAGAAGCCCTCCGGATGTTTGCGTACAAGGATTTTAATATAAATTTTACAGGTTCTGACGGCAGCGGTCGCCTTTTCAGGACTCCTGCAAATTTTTATTCGACGCCTTTTAACAGAAAAGGAATGCCTGATACGATGAAGGCATATTTGAACGCTGATTACGAGGATAGGCAGAATATGCCGCCTATTCAGATGTGGAAAACGGTTTTTGACGATATTAATATGGCGGATAATCTTGAAGATGTGAAAATCTTGTTTCCGGAAGAACCTCTTTTTGCAAATTTGAAAAATAATCCAAATAAAGCAAGGACATCCATAATCTCTCAAATTCAGACCCTGCAGGATGATTTTAAAGAAACTCCTCTTTTTAAAGACGGGAAATCTGACCTTGGACTTTATCTTTTGAAAAAGATTTACCTTGAAGGGAAGCAGATAGCTGAAATTAATAAAGATTTTCAAAAAGATATAAATGATGAATATAGAGGTTTGATTGACAAAAAGATTGATCCTGCAACAACAGCAGCTTACGGGATAAAATTCCCGAACCTTGCGTTCTGGAATTCTTTTGTCGTAACGCGCGACGACTTTCCATATGAATATAAGCCGCGAAAGGTCTCTGAAAATAAGAGTGTCCAGCAGCCGCGCGTAAAAAAAGAACGTTCGCTTGAAGATATAAGGCGGGATGCTCTTGAGGCGGAACGAAAACAAAAATTTAAGCCGACTGATTTCGAGATAAGACAGTTGTCTGATGCGGTTCTTGATAAAAAGCCAGAAAAAGCGCTTGATAAAATCAGGAAAAGAGGCGGACAAAATGCTGAAAGTGCTTCCTTTGTAGAAAAGTATTTCAGTCCTATTATGAGTGTTGCGCTGGAAAAAATTAATGCGTCCGATGAAATGAGAGATTTTTTCCAAAACCCTGAGAATATGTCAAAAAGCAGTAAAGACCGTATGCAGAAATACTGGCGCGAACACCCTCATTTCAGAGCGCTTCAATCTATGGCTATTAAAGATACAATAAAGCTGTTCTTTGAGGCCTACGGTGCTGATGGAAATAATGAAGTATTTCAGGATTTGCTCAAATATGCGGATTCTATAAAACCTGAACGTCAGGAGCGCTTGAGACGTCATAATGAACTCCAGCAGGAATATGAGCGGGCTTTAGGTATCTTTGAAACGGAAGAAAAATCTGAGGTTCCCCCTATCAATACCGCTGTTGCAGATATTGACGAAGAGGACGGCGATATTGCAAAATATCAGAAACTTTTTGAAGATTTGAAAAAAGAATATAATGTTGACTCTTATGACTTTGTGACTTCAGCCGGGGATAAGGTTTCTATTATTTCCAATCTTCGAGAGGCATTGGAAGAACATATTCAGGATGAGATGTCATTTTTACCGCAAGCGTTTACCAGAAATTTTATAAATTTTGTTCAAAAAAATCCAAAGGTTAATGATTCATATATTTTGACAACTCTTCTGCGATCAAAGGGTATTGAACTTCCTGAAGATAAAAGATTAATGCCTCTTGAGGATGCCGAAACTCTTACACTTGAATTGTATCAGGAATATACTGATAAATATCCTGATGATGTTAGAGCGGCGCAGCAGGCAATAACTGATACATTTATTAATTTTTCAAAAGATGAAATAACACCTGAACTGTTTCGTCTGGGAGTTTTTGAATTTGTGGATCTTTCGCATGCTATGTCATCAGATTCCAGAAAATTTCTCAAAGATGAACTTAAAAAAACTACTGAAAAGTATATGGCTTATAAACGTCCACTCTCCGAGTCTGAAATAAGAAAGGCTGCAATTACCGTTATTGATTTGTTGAGAAAATATAATCCTGATAATTCAATAATAAAGAGAAATGAACACACTTTTAGCGGTTTTGACACTGTATTTGGGGCAATAAGCCTTTTGATTAAAAATAAAGATATGGCAAAGCCAAAGGATGATATAAAAAATAATCTTAGTAATTATTTAAAACAATATGGTGGTGCCGCACGATTTTTCTTGGATAAATCGATGCCGGAGTCTTTGAAAACTGCAAAGATGGAACAACTCCTCTGTAATTATACTTATGACAAACCTGGCGAGCTTCTGGTTTATATTACACTTAGTCCGGAGAGTCTGCGATATGTCAAAGAACGTAACCCTGAATTATTCAATTATTTTAGAAATGAAATGATGATTAATCAATATATTTAATGCTGTTGATAATATTTAAAACAGGCATAATCACTATTGTGAGTATGCCTGTTCATATTTAACCGATTATATTGTTATTGACAGTTAGCTTTTTCTTCTTCGCTAACCCCTTTAATTGTAAGGTTAACTCTGCCTTTGTCATCAATTTTGATAACTTTAACAATGACTTCCTGACCGATTTGCAGGTGCGGCTCGATTGTTTCGATTCTTTCCTGACAAACCTGAGAGATGTGAACCATACCGTCTTTACCCGGTGCGAGTTCTACAAACGCGCCGATAGGGATAATTCTTACAACTCTGCCTTTAAGAACCATTCCCGGTTCCGCTTTGAATGTCAGGTCTTTAATCATTTTTTTAGCGATTTCAGCACCTTCCTGATCGTTAGAAGTGATTGTAACAACACCGCTATCTTGAATATCAATTTCAGCACCTGAAGCGTCGATAATCGCTCTGATTTGTTTTCCGCCAGGGCCGATAACTGTTCCGATATCTTCAACAGGGATTGTCATAGTTGTAATGCTCGGTGCATAAGGTGAAAGGTGATCTGCAGGAGCGGAAATTGCTTTTCTCATTTCGCCTAAGATGTGCAGTCTGCCTTCTTTTGCCTGCTGCAAAGCTTTTCTCAAAGTTTCATTAGGAATACCTTTAGCCTTCATATCCATTTGAAGTGCTGTAATTCCTGTGTCGTTACCTGTAACTTTGAAGTCCATATCGCCGAGGAAGTCCTCAATACCCTGAATATCTGTTAATACAACAGGTTCGTGGCCTTCTTCTTTAATCATACCCATTGCAACGCCGCCAATCATGCATTTTACAGGAACGCCGGCATTCATCAGAGCCATAGAAGATCCGCAGGTTGACGCCATTGAAGTTGAACCGTTGGATTCCAAGACATCAGATGTAACGCGGATTGTGTAGCCGAATTCTTCCTGAGAAGGAAGTGCCGGAACATTAGCTCGTTCTGCAAGTGCGCCGTGGCCGACTTCACGTCTGCCTGGACCTCTTAAGGCTTTTACTTCACCAACTGAGAAGCCAGGGAAGATGTATTTATGCATATAAGTTTTTTCAGTCTGCGGGTCAACGCCATCGAGTTCCTGTTTCATACCTGGACCTGCAAGGGTTGCAACAGAAAGAACCTGCGTCTGGCCTCTTGTAAATACTGCAGACCCGTGAGCGCGCGGGATAACACCGACTTCGCACCAGATAGGACGGACTTCGGTTGGCTTTCTTCCGTCAGCACGTACGCCTTCTTCAAGAATCATTGCACGCATAATTTTCTTTTCTGCAGCTTTGAATTCTTCTGCAACAAAATCTACGCCTGTTTCTTCAATCATTTTTCTGATTGCGTGATCTTCAGGCAGAGCTTCAATTTTTTCTTTTACAAGAGTTTTAGCTTCATCAAGTTTGTTTTGTCTATAAGTTCTGTCGAAGTTGTGGTATGCGTCAAAAATCATATCGTGAGCAGTTTCGTTAATAATATTTTTGATTTCAGTAGTATCGTAAGGGTTAACGAATTCTTCTCTTTCAACTCCGCATGCTTTTGCGAATTCAAGCTGAGCTTCGCACTGTTTTCTGATTTCAACCTGAGCGAATTCAACAGCGTTCATAATATCGTCTTCTGTTACGAATTTGCAGCCAGCTTCAACCATAATTACAGAATCGTGAGTACCTGCAACAACAATATCGAGGTCTGATTTGTCAGCCTGCTGGTGGGTCGGGTTAGCAATCATATTTCCGTTTTCATCACGGGAAACTCTAACTGCGCCGATAGGGCCTTCAAAAGGTGCACCTGAAAGCATCAAAGCACAAGAAGCGCCGAGCATTGCAAGTGTATCCGGCTGGTTCTGCTGGTCATAGCTGAACAATTGCGCAACGATTTGTATATCATTTCTGTAACCTTTAGGGAATAAAGGTCTGATTGGTCTATCAATTAATCTTGAAATAAGAATAGCCTTGTCGCTTGCTTTTCCTTCAGAACGGTTGTAACCGCCAGGGATACGACCGATAGAGGACATTCTTTCTTCGTAATCAATAAGTAAAGGGAAGAAATCAATCCCGACTCTTGGTTCTTTTGATACAACACAGTGAACAAAAAGCATTGTGTCGCCGCATCTTACTGTAACTGAACCATTAGTGGATTGGGCATACTTCCCGGTTTCAACGGTAACATTTTTTCCGCCGATTTCAATTTCAAATTTTTTTGTTTCCGGTACCATAATTACCTTTCATCTTTCTCGCACATCCAGTGCGTTTTTAAGTTATACACTTCTAGTTTCGTTTATTATTATAACCCAAACATGATTTATTTGTGAATTATAATTTTTATTAACGCAAGGGAACAGGCTAGGGCGTAAAAGGCACTAGTCTATTCTTGTATGTTCATTTCTTTCTCTTTTATTGCGATTAAAAGAGAAAGAAATGAACCAAAGAAAGAGAAAAACGCAAAAGTTACAGCGGCGCTACGCGCCGCAAAATCAAATGGAAGTAGTTGAAGGCTTTGCCTTCAACCTCTAGTGCTCGCTATAACGGCTACGCCGCACGCTCGCATGAAAACCCTCCGGCGCTTTGCGCCACCTCCCTTACAAGGAAGGTCAATTCTAAGATCCTCTCCCTACGGGAGAGGGCTAGGGTGAGGGGGCGGATAAAAAAGGAGGGGGCAGGAGGGATTTTATTATGACCTACCGTAGGCAGGTTGCCGAACGTGCACGAAGTGCGATAGTGAGGCTCAAAGGTTAAATGCGTCAGCATTTAACTGCATCCATTCGGTCTTGTGCTGCAAAGCAGCGCTGTTATATAGCGTGTTTTTCTTTCTTAGCCGATATTCTTTCTTTGCTTGTTTGCCGCCGTTAAACGGGCACGCATACGCATAGCGTATGCTTATGCCCTCTGGCGGCAATACGCTTTGCATCGCAACAAAAAGAAAGAATATCCGGTGCGGGGCTTGGGGCTGCACAAGCCCCATATAAAAATAGACTAGTGCCTTTTGCGCACTATTCTATTCCCTTATGCTATAATCAAAATATGATTGAAAAAGACTTTTGTAAAAAGGTGGGTAATGCAATAAGAAAGTTACGCTGTGAAAGGTGCAGGGAAAGTTTATGTTCTTTCGCCTTACGAAATGGGATCCCGTCATCAACTCTTTCACGAATAGAAATAGGCGAAAATGAGGCACAGCTTCATAATCTTAAAAGAATTGCAGACGGACTTGGAATGAGCCTGCCTGCTTTATTCAAGTATATTGAAAAATTTGATGCAAAATAAAAAGCCCCGTAAGTGAGGCTTGTAATTGGTAGGTAGTGTAAGTTTTTATTTATATAATTCTTCTAAAGTTTTTCTGTCGTCTATTGAAATATTCGTTATTTCATCCGAAATTGGGCGCATTATACTGTTATTGCTTGTTGTATGCGGTAGTCCAATCGCGTGCCCTATTTCATGCAGCATTACTCTGTAATATTCGTCATCCGTGAGGATTCTTTCATATTTAGTTTTATTTGCGAGATTGATTGTTGCTTTAATTATTTTTACATTATCATTGCCATGCTGGTATTTTGTCCAGCAGATACCGACTGCATTCCCCGGAATATGTTCAACAAAATCCGATGTAATGTCGGCAGCTTCGGCATTATCAACATAAGTAAAAGTTACAAAATCATTTGTAATCTGCTGCCACCTGTTGAATGCTTTTTTCATAATATATGATTTAGGATTTTTGGTTATGTATACTGTAAAATCCGTGTCATCCCATCTTGGCATTGTTTCCGCTGCAGTAATAACACTGCTGAACATTAGAAAAAGCATTAATACAAAATTTTTTTTCATTAACTAAGCCCTCTACATCTACACAAATAACACTTATTAGAAGTGCATATCAAATTTCGGAGGCATTCCGTTAATTTTTTCATCTTCCAGACGCATTGCGGTACCCAAGTTGAAACTTTCAGCGAAAGCTTTATTCATTTCATAGGTAATATCTCCGTTAAATACTTTCTCATTCTCTTCAAGGAAGTTAAATAACGGTTCCACAGGAGATTTAACTATATTTGTAAGAGTCCCTTCTGCCAGTTTAATTGTTTTTTCGCCGATTTCAGGAACTTTTACGTTAAACCCGAACGGTTTATATGGTCTGTTAAATGAAGCACCTGTTTCTGTCATTTTAAAATACCCTTTTTTCTAACTAAGAACATTTAAGGTATCGGCATTTTTTGTGAAAAAATTAATTTTTTGCTTCAAATTTTTACATTTGTTAATATTATCTTTGCTTTTTCTTGTACGGCATAGGTTTCGGAACAAAGTCCTTAAGTGCTGTTGTTGTTATTTTTCTACCGCTTTGTTCTTCAAAAGCCGCAACCTGTTCAAGAGCATCTTCAAGAGGCAGTTCTCCGTCTTTTACAACCTGGAATATTTCGTTGAAGTATTTTTGAGGGTTTTTGGGATTGTACTGGCTTAATACAACATTCATATTTCGATTGCTTCTGACGTAATTGTTATCAAATGCGCAGCATAGAGCATAATTCCCGAGTATATTTTGTCCGTTGTCGTATTTAGTTTTTATGTGCTCAATTGTTACAACAGACGGGAAAAGCAGGTTGTGTCCGACTTTTTCAGATGAGGCTGCTGCGTGTTTTGTAATAAAAGAATAAGGGTTCTCCATAGATGTCGGGAGTGCTTTTGTTAAATTAAGCATTTTTCTTCTAAGGTCTTCGTCAGGTAATCCTGCTAGAGTTTCAGTGAGGTCGTAGCGGAATGTTTTGTTACTGAACGGAACTTTTACCGGTATCCCCAGTATTTCATTTACTGCCCTGTCGCAGAGTTCTATAATATCGTTCCTGCTTAACTTTTGTCCGGCAAGCCTGATTGCGTAAATTACCTGAAGCATTACGGCATCTTTTGTTTTAGGAAGTTCTTCTTTTGCCTTATTTAATTGGGACTTATGTTTTGGCTTAATATCGTAGATTTTGTTAATAATATTATCAGGGATTTCTTCAGTCGAACTTTTAAAAGCAGGATGAGTCAGACAGTTTGCTTTTGAAATCATAAGAGTTCGCAGTCTGTCATTTCCTACTGTTTTGCACATGTTATAAAGATTATAATTAAATTCCTTTGCGCTGAATTCATTTATAAACGGCTTATCCTTTAGTTTGCAATCCTGAATTTTCATAAATGCATCAAATCTTTTTTTATATTCAGGAGGCAGTTCTTCTGCATATTTTGCAAGCTCTTCAAACATTGGTTTTTGAGATTTTCTCAAATGATTCAGGGCTGAAGGGTAGGCAGATTGCATTACCTGAGCAAGTGTGGTTTGCGGAGATTGTGTTGCGTATCTGGAAATAATCCTGAAAACGGTTCTCTGTGCTTTATGCATAGAAGGATAATACTGTTGTGTTTTGTTTACAAAATCTTTTATCGGGCCTGAAAATACCCCGTTTCTTTCGAGTTTATTGAGTTCCTCTTCATCTACAAGAACTTTATTACAATATATGCAGTGCATTGTTCTTGTTCTTACAAGTTTTTTGAATTTTGAAGGATTGTTTATAATGTTTGCACCAAAGGTAATTTCCGGTGATGTTCTGGTGAAAGTGTCATTTGCAAGATTATGTGACGGATACTGGCTATAGTGTCTGCTAAAATCCGAAAATTTATACTTCTGCTGTGTGCTATTTAAATTAAATGCGCTAATCCCAAAAATCTTCATATTATATTAAATCTCCATATAAAAAAATTTGACAGTTCGTAAAGAAACGTAACTGTCAAATATAAAATCTATCCCATTGGCGGCGGCTGAATGTAAAGAGGCTTAAGTTTATGCCAATCGCCGTCACAGTCTTTCTTTTTGGCAAGTTTTGCCAGAATTTCGCCGAGCGGCAAGTCTTTTTCTTGATAGGATATCCCGCCCAACAGCGGTTTTAATTTATTATCCGTAATAATGTTGTATTTGCCGTTTTTTGTAAGTTTTCCAACTTCTTCAACCGGTACCGCGCCTTTGATTTCGCCATCGACATAAAGATATGCCGCATTTTTTCTGGCATCGAGTGCCACAAGAGGATTGTCTCCGGCGCATTGTGCAAGAATTTCAAGGGAGGATACTCCTTTAACTTTACAGCCCAATTGCTGTGCCATAACCCGCGCAACCGTTGTGCAGGCTCTTATCCCCGTGAAACTTCCGGGTCCTATATTTACGCCTATTAAATCAATATCTTCCGGCTTTATGTTATTTTCGGATAAAACTTTTTGGATTGTAGAGATTAAAAACGCTGAATGGTATTTTCCGCCCTGATTTTCAATGATTTCGGAGGCAAGAAGTTCACCGTCTTTTTTTAATACTACATACATCTTATCCAGGCATGTATCGAATGCTAATATGTGTTTTCCTTTGTCATTCCGGACTTGTTCCGGAATCTTTTTATTATTAATCACTTTTTTAATTCCTCTATGATTTTTATATTATCACAACCAAAACCTTCAAAGGAGTATTTTCTGGAATCGTCATCCTCGTAGGTTACGTTGATTTTTATGTGGTTAAACGGGATTTCATCCTGAGAAAATTCAGCCCATTCAACGAATGTTACCTGTTTGCCTTCCGAATATTCTCTCAATTCGTCTAGAATTGTTTTGACGCCTTCGTTTTCGAGTCTATAGAGGTCAAAGTGGTAAATTGGAATACTTCCGGTGTGGTACTCGTTAAGGATTACGAAACTCGGGCTTGTGACTTTTTCTTTAACGTCAAGAGCATCGGCAACGAGTTTTACAAACGCTGTTTTTCCTGCTCCTATCTCGCCGTAGAGGCTTATGAAGCAGCCGTTTGTGATTAATTTGGCGAACTTTTGTGCAAGTTCTTTTGTATCATCAAGAGTTTTACAAATTTTTTCGTATTTCATTTTATTTCCTTTTATTTTATTTGTTGCAGAAGGCAGTTTTTATATTTTCTCGGACACGCTCCCGCCCTGCTCCCGCTATCGCCTCGAAAACATAAAAACTGCCTTCCGGCTGATATATTATTTGAAATTATCATTTTTTTTATAGATTTTTACCATATTTCTGCCTGATTCTTTCGCCTCATAGAGGGCTTTATCTGCATTCATCAGCAAATCCTGCGTTTTATCAGCGCTTTTAAACTGATAAATCCCAAGACTTATTGTGATTTTGATTGTTTTAGTATCATTTTTTGTATTGACCTTTTCTATGTCAATAACCTTGTTTTCAACTGCTTTTCTGAGTCGTTCTGCGACCATTGCGGCTTCAGTTTCATCCGTAAAAGGAAGAAGTATTGCAAATTCCTCTCCGCCGTAACGCGCTGCAATATCGTATTCACGGAGCCGGCTTCTTATGATTTTGGAAACTGTTTTCAGGATAAAATCGCCTGTACTGTGTCCGTAGGTGTCGTTGACTTTTTTAAAAAAGTCAATGTCAATCATAATTGCGCAAAGGGAGGTATGCTTTCTGCGGGCGCTTGATATTTCCTGTTTTATGCGCTCATCAAGCTGGCGGCGGTTGTAGAAACCTGTCAGGGCATCAAGTGTCGCGTGTTTCAGAATTTCCGCGTAAATATTTGCACGCGTAATTGTGGTTGCTGTTTGCGCGGCAAGCTGGGTCAGATAATCAATTTCCTCCTGAATAAGCGGTTTTTCAGTGCTTTTTGTGACAATACAGCCGATAAGAGTATTTTCATTCACAAGCGGAAAGTAACCGGTTCTTCTGTCGTCGCTTAACATTACTTTTTCTGAGGTTGAAAGCTTAGCCAGAGTTTCCGGAATTCTTTCATCAAGACAGGATGCAGGCCATGCAAGGTGAAATTTGCCGTTTTCTTTCAGAAATATATAAATAAGATGGTTTGCGATAAAGGTATCGAGAATTTCTCCGATAATCGGAATTATGTAGTTAAGTTCATACTGGGATTCAATTATCTTGGCGATATTTTTCATCGCGTTATGAAATTCAAGACTTTTTTGCATTTTGTCGCCGAGAGTAAGGTTTTTGACTTTCAGCTTAATCATATATGAGACAATATCAAAAAAATCTTTATTTTCGCCATTAAGTCTATCTGCTGATGTGTAATCTTTCATAAGATTTATTGCATCCGCAGGTGTTTCGCATTTTTCTAGTGAATACGACAGTTTTTTTAGTTGTTCTAAAATTTGCATAAGTCCTCAATTATTTGAAAATATGCTGAACTTGTTTCCTCATCTCTTAAAGTGCGAGACCCTGAAATAAATTCAGGGTGACATTTTAGAGCTTTTAGTGTAATCCCTGCATCAGCCCTCAAGTTTTTGCATTAATTCATCAGAGATATCAAAGTTAGCGTAGACATTTTGAACGTCATCGTGTTCTTCGATTTTATCGAGAAGCTTCAATATCTGATCAGCGGTTTTTTCGTCTGTAACTTCAATTGTATTTTGCGGAATTCTTGTAAGTTCGGCGGTTTCGCTTTTGAAACCTTCTTTTTCAAGACCTTCCACAACATTTTGGAAGTTTTCGACGGTTGTAAGCACCTTATACTGCCCGTCCTCTTCAGTTACGTCAAGTGCGTCGAGGTTAATCGCTGCTTCAAAGAGCTTTTCAAAATCTGTGTCTTCGCTGAACGTAATAACCCCGCGCTGGTCGAACATCCAGCCGACGCAGCCTGTAGCACCGAGGCTTCCGTTGTATTTTGTAAAGTAGCTTCTGATATCGCCTGCGGTTCTATTACGGTTGTCGGTCATAGCTTCAATAACAACAGCAACGCCGCCAGGAGCGTAGCCTTCGTAGGTTAATTCTTCGTAATTTTCAGCACCTGAGGCGCCTGCACCTTTTTCGATTGCGCGTTTAATGTTGTCATTTGGAAGCCCGGCGGCTTTAGCTTTTTCAATAGCAGTTCTTAAGCGGAAGTTTCCGGCAGGATCTGGGCCGCCAAGTCTTGCCGCAACTATTAATTCTCTTGAATACTTCTGAAACACAACAGCGCGCTGTGAATCCACTTTAGCTTTTTTATGTTTAATTGTTGACCATTTCGAGTGTCCTGACATATTTTTAATCCTCTTATTATCTATATCCCTATATTACAAATGTTATCAAAAAAATAAAATATGGACAACGACTGAATAATTAAATAATAATTAATTTAATATGACTTCATTAAAAAAAACGTTAAAATAAAAATATAGATTAGAGGTGCTGCGGGCTGCCTCAGATGGTGAGCCTTATGTGCCGGATTAATGGAGTTGATTTATATGGTTGATTTTAACAAATTTACAAATTATTCTCAGGAAATTCTATCAGCATCCAGTGCTTTGATGAACGAATACAAAAATTCGGAACTTCAGCCTGAGCATATTATGCTTGCGATGATTAAGGATAGCGGAATTATAAAGGATTACCTGACTGAATTAAAGCTTTTGAACCAGGGATTTATAAATAAAGTTGTCGGGACAGTGAAATCTTTTCCGACGATATCAGGGCCTGTAAACGGTCAGCAGTTGTTCCTGTCGCAAAAGACTTACGAACTTCTGGATATCGCAAAGCAGGAGGCTGAAAAGTTCAAGGATGAATATATCGGAATTGAATCCTTGCTGCTTGCGATGACATTATTAGAAAACAGTAATATTCAAACCATATTGCGTGAGGCAGGTGTAAATTCATCATCCGTGCTGAATGCAATGAAGAAAATAAGAGGTAATAAAAAAGTGGATAACAAAAACGCAGAAGAAAATATGAAAGCTCTGGAAAAGTATTCAACAGATTTAACGGAAAGAGCGAGAAAAGGTAAATTAGACCCTGTAATAGGTCGTGACGAAGAAGTCAGACGTATTATACAGGTATTGAACAGACGTACCAAAAACAACCCTGTATTGATAGGTGAACCGGGTGTCGGTAAAACCGCAATAGTAGAAGGGCTTGCACAGAGAATTGTAAGAGGTGATGTTCCGGAAAGCCTGAAAGACGTCAAACTTGTAGCCCTTGATATGGGAGCATTGGTTGCCGGCGCAAAATACAGAGGCGAATTTGAAGAACGTTTGAAAGCTGTATTAAAAGAGGTTGAAGATTCTGACGGCTCCATTGTTATGTTCATAGATGAACTTCATACCGTCGTTGGAGCAGGAGCAACGGAAGGTTCTATGGATGCAGGCAACCTCTTGAAGCCAATGCTAGCAAGAGGCGTCTTAAGAACAATCGGCGCAACGACGATTAACGAATACAGAAAATATATTGAAAAAGATCCAGCATTGGAAAGACGTTTCCAGCCTGTAATGGTCGGCGAACCGAGTGTTGAAGATACGATTTCAATCCTTAGAGGTTTAAAAGAAAAATATGAAGTTCACCACGGAATACGTATCCTTGACAGCGCACTGATTGCTGCGGCAAAACTTTCCGACAGATATATTACGGACAGATTTCTGCCTGATAAAGCTATTGACTTGATTGATGAAGCCGCATCATCTTTAAGAATTGAAATAGATTCAATGCCGGAAGAAATTGATACTTTAATGCGTCAGAAAATTCAGCTTGAGATCGAACGTGAAGCATTGAAAAAAGAGGACAGCGACGAAGCTAAAGCAAAAATCGACGATTTAACAAAACAAATCAATGAATTTGAAGAAAAAATTTCAAAACTGAAAGTCCAGTGGGAAGCAGAAAAGGCTTCAATTGTCGGCGAAGCGGGCATAAAAGAAGAAATAGAAAAAGTTAAGGCAAAAATTGAAGAAGCAGAACGCAACACGGATTTGCAGACTGCGGCAGAACTTAAATACGGAAAACTCCTTGAACTTGAAAAACAGCTAAAAGCCTGCCAGACGCAGGAAAAATCCTCTAACAGACTTCTGAAAGAAGAAATTGACGAAGATGATATTGCAGAAGTTGTCAGCAAGTGGACGGGCGTTCCTGTAAGCAAACTGGTTGAAAGCGAAACCCAGAAGTTATTGAAGATGGAAGATATTCTTCATAAACGTCTTGTAGGACAGGATGAGGCTGTTACGACTGTTTCTGACGCAATCCGCCGTGCTCGTTCGGGGTTAAAAGACCCTAAACGTCCGATTGGTACATTCTTATTCCTTGGCCCGACCGGCGTCGGAAAAACCGAGCTTGCAAAATCTCTTGCTGAATTTATGTTTAACGATGAAGATGCGCTTATCAGAATTGATATGTCAGAATATATGGAAAAACATAACGTATCAAGACTTGTCGGTGCTCCTCCGGGATATGTCGGCTACGATGAAGGCGGTCAGTTGACAGAAGCTGTCAGACGTAAACCTTATTCGGTTGTCTTGTTTGATGAAATCGAAAAGGCACACCCTGATGTCTTTAACATAATGCTCCAAATCTTTGATGACGGACGTTTGACAGATTCCAAAGGCAGAACTGTTGATTTCAAAAACACTCTGATAATTATGACTTCAAACATAGGTTCTGACATTATCCTTGAAGATTCTCTGAAAGGAATAGGCGGGGCTCAGGATTTTGAAGCTACTAAAGAAAAAGTTCTCGAGGTATTAAGAAGCAGATTTAAACCTGAATTCTTAAACAGAATTGATGAAACAATCTTCTTTAGAGCATTAACTCTTGAACAGTTATCGAATATAGTTGATATTCAGATGGAATACCTGCGCAGACTTCTTAAAGAGCAGGAAATCGAACTTGAAATTACGCAGGATGCAAAAGAACTCCTTGCAACGCGCGGGTTCAATCCTGTATATGGTGCAAGACCTCTGAAACGTGTAATTCGTCAAATGGTAGAGAACCCTCTTTCTAAAGAAATTCTTTCGCAGAAATTCCTAAGAGGCGACAAGCTTATAATAGATGTCGATAAAGACGAAATTGTATTCAAGAAAGCATCATAATATTTTTAATCGTTGAAAAGCCCTCATAACTGAGGGCTTTTTTGTTATTTAATGCTATCCTTCTTAGATATATTCAATTTTAACATATTTGGAGATGGAATTCAACTTTTGTGCTTTTTATGCTATTCTATAGCTATATAAAGGATATGTGTAATGAAAGTTAATTCTGTTGATAATAAAACATCTTTCGGGTGGAGGTTCAAGACTCACGAAAAAATTACGGGAATAATTCTTGAAGATTTCCCGAAGTTGGAGAAGTATAAAAATACAATTACAAAATTTGTTACAAGACCTGATTTTGATGAGCGCGGGTTCAAGGGGAATAATCATTTTTATTATCCTCCTCGTGGTTTTCGCCATCGTGAAAGCTTTTTTGATTTTTTTGCGTGTAACAATGCTGCAGCACGATATACTATTCACATGTATGAGTTTGACAGGTTTGTTAATCGAGACAACCAAAAAGCTATGGAGCATGCCGGACGTGCACTTCACTTTTTGCAGGATGTAACACAGCCTCAGCATACGGAGCGGGGGACTATTCTCAAAAAATGGAAGGATTTAAAGATTCATAAAGAATTTGAAAATTATACCCTTGATAATCAGGACAAGTTTATTTCAAAAGCCTTGGAAGGTAATGCAGAACGCGGCGGATGGTATAAAGATTACGAATATGAAGATAAAGACAAGTTGTTTAATTTTCAGGTTGCCTTTTCTACAGCTATTCCACCTGCTAATAAAGAAAATAAACTTTTTTGGGATTATATCGCGCAATATGGGATTACAAATGCTGTAGAAGCGACTAAAGGTTTTTTGAATATAGTTTCTTCACGTTTGAAATAAAACGCTGATGTAAAACTTTTATAAGGAATTCTGAAAACGGAATTTTAATGTTATAATATTTTTATAGTCTATGATTTAGTGGAGAGAAAACAGATATGTGTGGAATAGTAGGATATATTGGTAATAAATCCGTTGTAGATATATTGTTGGACGGCTTGAAACAGCTTGAATACAGAGGTTATGATTCCTCGGGTATTGCTGTAAGATGTCCTGATAAGATTGAGGTTTATAAAGCTGTAGGGAAACTTGAAAATTTGAGTGCTGAATTAATGCCTCACCGAGCAGAACTTGCTGCTTCAACTATTGGTATAGGGCACATCAGATGGGCCACTCATGGTGCACCTACCGTTTTAAACGCACACCCTCACACATGCAACTGCGGAAATCTTGTAATTGTCCATAACGGTATTATAGAAAATTACAAAGAATTAAGGGCAAAACTCACGGAACTCGGCTGTACGTTTAAAAGTCAGACTGATACTGAGGTTGTTGCACATCTTATTGCACGAAAATATGCACAAACTAAAGATTTAACTGAGGCTGTAAGACTGGCTACTTCGGAAATTGAAGGAGCTTATGCACTTTGTGTGCTTCATAATGACGAAAAAGACAAGCTGGTTGCGACAAAAAGAAATGCTCCGCTTCTTGTAGGTATCGGTGAGGGGGAATATTTTGTTGCCTCTGATGTCCCGGCTATTATCAAACACACCAAAAAAGCAATGTATTTGACAGATAATCAGATTGTTACATTGACTAAAAATTCTATGACTCTGATTGATGAAAACGGGAAAGAACAGCCGCAGAAAATTGAAGTTCTTCCTTGGGAGCCTGTGGCTTTAAGCAAAATGGGCTTTAAACATTTTATGTTGAAAGAAATTCATGAACAGCCGGATGTTATAAGAAATATTCTCGTTGGTAAAATGCATTCCTGCGACGAACCTGTTATTTTAAACGAGGTTAAACTCACAAAGGAAACCTTGAAACATCTTAACAGAATACAGATTATTGCATGCGGAACATCTTTGCATGCCGCAATGATTGGTAAATATATTATAGAAAATTTCTGTGGAATTCCTGTTGATGTGGAAGCTTCCAGTGAATACATTTACAGAAAGAATGTTACAGATTCACATACGCTTGTTATAGGTGTTTCCCAGTCAGGCGAGACCGCCGATACCTTAACTGCTATAAAACAGGCAAAGGCAAAAGGCTCACATATTCTTATTATTACAAACCGTCCTGATTCTGCTATGGCGCGTGAAGCTGATAGTTTACTCTCTGTCAATGCCGGTATTGAAGTTTCTGTTGCGGCTACAAAATCTTATATTGCGCAGCTTGTATCCTTCTACCTTCTTGCTATGTATATGGCAGAGATTAAGGAAAGCCTTTCTGAATCGGATTTGCAATCATTGAAAGTCGAATTAATGCAAATCCCGCAAAAGATTGAACAAATACTTTCACATAAAGAACAAATCCAGCACTGTGCAAGAGTTTATGCAAATACAAAGGATTTTATTTACATCGCAAGAGGTATAAATTATCCTACAGCGCTTGAAGGAGCCTTAAAGCTTAAGGAGATAAGCTATATTAATGCAACAGGCTATCCTGCAGGCGAGTTAAAACACGGCCCGATTGCAATGCTTGATGACACGATGCCTGTTTTATCAATTTTGATGAAAGGTTCTGTATACGAAAAACTTTTATCAAACAGCGAGGAAGCGAAAGCCCGTGACGCAAGAATGATTGCCCTGACAAATTCTCATGATGAAAAGTTAAAAGATTTGTTTGAAAATATTATAGAAGTCCCGGATGTTCAGGAGCTTCTTTCTCCGATAATTGCGATTATTCCGCTGCAGTTACTTGCATATTATATTGCGGAATTCTTAGGGAAAGACGTTGACCAGCCGAGAAACCTCGCCAAGTCGGTAACTGTGGAGTAATTTAGTTTGATAGTTTCTGAAAGCATAAAATTAAATATAAAACCACCATTCAATAATCAAGATATTGAGCTGGAATTTCTAAAACTTGGAATAGAACCGCTTCGCTGGGCTATTGTAAATGCTGCTGATTCTTATATTGAATTAAATGTTTCTTACGTTAAGGAAAGTTAATACATTATTTGCTTTTATATGGTTTTGGGTGTAGACTGTTTCTTAATGATGTGGCCGGGTTGGAATTAAAAAACTTACCGGCCGGTACAAAAACAAATTAAGGAGAAATTGGAAATGACACCAAGAAACTTTTTATTCACTTCCGAATCAGTTACGGAAGGTCACCCCGACAAAGTATGCGATCAGATTTCTGATGCTATTTTGGACGAATTTTTGACAAAATCACCGCAATCTCGTGTTGCAGCAGAAACTACTGTTACAACAGGTATGGCATTAGTTTGCGGCGAAATTACATCTGACTGCTATGTTGACATCCCGTCAGTTGTTAGAAATACTATTAAAAATATCGGTTATGCTGAAGAAGAAGGCGGCGGTTTCAGCTTTGAAACTTGCGCTGTTTTAACAAGCATTGATGAACAGTCTTGCGATATTGCAGGCGGTGTAAACAAAGCTTATGAAACACGAAGCGACAATGCTGATACTTCAACTTCCGAAACAGAAAATATCGGTGCAGGAGATCAGGGGATTATGTTCGGTTATGCATGTAACGAAACTCCTGAACTTATGCCGCTTCCTATCAGCCTTGCTCATAAATTATCATACAGACTTGCTCAGGTTAGAAAACAGGGGCTTGTAAATTACCTCAGACCTGACGGCAAATCTCAGGTTACTGTTGAATACGTTGACGGAAAACCTTCAAGAATTGATACAGTCTTGATTTCAACTCAGCATGACCCTGAAATCAACGGTGTATCTGATAATTCCAAGGTTCAGGAAATTATTAAAAACGATATTAAAAAACTTGTTATAGATGAAGTGTTCTCTCACGAATCTATTAAACTTGACAGCAGAACAAAAATCCTGGTTAACCCTTCAGGAAGATTTGTTGTTGGCGGTCCTCAGGGTGATGCAGGTTTAACAGGTCGTAAAATTATCGTTGATACCTATGGCGGTTACTCCCGTCACGGCGGCGGTGCTTTCTCAGGCAAAGATCCTACAAAAGTTGACAGATCTGCGGCTTATGCTGCAAGATGGGTCGCTAAAAATATCGTTGCGGCAGGTTTGGCTGAAAAATGCGAAATTGAACTTGCTTATGCTATCGGTGTTGCAGAACCTGTTTCAATCATGGTTGATACTTTCGGTACAGGTAAAATTTCAGACGATGAAATTTCAGCGCTTGTATCTAAGAACTTTGACCTTAGACCTGCTGCAATTATCAAACAGTTTGACCTCCGTGGTTTGCCTGCTAAAAACGGCGGTAAATTCTATCAGTTGTTAGCTGCTTACGGTCACATGGGCAGAACTGATATTGATGTTCCGTGGGAAAAAACCGAAAAAGCTGAAACTTTAAAATCCCAGGCTTGCGCAGCTTGTTCTTGTGCTAAGTAATCTGCGGGACAGTAACCTTTATAAAAAAGGAGAGTTGAAAAGCTCTCCTTTTTTCTGGTATATGGAATTTTACTCATCCTCATTATCGGTTGTTTCAAACTCAAATTCCACTTTTTGTTTCTGATTTTTGATTAAATATGCACTGATTATCGCCGTCAGCGGAACGCAAAGGAGAATTGCAATACTTCCGATTATTGCGGATGAAATCTCAGTTGCGACTTGATTAAGATTGAAAAATTTCTGTAAATCAATATTATTTGAAAGCAGCACAAGTGGTAAGGATGAACCAAGATAAACCAGAATAAGCGTATTAGACATTGTACCGATAACGTCTTTTCCGATATTCATGCCTGATTTAAAAAGTTGTTTTACCGTAAGGTTTTTGTCTGTTTCATAAATTTCGTTAATTGCGCTTGCAATTGAAACACCTGTATCCATTAAAGCCCCTAGTGCCGCAATAATCATTGAGGCAGACAGAAGTCCCTGAAAATCTAATTCCGGATGTGCAGAGTATAAAAACATACTTTCTTCACCTGCAAATCCGGTTAAATGTGCAAGATATATTGTAATCAGTGAAAGCCCGCCGGCAAAAACAAGGCTTAATGAGGTTCCTATTATCGCAGAGGAACTTTTCGAATTAAATCCGCCTACAAGATAAATTGTTATTATTGTGGATAATATTCCTACCAGTACGGCTGATGCAATAGGACAAAAGCCGTGTAAAATCATCGGCATAAGCATAAAGAAAATTAATGTTACAGTTGCTATAATTGAAAGTAGGCTGTAAAGTCCTTTTTTTCTTCCGATAAGC
Organism: Candidatus Gastranaerophilales bacterium; assembly: GCA_944325635.1. GTDB lineage: Bacteria > Cyanobacteriota > Vampirovibrionia > Gastranaerophilales > Gastranaerophilaceae > Scatousia. The sequence goes on along the minus strand of CALVBD010000001.1, from coordinate 379,565 downwards.
AGAAGGAGCATGACAAAGGCAATTGATGTCCAAACTAATGCATCATCCCTTTTTATGTCAGCAATAAAGAAGTCAACATCATCTGCATTTATTATATCCTCAGTTTTTCTTTCAACGTGGAGAATTACTTTATCGCCTTTTTGGAGGTTAATATCATAAGCAGGATTGCCGGTAAGCATATTGTCAATTAAACGTTCTGTTCCTTTGAATTTTCCGCTGAGAACCTTCACCAGCGCAACCTGTTTAACACTGTTATCTCCTTGCTGCAAATCCTGAACATCTTCATACTGAATATTTTCAACGACGCCTGTTTCAGACGGCAGTTCCGCTTTCTCATCAGCAAACACAGGGCAAACGAGTCCAAGTAAGACAAATCCAAAAAGTAATATTTTTTTCATAGATATCTCTCCTGATTTATAGAGCTCCGAACAATTTTATATGGAGTTTGTATGTTAAAACAGACTTTGCTGGTCAACGGCATTTTTGTAACCGAGGTGACGGTATGTTGCAGGCGTAACCTTTCTTCCCCGAGGGGTTCGCTGTAACAAGCCTGCCTGCAATAAAAACGGCTCACAGACATCTTCTAAAGTTCTTACATCTTCTCCAAGCGCAGCGGCAAGCGTTTCAATACCGACAGGTCCGCCGTCGTATTTTTCTATTATAAGTTTCAAAAGGCTTCTGTCTGTCGAATCAAGTCCGAAAGCGTCGATTTTTAAGGTATCGAGGGCTTTATTGGCAATTTTTTTATCAATTTTTCCGTCTGATTTTACAAGGGCATAGTCACTTACACGTTTAATGAGTCTGTTTGCAATACGCGGTGTTCCTCTAGATCGTCTGGCAATAGCGAGAGCCCCGTCATCCGTAATTTCTATTTCCAAAATTCCGGCGGTTCTTTTTATTACCTGCGAGAGTTCTTCATCCGTGTAAAATTCAAGTCTGTGAATTATTCCGAAACGGTCGCGCAAAGGACCCGATAATTCTCCTGCTTTTGTGGTTGCACCGATTAGCGTGAATTTCGGGAGCGGAACGCGCAGCGTTTTAACCGTCTGACTTTTTCCTGTGGTCATATCAAGGAAAAAATCTTCCATTGCCGGATAGAGAATTTCTTCCGCAACTTTATTCAAACGGTGGATTTCATCAATAAAAAGAATTTCGCCACCTTTCAAGGACATTAAAATGCCTATAATATCTCTTGGTCTTTCAAGCGCAGGAGCAGATGTAATTTTAATTTCAACGCCCATTTGTTCTGCAATTACGCCCGCAAGAGTTGTTTTCCCGAGTCCCGGAGGTCCGTAGAAAAGCAGATGGTCAAGCGGTTTTTCTCTTTTCTTTGCCGCAGCTATTGTAATTTTCAGAGTTTCTTTAAGTGCTGATTGACCTATATATGTGTCAAAACTTTTCGGGCGGATAGAGTTTTCAAAATTTCTGTCATAATCAATCTTTTCCGCTTTTGTATTCGGATTTTTTTGATTAATATCAATTCTTTTTGTTCTGTTCCCGTCGTCTGTAATAATACTCATTGTTTTTCCCTGTTTTTATGATAACATAAAATTAAGGTTAAGGAAAATATTTAACAATCGGGAGCGGGGTAATCCCTGCCCTGAAATATTAATTAGTAAACTCATTAAGTATTTCTTCCCTCTCCCGCAAGGGATGAGGGTGAATTTGAAAGGGAGAAAGCATGAAAGTTTCAGAACGTTTGGAAAAGATTCCTCCGTACCTTTTTGCGGAGATAGACAGAAAAATTGCAGAAGCAAAGGCAAAAGGTTTGGATATTATAAGCCTCGGTATCGGAGATCCTGATAAACCTACATTAGCACCTGTTGTGGAAGAAATGCACAGGGCTATTGATAATCCTAAAAATCATGATTATCCGCCGTATAACGGAACAGAACAATTCAGAAAAGCAGCATGTGACTGGATGAAAGACCGTTTTGGGGTTGAACTTGATGCGGATAAGGAAATGCTTTGTAATATCGGTTCAAAAGAAGCTATTGCACATGTTTTCTTTGCTTTTGTTGATAAAGGCGATTATACATTAGTGCCGGATCCTGGGTATCCTGTTTATCATAACGCAACTATTTTTGCAGGCGGAACGCCTTATCACATGCCATTATTAGAAGAAAACGGATACCTCCCTGATTTTGATAAAATTCCTGAGGATATTGCTAAAAAATCTAAAATTATGTTCCTTAATTACCCGAACAACCCGACAGGCGCTGTTGCTGATTTAGACTTCTATAAAAAAGCAGTGGATTTTTGTAAAAAGTATGATATCCTTCTTTGTTCTGATATGGCTTATTCAGAGATGACGTACGACGGTTACAAGGCACCATCAGTTCTTCAGGTTGAAGGAGCAAAAGATGTAGCAATTGAATTTTATTCACATTCAAAATCCTACAATATGACCGGATGGCGTGTCGGATTTGTCTGCGGTAACGCAGATGCCGTAAAAGCTCTCGGTACAATTAAAAATAACATAGATAGCGGCACCTTCAAGGCAATCCAGCAGGCAGCATCAGTTGCTTTTACAATTGATAAAAAATACATTGAAGATTTGAATAAAATGTATCAGGAACGCCGTGATGCCGCTGAAAAAGGTTTTGCGGAACTCGGTTGGAAACTAAAACCTTCAAAAGCAACATTCTATCTCTGGCTTCCTGTACCGAAAGGCATGACTTCAGAAGAATTTGTAACCATAATGCTTGAAAAAGCTCAGGTAGTGGTTCCGCCGGGCAACGGTTACGGCGAATACGGCGAAGGATACTTCCGCGTTGCTTTAACTAAAGACGTCGATACTATCAAAAAATGTATTGAAAGAATGAAAAAAGCAGGTATCCGTTACGAATAAATTTATTCGGGCGCGGCGTGCCGCGCCCTTTATTAATAAGTGTAAAAATTTGTCACTAACATATCGGTGTGGTATATTTAAGTTATGGAATGTCCAAAGTGCGGGTTAGAAATAGATGATAAGACGATTGTTTGTCCGAACTGTAAAAAGGTTCTGAAAGTCGTCTGCCCTGTTTGTAAAACTATTAATAAAGGTAATACCTGTAAAAAATGCGGCTACGTTATTATCGGCAAGTGTAATAAGTGCGGCAAAATTAACCTGACAGGCGACAAAAAGTGTAAAAAGTGCGGATTTAGTACAGAACAGAGCGTTATTCTGAACGAATCCAATACTGATAATTTTACGGCACTGACGATTGAATTTCCAAACATGAGCGAGATGAAAGTTCTTCTCGGCTCTGCAAAACTTTTGAATAAATTTAAAGCTAACCTTGATAAAATTATCGCCGATATTGCAAAAGAAGCAGGTGTAAGACGCCAGATTATAGGCAACACCTATATGATACGTTTTTATAAGGATTATACATTTAACAGTTCTGCCAATACTGCAATGAATACGGCTATTCAAATCCTGACAGAGATTACAAAAATGAACTACCGTCTGACAAATAAGAAAAACGCTTCTGTCAGATGCAATATGTTTATGATGAAACGTACTGTTCAGGATGACCCGTATGATACTGATTCAGGCTTCAACATCAGTATGGTTAACCAGAGTACTGACGAGCGCTCAAAATTGATGAATTCATTTCAGGTTATTGTTGATAACAATATAAATGATGCAATAGGTTCTGAATTTAAATTCTCTCCTTTGAATTCCGTTATGGTTAAAGGTCAGATGGTAACCTTCTATGAGGCGGATGTTTCTAACCTTATTATAATTAACTATGAAGAACTTGATGAAAAAGACGAAGAAATCCAAGTTCCGAACTTTGTTCAGAACCTTCTTGTAGAACAGGACAAACTCGACGGTGAAGCCCTTAGTAAAATGGAAAAACCGTATGATCCTGATTCGATTTATGATATAGAAACAATTAACTTTAATGAAATTCAGTGTGAATTTATAAGAACAGAAAATATTGATGTATTTTTGCATGTAATCAACAAAATACAATCTGTGCCTAAAGGTATTCTCGCAATCAGGACAGCACCTTTGTACGTTCCTTACTCGCTGAAACTTATTACAACAATAGAAGACCTGCATATTTATAAAAATATTATTACAGTAACTTGTTATGACGAGATGAAATACTCTCCGTTTTCATTTTTCCGAGATCTGGTATCGGCAATTTTTGAGTACACAGTTTCTCAGAAATTGTTTTCACAGAATGATTTTTCAATGTTCAAATCAATTGACACAGACGGGTTAATTAAGGATCTGGTTACTTTTACCGAACGTGATATAGATGCATCACGTGATACTCGTTATACTTATTTTGATATTTTCCTGACAATGCTTCAGGCTATTCCTAATACCTTAATCTTTATAGAAAATTTTGAAAAAATTGATGCAAGTTCTTATGACGTATTGAAGTATCTTATGCAGTCTTTTGAAAAACTTGATATAAGTTATTTGATTCAGTACGATAAAGAATTTTCACTGCACAAGGATCTGCACTTCCTGCTTTCTAAAAATTACTATACGGAAATCACTCTAAAACCTACATCATTTGAGAAAATGATAGAAGAGAACAAAGAGTACTACAGGAATATTATGGACAGCTTCTACTTCCAGCGAATTGCTAAGTATTCTTTTGGAAGTATCCTGTTTCTGGATATTGCAATTCAGTATCTTATTGAATCCGGTGTATTTGAAGCAACCGATGATGCTATTAATCTTGTAAATCCTAAGACAATTATAATACCGTCAAGTCTTAATAAGCTTGTGCGTCGTCGTTTAAATCTTTTGCAGGATTATCCGGATGCGATAAAATTTCTTGCTGAAGTTGTTCTTCTCGGTCCGAGAATTGACCAGGAGACGATTAAGAGTCTTAATGTCCCTAATTTGAATGAAGTTATAGAGCAATTGTCAACTATGGGATACATTTATTTCTATAATAATTGTATGTATTTCCCTAACTATAATATTTTGAGGGAAAATCTTCTTGAAACATTGACTGGTGATATGTTGAAAGATATAGCCCATGATTTGTTTGAAAAAGTCTTTGTCGATACGATGCCGGCTCCTGAGAAGGCTTATTTATACAGATTACTCGGTGATTATCAAGCTGAATTTAAGGAATGGGAACTGCTCGCTAAAATTGATATATCTCTTGGCGATTTTAATTCATATCTTAACTGTGCTGATAGAATTCTGAAAATTCTTGATATGAATACTGATGAGGAAGCACAGGAAGATATTGATAAGTATAAACTTGAGCTATACGAAAATATATCAAACAATCTTTTTGACTATGTTCCTGAAAAAACTTTTGCTATTGCAGAAGATACGCTTGCTCATCTTGAAAATACAACTGATATGGATAAAATTGTAAGTTTATGCAATAAGATGATTCAGGGCTGTCTTTTGTCCGGAAACTATATGCATGCTCTTGAACTTACACATAAAGTGCTTTCAATGATGCCAAACGCATCTATTGATCCAGCTGCAACAGATTTTAATCATTATTTCTTCCTGATGACGCTTGTTCACGTTGAAATTCTTTTCAATATCGGTGCATGGGAAGATTGTCTTGATATCGGCTATAGAGTTCTAAATGTTGTAAATCAGGAAAATCTTGAAAAATTAAAACCTGATTATATGACAAAAGAGCAATTTGAAGCTATTGTCATAAATACAATCGGTTATGTTGCTGCTGTTAATGTTCTGCAATTAAAAGGCAATGTTCAGGAATTTTTGAATATTGTAAGAACAGATTTGACGAATGTGCCGCATTCTTATGATATTTTTATAGCATTTCAGGATTTGATATTTGGCCGTACTCCTAACTATGACGGGTCATTAGCCTCGGACAGCGATAAATTCTCTGCCGTAATCTTCCATATTCTGGAAGCTTTCACAAAATGTACCGGAGATTACAACATGTTTGCCGAAGAAATTTATGAGGCAAAAATTGTTGCAAAATGCAATGGGTTATATCAATTTGAACTGTTTGCGGATTTGATGATTGCTTATTGTTATATTAAGTTAAATTCTCTTCAAAAGGCATCGCTTATTATTTACAGAATTATCAAAACAGCAAATGAAAACGGCATGACAAATCTGCTGTATGTTGCATGGTACATTATGAGTGAATTGAATTTGGCTCAGGGTAAATATATCGTTACATACGGTATTGTTAATAATTCTCTCATTCAACTCGAGAAATCTGAAGGTTCTAATGAATACCTTTTGCTGCTCTTTAAATATAATATGTATAAAGTTTTAAGATTCCGTGGTCAGAATGAGAGTGCACAAATCTGTTTAGCGCAGGCTCAGTATTTTATGAATAAACACGGAATTACATTTAACTTTGATACTGATGACAGTCACTACATTCCAATGGAAGATCCGGATGCAGAGGAATTTGCTCCAAAACCTAATGATGGAGAACAAGTCAGTATTGATGTTACAAACGGTGAAAAACATCAGGAAGAAACCGATAATGCTGAAGATACGGAGACATCAAATGTATCGACAAAAGAAAGTGAGGCATAATGAAAGTTTTATTTGCAGCGGCAGAAGTGGCACCTTTTTCAAAAGCAGGAGGTTTGGCTGACGTTGTTGGCAGTTTGCCTAAATATCTTGAAAAAAATGCAGAAATTGCAATTTTTACTCCGTTACACGGCTGTATAAATCAGGAAAAATTCGGGATAAAAGAACTGGAAAATTCTGAATTGTGGCTTACTTTCGGAAATATGGGGCATAAGTTCCGTTTATTTATGTGCAAACTTCCGGGAACTGACATTAATGTATTTTTTGTCCATAACGACTGGTATTTCACATGTTTTCAGGATGTTTATCCAAAGTGGCTTGATCCGAGATATGAACACGAAAGATATATTGCATTCTCGCTTGCAGTTATGGAATATGCTAAACTTCTCAATTTCAGAGCCGATATAATCCATGCAAACGACTGGCATACTGCGATGATTCCTGTTTATCTCAAAAGCAACTACAGGTTTGACGATTACTGGAAAAATACAAAAACCGTTTTTGAAATTCATAATCTTGCATATCAAGGTGTCTGGTTTGAAGATGTCCTGGATTTTGCAAATATGCGAAAAGATATTGTCTATAACGAATGGGGTGTTGAGCATTACGGTAAAGTTAACTGGATGAAAGGTGCCATAAATTATTCAGATAGAGTTGTTGCGGTTTCGCCTACTTATGCAAAGGAAATCCTGACAGGCGAATACGGCGAGGGAATGGATTACACCCTCAGAGGTGCTCAGCATAAGCTCCGCGGCATCCTGAACGGTATTGACTACGATGTCTTTAATCCTAAGACTGACAAATCAATACTGAAAAACTACGATATTAAATCCATCGGTAATAAGGAAGAAAATAAAAAGAAAGTCTGCGAGGAATTCGGACTGAAATATAACCCTCAAAGACCTCTTTTCGCTTGTATTTCAAGATTGGTGCCTCAAAAGGGTTTTGATTTGATAAGGCAGGCTGAAAATGCTTTGAAAAATACAAATGCGGATTTTGTATTTTTAGGAAGCGGAAATTCTGATTACGAGAATTTGCTAATCTGGCTTTCCAATAACTCTTCAAATATCAGGGCATATATCGGATACCGTGCGGATCTGGCAAATCTTATATATGCCGGAAGTGATTTTTACCTTATGCCGTCCAAATTTGAACCGTGCGGTTTGAGTCAGTTAATTGCGATGAGATACGGCTCATTGCCGGTTGTGAGAGCAACCGGCGGGCTTGAAGATACTGTTGTCGGTTATCCTTTGAATGATTCCACAGGATTTAAATTCTGGCGTTATGACGGATGGGATATGATGCAGGCGATAAATGTTGCACTCGATGTTTATAAAGACAAATACACACTTAACGCGATGAGAAAATCTGCTATGGAAGCTGATTTTTCATGGAAGAAAAGTTCTGCTGAATACCTGAATATGTACAGGGAATTATGTAAATAGCAGGAGATTATAATGTTACAAAAGTTGTGTGGTTTTTCGATATGTATTTTTTGTGGAATAGCACTTGTTTTAATTAAGACGGACAATAGTGTTAACACAATAATATATAATGTATTTGGTTATTTCATGATATTTATCGGGATTTTAATTCCATTTGGTAAACCCGAAGCTGAATTAACTCCTGAAGAAAAAGCACAAATGATGAAATATGATTTAAATAATATTATTTCAACAAAGTTAAACGATACTTTTGGTGCACAAAATGTCGAAAATGCCAGAAAAATTTTCGATGATATTTCAAGCAATCCGTTTTTCAGAGTTCTTACTTTGTTTATGTTTAGAAGAAAAATGTAAGAATTAATTGTATTTTAAAACAGACTAAGCTGTTCCTGTTTTTCAAAATGTTTCCGCAAAAAAGAGGGGCGGTGATATTCTGTAAGCCCGTATTTATCAATTGCGGCAATATGTTCTTTTGTGAGGTATCCTGCGTTTTTTCCCCAGCCGTACTGTGGATACTTTGCGTCAAGTTCTTCCATATACCTGTCACGCGTAACTTTTGCCAAAATACTTGCGGCTGCTATTGAGGCAGATTTACTGTCTCCTTTCACAACCCATTTTTGTGAGCACATGTCAAAATTTTTAATCATCTTATTGCCATCCACAAGCACTAAGAATTTTGACAGATTTCCCTCTAATGCATCAGAAAGCGACGCACGTTTCAAGACATCTTCAACAGCCAGTTTCATTGCTTTTAAGGATGCATTTAATATATTTATTTTTTCAATTTCTTCTACATCAATGCATACTGTTGAATTAATTGTTTCATTCAAAATTATCTCATATAAAATATCTCGTTTTTTCTTAGAAAGCTGTTTGCTGTCGTTTAAAATTGCAAGCTTTTCTATTAATTCTCGTGAGCGTTTATAAAAGCAAACCGCGCTTGCAAAGACTCCTCCTGCAGCAGGCCCTCTGCCGGCTTCATCTGTCCCGATTACTATATGGTTTTTGTAATATAAATCGTATGCAAAAAGTTTTATAATATGTGAATCTTTTGTAAGTTCCACCTATTCCTCCATGTCATCAAGAATAAACTTTCCGATTTTTCCTTCTCGAAAATCCCGCAAAACATAGGCAGAAGTCCTTGTTATATCGGCTTCTCCGCCGCTAATAAGCCAATTCCTTTTTAATGCAATATTTTCCAGGCTCAAAGGCTCATCTTGAATTTTATAATATTCTCTCACTTCAGCCGGATAACGTTCATCCAGAGCTTCAAGAAGTTCCTGCGCTACAGGTTCATTTGTGTATGCGTTTTCAGATATTGAATTTACAAAAGCTAACTTAGCTGCGACTTCCTGATTATCCTGCCTCATCGGAATAATTCCGGGAGTGTCAAGAAGTTCCAGCTGCGGATTAATCCTCACCCACTGCTGCTGTCGTGTAACTCCTGCTTTTGCACCTATTTTAGTTTTTGATGAACGGGTTAATTTATTAATGATGCTGGACTTTCCGACATTTGGCATGCCTACAACCATAACTCTTGCAGGCCGTCTCAAAAGCCCCTTTTTCATTATTGCCTGAATTCTCGGTTCAGCCAATTCGATTGCTTTTTTGATTATTATATTAAGGTCTTTAGTATTTTTTGCATCACACAGGAGAACAGGCGCACTGTATTTTTCTTCCAGAAATTTAACCCATTTATTGATTTCATTGCGTTCTGTCAAATCCGATTTATTAAGCAAAATTAAACGGGGCTTGTCGCCTAACAGCCCCGTAATATTTGTATAACTGCTCGATAACGGCAGTCTTGCATCAATAACTTCAATTACTGCATCCACTAAAGAAAGCTGTTCTTTCAGTTTTCTTTCGGCTTTGGCTATATGCCCCGGATACCAGTGTATGTGAAGCTTATTTCTTTTCAATTTTTTCCTTAATTCTTGTAGCTTTGCCTGAACGTTCTCTCAGGTAGTACAATTTAGCGCGTTTTACATCACCGCGTCTTACGATATTGATTTTTTCGATTCTAGGTGAGTGGAGAAGGAATACACGTTCAACACCAACACCCTGGAATACTTTTCTTACAGTAATAGTTTTGTTTATGCCAAAACCGTGTTTTTTTATAATTGTACCTTCAAAAGCCTGAATTCTTTCTTTGTTTCCTTCAACGATTCTAACGAATACTCTTACTGTATCGCCCGGGTTTACATCCGGAACTTCTTTTTCCATATAAGGTTTTTCTAATTCATCAATAATAGGGTTCATTTCTTTTTTCCTTTATATTTAACTTAATTACTATTTTTAAATTCCTTAATCGGCTGTAAATATTTTCCACAAAAATATACCGACGCACGCAAGTATTGTAATCGTAGTACAAAGTAGAAATTTTTGCAAGCCGCTATTAATAAATGTTTACTTTGTGGTAAAATGTTTTTATGAAATCTTTTATTGATAATATTATTAAAAATAAAATCAAAAGAAAACAACTCTGTAATATTAAGAATATGGGTGTGAATATTGATAAAAACGAGTATTACGAAATAAAATTATCAAATTCTGCTCACCCTGAAATTTTTGATCGTAAATAAATATGAGGTTATTTTTATGAAAAAGATATTTACAATGCTTCTTATACTCTGTTTTTCTCTTCCTGCATTTTGTGCTGATATTAAAAATGAAAAGCAGAAAAAGGATGAAGTTTTACTTCGCAATATTATTAATTCGGATTCAGGCAGGCTTTCTAAGCATTACACATCATTTAGAGAAGATTATTTTCTTTATAAGCAAAAAAACGATAAAAACTCTGTTTTTGCTCAGGTTATTACTCTCGAGAAAAAATATCGAAAAGGTGATAGTGCGTTGACGAAGCTAAACCGTGCTTACCTAAATAAAGTTAAAGATTTATATCTTTATATTGCGGAATATCCGTCAGAAAAGTCGGTTAGTCAGGAGTTTGTAAAAGAGTTTAATTCTAAAAAAATTATTATTCCTGATAGTGATTATGATAAAATCGACGACGATATTGTCATGCTTATCTCGTTGATAAATGTTTATAAATAAATTTATTGCGGCAGGTTAAATTTTTAACTTGCCGCTTTCAATTTGTTTTTCAAGTTTTTTTAGACTTATTTTTTTAGCTTTTTCATTCAGATATTTTTCAATATTTTGTTTTAAATCATATATGTCAACATTATCAAGCTGTGATACAAATTTGTCCTGATGTTTCCCAGTCAGTATATAAAACGTCTTTTTCTGATTGTTCTTTTTATTCCAAAAAACAAAACTGTCAGGCAATGCTTTCTTTATTTTTTTTGCCATGTGATTTGCTTTATGATGTTCTGCTTTGAATTTTGCAAAACCATGAAAGCTTACGTTTCTTATGTCATTTCTAATTTGCATTTGTTATCCTTATTTATACATTGTTTTGTTATAAAAAATAGAACATAAAATTTTTTGCCAAATAAAAAAAAGACCTTAATAGGTCTTTTAAAAAAAATGGGCCCGGAGAGACTCGAACTCTCACACATCGCTGCGCTAGATCCTAAGTCTAGTGCGTCTACCAATTTCGCCACAGGCCCAAAGATATTTAGTTTTTGTAGGAACCGTGGCTCATTGGTATCCGTCGTCTACCACCCTCCAAAATTTGATACTTAATCAAATTTCGGAGTCCTTGCCACAGGCCCAAAGATATTTAGTTTTCACTAAATCTGCCGTCTATTACAACCGCATTTATTAATCTAACTTAATCACAGACGAATGTCAAGCCTTACCTGCCTATGCAGTGGTATTCAAATCCTCGACGAGACATTCTGTCTTTGTCATACTGATTTCTGCCATCATATATAATTGGATTTTTCAGTAAGGATTTTATTTTATCAAAGTCAGGACGTCTGAATTCGTTCCATTCAGTGAGTAAAAGCATACAATCCGCATCTTTCAACGCTTCGTATGAATTATTCGCATAAGTGATTTTATCGCCCCAGATTTCTTTTGCTAAGTCAAATGCTTTAGGATCATACGCCCGAACTTTCGCACCATGCTCCAGTAGTGCATTTATTATTGTAATTGACGGTGCCATTCTCATATCGTTTGTTTTAGGTTTAAACGCGAGACCCCATACCGCGAATGTTAATCCCGATAAATCGTGGCCAAATCGTTTTAAAAGCTTATCTATAAAAATTTGACGTTGTTTTTGGTTAACGTCGTCTGCGGCTTGGAGCAATTGGTAATCACAGTTATTATCTTTTGCGGTTTTTAATAAGGCTTTTACATCTTTTGGAAAACAGCTTCCTCCGTAACCTAGTCCAGGGAATAAGAACTGTGAGCCGATGCGTTTATCTGAACACATGCCGATTCGAACCATTTCGGCATCAGCCCCTACTGCTTCACAGATATTCGCAATTTCATTTGCGTAAGATATTTTTACAGCCAGAAAGGAATTTGCAGCATATTTGGTCATTTCAGCAGATTTTACATCCATGATAATTACAGGATTCCCGGTTCGCAAGAATGGAGAGTATAATTCCTGCATAATTTCGGTAGCACGTTGTGAATTTGAACCGATTACCACTCTGTCAGGCTTCAAAAAATCATCTACAGCGGCACCTTGTTTTAAAAATTCAGGATTTGAAACAACATCAAATTCGTGATTTGTATATTTTTTTATAATTGCAGTAACTCTTTCTGCAGTTCCTACAGGAACTGTGGACTTATCTACAATAACTTTATATCCGTTAATGGCTTTACCTATGCTTTCTGCAACGGCTTCAACATATTGTAAATCAGCAGCACCGTCTTCGCTTTGAGGAGTACCTACAGCAATAAAACAAACTTGTGAATTTTCAACACCATATTTTAAATCTGATGAAAATTGTAATCTTTTTTCACCTACATTTACCTTAATTAAATCTTCCAAACCCGGTTCGTAAATTGGCACTATCCCCTTTTCCAAAAGATCAAGCTTCCTTTTATCATTATCAATACAGATAACATTATTTCCCATTTCCGCAAGACAGGTTCCTACAACAAGTCCGACATATCCTGTTCCAATAACACAAATTTGCATGCTTTAACTCTCCTTTATCCTGTTTAAATCTTAGTATAAAACCCATGTTTTGTAAAATGATTTGTTTATGCGATAATTAAAATACGTTGATTAGAGATTAGAGGACTTTATTTATATGTCAGATTATGTTTTAAAGAATACCGTTTCAAAGGATGCGTTTAAGTACGGATATCTTTTGAAAAAGATTTTTCCTTATATAAAACCTGTCATGGGCAGAGCTTTTTTGAACTTATTAATAGCAATACCTCTGGGGTTGTTGGATGGTGTTGTAGCTCTTTCTTTAAAGCCATATTTGGATTTAGTTATAAATGGAGATCCTGAGAAAGTTTATATGCTCTGGGGGCATCCGATACATATTCAGGCAGCGTTTGCCGCGATTATTCCATTCGGTATAGTCGGTTTTGCCTTATTTCAGGGTGTATTGAAATATATAAGTAATTATTTAACGGATTGGACAGGCCAGAAGGTTTCTAACTCTTTGAAAGTTGATTTATTTAAAAAACTTACGCGTTTAGACCCTCAGTTTTATGATGTAAATTCTTCAGGTCTTGTTCTTACTAGATTTTTATCCGATCCGGATACTGCTTCCAAAAGCATTATTGAAAGTTTAAAATCTTTTATTGCAACATTTTTCGGATTAGTAGGGCTTGTTGGCGTTCTGTTGTATAATTCGTGGCAGCTTGCTATTATCGGGTGTACTATTATGGCAATTGCTATTACCCCGGTTATTTTTATACGAAAGAAGATTAAATCAGTATCAAACGCTAGCATGGTTGTTGGCGGTAATATGACTACAAACTTTAATGAGACCTTTGCGGGCAATAAGATTATTGCTGCATATAACTTGCAGGACGATCAAAATAAGAAATTTGAAAATCAAATTCATCAGCAGTTTGACCTTGCAATGTCTTTGACCAAACGTGTCGGTTGGATGTCTCCGATTATGTATTTTGTATGTTCTATTGGTATTGCAATTGTTATGGCATACGGAAACCACCTGATTTTATCAGGGCAGATGACTGCAGGAAGCTTTGCTTCATTTGTAACATCATTGCTTCTTTTATATAAACCTACAAAAACTCTCGGTAATACTCTTACCAGTCTGCAGGGAACATTTGTTGCAATGGGGCGTGTATTCGAATTGTTTGATTTGCAGCCGCATATCAAGAACGCTCCGAATGCAATTAAAGCTCACGGGCTTGAAAATTCAATTGAGTTTAGAAATGTATACTTTGAATATGAAAAAGATACTCCTGTTCTTAAAAACTTTAACCTTACAGTCAATAAGAACGAAACGATTGCTCTTGTCGGGAATTCCGGCGGCGGCAAAAGTACGGTTGTGAGTCTTATCCCGAGATTCTACGATGTAACATCAGGGTCTGTGACATTTGATGGCATTGATATCAGAAAATTTGAATTGAATTCGCTTAGAGACCAAATTTCATTTGTATTTCAGGATAATTTCTTATTCTCCGGAACTATCAGAGAAAACATTATGATGGGAAACGAACATGCAACGGAAGAAGAACTTGAAAGAGTTGTCAAAATGTCTCATCTGGATGAATTTATTGCCACTTTGGATAAGGGGCTTGATACATACGTTGGCGAGCGGGGGACGACTTTATCAGGCGGTCAGAGACAGCGTGTAGCAATTGCCCGTGCAATGCTGAAAGACGCCCCTATAGTTATCTTAGATGAAGCTACATCCGCTTTGGATAACAAGTCTGAGGCTATTGTACAAAAAGCTCTTGATAACCTTATTCAGAATAAAACGGTTTTTGTTATCGCGCATAGGCTATCTACCATCAAAAATGCAAATAGAATTGCTGTCGTTAATGAGGGTGAACTTGCAGAACTCGGTACCCATGATGAATTAATGCATATACAGGACGGTATTTATAAAAAACTTTACGAAATGCAGTTTAAGTCACAGGAAGAGGTACAAGAGGTTTAGGAATGTCGCATTATATCATTAAAAAGTGGATTGAACCTTATGTGCTTTTAGAGACTCTGAAAGCTCATTATAAAATGCAAGATTTGACATTTGACGGATTTTCAAAAAATGAAGTTAAGGAAAAGTTTATCAAAGAGCTTAACAAGAAAGAGTCTTTCGGGCTTTATATGAAAAATGTAAATAAGTTTTATCTTTTTACAGGAGAAGATCCGTTAAATGTCGAAAAACTCTTTGGTTTAGATACTGATGATTACTCTTTAACTGAGGATTACAATGAGCCGTTAAGTATGGTTGATTCCGGCAAGGCTGAAGCGGCTATTATTATATTTTAACAATTGTTAATATTAGGCAATTTTTTTATCTTAAAATCCTTTATATAAATACAGGGGATTAAGGGGATAGAAAAATTGTTTAGATCAGTCGGTCATACAACTTATATTCAAAATAATTATTTCAACCAGAGACCATATAATACACCTTGTATGGGGGGAAATAATTTTTATAACGGCTCTCTGTTTGGTTTTGGCTTTGGTGGCTGTGCTCCGGCAATTCCACAAGTTCCTGTTTGCGGATTTCCGTCAATAGGATATTCTAATTTCGGATTTGTGCCTTCTTATCCGATGTTTAATACTTTCTGTGTACCATATTCTAATTTTGGAATATATAATTTCTGTGCACTTAACAAGGTTCTTGATGTATTCACCTTATTGGCCTCTGTAAATGCAACAACAAACATGACGCAGAATTTCTTTAATCGTATGTCGTCATTAACCTCTTCGAAATCAACTTCTATATCGGCGGCTAAAGCAAATACGTCAACAATCAGTACGAAGACTAATTTACCTGAATTAGAAGAATCCGGATATGATAAAGAAAAGGGCGGAGCTCTTGCAAAAGATGTTGCTAATAATGCTGTCGGATTTACAGGATATTGTGCAAAATATGTAAGACAGGCTCTTGATAGAACTGGTTTAGGTACAGGAGAAAGAGGTAACGGTTATGAATATGCATCTATTCTTTCTCGTAACCCAAACTTTAAAGAAGTTTCAACAGATAATCTTAATCTATCCTCATTGCCGGCAGGATGTATTCTTGTTTATGATAGAGGTGTTTCCGGATACAGCAGCAATGCCGGACACGTTGAAGTTACCCTCGGCAACGGACAAGCTGTAAGCGATGGTGTCACAAACCATATCAAAGACGGTGCAAGAGTATTTATTCCGGTGTAATTTGTGATAAAAATTTGTTAACAGCAATTTCCAGCTCAGAAATTGTTCCGTTATTGAAAATTACATAGTCGCACAGGCGTCTTTTTTCGTCCTGTGAAATTTGTGCATTCATTCTCAAACGGGCATGGTGACGTGAATATTTGTTCCTCAAAATTAAACGCTTTTCTCGTATTACATCATCAGTATAAATAAGAAGAGATTTGTCAAATAAATCCGTCATGCCGGTTTCATATAAAAGAGGTATCCCGACAAATAAGACTTTTTCCCCTGAATTTTCAATGAAAAACATGTTTATTCTATTTCTGATTTCGGGATGGATAATTTTTTCAAGTTTCTCTTTCTGTTCCTTATTTGAGAAAACTACTCTGCCAAGTTTTTCCCGCGAAATTTTTCCGTTTTCAACACATTCAGGAAATTCAATTTTTACATCATCAATTTCATCAAGAAGAACATGGGCGATTTTATCGGTATCTAATACCTTATATCCCTTTTTTTCTAAGATATTTTGAACTGTTGATTTGCCGGAGGCAATATTGCCTGTTAATGCAATTTTAAGCATTTTTCGAAATCCTGTTAAGAAAATTTTTGAGTTCTTTTATCTGCTGCGGCTTTATTGGTTTTACATCCCCGCGTTTTAATCCTTGCAATGTAATAGTGGCATGCTGAATTCTTTTTAATGATTTTACCTCATAGCCTACATATTCAAACATTTTTCTTATCTGCCGATTCAATCCCTGATAAAGAGTTATCTGCATTGTCGTTTTTTCGTTTGTCATCTCTATAACCGAAATATCAGCATAAGCGATTTTGCCTTTTTCTATTTCTACTCCGTTAGCAAGCTGTTCAAGTTCATGTCTGTGAATTTGTCCGTTGATTGAAACAAGATAAACCTTAGGCACCTTAACAGACGGATGGGTTAGTTCGTTTATTAGGTCTCCGTCGTTTGTGAGAATTAAAAGCCCTGTAGAATCCTTATCAAGCCTTCCTACAGGTTTTAAACTCTGAAAGTTTTCCGGAAGCAAATCGTAAATTGTTTTTCTGCCTTTTTCGTCATCTGCTGTAGTAATATAGCCGGCAGGCTTATAAAACCTGTAATATTCATGTTTTACAGGATGGATAAGTTTTTTATCAACAAAAACTTTATCTTTCGGCTGGACAAGAAACCCAAGTTCCGTTACTTTTTTACCGTTAACGAGGACTCTGCCTTCTTCAATAAGTTCATCGGCTTTTCTTCTTGAACATAGGCCGGAAGAAGCAATATACTTGTTTAAGCGAGTACCGGACATTTTAGAGCCCTTTCAAAGCATTCAGCAAGAACCTGCGGCATTCGTCTATACAATTTACCGTCATTGGATATTGCGACAACATCAATTTCGGCTTCAATATATTTTTTGCCAGTTTCCTTTGATTTGATGCATTGCTTAAACGTTACGGAAAACCCGTTAAACTTTGAAATTTCCGTTTCGATTACAATCTCATCATTTAATTTGGCTGACATTTTATATCTGATATTCAGGTTTGTAACAGGAAGCACAATGTCTTGTTCTTTAAGTTCAATCAGATTATGCCCCATCATTTCGCAAAGGTACACTCTGCCCATTTCCAGCCATCTTAAATATGATCCGTGCCAGACAACGCCGTATGCATCAGTATCCGAATAAAAAACTTTTTGTTCAAATGTATGTTTCATATTTTTATTTTAACATGGATATGTTATAAGATTTGTAAAATAATATGAAAAATTGGCAATAAAATTGCTTTAAGCGGTTTAATTTTAGTGTAGAAGTGCAGGAGAATATAATGCTTCAGGTGCAAAATTATAATTATCCTAATCGTGTGAGTTTTGATTACCCGCTGTATTACGGCAATCCTTATTATGCTCCGCAAATGGATAGCCCAGGATTATCTGAAGGTGCAGATGTCGCAAAGACTGCAATAACGGCAGGTCTTTTGCAGCTCGTTGCTTCTTCATTAAATAAAGTGTCTGAATGGTTAGGACATAAGCTTGTTAACGGAAAAGAATTCACGAATGAGGAAAATGTCTGTAAAGTTGTCAAAGACATGTGCGATAAGCATAACTTGAATATTGACGTAAAACTTGTTTCAAGAGAAAATTTGCCAAAATTTATTCAAAAATACGGTCCTGCGTATGCGAATGAGTTTGCCATAGTCGCAGACGGTAAGAATGCTTTTTACAGTGATGACTTAAAGCTTGCTGTTGCTCCAAAATCAAAACCGGCCCTTCTGCCACATGAAATAGGGCATGCCGCAAATGCTAAAAACGGGTTTTTAAAATTGCTTCAAAAATCAAGAAGATATGCCGTATTTGCACCAGCTGCGGCATTGTTTGCAAGCAGTTTGCTGCCGCCAAGACAAGACGGGAAAAAGAATTTTGTTGAACGAAATGCCGGAGTATTAGGGTTCTGTGCTTTTCTTCCGACAATAGCAGAAGAAGGTCTTGCCTCTTTGCGTGGCATTAAACAGGCTGGAAAAACTCTTGGAAAATCAATCAATCTTGGTGCTCTAAAACGTAATTACCTGTTTGCATGGGCAACATATCTTCTTGCAGGAATAGGTCTTGGCATAAGCACAAAATACGCTTTTGTTGAAGATAAATTAAAAAACAGACTTTACGGTTAAAAAAACTCTTGACGCGAAAAAATGTTTGCGTTAAATTAGAGAAGCCCGCTGAACAGATGTTCAGTTGAGCCTCGGGATGTGGCACTCTGCCGAGTGAAACAATCCTGCGAAATGTTTCACGAGAGGTTGGTAGCGCACCTTTCAAATGTGAAACATTTGAAAACTAAATACCGTCGGGATGTGGCGCAGCTTGGTAGCGCACCTCGCTTGGGACGAGGGGGTCGCACGTTCAAATCGTGTCATCCCGACCATTTATAAATAAAGGCTTTAGAGATTTTCTAAAGCCTTTATTTTATGTTAAAATTTTATTTTGCGACTGATTTTCGACTGGTGTGATTATATTTCATCAGGCGCAAAAAGGTAATTATTATCACAAAATTTTTGTGTTAATTTATATTGGTATGACAATAAAAGTTTATTTAATTCCTCGAAATTTTCAGGAAATATTTCTATAAATATTAATGGTTTGTATTTATTAATGGTTTGTTTTGCACCTTTTAAAGCAAGAAGTTCATGACCTTCTACATCAATTTTTATAAAATCAAGTTTTTCTTCTATAATTTTAATATTATCAAGTTTATCAATTTTTATTCCTCCATTATTTTTGTTGGATTTTTTAATACTGGTTCCTCCTATATTGTCATTTGAATAAATGTTTATAATTCCCGTGCCCTTTTCATCACTTAAACCTATGTTTAGTGGCTTTATAATGTTTTCAAGATTATTAATTTTTATATTTTTTTCTAAAATGTTATATGTTGTATCAACAGGTTCAAATGCATATATTTTTTTGATTTGCATATTTGACGCCCAATATAAAGAGTGGTTTCCGATATTTGCACCTATATCGCATATTACTGCATCATTAGGGATTATGTGTTCAAGTTCTTTTAACAGTTCTTCTTCATAAAATTCTGACTTATCTACAATCCAGCGTTGAATTGTATCAAGAGGATAGTTTGGTACATAAAATTTTGTGTTGTTTAATCTAAAAATATTATCCGGCAGTGACAGTTTTGTCAGTATCTGATGGCACATTTCATAAATATCTTCGTTAAAGTTTCTGCGTCTAAATTTACATTTTACACCCAGTATTTTTATCACTTTATGCTTTTGGTCTTTTGATATGTAAGAGTCGTAAAAAAGTTTCTTTAATTCACTTTGCATAGTTTAATCTCCTTTTCATAATAAAACAATTAATATGGTATTTTTATATTATAAAAACACTTTTAACGCAATAAAAACTTATTATAATTTGACTTTGCTAAAATTTTATATTAAGCTTTTAGGGAAAGATTTTACACTTGTTAAGAGAGGATTAGGGAAAGTGGATTTTGTAGGTTTAACCATTGAATTATTAAAGATACTGGCTTCTTTTGTCGGAAGCTATGGGTTAGCGATTGTTGTACTAACTCTTATTGTAAGAGCGGCATTATGGCCACTGAACGCATCCCAGCAGCGTTCTATGAAGATGATGCAGAACCTCCAGCCAAAATTGAAGGCAATTCAGGATAGATATAAGTCAAATCCGCAGGTTATGCAGCAAAAAATGATGGAGTTCTATAAAGAACATAATTTTAATCCTATGGGCGGATGTCTGCCTTTGTTAATTCAAATGCCTATATTCATCCTTTTGTATTCAGCATTGATGAATCCCGCATTTATTCAGGCTGCAGGTAATTCCAAATTCTTATTTATAGATAGATTAGACACGACTCTCCGCGCAAGCGCAGGTATCTCTAATGACGGTAAAATGGGAACATCTAAGTATGATACATTTATTCCGGGTAAGGTTGCAAAAGTTTATCTTCCGGACGAAGTTCTTAATAATGTAAAAATTACAAAACCTAAAAATGCTCTTGAAGTTCAGGGCGATATTAAACCTGGCGAAAATATTGATTTCAAAATGAGTCTTGATCATCTTGATTTAAAATTCAGCCAGCTTGACAAAATTGAAAAGGCAGAAATAACAATAACAGATGTTAATACAAAAGAGATGGAAAACATAACCTTTAAACGTCAGGATGGACTTTTAATAGCATCTGTTCCTACTGTTGAAATTAAAAAAGAATTCCACTGGGATGTATTGGCTCTGATTGTTCTTTTTGGTATTACAATGTGGCTTTCGCAGAAGCTTATTATGGCGACCAACAAGAATAAGGCAGAACTCGATCCGACACAGGAAGCTATACAGAAATCAATGGGAACCTTCATGCCTGTAATGATTATAGGTACATTTGTAATAGTTCCTATTCCTGCAGGTGTGTTTATTTATTTGATTGTAAGCAATATTGTTCAGGTATTGCAGACGGTAATAATTAATAAACAGCTTGAACGTGAAGATGCTGCAAAGAAAGTCACGGCCTCTGACGGCAATAAGGTAATTGAAGCCGAAATTGTTGATGATAACAAGAAAGGAAAATAAAGGTTGAAAGTCCTTAACCGTTTAGTCGAAAGATATCGGGGCATGCGTTTTGAACAGCGTGCATCAGAGTTTACAAAATATATCTACGTAAAACAACGCGGTAAAGTCAGCGACTTGCGTTCAAAATTTGCGAATGAAGAAATCCAGAATGCTCTTTATTCACGAACTATTAAAATTCCGGTAAATGATTTTTCACGTAATAACTGGCAGCTTACAAAAGAAGGTGCGGAAGATATAAAATTATTTTATAAAAAGCCAAATCTCGCAAGTCGAATTTCTAGTTTCTTTTTCTGGATGTGCGGATTTGACGGAAAGTTGTAAAATGTTACTATTATCTGATTTTGATTATGATTTACCGGAGGAACTTATAGCCCAGCTTCCGGCTGATAAAAGGGAAAATTCAAGAATGCTTGTACTCAACAGGGACAAGCATTCAATTTCTCATAAACATTTCTATGATATTGTGGATTTAATAGATAAGAATTCACTTCTTGTATTGAATAATACCAAGGTTATGCCGGCGCGTCTTTACGGAACAAAAGAAACCGGCGCAAAGATTGAAATTTTTCTGTTGAAACAATCAGATATAAACCCTCGCCCCTTGCGGGAGAGGGAAGATGCACTTGATGAACAAAGTGAATTTAGTGCATCGGGTGAGGGGTGCTGGCAGGTATTAATAAAGCCCTCCAAACGCGTTAAATCAGGTACAATCGTCAAAGTCAGCGATGAATTATCTGTTGAAGTTATCCAAAGACTTGAAGATGACGGCGAGTGGCTGGTGAAACTTATTTATGACGGAAATCTTCTTGATGTTCTGCACAGAAACGGAAATATTCCGCTTCCTCCTTATATTGAGCGTAAAATGCAGACGGAAGATATTAAAAAGCTTGATTTTGAAAGATATCAGACAGTTTATGCAAAAGATGAAGGTTCAGTTGCCGCACCGACTGCGGGGCTGCATTTTACGGAGGAAATTCTTCAAAAGTTAAAAGATAAGGGTGTCGGAATTACTTATGTTACTCTAAATGTCGGGCTGGGAACTTTTCGTCCGGTAAAATGCGAAAATGTGTTAGACCATAAAATGCACTCTGAAACTTTTGAAATTACACAAGATGCGGCAGATGCGATTAATAAAGCAAAATCAGAAGGAAAGAAAATAATTGCGGTCGGAACTACGACGGTCAGAACCCTTGAAACAGCTTATCAAAAATACGGCGAAATAAAGGCTTGTCACGACCATTCCGAACTTTTCATTTATCCGCCGTATGAATTTAAAGTCATCGATAATCTTATAACGAATTTTCACCTGCCGAAATCTACGCTTTTAATGCTTGTGAGCGCATTGGCGGGGAAAGATTTTATCTTTGAAGCCTACAAAGAAGCAATAAAAGATCGATACAGATTTTTCAGCTACGGGGATTGCATGTATATCTGTTAGTCATTATCCGGAACATATTCCATTAAATCAGAAATTTTGCAGTTAAAGTATTTGCACAATTTGTTAAGGGTGTAAATACTTATATTTATATTTTTATTATTTCTGATTGTAGAAAGCGTTGATTTGCCGATACCTGTTTTTTGAAAGATATCTTCGGCTGTCGTTCTGTGCTGCCAGATTAAATCATCAAGTTTAAATACTATCATCCTAATATTATAAACTTAGATATTACATGATTGACATATATTATTACTTATCATATTATACTTATTATTAGTAATAATATTATGTAATAAATCTTAGGAGGAGTATGAAAAAGAACGCTTTTACGCTCGCGGAAGTTTTGATAACTCTCGGGATAATCGGAGTTGTTGCAGCAATGACATTGCCTGCGTTGATGGCTGATTACAAGGCAAAAGAATTGGAGGTTCGGTTCAAAAAAGCACAGTCTGTTATATGGAATATACATCAGCGAATGATTGCTGATTATGGTAGTGTTTACGGTACTTTTATACAGAAAGATGTTATTATGACCGATAATGAGAGCGAAAAGGCACTCAGGTATAAATATATAGAAGCATTTATGAAATATGTTAACGGCGGGAAAATTTGCACATGGGGGAATGCAATTTTGTCCTGTATGAATAAAAGTAATCCTGTTGATTACAAAACTTATGACGGAAAAAATACGGCACATTTGACAGCAGATGCTGTTACTGACAGGGTGGTTGTTGCTCCTGACGGTATTACAATTTTCTTTGGCAACACAGAATACAGAAATAACAGAATTTATGTTGATACAAACGGGGCTCTGAAAGGACCTAACAGATTAGGGTTTGATTTATTTGCATTAGATGTTGATGCAAATGATAAAATTATTCCGCCTAAAGCCTTTGGAGGCGGGGGCGACGATCTTGTAACTGATAGTGATGAAACCGGTACTACTGCTGATTGCTCAATTAAACAGACAGGTAACAAGTATAACGGTTTTGGCTGCACCATCTATGCTATGCTTGACAAAAATCCCGATAATCCTGATGTATCTTACTGGAAGAATTTACCGAAATAAGTTGTCATGTTCATGCTAAAATATAATCACGATGAATTTAGATAGTGCAATAGATAGCTTTTTATCACCGATAGCCGACAAAATTTCAGGGATAATATTCAGCCACGTGACGATTCATGGTGTCAGGGTGGAATTTCTTGTTGCGCTTTTGATGACTGCCGCAATCTATTTTACTATTCGTACAAGGTTCATTGGTGTATGGGGATTTAAGCACGCGCTTAAACTTATTACCAAAAACTATGAGCATAAAGATATTATAGTAAAAAAGAAAAAAGGAGAAGTTTCATCTTTTCAGGCGCTTACGGCAACAATCTCCGCATCTGCCGGTATAGGAAATGTCGCAGGATCTGCTGCTGCTGTTTCTGTCGGCGGTCCGGGGGTAATTTTCTGGATGATTATTGCAGGATTTTTCTCAATGGCGCTGAAATTTGCAGAAGTGCTTCTCGGGCTGAAATTCCGTAAAATAAATAAAAACGGAACTGTTGCGGGCGGACCGATGTATTATATTGAAGCAGGTTTAAAAAATCATAAACTTCTTGGAAAATTTTCACCCTATCTTGCAAAAATCTATGCGGTGTGCTGTATTTTTGCAATGATTGGCGGATGGAATTTATTCCAGATTAATGCCATGACAACCCAGATTACGGAAGTGACAGGAGGCGACAAAAGTTTCTTTGCAAACCAAAGCTGGCTTTTAGGCCTGATTGTTGCTGTAATTACATATTTTACAATAATTGGCGGGATTAAGGCTATCGGAAAGTTTACCTCAAAAGTTACGCCTGTGATGTGTACATTATATGTGGCTTCAGCATTTGTGGTTTGTTTGATGAATATTCACCATCTCCCGCATACAATTCATGTAATTATAACGGAAGCCTTTAAGCCTCGCGCTATGGAAGGCGGCATGTTTGCATGCATGCTCTGGGGATTTAGAAG
Organism: Candidatus Gastranaerophilales bacterium; assembly: GCA_944325635.1. Classification (GTDB taxonomy): domain Bacteria; phylum Cyanobacteriota; class Vampirovibrionia; order Gastranaerophilales; family Gastranaerophilaceae; genus Scatousia. The sequence continues at coordinate 354,865 of CALVBD010000001.1, read as the reverse complement.
AGCAATGTTCGCTAATGAAGCTGGACTCGGAACTGCACCTATTGCATTTTCTGCAGTTAAAACAAGCAAACCTGTTGCACAGGCGTTTATTGCCATGCTCCAGCCGTTTGTTGATACTGTAATCGTCGGCTCTGCAACAGCTTTTGTTATTGTAGTGAGCGGAGTTTATCTGCAAAACACAGGACTTGCAGGGATTGAATTAACCTCTAAAGCATTCGGTACGGTATGTCCGTTTTTCCCTATTCTGTTAACATTTATGGCAAGCTGTTTTGTTTTATCAACAATGCTTTGCGGTTCATATTACGGAATTAAGGGCTGGAACTTCCTCTTCGGCGATACAAAATTGACAACGAGGACTTTTCAGGTTATATATTGTATATTCATTGTAATCGGCTCTGCCATGAACTTTAAAAGTATAATTAATCTTTCAGATGCGTTTACTCTGTTTTTGGCGGTTCCGAATTTGATAGCGGTTTTCATACTTTCGGATGTTGTTATGAAGGAATTGAAGCGCTATTGTAAAAAATATAATGTTGGCTTATTTAAAAACAATAAGGAAAAAGAGGAGAGAAAAAATGAAGAGTCAGTGCCTGGAGATTGTAAGACAGAAGTGTGAAAGCTGCAAGGCTTGTCCGCTTGCAAAAACCAGAAATAACGTAGTATTTTCTGACGGTAATCCGTCTACTGCAAAAATTGTATTTATCGGGGAAGCTCCGGGAGAAGTTGAGGATGAATTGGGCATGCCGTTTGTTGGCAGAGCAGGTCAGTTGATGAATGAATTTCTTGCAGAAGCAGGAATTTCAAGAGAAAACGATATTTATATGATTAATACCGTTAAATGCAGACCGCCTGAAAACAGAGTTCCGACTGATGAAGAAAAGGCAGCATGCCGCAAATTTTTAGATGCGCAAATTGATATTATTAAACCGGAAGCAATTGTTCTTTGCGGTGCTACGGCTTTAAAATCATTTGTTGAACTTGATAAAAAACAGACAATATCAAAAGTCCGCGGCAAATGGATGACAGTAACTGTTGACGGTGTTGAATATAAAGCAATAACTATTTTTCATCCGTCATACTTGCTCAGAAACCGCTCTATGGAAGAGGGGTCTCCGAGAAGATTAATGCAGCAGGATTTAGCTGAAATAAAGAATACTATTCTCGGTGACAGAGTAATGAGTGAAGAAAAAGAACTCGTTTTAGCTTAAGACGTATTTAGTATTATTATATAAAAGGAGCGGAGATTTATTCTCTGCTCTTTTTATTTAGAGAAGATTATTAACCTGTTGGTTTTATTTTCTCAACACGCTCCCGCACATGCTCCCGCTATCGTTTCGAAAACAAAATCAACAGGTTAATTCCGATTAAATTTTTGCGGTTCCATGTTTGCGTTGACAATTCCGGGTTCGAGTTCCGAGCCTGTAACAAGACGTCTAAATGCAAATTGGGCTTTCGGAAGGCAATATGCAAGAAGAAAGCTGCTTAACCCGACATTTGCAAGTATATTAAATGTCTTGACGCCTTTTGCGCGTTTTGCAAAAGTTTTTACAGATTTAGAAGAGAGTGAATTTTTAGAAAATTCTTCTATGTCTTTTTTGAATTCCGCAAGCTTTTTGATATTTACATACGCCCTCGGGTCGCGTATTCCGTTTTTCAGAAGCTTAATTTTTTCAAACTTTTCTGCGTATTTTACAAACAAGCTTTTCGGGTTATTGTCGACAAAGTCAAGTAAATCCTTTGCACTGTCTGAGTTTGGAAGTTGTAATTTTCCTTCTTTTATCTGGTTTATAAAATCTTTGTCCTCAAGCATGAGAGGATCAAGGTTTGTGTTAAGTTTAAAGACCTTTTTACAGAAAAAGTTCAACCCTTTTTCAATCTGTTGCGGCGCAACGTAATTCAAATACATCATGCCTGCCATTTTAAATGCAATATCTTTTGCTTCATTACGGTTGCCGTCAGGACCTTTTCTTGCGGTCACAATGCGTCCTAGAGCATAGCCGCCGTCAATCACTTCCATTTTTTCTTTGGTGGAAAAGTTTGCTAAAGTTGACATTAAGTTGCCTGTAAAGGTTGTATCCTTAGCCTTTTTTCCCGCCCAAGAAGGTAGCTGCTGCAATCCTTCTTGGGACTTTTCTTTTTTTCTTCTCATTTCAGAAATTTTTCTGGCAGAGGAAGCAAAAATCATTTTAGGAAGAATAAAGCCAATTACTGCAATAGGAATCAGCGTTGCAGCAAGAAATCTTGCGCCAAGAAGTGTTTTATAAGTGTTTTTCGCCATACTGCCAGTTAATTTCTTTAAATCTTCAACAGCTTCAGGCGCCAATTTTTCAAATTTTTTAATATTGTATTCAAGTCCCTGGCATTCTTCTTCTTTTAAAAGTTTTAGATTAATATTTGGGTTAAACCCTTTTGCCTTAATGAATTTATTTGCAACATATTCAACCAGCGGGATTCCACCGAGCCAGATTGCAGAGCCTATGTATTCGTCAAGAAATCTTTCTCTTGTTGCAAGTTTTTGGATTTTTTTATCGTTTTCGTTTTCTTTATATGTTAAATAAACTTTTGTCGGAACTTCTATTCCGCAATCTCTGACCAAAAGCGGGTAAATGCTGCTGTTATTTCCTATCGCGGATATAATACCTGTAATTGTCATTTATGTTCTCCAATTCTTTTCATAAAACAGTGTGACCTTTTTGCGCTCTACGGGGCTCCTGAAAAGGCCGTTTATTAAAGAATTGAATTACCTAAAAATATTTAAAAATTGCGCAGCATCAATTCTACAGCCTTTTCAGGTTGATATGATGCAAATGCAATTTTGAGGTAATTAATGTATCCATTTCAATTATTATAATAACAGATAAAAAAAATTATGCAACTAAGAGAATAGGCTAGTGCAAAAGAGGCACAAGTCTATTCTTGTATGTTCATTTCTTTCTCTTTTATTGCGATTAAAAGAGAAAGAAATGAACCAAAGAAAGAGAAAAGCGCAAAAGTTTACAGCGTCGCTACGCGCCGCGGAATCAAATGGAAGTAGTTGAAGGCAAAGCCTTCAGCCTTTTAAGGTGTGCTATCGTGCTTACGCACACGCACACCAGACCGGTCTGCGACCGGTTGCCGAACGTGCACGAAGTGCGATAGTGAGGCTGAAAGGTTAAATGCGTCAGCATTTAACGACATCCATTCGGTCTTGCGCTGCAAAGCAGCGCTGTAATATAGCGTGTTTTTCTTTCTTAGCCGATATTCTTTCTTTTTGCATCGCAACAAAAAGAAAGAATATCCGGTGCGGGGTTTGGGGCTGCACAAGCCCCATATATAAAATAGACTAGTGCCATTTGCACACTAGTTTGTTCCCTTTATCTCAATATTTGTGGTAAAATTAAATTGTTATGAAAAAGAGGAAGATAGCGGCTTTAGTTATTACAATAGCGCTGCTGTGTATAATTTTTTATAAAATTGACTGGCACGAACTTTTGAATACATTTAAGTCATTTAATTTTAAGCATATATGGCTTATTGTACCGCTGTATGTTTTGACGCTTTATATAAGAGGTATCCGCTGGAAGGCGCTTTTGTTGAATGATTCAAAATATTCATCACTTCATCTGGGTGAAGTTTTTACTGTTGGCAGCATGCTGAATATTTTTCTTCCTGCACGTGCAGGTGATGTTTATAGAGCATATTATCTCGGCTCTGTTAAGGGTGAAAAGAAGATGAAAGTTTTCGGCTCTATTATTCTGGAAAGAACACTTGATGGAATTAGCGTTTTTCTAATGCTTTTGGCTGCAATATTTTTATACTGTAAGCAGCAGTGGATTTTGCATATCGCGTACGGTATAGGTGCTTTATTTGTAGGAAGTTTGATAGTTTTTTATCTTATTTTTAAGTTTGATAAAGTAGATTTTATTTGCGAAAAACTTTCTTGCGGATGTAAAAAGCTTCCGGAAAAGTTTTCGGCTTCAGCGGTTGGCATTGTTGAAAATCTATGCTGTCATGTAAAGTCTTTTATGGAAGGGTTTGAGGTTCTTGGCTACCCTAAATACTGGACAATAGCATGTATTACGAGCCTTATTGTGTGGGGAATTGAAGCTTATGTTGCGTTTTTAATCGTTGACAGTTTCGGGCTCGGTTTAGGATTTTCTGCAGGACTTTTTGTACTTAGTCTGATATCCTTCTCAACAATGATTCCTTCAACTTCTGTGTTTTTGGGACCTTATCAGGTTGCATATCTTATGGCGCTTGGAATTTTCGGTATTGAAAAATCTACGGCTCTTGCTGTGTCTACTGTTCATCAGACTTTATTAATGATAATCCTTGTGATTTTTGGCGGATATTTTCTTTTGAAATTTAATATTTCAATGAAAGATATCAAAGAGGCGGATTAGTTTTTTCTGTGAAATTCTTTGAAATATAGCCTGTGAGGTATTTAAATTTTTCTATGAATGTTTTGAAATCGATTTTTGTGCTTTCACATTTTCTACCGTTGTAGATTGTTACAGAATTATTTTTCATATCTACATTTTCAACTGTGAAGCAGTGCCAGTCATCAAAACCTTTTTTAAAGCGGAATCCTGTTCCTGCGACAAAATTAAAATCACCCTTGGATTTTTCCATTTCTTCAAAAAGCTGAAATACTTTATCCTTCTTTGATTTTAAACTCATTCGTATAGTTTTTTCGTTAATTGTAATCGGTTTATATCCAGTAAATGCTTTCATAAAAACGGAAGGGAAATTATATTCAAAATCTTCGACACAATTGGCATACAGGCAAATAAAACTTTTCAAAGAGGGATATTTGTTTATTAATTTATCCATGGCGAGTTCCACAGCTTTTTGTATATTATTTTCTTCGTAACCATGGTGTACTATGTTAGAAAATCTGTCGGTAAGATATAAATTCTTTATTTCTTTTTCTGTAATAAATACATCTTGCGGTTTTGATTTTACCTGTGGAAAATGAATGTTAAATCCTTCGCCGTCTATGGCTTTTGAAATGTTTTGTTTTAGAAGGTTACGTCCGTTTTCTGTTCTGCAAAATGAATTCAATGAACTTGTAAGGTAGCAATCTGCAAAAATTTGGCGGGTTTTTTGTAGTGCAGAAATTTCTATATCATTAATAGGGATAAATTTGGGGAGGTTCATATTTTGTTTAAAGTGCGTGAATAAAAAATTTTGCGGTTGCGGATTTGAAAAATATAGTTTATAATAGTAATAAAGATATTAAAGGAGGAAGATATGGAAACCATTGCTATGACTGGATTTGCGGGGGGGGGGGCAGCATAATTTAAGGCTAAAATCGGCCTTCACTCTTGCAGAGGTTCTAATAACACTTGGTATAATCGGTATTGTGGCAGCAATGACACTGCCTTCATTGGTTGCAAATCATAGAAATCAGGAATTGCAGACACGTTTTAAGAAGGCTTATTCTATTTTGTGGAATGTTCATATGCGTATGGTAGGGGATTACAGCGGTGTTTATCAGAATTTTATTATTAAAGATTTATCAGCAAATGATCAAGAGCTTGAAGCGAAGCGATATGAATACATAGATGCATTTAAAAAATACCTTGTCGGCGGCAGGTTTTGTACTTACAAAAATTCGTATTTGTCTTGCTCCGGGAATTCAACTCCGGTAACTTACAAAACTTATACCGGGAATAAGGATGCTTATTTTAGCACGGATGTCGTCTCTGATAGAGCAATTGTGACCAATGACGGGATGTGTTTCTTCTTTGGAAGTACAACTTATAGAAATGCAAGAATTTATATAGATACTAATGGCACAGGTAAAGGCCCTAACAGACTCGGTTTTGATGTATTTACATTTGATATAGATTCAAATGATAAAATTATCACTCCAAAAAATATTGGCGGAGGTAGTACTGGTTCATATGAAGATGATGAGGAGCTTGGTGGAAGTGTTGGTGCTGTTAATGTGTGCACTGTAAAAGAGAAAGCTAATAGATACAATGGATTTGGGTGTATGGAATATGCGCTGATTGATAAAAATCCTGATAATCCTAACCTTACATACTGGAAAAATTTACCGAAATAAAAGCGGGCTTTTAAGTCCGCTTTTTATTTTTCGTGAATATCTATTTTGTATCCTAATATTTCGCATATAAGTATCATTTCAGAGAACTTTAGCGAGCCCTTTTCTATTTTGGCTCTCACATTAAACCTAGAATATTCTTTTCCGCTCAAGTCGCTCATTCGTCGTGCAAGCTCGGCTATTGTTATTCTGTTTCGGAAAAGCAGCAATCTGACAAGTTCGTTTATATCCGTTTGAGTATCAATATCAATATTAATTGCCATTCTTAAATTATAAACTGAATGTTAATGTATTGATATTATCGCCTGAATATGTTATTATGTTAATATATAATTAACAATATATCAATAATTTATCGGGCAATTAAGAAATATTAAGGAGGAAAAATGCGTAAAGCTTTTACATTAGCGGAGGTGTTGATTACGTTAGGGATAATTGGTGTGGTTGCCGCAATGACTTTGCCTGCTTTGATTAATAAAACTCATGGCGCTCAGTATAAAACAGCCCTGCAAAAATCATATTCTGTACTGACTCAGGCTTTGCAATCTCTTAATGCAGATCAGGGCTTCGTTGCGAAAAGAGATACTTATGCAGACCGAACTTTTGCAAACTATTATAAAAAATATTTTAAAATATTGAAAGATTGTAGTTTAGGAGATTGTATTGCAGGAGCTACTGATGAGAGCGGTACTTTTATTATTAATACATATAAAACATTTTCGAAAAACAGAAAAGTTTCTTCTAAATTTTTTGATGACGGACAATTTATTTTAGCGGACGGCATGGTACTTTTGATTGAAGATAATACTTCGTCAATTGATTTGGGAGGTTCAGGTGTAGGAAGTATCCTTATATCTGTTGATATTAACGGTTATAAGAAAAATCCGAATGCATGGGGGCATGATTTGTTTACATTTCAGATAATGAACGACAGCGGAAAACTTTTGCCTATGGGGGCTGAAGGTACGGTTTTCGACGATTTGGATACATATTGCTCGCCGACTTCATCTAATGCGCAAAACGGAATTGCCTGCACATTTAGAGCATTAACAGAGAAAGATTATTTCAATAATCTCCCTTAAAAAAAGCCTGCTTACTGCAGGCTTTTTGGAGTTATTTAATATTTTTAACTATCTCAATCAGATGTTCAACAGCGACTTCCGGTTTAACTGTTTCAATTTCGCCGGTTTCTCTTGTTTTATATTCCACAAGCCCTTCATTGATAGTTTTTCCTACTGTCACGCGGTAAGGGAAGCCGATTAAATCTGCGTCTTTGAATTTAACCCCCGCGCGTTCGTCTCGGTCATCAAGAACAACTTCAACGCCTGCTTTTTTAAGTTCTTCATACATTTTTTCAGCAGTTTCCATTTGTAATTTATCCTGAATATTTACAGGTACGATTACAACGTGATAAGGTGCGATTGAAATCGGCCATTTTATGCCGTGCTCATCATTGTGAGCTTCAACGGCTGCCGCTGCTGTTCTTGAAATTCCGATACCGTAGCAGCCCATAATATACGGATGTGATTTGCCGTTTTTGTCAAGATAAACAGCATTCATCGGTTTTGAATATTTTGTGCCGAGTTTAAAGATGTTTCCGACCTCAATCCCTTGAGTAACTTTTAAAGGCTTTCCGCATTCAGGACAGAAGTCTCCTGCTTCTACAAGTCGGATGTCTGTGAATTTCAGGTTATCAATTCCAAGGTCAGCGAGATTTGCACCGACAAGGTGTTTGTCCGTTTGATTAATTCCGACAACAAAATTTTTCATATCACGTACAGTTTCGTCCGCAATTATCGGAATGTCTTGCATTCCCTTAGGGCCGATAAATCCCGGAACTGCATCAAATCCGTGATCAGCCATAAGTTCTGCAATTTCAGCGGCAGAGGCTATTCTTATTTCATTTCCGCCGACAGCATTCATTAACTTTGTTTCTTCAACGGTTCTGTCTGCTCTGATAAGTGCAATTACAGGATTTTTATCCACTATATAGACTAATGATTTTAAAATCAATGTGGACGGAATGCTTAAGAATTTGCTCAATTCTTCAATAGAATGTGTTTCCGGAGTATCGACAATTTTTGTTTCTTTAAAGTAATCTTTTCCGTCAACTACAGCCTCAGGCAGTTTTGACACAGCGTGATTTGAATTAGCAGCATAGTCGCATTCGCAGTAGAATACATCATTTTCGCCGGCATCTGTGTCAGTAATTACCATAAATTCATGAGAAACGCTTCCGCCGATTGCACCTGAATCAGACTGAACCATTTTAGTATCAAGCCCGCAGCGGTCGAAAATTCTTTTATAAGCACGCGCCATATTTTGATATTCTTTGTCAAGTCCTTCTTCTGATGTGTCAAAGCTGTATGCGTCTTTCATAATGAATTCTCTTCCGCGTAACAGCCCGTATCTCGGGCGAACTTCGTCACGGAATTTTGATTGAATTTGATATAAATTAACAGGCATTTGTTTGTAGGATTTTAAACCGTCTCTTGCAATTGCCGTAATAATTTCTTCGTGAGTCGGACCGAGACACATAATTCTGTCGTGGCGGTCTTTCAGTCTCATTAATTCTTTACCGTAAGCGTCCCATCTGCCTGATTCTTCCCAGAGTTCTTTCGGCTGGACAAACGGCATCAAAAGTTCCTGAGCGCCCGCTGAGTCCATTTCTTCTCTTACGATATTTTCAATCTTTTTCAATACTCTCCACATCAGGGGTAAATAGTTGTAGACACCCGAGGTTAATTTCCTGATGTAACCTGCTCTTGCAAGCATTTTATGCGAAATAACTTCAGCATCTGACGGAAATTCTCTCAGGGTTTGTACAAATAATTTCGACATTCTCATAATTATTAATTCCTCTTTTCTTCTATTTATGGCTATATTGTACCATGCTCAAAATATATTTAAAACATTTCTAAATACAAACTCTCCTTTGTATAAGTGAGGCTTAAGAGGCAGACAGGGTGTATTTATTTTCTCAACACACTCCCGCACATGCTCCCGCTATCGTTTCGAAAACAAACACACCCTGTCTGTATTAACTAAAGAATAGTATACCGCACCATAATTGTTATTCCGTGGTATCTGAAATTTCTTCAAGTTCATCGAGGATTTGTTTTTGCGGAACCGAAAGTTTGTCAGAATACTGCATTGCAAGATTTAATTCTTTCCTGCAGTCATCAAGATTGCCAAGTTTTTTATCTATCTGTGCTTCAAGATAATATAAATCTCCCGTATCGTTAAATTCCGCAATAGCGCGTTCTGCAACTTCTCTTGCCCCATCGTAAAGCCCTTGTTTTGCCATTATTTTTATGTAATTTATGTAGGCTTCCAGATCTTTCGGATTATATTTCAAAGCCTGTTCAAGTTTATATACAGCTTCTTCATAGTATCCGTTTTCAAAGTCGATTACAGCCAGATTATAATATGCCCAGCTGTAATCAGGTGAGATTTCCAGAACTTTTTTAAATTCTTCTGCGGCGGCAGAGGAATCATCCATTTCTTTTAGAATATTTCCAAGGTAAAAATGTGCATATAAATCATCATTATTTAAGTCAATTGTACTTTGGAAATTCATCATTGCGCTTACCGGATCGCCTTTTTTTAAATAGCAAATCCCCAGATTAAAATATGAATTGGAATCGTTTGTGTCCTTTTCTAAAACCTTCTCAAAACACCTTATACCTTTGTCATACTCCTGAAGTTCAGTATACACAAGCCCGAGATTATACAATGCATCCGTATCTTCAGGTGAGAGTGCCGATGATTTTATATATGCCTCTTTTGCTTTTTCAAAGTTTTTTAATTTTTCATAGGTAATTCCTATATTATAAAAGAGTTTAGCATCGTCCTGAAAATATTTTGTCAGCCATATAAAATGCTGAAGCGCCTCTTTGGTAAAACCGTTATCCAGCAAAATAACTGCAAGTTCCCTTCTTACCTGAAAATTTTCAGCGTCATTCTGTAAAATTTCTTGTAATTCCTGAATTTTATCCAAGTTTGCCATATGTAAATCTTATCAATTTTCTTAATATATGGCAAGGTTATTGCATTTATTTTATATTTATTTAGAATAATAATAACACAATGGAGGGCTTAATAATGAAATTAAAAATTTTCGCTATAATTTTATCAATTTTGGTATTTACACAGTGCGCATTTGCTGCACCTTTTAATGCGAAAGCAAAAACAAAACGAATTCCTGCCGGAACTAAATTCCAGCTGCAAATGTTGAATTCAATAAGTACGGTTAACTCTGAAGGAAAAGATTTTTCCGCAATCTTGTTAACGGATCAGACTGCGGATTCTGATGTAATTCTTCCGTCGGGTTCACTTGTCCGGGGAAGTGTCAGAGAAATTGTTCCAGCAAAAAGATTATCAAAAGGTGCAATATTATATCTTGATTTTGACCATGTTGTAACTCCGACAGGCAGACAGCTTCCGCTTTCTTTGAATATTGTCGGAAGAACTGATATGACTTATGACGGAGGAATTACCACTACAAAAGGTTATGGAGATGCGGTTAAACAAAACTGGGATAAAACAGTTGAAATTACCAAAAACGCAACCGAATGGGGCAATGATATTGTAAATGATGGTGCTGCAAAGTATGTGACGGTTCCGTTGAGTGCTCTTGGCGGCGCGATAGGCGGCGGTGCATATTTTATTGTTGATAGTATCGCGGATTTAATTCGAAAGGGCGCTGATGTGAATATATTTGCGAATGATGTACTAAATGTTATTCTTGTAGAGCCTGTGGATGTCCCGGTTTTATAGTATAGATAGAGTAAAAGACCCGCTTTATGAGCGGGTCTTTTTATTTTGGTAAGTTTTTAAAAAAGTCATCTTCAGTCAAGGCTTTATATGTGCAACCTGCTCCGTTCACATTGCTGGAAGAATTTTTTGAGCAATAGCTGTCATTTTCGTCGTAGTAATCTGTATTTTTTACGCCCATAGGCAATAGTTTTCCATTCTCATCAATTTGAAACATAAATAAGTCCTGTCCTAATCTGTTAGGACGTTTTTTATACCCGTTTACGTCTACAGATATATATAGAGGATTATCTTCCCCAATATTTTCTGTGAGTATAATCATTCCGTCGTTTAGTATAAATTGTGAGTCATCAAACAGCTGAGATTTCATTGATGTGCGGCCATTATATGTTTTGTATGAAGCGACACCTTCTTCTCTTGAAGTACTGTCATTAGGTATGCATCCTTTTGCATCTTCTCCTTCGCCAGAATATGCATAACCGCAATCTTTAATAACCTTTAAATATTTTTTGAGATTTTTTCCAAGTTCCTGATTTGCCAGACTTCCGTCGTCTTTTATTCTTTCTCCTGTATCTGCCTGATACATATCAAGTGCCTGGCTTATTACAGAATATCCCTTTTTCAATCCGGTTTGTAATTCTTTGTTCCTGTTGTTTTGAACCAGTGAAAGAAGTGTTAATGCTGCCACTATTCCTATTATTCCTAATGTAATCAAAACTTCAGCAAGAGTGAAAGCCTGATTATGAAAGGGATTTAGCCTAGATAAGCCCTCCCCCCTTCAGTGTTTTTTCAGCTATAATTAGATTTCTCATCTAAATCTCCTTTCTTTTTTACATTCTCTCAGGTGCGGTGACTGCGAGAATATCAAGTGCATTATTTAATACTTTTTTAACAGCAACCACAAGTGCTAAGCGGGCTTTCATCATTTCTTTATCATCAGAAATTACTCGGTTTGCGTTGTAGAATGAATGAAATTCCGCAGCAAGTTCCTGTACGTATCTGCATATAGTATAAACCTGTCTTGTTTCTGCCGATGTTTTTATCATTGATTTATATTCTTCAAGTTTGAGTATTAATTTCTTTGCAGTGTCAAGAGTTGGTAAAATAGTTTCTGTAGAATAATTATTTATGATTTCGTCGAGTTCCGATTTTGACATTGGTGCAGGCGATTTTTCACCTGTTTCAGAGTTAATTTTTTCTTCAATGGCATTTCGTAAAATCGAGCAGGCTCTAGCATGCGCATATTGAACATAAAATACAGGGTTTTCGTCGCTGTTGGTTTTTGCAAGTTCAATATCAAAATCAAGAGTTGTATCAATGTTTCTCATTGACATCCAAAAACGTGTTGCGTCAACGCCGACTTCATCAATTAAATCATCAAGAGTAACCATGTTTTTACGCTTGCCCATGCGGACTTCATTTCCGTTAATTACAAGATTAACAAGCTGACCAAGGAGAATTTCGAGTTTATTCGGATCGTAACCAAGAGCTTCTATTGATGCCTTTACTCTCGCAACATATCCGTGATGGTCAGCTCCCCAGATATTAATCATTCTGTCAAATCCGCGTTCTAGTTTATCGATATGGTATGCAATATCCGCAGTGAGATAGGTATTTGAGCCATCGGCTTTTTTGATTACCCTATCTTGATCATCGCCGTAATCAGAGGATTTAAACCAGTCTGCCCCGTCTTTTTGATAAATTTTGCCGCTTTCTTTGAGCTTTTGAACACATTCATCAACTTTACCTGATTTATGAAGAGTCAATTCAGAATAAAAATTATCAAAGTGAACGCGGAAGTTTTCAAGAAGTTCTTTTTGCAGACGTTCCATTTCAGCTTTTGCAAAGTCAGAGAGTTTTTTTATATCAAGGTACCCCTCACCCTCATTCCCTCTCCCGCAAGGGGCGAGGGAGGTTAAATTGTTAATTTCTATATATTTTTTGGCAACAGGAATTAAGTAATCTCCGGGGTAGTAATTTTTTCTTTCGATTTCATCTGTCGGAAAATCAATATCTTCGCCTAACTGCTGACGTACGCGAATTGCAAGCGAGTTTCCGAGTTTTGTAATCTGTGAACCTGCATCATTAATATAAAATTCCTGATAAACGTCGTGTCCGTAAAATTTTAAAAGATTGGCAAGGACTGAACCCATTGCAGCCCAGCGTCCGTGGCCTATGTGGAAAGGCCCGGTCGGGTTTGCTGAAACGTATTCTAAGATAATTTTTTCAGTTTTAACGTTTTCCGGTTTTCCGTAATTTTTGTCTTTTTCAAAGATTTCTTTTATTGAATTTACGAGAAGTTTTTTCCCTGTTTTAAAATTTATAAAGCCGGCGACAACAGAGTAATCGTTGTCGTCTTTATCAACATATTCAAGGATAGTATTTGCAATCATCGGCGGCGCCATTTTTGCAAATCTTGCAAGAGATGATACATTTATTGCAAAATCACCAAAATCAGCATTTTTAGGGCGTTCGGTTAAAAGAGTCCCTCGTTTATACTCTGACATTCCGCCTAATTTATTATCTTTAATCGCCTTTTCAACGGCTGTTTCTATTTCGTTTAAAAAGTAATCTTTTATCATAATCTTTTTCTCTCCTGTAATTGAATGTTAGCATAAACATGCATTTATTTCACCGGTGTTCGTTTGAAATTTATGTTTGTAATATAATATGGATATGATTAATCTGGAAAATATAATTGAAAGAATCCGCGAAATTATGGATGATGAAACTAACGAACAGCTCAAAGAAGAGCTGAACGGATATCATGTTGCGGATTTGGCTGATATTTTTCAGGAATTGAAACCTGATGAGCGGCTTAAGTGTTTTACACTTCTCGATATTGATAAAGCCGCCGATTTGATGGAATATCTTCCTGCTCAAACTCAGGTAGAACTTTTGAGTGATATTGATGAAGAATTAGCTTCAAAAATTCTTACAAGACTGCCGCACGACGCTGCTGCCGATGTTCTTGGTGATATGGAAGATGATGAGAGCGAAACGTACCTCGATAAACTTCCGCATAAATTCTCAGAAGAAGTAAGAGAATTGTTAACCTATAACGAAGATACTGCAGGCGGTATTATGAACCCAGTAGTGTTAACAGTTAACTCTGATATGAGCGTTCAGGATGTCTTAAATCATATAAGAATTAAAGCTGAACAGGATAACATGGAACTTTATTACGTATATGTGACGGATAAACAAAATCATCTTCTCGGGGTTGTGTCATTAAGAAAACTTTTAACCTCCCCGATAAATCAAAAAGTCGAAGATATCATGATTTCGGATATCGTAAAACTTCACGTCGATGATTACAGCGATTATATTATTGATGAATTTATGAAATACCAATATAATGCGCTGCCTGTCGTAGATTTGTATAACAGATTAAAAGGGATGATAACCTGGGACGATGTACACGATTTGTTTGAAGAAGAAACAACAGAAGAAATTTATCAGTCATCAGGTATATCAACGGAGGTTGTTGATGAAGATGAAATCCTTACCGGGAATATCTTTAATGCTATCAGAGCAAGAACTCCATGGCTTTTTATTACATTGCTCGGTGAGTTTGTCGCCGTCAATGTTGCGCATTTTTATGAACATACTCTGACAGCATTGCCGATTATTGCAATTTTTATGCCGCTTCTTGCAGGCCTCGGCGGTAATATTGGAACACAGAGTATTACTCTTATGGTGAGAGGGCTTTCTACAGGACAGGTTACTTTAAGTTCAGCTTTTCACCATATTTTAAGGGAAGCTTTAATCGGTTTTTTGATTGGCGGGTTATTCGGTGTTCTTGTAACTTTTGCGACCTGGGGGTGGCAGCACAGCGTATTGTTGGGTATAGTCGTTGGTGTTGCAATGACTATTAACATGACTATGGCTACTATTATCGGAACATTTACACCATTTGCGCTTAAGGCAATAAATGTTGATCCGGCGGTGGCTTCAGGGCCGGTGATTGCTACTACTATTGATGTTGTCGGGCTGGCTGTTTACTTTTCACTGGTTACCCTGTTTTTAATCAGAGTTTTTTAGAGAAAATACATAATATATTGTATGGCTCGGAAAAAGTTTTATATTAAAATGTTCTAATAAGAAGATACAGAGGAAATTTTAACATGACTATTAACTCAAATGAGGAACGTACACAGGACTACAGACCTGATGAAAATTCAAAAAGAAATGATTATTTAAATAAAATTAAACAACAGCAGGAAGAGCAAGAAACCTTTATACGTGCGATTATAATTATGTTTATTATTTTTATTTGTGTTGTTGCTGCTATTTTTTTCTGCTCAAGTAATGCTGAGTTTATTAAAAAGCAATTTGGTGAAAATTCTTTTATCACAAAAATTTTTAATAGTGTGAATAAAGATAATGATGTTAAAGAAAAGGCTGAATTCTCGCTGCCGTTTGGTCCTAAAAGACAGAATATTCTTCTTCTCGGTGTGGATGCAAGCAATAATGACAACGATTTGTGGACCGGAACCAGAACTGATACGATTATTCTCGTGAATGTCGATCCTAAAACCAAATCTATTAATGCAATTTCAATTCCACGTGACAGTAAAGTCTATTTGCCTGATAACAATGGAATTCAAAAGATTAATGCCGCTCATGCAATCGGCGGTATCGGTATGACAATCCGGACAATTGAAGATACCTTGGGTGTGCATATAGACAGGTATATTATGGTTCATGATAACGCTGTGAAGGCTATTGTTGAAGCTTTGGGCGGAGTTGATGTTTATGTCGAAAAACCTATGAGGTATCATGATTATTCAGGAAAGCTTCATATAGACCTTTCTAAAGGTGAGCACAGACTTTCTCCTGAGCAGGCTGTGGGGTATTTAAGATTTCGCCATGATGCTCTGGGTGATATTGGCAGAACACACCGTCAGCAATGGTTTTTACGTGGTTTGCTTAATGAATTGCAAAAACCAGAAACAATTACGAAAATTCCTGACATTATAGACGTAACTAAAAAGTATGTAAAGACAAATATGTCATTGTATGAACTTTCACAGTATGCTGCTCTTACAAAACATATTGATATGGATAAAATTGAAATTGCTACCCTCCCAGGTGAACCTAATAAAAAAGGTTATATAAGCTACTGGATTTTAGATCCTCAAAAATCACAGGAAGTTGTTAACAGGCTTATTTACCGTGAAAAAGTCCAACCTGACGAAAATATGGTTTTATCCGCCGGTATTATGTATTCGCAGGCTGGGGCTGATGAAGCTGAGATTGTAAAAAATGAATTGACTGCTGCAGGTGTTAATATTGCCTGCACCGGTAATATTTCTAAAACCCATACTCAATTTATTGCTCATTCAAGTATTGTTACAAATGAATATTTTAATTGGTTAAAGAAAAAAACTCCTTCAATTGCAGGTTATCAATTTGTATATGAGCCTGTAAACTATTATTGTGGTCAAACTGACTTTACCGTTATTGTGGCAGGAAAATAGAAATGAGGTTTTATGGAAAAAGTTTTTATTAATTTCTCTGACTTAGTTTCTTTGATTGTGCTTGTCCTAGTAGTTCTTGCAATAATTGTTGCATATTCATTCTACGTATCGCTTATCAAAAAGAAAAACAAGGCGAAAGAAGCATTTTCAAGTATTGATGTTCAGTTGAAAAAACGTTACGATTTGATTCCGAATGTTTTGTTTATTGCAAACAAATTTATGCAGCACGAAAGAGGTTTGCTTGAAGAAATTACAAAACTGAGAGCACAGGCTGCAAAATTACCGGCAGATTTAAACAATGCAGAACAAAAATTAAAGCTTGACAATATAATCAGTGGAAAAATGGGGCAGTTATTGGTGTCTGTAGAAAATTATCCGCAATTGAAATCTGACCAGACTATGATTATGGCAATGCAGACCTATAATGAGCAGGAAGAACACATTGCGGCAGCAAGAAGATTTTATAATTCAGCTGTTCTGGAACTGAATAACGCAGTAGAAATCTTCCCTGGATCTGTCATCGCGGGAATGCTTGCAATAAAGCAGCTTCCGTTCTTTGAAGTGGAAAATGAACAAGAACGAAAAGCAATAAATGCAGCAGATTATATGAAATAAATAAAGGAAAGGCAGTTTTAAAAACTGCCTTTTTTATGTTATTATAAACACAACATGTGCGCCCGTAGCTCAGTTGAATAGAGTGTCGGTCTCCGAAGCCGAAGGTCACGGGTTTGACTCCCGTCGGGCGTAGATGTATAATAAAATCGGTTGACAGCCGGTTGTGTATATAACCGAAGAGGGAAATTATTTCCCTCTGACACGGCTTTGTAGCTCAGTAGGATAGAGCGACGGTTTCCTAAACCGGTGGTCGTGGGTTCGACTCCCACCAAGGCCATTTTTATAATTGTCAAAAATATCCCCCCGGGAGGAGATCAACCTGACGAAGTCAGGTCAGAGTTTGAACGCGAACAACTTGAGGACGAGGGCTGCTAGTGTATTCGAGTAATAGTTGAAAATAATAACACTAAATGCTATAATAGTAATATATATTGCTATAAATGAGGTATTATATGAATATATCTTTAACTCCGACATTAGAAAAATTTGTGCAGGATAAGGTCGCATCTGGATTATATAATTCTGTCAGCGAAGTTATTAGAGAAGCGCTACGAATGATGGCTTCTAAAGATAAAATTGCACCGGAAAGAATCGCTGAGTTAAACAGCGAAATTGAAGAAGGTTGGAATGATGCTGTTATTTTAGACGGACATTCAGCTTTGAAAAAGTTAACTCAAAAATATGAATAATTTGGAACTTGAAATTACAGGTAAAGCTTATAAGGATATTGAAATAATTTCGGATTATATTGCGATAGACAATAAAAATGCAGCGATAAAATTTGTGAAATTATTCAATAAAACATTTGAAATGCTTTGTAAACATCCTTATCTTGGAAAATCAAGAGAGGACTTTACTTATTTTGATGTAAAATTTTATATTGTTAAAAAGACTTATTTAATAATTTACAGAATAATAGACAACAAAATTCTTAGAATTTTGAGAGTATTAACAACATATCAGGATATATGTTCTATTCTGTAAAAAATCAAATTTGCCTGAACCTTGAAATATAAAATGCGATTGAGCAAGGTAAATTTTTTATTATTAATTATTCTCCATTTTTAACCATGCTGTGTCAAATGGTCTTAACAATAGTGTCATCTTTTTATTTGTGGTGGAGATTGAAACTTTTAACTTTCTTTTATTCAGCAAGTCTGTTAATAGAACATCTTTATCTCCAGTCCAAATTGTATCTGTTGGTAGTTCTATTTCTGCCTGAATTTTGTCGTTTGAAAGGTTATTTATTATAATAACTTTTTCATCTTTGTATGTTCTTGTATATGCAAAGATTTCAGGTGATTTTGTCTTTACCTGAGTGAAGGTTCCGCGTGAAATCACAGGGTTTTCTTTTCTGACTTTTATAAGCTGTTTAACCCTTTTATAAACTTTGCTGTTTTCCTGCGCATTATAAAAGTTTTTTGCTCTTATCGCACCTCTATTTATGTCACGGCTGTCAAAATAAGAAAGTAATTCTGTGCTGTTTTTTGAATTTTTATTTTTCTCTCTCATTTCTCTGAGGCGTGCGAATCTTTTTGCATTATAAAAATTGTTCTGGCTTGCTATTTCATCACCGTAATAGATGATTGGAATTCCAGGTAGCGACATTAGAATTGAAAAAGCCATTGCAATGCGGTCAGGGTTATTATCAAGGAAATTTGCCATTCTTCCGCTGACACCGAAGCCCTTTCTAAATTCTGCTCCTTTAGGTTCAAGATCTTCATATATGAGTTCTCGGGTCTTTTTGTTGACCATTTCAAGTGTTAATTCATCGTGTACTCGTAAAAATATTGCCCAGGAAGCTGTAGATGGAATATCCGGGGTTTGTTTGTGGGCTTTCCAGAAATAACTGTTGTCAGCTGTAATTAATGATGCCCAGATTGCCGGCATATACGGGAAGTGATATGCAATCTGAACTTCATCAGTTCTGGTGATTTCTTTTTCTTCATTATTTATAGTTTCAGTAAAAGTTCTTTCTTTGCCAAAATAAGGAAGAATTTTATTAGGAAGCTGACAAGCTTCTGCCTGAATTACCGAACGCGGGGCAATTGATTGAAGAAAAAGGCTGAGTAATTTGATTGTCTCGTGAGTTCTCGGAAGGTTTTCCGCATTTGTTCCGTTTTCTTTCATAAGATATGGAATAGCATCCATACGAAAAATATCTATACCAAGGTTTGCCCAGAAGGTAATAGTTTCAAGATTATAATATAAAACGTCCGGATTTTCCCAGTTTATATCAAGTTGGAAAGGATAAAACGTGTGGTATACATAATAATTTTTATTGTTAATTGTAACTTTTCTGTAATTATGTTCAGTTTGTTCCGGAAAAATAAGTCGTCGTTTTGAAATGCTGCCGTCGGATTCTTTATATTCAACAACCCATCCGAGTTTGTCATCTTTGTATTTGGTAAATTGTGGCATTTCTTCTTTTACAACGAAATAGTGAAGTTTGTCCAAATCACCTTTAAGTGCCTGTTTAAACCATTCATGCTGATCTGAAAAGTGGTTTAAGACTAAGTCTGCTTTAATTTTAAATCCTTTTTCCCTGGCGGCGTTTATAAATTGTTTAAATTCATCAAGTCCGCCCAAATCAGTCCTTACATTGCGAGGATTTCTTATGTCAAATCCTGCATCTCCCATAGGAGAGTCTGCAAAAGGCAAAATATATATGGTTGTTACACCAAGATCTTTAAGATAATCGAGCATTCCGATTGTATCTTTGAATGTATTTGGTTTTATAGTGGAGCGAACTCCGAATTGATCGGCATAAAACATATATATAATTTCATCTTTGTACCAATCTGAACTTCTTGTTAAATCATCTTTTAAAAGATAATCAGGACGTTCAGCTTTTGCTTTTTGTGCAAGCATATATATGTGAGAGTATATTTCATCAACTTTATCAGCCCCGTAAATCTTTTTAATGCATTCTTTCATTTCTTTTTCAATAGATTCTGGAATAGCACGCTGAGTGAGTGCTGCATTGAGTTTTTGAATGCCGTTCTCTTTATCCGTCAAGGTCTCATTCGCAAGAGTTAACGGTATCGTAAAATTTAACATAACCAAAGCTGATAATAAAAGTGCTGCGTATTTCTTTAAATTCATAAAATATCCCCTCATCCGGTGTATATTTTTATTATATATTAAATAAAATCTATAAATATGTATTAATGTAAATATTTTGCCTGACAGGGTAGAAATTTATACAATAAAATTGGACTATTGGGGGAAGTATGAAACATAAAATTTCAAAAAGAAACCTTGCGTTACTGATACTATTGGGTATTGCTTTTTTAGCCTGCCTTATATTTGTAACTTGTATGATGATACTCGTTCCTAAAACATATTTTGCTTTTCCGGGAGCCGAAGGTTTTGGAGCATTTATTCAGGGCGGCAGAGGCGGCAAGGTCTATCATGTGACTACTTTAAATGACGGAAATTCTCCGGGAACATTGCGCTATGCTGTTTCTCAGTCTGGAAGAAGAACTGTCGTATTTGATGTATCTGGTGTTATTGCTCTTAATGCTCCCTTGGAGATTAAACACAATAATATTACAATAGCCGGTCAGACCGCACCGGGAGAAGGAATATGCATCAAAAACTATCCGCTTATTATTAATGCTGATAATGTTATTATTAGATTTTTGCGTTTAAGACTCGGGGAAGCAAGTCAGAATTCAGCACTTGTTGTCCAAAACAGGCAGAGAATTATGATTGATCACTGTTCAATCAGCTGGTCTACAATGCAGAATATAAATATTCAAAATAATGCATTACTAACAATGCAGTGGTGTATAATCAGTGAGGCTCTAAACCGGACTAACGAAGGTTATAACGGTGCCGGTGCAAAGCTTGGCGGATTGTCCTCATCTTTCCACCACAATTTATTTGTCAGCAATGCACGTCAAAATCCTTACTTTGAAAATATGAGCTTAAAAAGCAGTTCATTTGCTCAGCTGGTGGATTTTAGAAATAACGTTATAATTAACTGGGATGATAATTCTTCAGAAGGAATTTTGCGCGGCAGATTTAATCTTGTAAATAATTACTATAAAAGCGGGCCGGCTTCGCTTTTACCGACAAGAAGCCAGATTATAAGACTCTATGATGATAATCAAAAGGTCAGCAGTACTATAACTCCTAAGCTTTATTTATACGGTAACTTTGTCTATAACAATCCATTACATACAAATGATAACTGGATGGGAGTTTATCCAAATCAACAGTATATTAAAGAAGGTAAAAATCCAAATCTTTCCTGGCGGCAATTTTTCCATGCTCCGGTTACATTGCATACTGCAAACAGGGCTTTTATAAATGTTTTACGTTATGCAGGTGCATCAAAGAAAAAAGATGATGTTGATATCAGACTTGTTTTAAATATAACGACAAATAAATTCCCGCATGAAGGCTCGAGAGGAAGTACTGGTGGAATTATTGATTCTCCGGCTGATGTTGGCGGATACAAACCTTATGAAAAAGCTTCGGCACTAAAAGACTCTGACGGAGATGGTATCCCTGATACCTGGGAGCGTACTCACGGTTTAAATCCTAAAAATCCAAAAGACGGTAGTGAATTTAATAAGGTTAAAAAAGATTACACAAATTTGGAAGTGTATATGAACAGTCTAGTTGATAATATTACAAAAAATCAGAATAAAATGCCTGTTCCATCAAGAGATTTGTTCTGGTTGAATATACTGAAAATGATTAACTTCCTAAAGCATTCTTAATAAACTATAACTTTCTTTAATATCAAACAAAAAAAAGGACTCGCTAATTTTAACTTAGTGAGTCCTTTTGATTAAATTCACAGCTATGCGGATTTGTTCCTATGCATTTGCACAATTTCAGTATATTGCAGTGTGCTGTGCGTTATATTATTTTTCTTTCGTTGGCATTCTGCCGCAGGATTTATCCTCATCGCAAAATCCGAGTCTTTCACATTTCGGTACAAGATATGGCTTCAACCATGGTTCTTCTTTTATCAACTCGTCGCACATTTTTTTGACAAGCAATCTGATTTCATACTGTGCTCTTGTGCAAAGGCGTAAATTTGCAAGGTGTATCATTTCTCGTAAATTTAGGCTTGCAACCATTGAGCTTGCAGCGGCATTTGGCAGTACAAATCGTGCATCTTCCGCAGGAATTCCTGCTTCAACAAAGGCCTGATACTGTTTTGAGATTTCGCCCATAAAAGATATAAATTTTTCTTTTAATTCAGGATTTTTTTCAATTGTTGGCGGAATAATATAATCAAACTGCCCTTTTTCTTTCACATATCTTTGGGATTTTTGCGAAAAGGACATATGTCTGTGTCTTACAAGCTGGTGAGTGCAAGCTCTTGAGACATTTGCAATTGCAAAACTTACCTGAATATGTTCAATTGTTGAGTAGTGTCCTGACGAAATTACACGCTCTATCAATTTGAGCATTTTTTCCCGGTCATCAGTACTTTCGTAGATGTTTATAGGGTAATCTGCACTATAGCAGGTTCTGCAAGCCGTATAAACAGTTTTTAACATATTATCCGGTTTTGAAATTAAATTTACAACCGGCTGATTATTTTTTTCCATATATCCTCCAAATTTTTTTCTATTATATCACGCTTTAGATTTTTTGGACAAATAATCAACTAAGTTAAATACTGATAACAGTCTGTTGATAAACGGATCATAGGCCTTAGCATTTTCCATATCTTTTGTCCAGTCAAAAATGTTTAATTTTGGAGATGTTGTTTCCATAAATATTATAAGAGAATTATCTTTGATACATGCTCTTAAGTATTTAGGTTTAAAGTTTTCTTTAATATTTTCGAGAATAGCAAAGAGCACTGGTGATAGTATTTTCGGTTCATTTGTTTTATTGATAAGAAGCTTATATTCTTTTACAGGTGGTTTAACTTCTCTCAGTAATTTTCTTGTTTCCTTTACGGATTTGTCTCCTGCAGGTAAAAGCACGGCATGACCGTCATAAATTTTTTCCGGAGTTTCTATTTCAACGATTACCCCTTTATATTGGTCTGCCGAATTGACAAATATCATAATGATATACGCACCCAGCAATGTTATAGCAAATAAATATGCTACAATTGTTTGAAAATGAGTAATGTTGGCAGACATTAAATTTGTAACTGTCAACACAAACAGACCTCCAAATAGCAAAACGAGATAATAGTCATTTGGTTTCATATTGTAGAAAGAATTTTCACGGAGTGAAATTGAACAGCCGTTTCGGGAGGTTTTGTATTTTGTACCTATATCATTGGTATTTTTCAAAACAAATAACCCGCCCAGAGTAATTCGTGCATTGAACCTTGCAAGCCTGTCGAATTTTGGAAAAATAAATGAGTTTTTTAATTTTTCATATAAACGGCTTTGTTTTAATGTAGAGATATAATTACTTTTTTTTATTCTGAAAAGAGCCAGAACCTGCTCCTCTAATTCAAGACTTTGTTTCGTGTAGCTTTCGCCATGCTCATATAGAGCTCTGTTGAAAGTATCACCTATTTTTATAACATTATTTTCCTGTTTTTCTTCTTTTGAAATTTTTTCAGGACAGAAGTAGTAATATAATGAAATTATCGGCAAGATTGAACCGCATACTACAATACTTGCTATTGCAATATTGTTATCTTTCGGTGTTGCCGGGTGTTCAAGTACAAAAAATATATATGCCATTATTACAGGTATTATAAGTGATATAATACCTTCAATTGCCAAAATAAATCTTTTTTTGTTAAAATTTTTAATTTTAGGCGAAATTGAAGATGAAAATTGATGTTTAAACTCTTTTTTTATCTCCAGAGCACTTTTATCTGCAGTGTTTAGCATAATAAAATAATAATACCACTTTTTAGGTAAAAGTGGTATTATGTAAATATTTTTTTACAAAAACAAACGCTATTTGTTACCGTAACGTTTATTGAATCTTTCTACGCGGCCTTCAGAGTCAAGAATTTTTTGTTGACCTGTGTAGAACGGGTGGCATTTGTTGCAAATTTCAACAGTGATGTTATCTACAACTGAGCCTGTTTCAATTTCGTTACCGCAAACACATTTGATAACTGTTTTTTTATAATCAGGATGAATTCCTTGTTTCATTTTTTACCTCTTTCTTTTTCTCAAGATTCCAAACTTGATATTAATTTCTATTCGACTATTTATATAATACAACATAAAAATAAAAGTGCAATATATATATTGCGAAAGTCTAAGTATATAATGTATAATTAAATAGTTCGCTGTTATTCCTGCTCTTAAATCCTCTGTTTGCATGAGAGATATTGCTCAATATTATATGAAAAGTTGATGTGCAATTATTTATACTCTGTAATAATAAAAATGTTGCCGTTGAGCGTATTTTTACAGGTGGTTTAGATTATTATGAATTTACACGAACAATGTCTTTTGAGATATCTTAAAAATCCCGATGAACTGTCTTACTCTACAGAAATATTAAAATTAAATAATTTTATTCTCGAAAAAAGATTTATAGTGAAAAATTTTGTTGCCAAATCTTCAAATATAAATTATACTGATAATGTAGATCTGGGATAATTCTATTATGCTGAAGAAAATTTTATATACTATCTGGTTATTTTTGTTTTGCTTGGTTATTTTTGTAAGCCTTCGCAGTGCAAATTTTAATGCTTTTATTGATGTCATTGAAAATAGAACGTTTGATTTACGTCAAAACGTAATGATTAACAATAAGGCTAAATCTGTTAATAAAAATATTGTTATTGTTGCAGTAGATGATGCAAGTTATGAATATATTCTGGATAAATATGGCGAATGGCCGCTTTCACGGGATATTTATGCAAAACTCGTTGATTATATTGAAGCGCAAAAACCGCAAAGCATTGCTTTTGATTTAATGTTTGTTAAATCTCTGAAAAGTAATCCTGAGGCTGATAATGCTCTGGTGAATTCATTTAAAAAATATGACAATCTTTTTACTGCAATGAATCTTGATAACCAATCCGAAGATTTGCGTATTCCGCCAGTATTGCCTGATAAACTATCTGTAAATGTCATTAATAATTCTTCCAACGTTGATTTAAATTCTCAAGCTTATACAAACTGTCGTTCTATCCTGCAAGGTATTCTTAATTCAACCTCAAATGTAGGGATGATTAATGTGTCGCGCGCGGAAGACGGTATATTAAGAAAAATGCCTTTATTTGTGAAGTATCAGGATAAATTTTATCCTCAGCTTGGTCTGAAGGTTGGGCTGAAGTATCTTAAAGATAAAGAAAATCTTGATATTAAAAATTTTGTTATAGATAAAAATTCAAATCTTATTCTTGGCAATCGTAAAATTTATGTTGATAACAGCGGCAGTGCTATTCTTAACTGGTATGGCCCAACAACAACGTATGAGCATATTCCGATGTACAGGCTTATAAAAATTATAAACAAAGAACTTCCTGATACTGGTTTAGATTTTAAAGATAAAATTGTTTATTTTGGCACCACCGCATCAAGTCTTTTTGATATAAAAACGGTTCCTGTAAGCAGAATTTATCCCGGTGTGGAAGTACAGGCAACTTATGTTAATAATCTGATTGATAATAATTTTATTAAAAAAACTGATAAAATGTTTACTGTTGCAGCAGGCATATTACTTGCAGTTCTGACGGGATTTATTGTTATGAAAGTAGGCTCTGCTTTTGTTGCTTCACTTGCGTCTTTGTCTGTTTATTTAGTTTATGTACTCTCATCGTATTACGCAATGAAGTTTTTTAACGTATGGATTGAGCTTGTTTATCCTTTAATTTTAGCAATTGCGGCCTTTATATCAGCATTAATCGTAAAATATTTTATAAAGTCAAGAGACTTTGAACAGCAGTATAAACTTGCTACAACTGACGGCTTAACGGAATTGTATAATCACAGGTACTTCCAGGAACAGATGAAGCGTCAGATAGAGAATTCAAAGCGATATGAAACCGAATTTTCTATGATTATTTTGGATATAGATTTTTTCAAAAAATTTAATGATACATTCGGGCATCAAGCAGGTGATTCTGTTTTGAGACAGGTTGCGCAGACTTTGAAGCGAAATGTCCGGGCAACTGATATTGTATGTAGATATGGCGGAGAAGAGATGAGTATTATCTTACCTAATACGGGGAAGGATGTTGCTTATTCTACTGCTGAAAAAATTTGTCAGAGAGTTTCTGATAAGAAGTTTAAACTGAGTAACGACAGAGAAACTTCTGTTACGATAAGCCTTGGTGTTGCGACTTTCCCTTATGACGGGGAGTCGGCATCTGATATTATTGACTCGGCAGATAAACGCTTGTATAATGCAAAGAATAATGGTAGAAATCAAGTAGGAAAATAAGAGGAGTGCTGTATGGACAAGATTAAATATACCATAACACTGGATGATTGCAGAGACTATGTTAAGTTTCAACAGAAAATTCCGCGTATGAAAAAATACAAATTTAAGCAATTTTTACCGTTGATTATTATATTTGTTTTATTGATACTTTTTAGCATCGCAATGGAAATCAGCTTCTTTTTTAAGGCTTTTGAATATGTTGGCGGTCAATATTCAATGTCTTTTTCAGAATTAATGAAATCTGATTTTTCTTCATTATTGCTGGAGGGAATTACTGATCATTTCTGGACAATGAATTTGCCTGTTTTTGTAATCTGGGCGATTATATTTTTTGCAGCCTGGTTTATATCTAAAAACGATATTTTTCATGCGGAATCAGGGAAAATTTATAACGGTTTAAAAAAGCAAACTCTGGATATAGAAGTAACATTGCAGGATGATGGCTTGCTTTGTACAGGCAAGGACATGTCTTTTGTTTATAAGTGGAGTGATATTATTGACTTTTACGATACACAAAAGTTATTTCTGGCTTATGTTGCAGAAACTTCGGCTCTAATAATCCCGAAACGTGCATTTAGTTCTCCTGCAGAGGCACAGGAGTTTTTTAATACAGTTAGCGGGAAATTACACAAAAAGTAAATCAAGAGTTTTGATTATATTATCATATTTTTCTTCAGTGACAAGAATGCTGCGAATTTTCGCGGCATTTTTTATTCCGGCAATATAGTAAGGGTAGAATTTCCTGCAAAATTTTATTCCGATATTTTCGCCGCGTAATTTAATTTCTTCATTAAGGTGCTGTTTTAGCATCTCAATTCTTTCTTCCAGCGGCGGAATCGGAAGTTTTACCCCTGTATGAAGATAATGTTCTATCCTATATAAAAGAGTCGGATCACCCAGAACCCCTCGTCCTATTGCAACCCCGTCCGCACCGGACTGTTCAAGGCATTCAATCGCTGTTTCTGTTGATGTAACATCTCCGTTTGCAAAGACGGGAACATCAACATTTTCTTTTAATTTTTTTATAAGTTTCCAGTCTGCATGACCGGAATACATTTGAGAACGTGTTCTTCCATGGATTGTGATAAATTCAGCTCCAGCTTCCTGCATTTTTTGTCCGAAATCAACAAAATTAAGTTCATCAAACGTGTATCCGAGACGGAATTTTACGCTTACAGGTTTATTTGTCCCGTCTTTTACAGCTTTCACAAGATCTGCAGCAAGCGAAGCATTACGCATAAGAGCACAACCGTCCTGACCTTTTACAACTTTATTCACCGGGCAGCCCATATTTATATCTATCATATCTGCGAATGGGGTTAAATACTCCGCTGCGGCTTTCATCAGATGAGGTTTGTGACCGCTAATCTGATATGATATAGGAGAATGATTTTCATCGCGCTTTAGTATGTCTCCGCCTTTGACCTGTGCCAGAAACTCGGAGCTTATCATCTCTGTTGTGAGAAGGCATGATTTAGAATATTTTCTGACAAGACTTCTCAGTACATAATCTGTTATACCTGCCATTGGTGCTAACGAGACTTTGCTTTGTATTAAAGTTTGTACTATGGGGTTATTTGACATATTGTTTCAATTCTTCCATACGAGTTTTTGAATACTGCTTATACTCATCATCTGACGCATTTGAATTCGCGTAGATTTCGTAATATTGGTATGCATCTTTATATTTTTCCAGTGTGTCGTAATCTGCTGCTATCATATAATTTAAGATTAAAAAGTCATTAGCATTTAGTGACAGAACCTGTTTAAAATCATTGATGGCCTCATTTAGTTTTTTCTGTGAATCATAAATCATTCCGCGATAATAAAGTCCATAAACATTATTTTTATCGGTTTCTAGAATTTTATTTAGCATAGCTAAACTTTCATCGTATTTTTGAGCATCATAAAGAGCAATCGCTTCATTAAGTGCATTTGCCTTATTTTGTTCCTGAATTTGCGCAAGAAGTTCTGATGCCTGAGTGTTATTTTTATTCAACGTAAGTGCTTTTTGCAGATAAACTTCAGCATCAGAGTATCTTTCATCATCTGCATAGAGCGCACCAATATAATAAGCAATTTCAGAATCCGTCGGTTTTAGTGCAAGTGCTTTTTTATAATATTCAATAGCATTAGCATTATCATTCATATTCTGGTATGCTGAGGCTGTACCAAGCATAGAATCAACAGTTGCAGGTTGAATTTTTAAGTATTCGGCAATAGCTTTTTCATATTGTTTATTATTATAAAACTCTGCAGCTTTTGCCAGTTTATTATTAAGAGCTTCTTCTTTTATTGATGTCATTGTTGTTGCAATTTGGGAATTATTAGGAAATTTCACTTTTGCAGTGTTAAGTGTATTTATCGCATTATCGTAATTTCCTTTTTGGTTTTGAGCAATTGCAAGATTTATATATATTTCTCCTGTCGTATCAGATTTTAAGAGTTCATTGTATATAGTTATAGCATCATCAAGTTTATTTTCTTTATGAAGTTCGAGTCCATAGTTATAGAGCATTCCTGTCATGTCTTGACCGTTTGAATTCTTTTTCACATATTCGATGTATTGAGGAACTGTCATTGATTTTTTAGCGCTTTCAAAGATTCCGCTTTGGGCTTCTGCATTTGAAGGGTCAAGAGCCAGAACTTTTTTATAAGCAGCCTGAGCTTCTTTACCGTTTCCAAGTGCGGAAAGACATTGTGCTTTATATATATTGGCATTTAGATTATCAGGATATAGTATCAAAACCGAATCGTATGCAACAATTGCGGTTTTATAGTCTTCTTTTTGCTGATATAAAGTTCCGACATTAATTCTTGTATTAATATTTGAAGGATCTAGCTGTTCTGCTTTTTTGTAATAAATAAGTGCTTCATCAAGTTTGCCCTGTTTTTGCAGTATTGCCCCGAGGTTTGAGGTTAAATCGGAATCAGAAGGGCTTGCTTCTAGTTTTTTCTTGTAAATTCTTTCAAGAGAGTATAAGACGTCTTTATTGTCGGAACTTTTGGTTAAAATATAATTATATTCATCGACAGCTGCTTCTTCCTTATCAAGTTTGTCAAGGAGTTTGGCATAGGTTAGTCTGAGATTAATATCAGTAGGAGAAACCGATATTGCTTTTCTGTAATATTCTGCAGCTTTCGGGTCATTACCAAGAAGTCTCATAATATCTCCAACCTGTTCGTAACTGTCTTTGATTAAATCTTTATCACCTAATGATTGATTGAATTCGTAAGCTGCAGCTGCAAAATTTCCTTCTGCTCGGAGTTGTTTTGCTGTTTCAAATCGTGATTTAGGTGACGTATCAAATTTCAGGACGGAAAGACATCTGTTTAAATTATTGGTTACAGGCGCAATTCCTTGAGAGGAACTTTTTGCCTGTTCTGTTGTCGGGTAGTATAACATATAAAAGAGGGCGCTTCTGTAATCGTCAGCCGCTTTTTGCCAATTCTTTTCGTTGTTTGCATAATATGCACCTCTTGCAAGGTATGAATTTATCAGTCCTATTCTTGCTGAATTATCAAGGTAGTTAATTCTCAGTGCATTTTTGAACTCTGTAACGGCTCCGGAATACTGATAATTTGATAAATACTGCTGTCCGAGGTCAAAGTGTTCTTTAAAGTCTGCAAATGCAGGCTGAATTAATGCAAGTGTACAAATTATGGCAATAACGGATTTTTTCATATTAGTAAGCCCTCATTTTTACTAAATCAATATTAATACAAGAATGCTAAATTGTATATCCACAAACAGCTAAACACTTTTACAATTTAATAATTTTTAACTTAATCAATATCTTCCACAAGTGCGGATATCTTAACCCCGAGCGCCTGTGCCAGCCGATGCAGAGTTAATATTGTCGGCGCTTTTTCTGCTCTTTCAATACAGCCTATAAAATTTCTTGCAGAATTAGTTATAAAACTTGTAAAAATGGGAGTTTTGACGGTATAAATACGTTTTTGTTTATTGCGCTTCCTGATGAGGCCAGAATAACAACATACTGTGTAAACAGTTCTCACTCGCAACTGGTTAAAGACTGCGGCACTAAAGATCGTCAGTGGGGATGTGCAACTTTAATTATGCAGAACGGCTGAAAAGTCCCTGACGATTATCCTCTGCTGCGATAGTTACGCAGAGAGGGTAAATATTTCGTATATTTCCTCGTCGGAAAGTTCTGTAATAATCTTTTCGCCTTCGTAGACCGCAAGATCCGCAAGTTCTTTTTTCGACTTCAACATTTCGTCAATTTTTTCTTCAAAGGTTCCAAGAGTAATCATACGGTGAACCATTACGTTTTTATCCTGGCCGATACGATATGTTCTATCGGTTGCCTGATCTTCAACAGCAGGGTTCCACCATAAATCGTAATGAATTACGTTGGTGGCGCTTGTAAGGTTTAAACCTGTTCCGCCTGCTTTCAGCGATAAAATCATAACTTTAGAATCATCTTCATTCTGGAATTTGTTAATTAATTCTTCTCTCTGAGGTACTGTCAATGAACCGTGGAAGAACAGAGGTTCGGTGTTGCATTCTTCGGCAATAACTTTTGTCAGGATATCACCCATTTCTTTATATTGAGTAAATATAAGCGTCTTTTCTCCGTTATCTAAGATACTCTGGACGGTTGAAATACATTTATCCATTTTACCCGAAAGCTCTCTGCTCATTTCGCCAGACTTTAAGAATTGATATGGGTGGTTGCAGATCTGTTTTAATGCCGTGATAAGTTTGAATATATTTCCGCGTCTGTTGATGCCAGAGAATTCGCTTATCTTTGACATCATTTCGTTTAATGTCTTTTCGTAAAGTACAGCCTGAGATTTTGAAAGGTAGCAGTATTCGTTTAGTACCATCTTTTCAGGCAGGTCTGAAATAACGTGTTTGTCCGTTTTAAGACGTCTTAATACAAACGGAGATACAGACATTTTTAATTTTGCAGCACGGGAAGTTTCTTTAAAGCGTTCAATCGGAATAGCGTAGCTTTTCTGGAACTCTCTTAGAGAACCCAGATATCCCTGATTGATAAAGTCGAATATACTCCAGAGTTCTGTTAATCTGTTTTCTACAGGAGTACCTGTCATTGCAACTTTTACTTCAGCCTTTAATGTTTTTATAGCAAGTGTTTGTGCGGTATCAGGGTTTTTGATGTTCTGCGCTTCATCTACGATAACCATACCCCATGTATGTTTTTTCAGTTCTTCAACATCTATTCTCATAATTGCATAGGTAGTAAGAATAACATCATGATTTACATCAAGTTGTCTTTCCGCACCGTGGTATATTACCGCATCCAGTGACGGGGCAAACATTTGAAGCTCTTTCATCCAGTTACCCATTAATGTTGTAGGACAGATGACAAGAACAGGTTTCTTTAAAGTACCTTCCTCTTTCATTTTAAGGATTAAGCTTATAATTTGAATGGTTTTACCAAGTCCCATATCATCGGCCATACAAACGCCGAAACCTTTAGAAACGTTCGTCCATAGCCATTTTAGACCTGTTTGCTGATAAGGCCTTAATACTCCTTTCAGGCTTTCAGGTGGCGTAACGTCAACAGGTTTAGTAAAGTCTTGAATTACGCGGGCAAATGCATCATCGTAATCAAAATCATACTGTGCAAGCTGTCCTGACATAGAAGCGTGAATTAATTCCATTCTGGACATTGACTTGAAGTTAGCTTTTGCAATCTGTTCAAAGATTTTTTTGCTTTCTTCTTTATCTATAAGCACGTATTTGTTTTTGTATTTAATAAGCCCGTTGCTGGATTCCACAAGTTTGTTGAATTCTTCAAGTGAAAGCTTTTCGTTGCCGATTGCAATTTCGTAAGAAAAATCCAGAATATCATCAAGGGAAATTTTTGATGAGGAGGTATTATTAAACAAATCTGCAAGATCCTTAGACCGTGAAGCCTTAACTTTTGCATTGATAGAGGCACGCGGAACAACTATATTAACCAGTTCTTTCGGAAGAATAACTTCAATCTGGGCTTTCTGCAGGTAATACGCCGTCTGCGTAATGATTTTGTAAACCTCATTCAAATTCAAATCAAGTGCAAGTTTTTCTTCATCCTCAAATAAATCCTCCAGTTCCGGC
The DNA here is from genome assembly GCA_944325635.1 of Candidatus Gastranaerophilales bacterium. GTDB lineage: Bacteria > Cyanobacteriota > Vampirovibrionia > Gastranaerophilales > Gastranaerophilaceae > Scatousia. The sequence continues at coordinate 322,497 of CALVBD010000001.1, read as the reverse complement.
ATGTAGCGGATTGCATAGTTGAGCTGTTTTTCTATGATTTTCGCAATATCAGAGGAATTTGCGTCAAAAATCTTATCTTTATGATAAAGTTCATCAATCAAGACACTTTCATCGGTTTTACGGTTTTTAATGTATACTTTCAGTCTGAATAATTCATCCTCGACTTTTTCAATTTTAAAGAAAGGAATTACGTCGTATTTACCTAAATAGAGTTCGTCAAACCATTGTGAGATATTTTCAGCAATATCAACGCCGCGCATCTGGGCTTTTTGTTCAAGATCTTTTATCATGTAAGTTCCTGATTTAACATCTTTGAACTTGTATGCCTTGATGCTAAGGAATTTATAAATAACATAATTCATATAATTATGAATAAAGTCATTTACAAAATTTTGAGGTTTTTCGCCTTTTATAAAGAGTTTTTCCGGGATATTTTCTTCAAACTGGTTGATGATTCTTGCGACCTGCTGGTTTGGAATAATCGGTTCATAAACTATTTTGAACATTGAGCCTTTTAGTTTCACTGTCGGAATGAAATATAATTTTTCAATCAATTTCATTACGAAATGGGCAAGAGTGTTCATATAGATGAATGTCGGCGTGAGGGATTCCATATCCACAATATCGCCGAAACCGCCGAAGTAATCCATCACAAGATCAAGACTCATTGCGTAACCGACTTCATTCCCGAGAACCTGTGATTTAAAGCGGAAAAGAGAGCCTTTTGATTTCAGGTAGTATTCAAAGTTATTGGTCGGAGTGATAAAAAATGACAGTTTGCCGCCTTCATTCACCAGATAGAAATTCGTGTTTCTTGCAGGTGAAATCGGGCTTACAAAAACATCTTTAAATTCATCTTCCACTATTTGATAAATAAGACTCAGAGTATATCTGAAATCCTTGTTTTTAAAGCCTTCCGGGTTTTCTGAAAGGTTAAAAAACAATTCATCAATATTATTCTTTTTTAGTGAAAAATCAATATCTAGTGTTTTCGTGTCTGTCATATTTGTCCTTTTGTAAAAATGAAGAGTGAAGCTGCTGTCACCACTCTTCATTTACCAATTTACTTGATTAGCGATTCACAGTCCATTTCTTTCGGTTGTTTAATTCCGAGAAGCTGAAGCACTGTCGGTGCGATGTTGCATAAAGCGCCGTCGTCTTTCAATTTTAGTCCTTCAGGTCCGTTGATGATTACGAACGGAACTTTATTAGTTGTGTGCGCTGTCTGAGGTTTTCCTGTTTCAGCGTTAACCATAACTTCGCTGTTGCCGTGATCTGCTGTTAAAAGCATTACAACCCCGTGTTTTTTGCACGCATCAGCAATTTTGCCGACGCATTCGTCAACAACATGGCAGGCTTTTGTTGCGGCATCTATAACCCCTGTATGACCTACCATATCAGGGTTTGCAAAGTTTACAAGTATAAATCCGTATTCAGGATTATCAATAGCTTTTAATACGTTTTCGCAAACTGCAGGAGCGCTCATTTCAGGCTGCATATCATAAGTCGCAACTTTCGGTGACGGAACAAGAACCCTTGTTTCGTGAGGCTGCGGCTCATCAATTCCACCGTTAAAGAAGAAGGTTACGTGAGCGTATTTTTCTGTTTCTGCAGTTCTGAACTGTTTAATTCCGTTTGCTTCCAAAACATCGCCTAAGATATTTACAAGATGTTCTTTCGGGAACGCTACAGGGAATGTAAAATCTTCATTGTAGCTTGTCATTGTGATATAGCAGAGGTTTTTGAGAACTTTCTTTCTTTCAAAACCGTCAAAATCTGTGAAATTGAGGGCTTTAGAAATTTCTCTTGCTCTATCAGGTCTGTAGTTAAAGAAAATAATCGCATCATTATCGTGAATTCTGCTTTCTTCTCCGCCGATAACAGTCGGAAGTACAAACTCATCATTATCGCCTCTTGCATAAGAAGCTTTTACCCCTTCGCATGCAGTTGCAGCGTGTTCCCCTTCTCCGAGAAGGAGGGCATTGTAGCCTTTTTCAACTCTGTCCCAGCGATTGTCACGGTCCATTATATAGTATCTTCCGATAATTGTCGCAATAGGCGGAAGATTATATTTTTTGAGTTCGGCTTCAACTTTTTCTAAGAAAGTGCAGGCACTTTGAGGAGGCGTATCACGACCGTCCAAAAATGCGTGTACGTAAACTTTTTTCAAACCTTCATCAGCAGCGAGTTTTATTAATGCCATAAGGTGGTCTAAAGAAGAATGTACACCGCCTGTTGATACAAGCCCGAAAAGATGAAGTGCGGAATCATTCTTTTTAGCGTGGTTAACAGCCATTAAGAATCTTTCGTTTTTAAAGAAGGAGCCGTCTTTTATTGCTCTGTTAATTCTTGACAAGTCCTGATGAACAACACGACCTGCGCCGAGGTTTAAGTGACCTACTTCACTGTTGCCCATCTGACCTTCAGGGAGTCCTACATATTGCCCGTCAGCGTGGATTGTAATTGACGGATAATCTTTTTCAAGCTCGTCAACGTGCACAGGGTGTGCCAATTTTGTTGCATCATATTCCGGATGATTTTTGCTGATACCCCAGCCGTCCATTATACATAATAAAACTCTTTTACTCATATCTATATCCCCTCTAGTGATTCTATACAATGCTTAGATTTTATCAGGAACATAAATTAATTACAAGAGCGTTTTTAATGGAGTTTTTTAAAATAATCTTTGTCAGTTACGGCATAATATGCACAGGTAAATCCGTTCATGCTCGAGGAAGAAGTGTTTGAGCATAGTTCTTCTCTTGACTCTTCCCAGTAGGTGTTTTCGGCTCCCATTGGCAGGACTTTTCCTTCCTTTGTTAGTTGAAACATAAAAAAATCATACCCCATCCTGTTAGGTTTCTTTTTGTATCCGTTAAGATCAATGCTCACAAGGAAGCCTGTTTCATTGTATGCCTGTCGGCCTTGCTCTATAAAAAAAGTCGTTCCATCAATCGTGATAAAACCGCCGTCATCAAAGTAAGCTCTCTCAAGTGTTTTTCCGTTTAGCGTTTTGTAATATGTAAAACTTCCGTCATCTTCATTAATTACGCACCCTACATTATAGTTTATAGACCCGCAATCCTTTGTAGCTTTATATTCCTCAGCCAGTCTTTTTTTGAAGGTAGTACCGTTTGTACCGTTATAATTTTCGCATTCAAAGTTAAGATTGTCTGTATTTTTTATTTTTAATATAGACTGCTGTAAAACGGAATATTGTTTTTGGAAAGCTGTCTCAAGTTCTTTTTGACGTGTTCTGTTAACAAGAGACGGCAGCGTCATTGCTGCAACCACTCCGATAATTCCTAATGTAATCAATACTTCAGCAAGTGTAAAAGCATACTTCTCCATATTTTCTCTTTTTATAATTTATAACTTATAATATAAACCTTATAACATATTACAAGTTATAAGTCAAACTTTGTATAATTATAACTTATGAACAAGCAGGAATTACTGAAAAAATTTGGTAAAAATGTTAAAATAGAACGCATAAAAAAAGATCTTACACAGGAACAACTGTCAGAAATTCTTGACGTTAATCAAAACTATATCGCCTGTATTGAGTGCGGACGGCAGAATATGTCACTCGGAAAAATTCTTGAACTTGCGGATGCTCTGGATGTTGAAATTGAAACTTTATTAAAGTTTAAGGATTAGACATGCGTAAAACTGTCGATATAAAGTTAATATAAAATTTGTACGTGCACTGTTCGAGTTCGGGCTTTGTTGTCAAAGTCAACAAGAACTATTTGCTGCCACTGCCCGAGTTGCAGGGCTCCGTCTATGAGCGGAACCATTGTGCTGTTACCGATAATCGAAGCTCTTACATGGGCATATCCGTTTCCGTCATGCCAGGTGTCATCGTGATGGTATGCCATATCTGCGGGCGCAATTTTTTCCAGCGCTTGCGGAAAATCTTTTAAAAGCCCCGGTTCGTATTCTATATTTGTAATCGAAACCGTGCTTCCTGCAACATAAACGTACACAACCGCATCGTGCAGCGAGTGTTTGTAAACGGCATTTTGAACCTGTCTTGTAATATCTTTGATTTCGGTATTTCCCTTTGTGTGAACAATAAATTTTTCATTTATTATTGTCATAATGTATACCTTATATCTCCTTTTTTGACCAGTTTACGTCCGTTTGAATAAGTTGCATAAGGGCTGTGTTTTTTTAGTAAATCTCTGTAATCCTCGCCTTCTTCAAGTTTAAAGACATTAAAGTCTGCGCATTTGCCTATTTTAATAGAGCCTGTAAAATTGTCCAGACGTAAAATTCTTGCAGGATAAATTGTCAAATATTTGATAAGTTCAACAACATCAAGTTCATTATCCTCATTGGCGTCAGCTGCTTCTCTCAGCAGGCTGTAATCCTTATCAGGTTTAAAGCTCTGTGTTGAAAATCCGAAATTTTGCGGAAAATATTTGAGGACTTTTTTCAACGGAAGTTTTTTGTTGCAGATCTCTTCGCTGTATGACGGCTGATATATGAATTTTACTCCTGTTTCAGCGAGTTTTTCCAGTTCTTCATCTGAAGCATAATTAGCGTTTGCCACAAGAACTTTTTTTGTTAAAACTTTTAGATTATTCAAGTACTCTACAGGGTTTAAATCTTTTTCGTAAGGTGTAATCTTGCGCATTCCCATAAATTTGTGAAGCAAATCTATGTCAGAAAAACCGTGTTCAAGCCATTCAATTTCATCTTTAGATTCGGCAAATCTTGTCATTAAAAGCATATTGTGTTTTCTGCAATATTTTGAAAACAGTTCCCACAGCTTTTTATGCACACCGGAAATTGAATTAAGCATAATGCCGATATAGGTATTTTCACCTTTATGCATAACAAGATCTTCCACTTTTGCTCTGATTTCTTTGAATTGTTTTTTACTTTTCATTGAAGTATCTGCGTAAACTTCAAAAAACAGGTATGTCTTAATAGGCATTTTGTTGATAGTATCAAAATATTTAAATTCTTTTGAAACCTGTGCAATACAGGTTGTTCCTGCTTTTATGGCCATATTTACGCCGTTTTCAAATGATTTTATCTTTTCAGCTCTGTCCATAGTAAAGTATTTTGAAAGAATAGTCGCCCATTTTAGAGAATATGTATCAGCTGAAACGCCTGCAAATGTATATTTGCGACTGAAATCAATAAAAAATTTTTTAAGGATCTTTTTAATACCGCAAGGTTTTGTGATATTTTCGTCAGTATATTGAACCTGAGTTAGCATATCAATAAAACCAGGTGTTATAACCGCATTACCAAGTTCTTTGACATATTTTTCTTCAAAATTAACCTGATTGTTTGGAATTATGTCGATGATTTTCCCTTCATCAACGACAATAGCGCTGTCTTTAAGTACATTATCCTCAGATGTCAAAATCCATTTTGCTTTATAACACTTCATAATATCCCCTTTTGTTGTATTATTTTAACTTATCAATATTGAAAAATCAATAGATAAATTTAATTGAATTCTGCCCCCTCTCTCTTTGTGAGAGGGTAGAATTTGTTAATGAGAGTTAGCGAATTTACAAATTCGGGAGAGGGTTAAACTTCAATAAGCGTTGCGCCAGTTTTAGCTTTCTAGAAGTTATCAGGGTTGAATTCTGGGTATTGTATATCGAGATTACCCTTAAATTCTTTGAATCCTTCTCCGTTTTTGACATCAACATAGATAGGAAAAGGATCAAATCCGTTATTTTTATATTCTCCGTGCCAGTTGTTATATTTTAATAAATCCTGTTTTGCAATACCAAAAAGTTTACCGTCTTTGTAGGCATAGTTATATTTAACTACATATTCAGGCTGTGCTTCGTATATTCTATCAAAACAGCCAAGATTATTGTTGAATTTTTCGTAATAGATTGTATAATCGTGAAGTTTTTTATTTTTATTAAAAAATCCCTGATAGGTCTTTGAAGTTCCGTTCGGAAAAGCCACTCTGGTTAATCTTTCGTATCCTTCTGAAATGTCACTGTTCCCTAACGGCTTTTTAGCTTCTCCGGAGAATTCCTTTACAAGAAAATCTGAATCGTAAATGCTTTTGGGAAAATTTTTCGGGTTTTCAAGAATTTTTGTTTCGTCACCTTTGTAAACACGAGACCACATCTGTCCGTTTTCTTTTTTGAACTGTGTAATCCTGCGGACTAATTTTTTATCTTTGTCTAAAACCAAAATGTCTTTATATGTTTCATCTTTGTTGATTTTTTTATAAGTAATCGTACTTCCGTTTTTAAAATTTGTTTTTATAACCTCATATTCACCGTCAAAATATGGCTTGAAATTATCAAGTTGGGTAATTTTAGGCTCATACGGAAGCGGTGGAACATTCGGTTTATTAGCATCAGGCGCTGGAGCTATAGGAAGCTCTTCGGGTTTCGGTGGTTCAGGAGTTGTCGGCTTTGGCGGGATATTCAGTTTTGAATGAGGAGTTGGTATTGTCTGTTCCGATACAGGTGTTTTTACCTTTGATGGACGCTTTCCTCTTAAAATCAGCCATGCCAGAATACTTAAAAGAGCAACTGCACTCCCGCCGATTATAAAACGCTGCCGCTGGTTGGCTAATGGGTGCTCTTTTTTAGGAGGCTTATTTCGCGTATCTCCTTTAAGCTGTATATTATAGCTGTTTGTTATACTGTGTATTTTCATGATTAACGTAAATTATAAAACACGAACAAGAAAGTTTTTGTTATTAACCGTAAAATTCGTCTGCATAGTATGCAAATTCCAAATGTCCTGTAATAACTGTATCACCGTCTTTTATACCCATTGCCTTGAGTTTTTCGAAAACTCCCATACCTGTTAATATATTCTGGAAACGGATAACCTGTTCTGCGTTTCTTTCATCCGTAACCTGTGCAAGACGTGAAATTTTTCCGCCGGTAATTATGTAGGTATCTTTTGCGGCTTTCGTAATTTCATATTCGCTGTCGTCATTGTTGTATGCTGCAAGGTCTTCTTCGACGACAATTTCTGTTACAGGTTTTTCAATTTCATCAACCTTTTGCGACATAAAATTGAGAAGTTCATCAATATTTTCACCTGTTACCGCTGAAATCAAAAACACATCATCTGTTTTCTTCTTAAATTCATTGTATAAAAAGTTTTTTCTCTCATCATCAATGGCATCAATTTTATTAAGTGCAACTATTTGATAAAGTTTGCCGAGTTTTTCCGAGTGTTTTGATAGTTCCAGATTAATTTTTTCATAATTTTCAACAGGGTTTTCTTCTGTTGTGTCAATTATGTGAACCAGAAATCTGCACCTTTCAACGTGGCGTAAAAAATCGTGGCCGAGTCCGACGCCTTCTGATGCACCTTCAATAAGTCCCGGGATATCTGCAACAACATAACCGTCTCCGGAAGGTTTTCTTACAACACCGAGGTTTGGAATAAGTGTTGTAAAAGGATAATCTGCAATTTTAGGTTTTGCAGAACTTATTCGGCTTATGAATGTAGATTTCCCTGCATTAGGCATACCAAGAAGTCCTACATCAGCTATAAGTTTCAGTTCCAAAATCAGTTCGCGTTCAATCGGCGGTTCTCCGGGTTCGCAGAATTGAGGCGCTCTTTTTTGCGCAGTTGCAAATCTTGCGTTACCTCTGCCGCCTCTGCCTCCTTTTGCAACAAGAACTTTCTGTTCGTGTTCTGTTAAATCAGCAATGATATTGCCGCTTTTAACGTCTTTTACAACAGTTCCGACAGGAACTTTTATATACAAATCTTTTGCCCAGCGTCCGTGGCAGTTTTTAATTCCGCCGTTTTCTCCGCTTTCTGCTTTGAATACAGATTTGTATTTAAAGTCCATAAGCGTAGACATATTTTCATCCGCTATCAAATATACATCGCCGCCTTTGCCGCCGTCACCGCCTGCAGGCCCGCCTTTATCAACATATTTTTCTCGTCTCCAGGCTACCATTCCGTTGCCGCCTCTGCCTGAAACTATTCTGATTTTTGTTTTATCTAAAAATTGCATTTTTATATCCCTTATCAAGTCAAAGCGCTTCATTAATGTTATGTTTGGCAAGGATGCCCAACCTACTTGAAACAGCTGTGGCAGGTATGCCCGACTACACATATAAGTCCGCAATGACGTTTTGTTGTTTGCCATGGAACTATTTATTTTTATTTGTATTATAATAATACTATGAAAATGATTAAAGAAAAGCTGTTCAGTAAAACTCCGGTTGAAATCGGGCCGGAAAGCGGATATGACAATTATATAATGGCAATAGAATCAAGTTGTGATGAGACTGCCTGTGCTATTGTGAAAAACGGCAGGGTGGTTATCGCAAATGTCGTTGCTTCACAGATTAAAACTCATGCAAAGTTCGGTGGTGTAATCCCTGAAATTGCTGCGCGGGAACATCTTGATTCAATAAATGTTGTGATTGAAGAAGCCTTTGATATTGCCAAGGAAACTGCAGGGCTTGAACCTCCGGATATCACTGCATTTGCAGGAACTGTTGGGCCGGGGCTTGTAGGATGTCTTCTGGTTGGTTTGAATGCTGCAAAAACTCTGGCGCTTGTTTATGACAGACCTTTTATCGGCGTAAATCATCTTAATGCACATCTTTGCGGCAATTATATAGATACTGATTTAAAACCTCCGTTTATGGCACTTCTTGTGAGCGGCGGACATACTCAGATTATTGATGTGAAATCTTATTCCGAACAGTATATTCTCGGAGAAACCATAGATGATGCTGTCGGTGAAGCTTATGATAAAGTTGCGCGCTTAATAGGGCTTCCGTATCCTGGCGGGCCGAGATTGGATAAGCTTGCGCAGGAAGGCAACCCTAAGGCGTTTCATCTTCCGGAGGCTAAAGTTGACGGGTATAATTTCAGTTTCAGCGGGCTTAAAACTGCCGTATTAAGACTGGTTAAGGATTTAAAAAAACAATACAATACAGAAGCGCTTCCGGAAAATGTTGTAAAAGATGTTTGTGCAAGTTTTCAGGAATGTGTATCTTCTACCCTGCTTAAAAAACTTAAACGTGCCGCTGATGAAAACGGCTATAAACAAATCGTTATAGCCGGTGGTGTTGCAGCAAATTCAGAAATCAGAAAGAAAATTTTTAATCTTCAAAATGATGGTTATCAAGTATTTGCACCTCCGATGAAATACTGTACGGATAACGCGGCAATGGTCGCATCGTGTGCATATTTCAACACAAATACCTTTGATGATGTGAATGTTGAAGTTTTTTCGCGTGTGAAATAAAGAAAGTTTGTTAAAGGGGGAAAGCCTTTGTGAGCTTAAAAGGCGCAATACCGTCTTTTTTTCTATATGAAGTGTAGGAACGAGAGGTGAAGGGTTCAACAATAATAAGACCCTTTGCACTGCCCCCTCACCCTCTCCCGTTGGGCGAGGGAAGAAGATGTCATTGCGAGAGATAGCGAAGCAATCCAGCTTTTTTTAGTGAGGAGTGAAGGGTTTAATAATAAGGTTCCTTGTACTGCCCCTCACCCTTATTCTCTCCTGTCTTGATTTACTCCACACTCACGAAGTGTCGCATTTGAGCTACGTTCTCTCGGCTCCATCCTTTCGCTATCCGGACTATCGTCAGTTCGTAAATTCGCCGCAAGGTGAGAAGGTTAATGTAGTTAACTTTAATATCAGTTGGGTTTGTTTTCGAAACGATAGCTAATTAGTCGTCATTGCTTAATAATTTTTAATATTATTCCACTATTGGTGCAATTTTTTATATTGAGTGATTTTATCTTTGGTAAGTAAAAGGTAAATTAGTGTGCAAATAAGTTACTCAAATAACAATCAATATAGAAATGCGCAATCTTTTCAGGGCTTAACAAGAATAATGGGTAGAAGAATTACCATAAATCCGGACTATCTGGAGGCCTTGAGCAGAATTTCTGTACGGGAAAAAGGCAGTGTAGGTAATCTGCCGAAAGATTTGTTCGAGCTTTTTAAATCAGAGTCAAAAAAAGAAAATGCCCTTAAGATTGCTCAGGTAAAAGAGGCTTTAAATGACGCCAATAAAATTTTATCAAAAATAGAAGATTTAAAGATTGAAAACGCAAATCATATGAATCTGAACAATCTTATAAATGCTTTTTTACCAAAGATTGCAAAAATAAATATTCAACCTGAGCGAATTCCTCGTATTATTACTGAAATGCGTAAACGTTTTACTCCTGATAAATCTGTTTTGGATTCTATTTCCAAGCAGGCGGGAGAATTGTTGGAAAAAAGGTTTAAAGCAGCGGGTATTTTAAAGGAGTCTGACACTGTAAGCCTTACCTATCTTAATCAGGGCAAATATAAAAATACATTTAAAATGCGTTTGCTTGATAAAGAGAGTAACGACATTATACATCCGAAAGTACTTTTGAGTTTTAAATCTGTAAAAAGTTCAATGGAGCAGGTTGGCGTTCTTCTGGAGCTGATGAAAGAATATTTTCAAAACATTAAACCCCAAAATTATCTGAACGTTATCACAAACGTACTTGACCATGCATCTGTCAAAGTTGTTCCGCCTGAAAAAAAAGAAATTTATAAAAAATCTCTTCTTGACATTTACACTAAAATGAAGATTAAAAACGAAGAAAAAAAGTTTTTAGATTTGATTGAAAAGACAATGTTTGATGAAATTAAATATAACGGAGTTAATCCGGAGAGTAACCTCACACAGTTTATCAAGCGTTCTGCAGGGCATCCTATGGCAAAATCCGATTATATTGACGTATATTATCTGAATACATTGAATAATGTTGGATTGTCAGAGTTTTCTGATAAAGGACTTCCGCCTATAACAAAGAAAATTAATCTTCATAAGTACGGACTTTTTCATGATGATTTGCAGTTTAACAAAAATAATGAAGTAGAAGGCCGTGTTATTGACTACGGAGGCATCAAGCCCCTAAATGGCTTTAAGGAACTTGCGGAGAACCGTATTGCCAGAAGATATTATCATAAAATCTCTCAGATATCATTCAAAGATTCTCAAAAAACCCAGATGGAACGCGTGAAATATTGGAATAAACTTTACGAATCTGCTATGAGTGCATCAATTCCTAATCATAAAGATATTCTTCTTGCGCTGGATAAAAGTAAAGCCCTTATTTTACCGGATTACTGGCACTTATTATCTGATGTTAAGGCATCTCTCTAGTTTTTTTGAATGAACTTCGGATAATATATATTCGACGATTTCTTTTTCTAAATTGCATCCGAAATGGTTGTTATTTTCTTTTATGAAATAGCAGGGACTTGTTACGTTGATTTCGATGATTTTACCGTCAATAACGTCAAGTCCGGCCATTGAAATTCCCATATCATATAACTTTTCTGCAACGAGTGTAAATTTAGCTTTTTCTATATCGCTAATTTCGGATTTTATTATGTTTGCATCACAGTGATCATTAAATTTAAAGTCATCATTAGACGGAAGTTTTTGCACAACATAATCAAGCACTCTGCCGCCAAGAATTAATACTCGTTTATCGCCATAAATCGCTTTCGGTATATATTTTTGAACCATAACAAGTGTTGACTGGTTATTTGTCATTGAATTTATAATAACTGCTGTATTTTTATCTCCTTTTTTCAGATACATTACGCCTGCACCGAAACATCTGTTGAGCGGTTTCAGTATAATTTCGTCATGTTTATCAAGAAATTCCATAATATCTGATTTTGAGGATGTTACAATATTTTCAGGCATAAATTCCAGAAATTCTATTGTGTGAAGTTTCTCGTTAAAATCTCTTATTGAACGCGGTTCATTAATTACAGTAGTTTTTTTTCTGTCAACAAAGTCAAAGATATATGTCGAATTTATGTAATCCAGATCAACAGGCGGATCCTGCCTGAACATTACCAGCTGAAAATCTTCGATTTTTTTGAGGATATCCTGTTTATCGTAGAATATATTGCCGTTTTTTTCGTAGCTTTCATAGCAGTGGGTGTATGCAATATTTCCTTTCAACAGTAATTTATCTATTGTAGTTATGTATACATTATTGTTTTGCGTAAGAAATTCCCGTATAAGCCAGAAATTAGTTACAAGGTTGTTAAATTCAAAGTATTTAAGCTCTATTCTGTCTATAATAAATAAGATATCCATAAAAATCCCCTTTATCTGTTTTTGTTCCTCAATTTATCTTCGGACAAAAAAATATTACCACTAAATGTATTGTCGGACAATAATACCAGCGGTAATATTTTTTGAAATTTGTATATTAAATAGCACGACTATTTAATTTCGTCAGGATTTAGAATACAGCACTGTGTATTATTTACCTGCATAAGCTGTAGAAATTTCTTCAAATCTGCCTGAATTTCAGGGAATGTGTTGTAATGCATAGGAATTACTGTTTTTGCTCCAATCCAGTCAGCGGCAACTACTGCATGCTCCACATCCATTGTATAAGTTCCGCCTATAGGAAGAAGTGCAATATTAGGTCTGTATAATTCCTTGTAAGTTTTTAACTCTGAATGAAGGCAGGTATCTCCGGCATGAAAAATTCTAACACCGTCAATATCAAAAATTATGCTGGCAGCGACACCTCCGTATGTGCCGTCGGCAAACGAACTTGAATGATGCGCAGGAAGAAATATTGCCCGTCCCCATTCATAATTTAGCCAGCAGCCAAGATTTATTGCACGGGTTTTCAATTTTTTCTCGGCGATATGATTTGTAATCTCTGGTACAGCAGTAATAGTAGCCTTTTTAGCTTTAGCAATTTCTACCGCCTCACCCAGATGGTCAGAGTGAGCGTGTGTTACAAAAATATCAACGATGTCTGATTTTGTGTAATCATATTTTGGATTAATAGACACAAGCGGATCTACAAGAATAGCCTTGTCTCCTGATTTAAACTCAAAAGCGCTGTGTCCGATGTATTTTAAATCTACCATTTCTTCTCTCCTTATTTTGCAGGAATACTATATTAAAATACCATTTTTTATAATAAAATACAACTATGGACTACGAAAAATCAATGAAACGGTGTATAGAATTGGCTGAATGCGGAGCAGGTAATGTCTCTCCAAACCCTCTTGTAGGGTGTGTTGTATATGATAGAGACGGTAACCTGATTTCCGAAGGCTTTCATAGAAAATGCGGAGAGAATCATGCAGAGCGTGACGCATTATTAAAACTGAAAAACGATGAAGCACGCGGAGGAACTCTTGTCGTTAATTTGGAACCCTGTTCTCATTATGGTAAAACCCCTCCTTGTGCGGATTTAATTATAGAAAAAGGAATCGCACGCGTTATTGCTGGGATGGAGGATGTTAATCCTAAAGTTGCCGGAAACGGATTTAAAAAGCTTGAAAATGCAGGAATAGAAGTTGTAAGCGACGTTCTGGAAAAAGAATGCCGTCAGTTAAATGAAATTTTTATAAAAAATATGACTGAGCATAAAACATTTGTTGCTATAAAGACAGCAACAACTCTTGACGGGAAGATTGCAGCATCGAACGGGGCTTCAAAATGGATTACATCAGAAAAGGCAAGAGCCCACGTAAAGAATATAAGAAACTGTTACGATGCACTTTTAACCTCTTCTTCAACAGTTATTGCCGATAATCCTTCTATGCTTCATAAGTGTAATATTATTCTTGACAGACAACTAAAAACGCTTAACGGTTATAAGATTTATAATAATCAGAGAGTAATTGTTTTCTTTGATGAGGCATTACCTATGCCGCAGGGAAATGCTGAATTTATAAAAACGCCGGTAAGAGATAATATGCTTGATTTAGAATTTGTATTTAATAAATTATATGAATTAAACATTATGAGTGTTCTTGTGGAGGCCGGTGGACATCTTAACGGGCAGGTTCTATCTTATGCCGATAAAGTGTATCATTTTATAGCTCCAAAGATATTAGGGGATAATAATGGTCGTTCATGTTTTGATTTTAGAATTTTGACTGATATCGCGGAATGTTATAATTTTAAAATTGACTCTGTTGAGCATTTCGAGCCTGATATATTATTGACTTATTATCCTATTTCGAAAATCTAATCTTAGAGTTATAATGTGTCTATGAAAATAAAATCAGCAAATTGTGCAGGTAAATTTTATCCGTCTGAAAGGTCTGAGCTGCTTGCTCTTTTAGATAATTTTTATTCCAAATCAAAGAATGACTCTGGGTACTTTTCCCGCGCAATTATAGTCCCGCATGCAGGCTACATATTTTCAGGTGAACTCGCTATGAAGGGCTACATGTATTTAAATCCCGAAAGCCAAAATATTTTTATTTTTGCACCTTCTCATTATGCAAGACTTTTTGGCTGTGTTTCCTCTGATTATGATGAATTTGAAACTCCTCTGGGGAATTGTAAAGTTAATTCGGAACTTGTTAAGGATTTTGTTATAGATAATGAAGTATTTGCAAACGAACATTCAATAGAGGTTCAGCTTCCATTTATAAAATACTTTTTTAATAATGCAAAAATTATTCCTGTATTATATGGATGTGAAGATTATAAGAATATATCGGCAATTATTGAAAAATACTGGCAAGATAGTAATAATTCTTTTGTTATATCTTCGGATTTAAGTCACTTTTACCCCGAACGTGATGCAAATAAAATTGATAAATATACTGCTCAAATGATTGAGATCGGGTATATAAAAGATTTTGATGTCGAACAGGCATGCGGAGCTGTCGGAGTCTGCGCACTTACAGACTTTGCAATGGAGAACAAATATTCTCTAATCCGTGTCGGCTTAACAAATTCTGCAGTTGCTACAGGCGATTCTTCCCGTGTAGTTGGATACGGAAGCTGGTTTCTTTATGAAGGCAGTAAGAATAATTATATAAAAGAATACTTTTCGAATACGGTTATTGATATTTGTCAAAAAAGCATAATGTCAGGTTTACAGCTTGGCGACTTTAGTGAAATACAGGCTCCTTGCGTGTTCGAAGAGGCTGCTGCCGCATTTGTAACGCTTACAATCCATGGAGTTTTGAGAGGCTGCGTTGGGTCTGTTATTCCGCATAGAACTTTGATGAAAGATTTGCGGGAAAACGCTCATTCCGCAGCATTTAAAGATACAAGATTTGAGCCTCTTACAAAAGAGGAATTCCCATATATTGATATAGAGGTCTCTTTGCTTTCTTATCCTGAGAAAATTGAATTTTCTACTGAAGATGAACTTATTAACAAAATCATACCATTTAAAGACGGTATAATTATACGTGATGGAGAGTACCAAAGCGTATATTTACCTGAGGTATGGAATGATTTACCTGATAAGCGCGATTTTTTAAAATCTCTTAAGCTTAAGGCAGGCATGGAAGAAGATTATTTTTCAGATACCCTTCATGCATTTAGATTTCATACAGAGAAGATTGTATAATTTTAGTCTGATAAAAAAGTCAGGTGTAAACGGAAGTTGTAGTTTAAAAGCTGGAAGGCTGAACCGTATTCTTCCCTCTCCTCTTGAGGGAGAGGGTGGCACTAAGTGCCGGGTGAGGGGTGCAAACACGCCGACGTTCTCAACTTATGCAAGAGTATTAATTCTGCATAATCTTTCAGCGGATTTCATCTTATCTTGCTTTTCGCCTCTTGAGGACTGTTCAAGAATAGTATTGATTGCTGTTGTATTGTAATCTCTTATCCTATCTTGATTTTTTGTAATTGCTTTTCCTGTTCTGTTGAGGGTATCAAATAGAACATTAAGTTTTTCGTCAGTGCTCAATTCATAGAAACTATCAGGATTTTTCTTAACTCTGTAATATTCTTCGCTGGCTTTAAAATTTACCGGGGCAATTTGATTAATTTTCATATATAATTCTCCTATTCTATAATTTTTCCGTCAAAAAGTTCCATTACCATATTTACCATATCAGAGTGAGATTCAGTAAAATTTGTTTTTTTGACAGATGTACTGTCATCTGATGCATCCTCTTTTGCTTCTTCAATCTCTTCGGCACTCGGTTCTTCCTGAACAGGAGGTTCAAGCGGAGAAGGTACAGCAGGTTTAGGTTTGCTTACTGGCCTGGGAGGCACCTTTACTTGTTCATCTTCAGGCAGAGGCAGTCTTATTGTTACATTAGAGTTTGTCTGTCCGAATAGTGTATCAATAGCTTCAACAAGCGCCTGCTTTTTACTTCCGTTTTGTATCTGGTTTAGGAAGATTTCATTTTTCATAGTTAAGACTGTTTCTTCAGGCGTAATTTTAATCGGATTTGCCCACTGTTTCAGCAACGCACGGGTTGGCGGGCTGGAAATATTCTCGAGTAATTGTCCCCAGAGAATGCTTATATCATCTGCCGGAATTGATTTTGCTTTTGGCATAGGCGCAAAATCTTCTGATTTAGTTTCCTCCGCTTGTGGCTGTTCTTGTTTCGGCGGTTCAGACTCCCTTATTGGCTCTACATTATTTTGAGATGCCGGTTCAGCGTGTTTTATGGCTTTATCTTCCGTTAAATCTTTAATCTTTTGTCTGTTCAAAATAGGTGCAGGCGGAGTTTTGTAGGCTGCTGTTGAAGTTTGAACAGGCGATCCGCTTTCAAGTTTTGATAATCTGTTTTGAAGTTCCATCAGAGATGTATTTTCGGCAAGATTTGCAAGGTCAATAACCCCGACTTCCAGCCATAGGCGCGGATTATTTGTAGTTTTAACTTCTTTTATGTAGTCTGCCGTTTTATCTATCAGGAATGTAATCTGATGGGTATCCAGATCTTTTGCCTGAGCCTGTAACTCTTTTATCTGAGCTTCATTGAGCTGCGTAAGTTCAAAAACGATTTCAGGCTTACAGTTTTTGACAATTAAGAGATTTTTAAAGTAATCCAGAAGGTTTGTCAAAATCTGGGCAGGCTCGTTTCCGGAATTGTATATTTTTTCTAAGGTTTCTATAGCTTCCTGCGGATTGGATGACGTAATTCCGTTTGACAGGGCGTGCAGAGTATCAAATGAAAGTCGTCCGAGAAGATTATTTATATCATCAGTCGAAATAGCTTCTTCTCCATCCAGAATGCTTAACTGGTCTAAAAGCGCAATACTGTCTCGCATTCCGCCTGCGGAATTTTTAGCAATAGTAAATAAAGCGTCATCGGTTATATTAATTTTTTCACAGTCGGAAATGTATCTCAGATGTTTAACTATATCATCTGTTGTAATTCTTCTGAAATCAAAGCGCTGGCAGCGGCTCTTAATGGTGTCAAGAACTTTATGCACTTCTGTTGTTGCAAGAATAAATATAACATTTTTAGGCGGTTCTTCAAGCGTTTTTAAAAGCGCATTGAATGCTGTGTTAGATAACATATGGACTTCGTCGATTATATAAATCTTGTAGCGGCTGTTGACAGGGGCATACATAACCTTTTCTAAGATATTTTGAGCATCTTCGACTTTTCTGTTGCTTGCCGCATCTATTTCTATAACATCCATAGGAACTGAATTTGTGATATCAATACAGTTTTCGCATTTGCCGCACGGGTTAATTGTCGGACCTTCTTTACAGTTTAGGGATTTCGCAAAAATACGCGCGGTTGAGGTTTTCCCTGTACCTCTCGGTCCTGTAAATAGATAGGCGTGCGAAATTTTATCCATCGCAATAGCGTTTGTAAGGGCTTTTTTTATGTGTTCCTGTCCTACAATTTCTTCCAGCCTTTGAGGACGGTATTTTCTGTATAATGGAATATATTTTTCATTCATGTTAATAATAGTATAACAAAAGTTATTAAAAAGGATAAATTATGAACTTAATTAAACCGTCATATTTAAAAGAAGGAGACACTGTTGCAATTATAGCACCTGCAGGCGCTGTTGAGTATGATGAAATTATAAAGGCACAGGCTTATCTTGAACGCCGCAACCTGCGGGTTAAATTAGGCAAAAATATTTTTAAAACCTGCCGCTATATGGCTGGAGATGATGAAGAACGGGTGGATGATTTGCATGAAGCTTTTCTTGATACATCTGTAAATGCGATAATCTGTGCACGTGGTGGCTATGGTTCCATAAGGCTTATCAAACTGATTGATTTTAACCTCATACGCCGCAACCCGAAAATCTTCTGCGGGTATTCTGATATTACGGCACTATCTTTGATGTTTGCAAAACATTCGGATTTAATAACTTTTTCAGGTCCTATGGCGCAGTCGGATTTTAACGATATAACCGAATTTACTGCTCAGTCGTTTTTTAACGTTGTATCGGGCGGGCAGGAAGAATATTTTTCTACGGTCACTTACAATATGGGAAATGCACAAGGAATTATCTGGGGCGGAAACCTATCAACAATCGTTTCTCTTTGCGGAATAAATTTTATCCCTGATGAAGATTTTATTTTCTTTACTGAGGATTTAAACGAGGCGCCTTATAGAATAGATAAAATGCTTAACCAGCTTATTAACATGAAAGAATTCCGTGCTCATTGCAAGGGAATCTTATTCGGGGAATTTTTAGACTGCGGTGATGAAAACTGGCTTTCGGAAATTTTTACGGAAACTGCTAAAATTCTTGATATTCCTGCCTACGGCGGATTTAAATTCTCACACTCAGCAGATAAGCAAACAGTTCCTATTGGTGCCGCCGGATACTTGCAAGACGGAATTTTATCCTATAAAATGATTTAAAAAGGAGAATTTTGTGCCGCATTTTTTTATAAATTCAAAAGATGTAAATAACGGGCATATTGTAATAAGCGATGAGGATAATTACAACCATATCGCGAAGTCGCTGCGCGCGAGACAGGGCGAGAAACTTCTTTTAATTGACGAAAATAAAATTCAATACGAAACTGTTATTGAGCAAATTACAAAGAGGGAGATAACAGCGAAAATTGAAAATAGTTATAAGTCTAATAGAATCCTTGATTTTGGATTATATCTTGCGCAAAGCCCACTCAGGAGTGACTCGCAGTCTGTCATTATTGAAAAAGCCACGGAACTGGGCGCCGCCGCAGTATATCCTGTTTTTACTGATAATTGCAGCGTTAGTAAAAGCGTTATCGAAAAAAAGATAGCTAAGTGGCAGCGGATTATGTATGAAGCCTCCAAGCAGTGCGAAAGGGCTGATGTGCCTGTGTGTGAATATTTAACTACACTTGAGGTATTGATAACCCCTCACCCGTCCTTCGGACACCCTCTCCCTCAAGGGGCGAGGGAAAACCTAGCCTTTGACAAAGTAATTGCATTTTGCGAGCGCCGTACAACTAGAACTCTTCACGAATTCTGGAAAGAAAATCCTGTTAAAAAAGGGGAAAATCTTCTCGTAATAATCGGGCCTGAGGGCGGATTTTCCGATAGAGAATTTGAATTCTTTGAGAAAAATTCTATCCCGATGCTGACTCTCGGGGAATTAATTTTAAAAGCTGATACTGCTGTTACTGTAGCCTTAGGAAATATTATCTATGAATACTCAAATCAAAACTAAAATTACATCAGATAAAATCTTAAAAAAAATCGCGGATTTCTGTGACAATGAAATCTATATTGTCGGAGGAACCGTGAGAGATTTTCTTATGGGAAAAGAAAGTTTGGATAGAGATATTATTGTAGCGGATGAGGATGCAAAAACTTTCGCTCTGAAAATTCAGCCTTTGTTTGATGCTGTTTTTGTTCCGCTGGATGAAGTCAATAAAATATACCGTCTAGTCCTGCCGGATAAAATAAATTATATTGATATAACAAACCCTATAGAAGGCTCGCTGCACAAGGATTTAATGCGCAGAGATCTGACCATAAATGCTGTTGCCGTGAATATCAGAACTTCGGAAGTTATTGATTTATGCGGCGGTGTGACGGATATAAAAAATCATACTATTAATTATATAAATGAACATAATTTTGAAGATGACCCTTTGAGGCTTTTGAGGGTTTACCGGTTTCAATCGACTCTGGGGTTTGAACTTACGCCGGAAACTATCCACGCGGTTTGTAAATTCGTAAAACTTATCCATAAACCGGCGGTTGAGCGGATTACCCATGAACTTATCCTTCTTTTCGGCGGAAAATACGCTGATAAGGCTTTAGAAAATATGAATAAAACCTGGATTTTGGAAGAATTATTCCCAGTTGTGAATGAATTAAAACAGGTTCCGCCAAATACCCACCATCACCTTGACCTTTTCCATCATTCACTTGAAACAGTGCGGCAAATTCAGTTGATTTATGAAAATTCATCGGATGAAATAAAAGAACACATGGAGCGTGTAGATTTTGGCGGAGCACCGCGGCTTGCACATTTGAAACTCGCAGGGTTTCTCCACGATATCGGAAAATTCTCTACCTGGACTATAGAAGAAGATACAGGACGCCACAGGTTTATCAAACATGATGATGTAGGCGCTAAAATGGCTGTCCCGCTTTTAAAGAAACTGCATTTTTCCAATAAACAGATTGATTATATTTCTTCAATGATAAAAAATCATATATATCCGTCGCAGGTTATGTCGGCGCCTGAAATTGATTTCAGCACCCAAAACGGTGAAAAGGTTATGATGCGCTATATAAGAAAAATGGATGAAAATGTCATTGATAACATAATCCTTGCAAAAGCCGACCGCCTTTCAGCGCGCGGAGAAGCGGTAACTGATGAAATGGTCGAAAACAACCTTTCACGCCTGACGCTGCTGCAAAACTATTATCTTTCCGTCCGCGATACACTGGAGCCTCTTCCGGTCTTGCTTGATGGAAACGAAATTATGAAACTTTTAAACATAAAACCTTCAAAAAAATTAGGCGAAATTCTTTCCGCCCTCCACGAAGCACAGTTATCAGGTGATGTTACAACAAAAGATCAGGCTGTAGAATTTGTCTTAAGGTATAATTACTAAGTTTTTTAAGAATCGCTATCGCGGCTACGCCGCATGCTCACATGAAATCCCTCCGGCGCTATCGCGCCACCTCCCTTGGTAAGGGAGGCGTTTTTTGTCCCCATTTCAACTATTCATCCGTTCAACCTTTTCAACTAAACTGCCCCTTCACCCTTCACCCTTCACTATAAAAAAGGCTGGATTGCTTCGCTATTGCTAGCAATGACAAAAATTTTCCCCGTCCCCTATTCTAGGAGTTTGTTAACTTTTCATTGCTACCCCTCCTCGAAATCAAAGATTTCGGTCCTCCCGCAAGGGGAGGACAAAAATAATAAAATTTATAGCAGTAAAAAGTTAACAATGCCCTTTTCAAGGGAGGTTTTATTTCTTCCTGGCACTTTGAGTCTGCTTTATTTTTCATAAAATTTTCTTTTAAAATTTCTATACGTGCAAATTTTATTACTATGATTGTCATGGTTTTAAAGAGAGTTTTATATATTTTGTCTATACTTTTTTCTTCGCTCCAGAAAAATCTTTACAAAATTTTACAATTAAAATAGACAAAATTTTCGGAAAATTTGTCTGTTTTTGACTTTTGTTTATTAAAATTTCCTTCCAAAACTAAAAATTTTATTTAAAATTATTCTATTTTTATAAAAAAATGCAAAAGTCTGTCTTAATATTCTCTTTACATTTAAGGCGTATGGCGCAATTTTTTATCTTGAGGGCTTTTAATCCGATTGTAGTGTTGTTATAATTAAGTGTACATTAGACAACAATAAATCCAGACAAAAAGTATTTATGATTGAAAAGATTAGCGGAACAGGAAAACAATATACCCCTAAAAAGGATATACATAAAAATCAATCTCAGCAGCCGGCATTCAAGGGTGTTGGTGACCTTCTTATAAAAGGTATTCAGGCTTGTGAAAAAGAGCCTATGGTTAATGTGTCCGTGCTGGATTTATCTACGGCAATTCTGCCGAGAACTTTCTTTGAAACATTTATCGGTTCAAAGAAAAAAGATGAAAACGGAAACGAGAAAAAAGAGCGTCATTTAAATATTCAGGGAGGATTTGAAGCTTTCAGACGTGAATCTTCAGGGCTTATAATCAACTGTCTTATCCCGGGCTTTATTGTAGCTGGTGTAGCATCATTAATGCAAAAACCGATTATGGGGCATTTCACAAAGCATAAGGCAGGTCTTTCGCACTGCTGGGCTAATGGCGACGCTTTAAGTAAAATTGAAAAATATTATAAAGAATCAAAAGGCGCTGATAAAGAAACTCGTATATTTAATACTCTGAAAAATACTTTTGACAATATTTCCGGAGTTACGGGCGATATTGACAAGGGCGGCGAAAAACATTTTAAAGATATTCTGGCTAATGATGATGAATATATTAATATTCTAAAAAAATGGGCTAAGAATATAGTTTCGGAAAACCCTGATAAGAAAATTAATGCAGAAGCTTACAGGGAAATAATTAAAAGAACAGGAATTTCTGAAAACATCAAATTTGCAGGAGATAAAGGATATTTTTCAAACAACCTCCAATCTCTCTGCGACAGTATGTCAAAAGTTCTGCATAATGTGACAAAGCTTGATGTTGACGATAAAAATATTGCAGAATACTTTAAGCGTGCAAGGAAACTTGTTAACTGGAAGAGTATTGCAGGGCTTGGCGTAATTATTCCGCTTGCGATATCTGCACAACCTATTAACAGATGGATTACTCATAAACTTTCAGGCAAAAAAGGCGCTCCGATTTACAATGACGATAAAGAACGCGTTCTGACACCTGAAGAAAAGAAAAAATTAACAGCGCAAAAATTCTTTGCGGTGCCATTGATGTGGGGTGTTGCTGGGCTTTCAATGTGGATGGACAGACCGAGCCTCAAGATGTTCCAGTTTAAAAACATCTTCCCGACAATGGACCAGGCAAGAATAATATCAGCCGCAACTTTCTCCAGCCGTATCGCAACTTCTGAAGATTCAAATGAATTAAAAGAAAACACAATTCGAGATATTGCTACTTTCTCAAGCTTCTATTTTTTAGGCGATTATGCGGCAAAAGCAATCGCAACCCTCTTAGATAAATACAATAAAGATTCACAGTTGCTGACCCACTTGAAAAATTCAAAAGAGGGTGATAATATAATCAAGCGGTTCTGGAACTGGGCAAAACATACATCTATCAAGTCGACCGATGAAATTATGGCGATAAAAGATGAAGTTCTGAGAAATAAAAACAAAAACCTTAGATCAATCTGCCAGCTTGGAAATATTGCATTCTCACTTATTTCTCTGGGGATATTTATTCCTGTCTACACAAGAACCCAGGTTAATAAAAAAGAACGTGAAAGATTGGAAGCACTAAAAAAAGAACAGGCTGCAAATCAGACAGTCGAAGATGCACATCAAATTAAAGCTCAGACAAATCCGGCAGCACAGCAATTTTCCGGGAAGGTAACCAAAACTCCGCCGTTTAAGGCATTCTTTAACTCATAAAGGAAACATAAATGAAAGTTCAGCACATAACCCCGCAAAATATAAATAGTAAAAAAGAAAGCAAAGAAGATGTACGATTTAGAGGCTTTGCGGACACTGCGGCACTTGCAGGAACAACAGCGTTAAGATTTTTTGATGTAAATCAGGCAATCGGTGCAAATACAATGGATCTTTGCACAATGGTTCTGCCGCGTACAATTTATGATTTTCACAAAAGAGGTCCTCTTGCGGGTATTGAAACAGGCAGAAGAGAATCCGCAGGAACATTTAACCATGCAATGGTCGGGGTATACGGAACTGTCGCAGGCGCTGCACTTGCTTATACTTTGAAAAATAAATACGGCTTTAATATGAACCATATTTTTGCCGATAACAATACTATTGATATTATCGCAAATATTCATAACGAGTCAGTGCAATCTAAGGCTAGTGATCCTCTGAAAAATTCCTTAAATAAAATATTAGAAAGTATAAAAGTAAGGAATTCTGAAGCAGATGCAGAAACCGGCTGGGTTGGAATTAAAGAGGACGCGCGTGCTAAAGTCGTTGAAAAACTTCACGAAAAATTAAGCGACAAATCTCTGAAAAAACTCGATAAAGAAGCACGTGATTATATTTATTCTGTGATTACCTCCTCGACTGGCGGAGAAAAGAGCGTTAAACTTTCAGCCTTTAATAAGGAATCTGAAACAAGTTTAAAAAATATGATTTCAAATATTTATAACATAATGCAGTCTTTTGAGACTGAAGATGTTAAGAAAATATTTGAAAAAACTTCTGATTTAAAATCAAATGAATTTATAAAATCTCTAAGGCACTTTAACCTGCACAGAGCTGCTGCAGGGCTTGGTTTTGCGACATTGTTCGGGGTGTCTGTTCAGCCTTTGAATATGTATCTTACCAAAAAGAAAACAGGTCAGGACGGCTTTGTCGGAGTTCCTGGTCGTCAGAAAGATAATTCAGCCCAATTTAAATTAGAAAAAATACTTGCAGGATTAATCTTTGCAACAGCTGCAATTGCGACAATTACAACAAAACCGAAAGAACTTATGTCAAAAGTTCAATTTCAGGGAATGCTTCCGACCATTAACCAGTTAAAAATGGTTTACGGAATAACAATTGCATCTCGTTTGATATCTGCACGCGACAAGGATGAACTCAGAGAATCCGCAGTTAAAGATACACTAGGTTTTGCAAGCCTTCTCGTTCTGGGAAGCCTTATCACAAAAGGTACCGCTAAACTTCTAGATAAGAGCGGTTCTTTAATCAATATGGCTAAAAAAGACGGTGAAGGATTTATGAAATGGCTTACTAATTCAAGTCTTAAAACAAGGGATGAAGTCCTCTATTCCGCACTTGAAAAACACGGAATTTCAACTGTAAAAGACGGAAAGGCTCTGCCGTTTAAAGAATTGATGAAACTCTTGCCAAAAGAAGATAAATTAACCCGCGTAAAACTACGTCATCTGAATATAGCACAGCTTGTCGGATACGCATATTCAGCAATTGTACTCGGCTTTGGAATTCCGAAATTGAATGATTATATGACGCGTAAAAATGAAGCAAAACGGCTTGCCAAACTTGCAGCCCAGGAGAAAACAAGTACCTCGGTTTCTGATAAATCTCCAGAGCCAGCAGTTTCTGTTGGAGGAAAACAAAATTTTACTTCAAATTATGCACTTGATAAAAGCAAGTTTTTAAATGATTAAACAGAGAGATTTAGCAGTTTACACTAAATACGCGCAAAACTGTCATGCTGAACTTGTTTGACAAAGCGAACCAAAATTTTTGTCATCCTGAACTTGTTTCAGGCTCTTAAAAATTTTGAGTGAGCCTGTCCTTACGAACTGCAGCATCTCCAAACAACGAGACCCTGAAACGCCAGGTAGGGGCATAAAATCACGTTTCGCCATTCGGCTCAACTGATTTTGCAGCCAGTTCAGGGTGACAATTTTGATATTATTTGGTGTAAACTTGTATATAATTCCCTAAACAGAATGATTGACAAAAAGTCCCGCTATAGATTTTTAACGGGACTTTTTTATTTAGTATTAAATTTATTTTAGTTAACCTGATTAGCACCTGATACAACTTCAACAATTTCTTGTGTAATTGCAGCCTGTCTTGATTTATTAAATTCAATCGAAAGCGTGTTAATCATTTTTTCCGCATTAGTTGTCGCTGCAGACATTGCAGTCATTCTTGATGCAAGTTCACTTGCCTGGGCTTCCAGAATAGATTGATAAATTATGTTTGTTATATACATAGGTACAACTTTCTGTAATACCTGATGCATGTCCGGTTCAAATTCCATAACCGGATCAACTATGTTGTCATGAGATTTCTCCTGTTTTTCTTCAGATTTTTGAAGCGGAAGAATTTCCCACTCTTCAACAAAATAACTCATCATATTTTTAAATCTTGTTGTAATTACCTCAATCTTATCAATTTTTTTATTAACAAAATATTCGGCTAAATCCTCTACCACAAGAGAACATGATGTTCCTGATGGATTATTTGCTACATCCAGATATGTTTTGGCAATCTCACAGTCAAAATATTCAACTTTACGTTTTAACGCTGAAATGCCCTTTTGACCAATAATAAAGAGTACAACATGAATACCTTTTTCATTGTATTCCTGAATTTTTTTCAGTGTTTTTCTTACCACATTTGCATTATAAGCACCTGCAAGTCCTTTATTTGAGGTTATAACAAGCATCCCTGCTGATTTTAACTCCCTTGCCTGCAAAAGTTCAGGATAGTTGTCGACAGCACTTTTTATCTTGAGTGTTGTTGCACTGTATGAACCAACTGAATTCAACAATTTTTTGAACATTGAATTTAACTCTGCCGTAAACGGACGAGAAGCTTTTACAGTACTTTCCGCTTTTTTTACTTTTGCCGCAGCAACCATTTTCATTGCACGGGTTATTTTCTTGGTACTTTCAACACTTTTTATTCTGTTTTTTATATCTTTAAGATTTGCCATATATTTTTTCCGTTATATTAGTCAAAAATAAGTAATAAAATCAAAGCTACCAGTACTATATACAAAAATGTTCTCCACAATTTTGTACGATTGACTTTACCGATACAGCTTTTATCATTACATGTAATAACTGCATTCTGATTATTCATGCATTCAAGGCATAAGCCTTTTCCGCATACAGTACATATTCCAAATGCATCTCTATCGTGATGATTGTAACATTTCATGATAAATTCTCCTTTTAGAAGGTTTTCTTAAATGCTTCAAGCTGCTCTTTGAGAAGTTTTTTATCTTCATCAGAAAGTGCACTGCCTGCATTAAGGTTATCTACGAGTTCTTTTAAGTTAGCATTCAAATGTACAAACCAGTCTTTTTTAAATCTTGAAATATCCGAATTAGGAATATCATCTAAAATGCCCTCGTTTGCAGCAAACAGAATGCTTACCTGCTCAGCTACACTCAACGGTGTGTATTGAGGCTGTTTTAACACTTCAGTCAATTTCTCACCGCGGAGAAGTTGATTTTTAGTAGCCTGATCCAAGTCTGATGCAAATTGAGCAAAAGCTTCCAATTCTCTGAATTGTGCAAGGTCAAGTCTCAATTTACCTGCTACTTGTTTGATAGCCTTAGTCTGTGCGGCACCGCCTACACGTGATACTGAAATACCTGCGTTGATTGCCGGTCTTACGCCTGAGTTGAACAAGTTAGTTTCAAGGAAGATTTGACCGTCAGTAATTGAAATTACGTTAGTCGGAATATATGCTGAAACGTCGCCTGCCTGTGTTTCAATAATAGGAAGTGCAGTAATACTTCCGCCTCCGAGGTTATCGTTTAATTTTACCGCACGTTCAAGAAGTCTTGAATGCAGGTAGAATACATCGCCCGGATATGCTTCACGTCCAGGAGGTCTTTTCAGAAGCAAACTCATTGCACGGTATGCCTGAGCATGTTTACTCAAATCATCATATACAATTAAGACATCTTTGCCCTGTTCCATAAATTCTTCACCAACAGCGACACCCGCAAACGGTGCAATATACTGTAACGGTGCCGATTCGTTTGCCGTAGCAGAAACTATGATCGAATAATCCATAGCGCCGTGTTCTTCAAGAGTTTTGGCAATTTGTGCCACTGTTGAGGCTTTTTGTCCGATTGCAACATATATACAAATTACGTTCTTACCTTTTTGGTTAATGATTGTATCAACAGCAATTGCAGTTTTACCGGTTTGTCTGTCACCGATAATTAACTCACGCTGACCTCTTCCGATAGGAGTCAGTGCATCAATTGAAGTTAACCCTGTTTGCAGAGGCTGATGTACAGATTTTCTGGTAACAATACCAGGAGCAACTCTTTCAATAGGTCTTGTTTTTGTATATTCGTAGTCGCCCTTGCCGTCAATTGCCTTACCAGTCGGGTCAATAATTCTTCCGATTAATCCGTCGCCAACAGGAACAGATGCAATTCTTCCGGTTGTTCTGACTGTCATCCCTTCTTTAATCTGTGTATATTCACCAAGAATTACAACACCAACGTTATCTTCATCAAGATTCAGAGTAATACCAAGCGTGTCTTTGCCGTCATCAAATACAACAAGTTCACTGGCCATTACGTTTCTTAAGCCATAAATTCTTGCAATACCGTCACCGATTTCTATTACCGTACCAGTGTTTGAAATTTCGGTTGTTGATTCATAGTTTTCAATTTTACTTTTTATAATTGAACTTATTTCATCGGGTTTTATCAGTACCATATTTAACCTCTTATCTTACCTTAACATCAAATCTTTTTTTAGTTTAGCCAATCTGTTTTTAATACTCATATCAATAACATCGTCATCAATTTTTATTACAAGTCCTGCAATTATTTCATCATCTAATTGCCATTCAGGCTGCACTGTCTTATTTAACTTTGTCTCAAGTTTTTTTACAACCTGCTGTTTTTCATCTTCCGACAATTCAATTGCAGAGATAACTTTTACCGGCTGGATGTTATAATATTCATTTAATTTGTCGATATAAGCTCTGTAAATTTGCGAGAATTCGCCAAACCGTTTCTTTTCAATCAAAATCTTTATAAAATCAAGCATAGTAGTACTGATTTCATTTTTAAAGATTTCATTGACAATATCTATTTTTGTTTCATAAGATACTGTCGGATTATTTAATATTTCTCTTAATTCCGGTGACATATTAAGGATTTGACGGACGTTTTCAAAATCCTTGCTAATTTCCTCAAATGTCGATTGTTTATCATTCACAACTCCTATGAGAGCGTTAGCATAATTTTTTGCGGAAATAGAAATATGTTCTGTTGAATTCTTCATAGTTTACAACTGTATCCTGTCTAATTCTTGTATGCTTTCACCAATATATTTATCATGCAAATCGGGTCTGTTTTTAAGCGTGTTAATTATATGGTTTTTAGCAATAGCAACTGCAGCAGCAGCAGCTTTTTCCGTAAGTTTAGCCGATAAGCTTTTTTCTTCGGTGGCAATAGTTTTATCAACATTTCCGTTTATTATCTCGATACGTTTTTCAGCGTTATTAAAAATAGAATCAGAAATTGATTTTGCCGTAGCTTCAGCTTGATGAATTTGAGCTTGAATATCTTTGTCAAGATTTTTAACGGAATCTTTAGCCTGTGACAATTTTTCTCCGGCAAGATCTTTGGATTTTTTAACACTTTCTATTGTGTTAATAATATCCTGCTGTAACTTTGTAATTACCTGAGAAACGTTGATTTTTTTGAATAAAAAACAGAATATTGCCACAAGTAATACAAAATTAAAAGTATTACTCCTGACTATTAAATCCCATATTTCTATAAACTCTTTCATTCTAACTGATTACCTTATTTATGATTTCACTGTTAACATCGTTAATCGGAGTGTATTCACCGAGAATTTTTTGCGAAATATTTTCTGCAAGCTCTTTTATGTTACCTTTAAGAGCTTCTTTTGTCTGTTCAGCCTGAGCGTTAAGCTCATTTTTTGCAGCGAGAATATTTTCATTGCTGAGTTTTTTAGCTTCATCCGTACGCTTTTGAGAATCTTCTTTTGCTACAGCTACACGGTCATTGATTAACTTTTTGGAGTCATCATGAGCCTTATTAAGTTTTAGTTCTCTGTCTGCCGTAATTTTATCGGCTTCATCAGACATATTTCGTGCAACTTTTGTAGTTTCGTCAATAAATCCCTGTCTTTCCGATATGATATTACCCAGAGGTTTGTAGAATATCATATTCATAATAAAGGTGAATATGAGGAAACTAATCATTGAAACTAAAAATGTTGCATTAAATTCCATACTACATAAGTCCTATCAATTTAGCAGCTACAACCAGTGCATACAATGTACAAGCTTCTGATAATGCAGCACCCAAAAGGAAGAAGCCGAATGCTTTACCAGCGATTTCAGGTTGTCTTGAGATTGCATCCATAAGCCCTTTAGTTGCAATACCGATACCAAGTCCGGCACCAATTGCACCAAAACCGATTGCAATACCGCCGCCTAATTTAGCAAGTTCCATAGTTGTGTTTGTGTCGATCATAATTTTCTCCTTATATTAAATTATAGTCTTTTATTGTTTTTTAATGTTCATCACCGGTTGCGGCTGATACATAAGCAATGGTCAGCATCATAAATACCGTAGCCTGGATGAAAGCAACAAGTATTTCGAATAACATAACCGGCAGCGGAAGCAAATAGGCAAATAAACCCAATGCTACCGAAACAAGGATTTCTCCTGCAAGAATATTTGCAAAAAGACGGATTGCCAAGCTTAAAGGTCTTGTTATCATTTCAATAAGTTCCACCAGAGTCATTATGACGCCTGTAAAGGAAAATTCATGAAACAAAAATTTAAAACCTTTTGCTTTAAATCCCATAAATACATAATATACAAGAACTATTATCGCCATAGCGGCGGTAAGGTTTAAATCATTCGTAGGGGATGCAAGTTCGCCTTGTTTGAGATGTATAAGCCTTAACGGAAGCTGTCCCATAAGGTTAGCTGTAAGGATAAACAGAAACAATGATGCTACAAGCGGAACATGTTGTCTGTTTTTATTAGGAATCATAGTATCAAGAGTTCCCCAGAAAAATTGCATTATGCTTTCACATACAGCCTGAAGTTTTGACGGAACCATTGATAATTTTCTTGTTGCTATAAGTGCAAAAACTATAACAACAGCCATTGCAAACCACATGGTAAATATGGTATCAAGATTAAAACTCATTGCATGGCCTGCAATTACCGTATTATATATCCAGTGACCCGTTTCACTCATGTTAAATTCCCCTCTTCTTGTTTTTATTGTAACTCGTAAAAAAAAAATCGCAAATTTTTTTTGTTTGAATTAAAATTGTTAAAGTTATAGGTATTTATATAGGGATTAATGAAAGAAATTTATTTTGAACAGATTGACTCTACCAATTTGTACGGGAAGCTGCACCTTGGTGAACTGCCTGACAAAACTGTTATTTATGCTAAAAATCAGACAGAAGGTAGAGGGCGTCTATCCCGCAGATGGGTTGATCTGGGTGGGGATAATTTGTTTTTGTCTTTTATCTTAAAACCCTCGAATTCATTTTCGGAACGTTATTCAAACCTTTCTCAGTATCTATCTGTGATTTTGTGTAAAGTTTTGGAAAGTTATAATGTCATGCCTGAAATCAAGTGGCCTAATGATGTTTTAATTAACGGGAAGAAGATTGCTGGTATTCTTGCTGAAACTGTGACTAAAGGTGATCAGCTAAAAGGTATAGTTCTCGGTATTGGAGTTAATCTTAATGCAGATGCGGGGGCTCTAAAACTTGTTACAGATAAGCAAATCACTGCTTTAAATCTTGAAACGGCACGTTTTATTGATGTTGCAAATTTCCGTAAACTGCTGTGTACCACTTTTTTTAATGATTATGAAAAGTTTATGTCTCAAGGTTTTGCAATGTTGCATGATTACTATTCTTCTCATGCTTGCTTTTTAGACAAAGAAGTTACTATACAAATTTTTGATAAAAAGTTAAACGGTATTGCAAAGAATATTACAAATAAAGGTGAGCTGCAGTTATTTGACGGTAAAGACAACTTAATAATTAATATAGGAGATATATTGTCATGAGTGATTTTTTATTACATTTGAAAGAAGGGATGGTTCTGCTTGCAATAGGTATGGGCGTAGTATTTTCATTCCTTTTTATTATGGTGCTTGTAATGAATGCCATGTCTGCATTTGTTATATGGCTGGGTAAATTTTTCCCTGAGGAAGAAGAAATTATAGAAAAGAAGTGTTCAAGAAAAAATATTTCGGAAGATGAGGCTATTGCTGTTGCGATAGCGGTTGCGAAGGCTCAAGGATAATTTTGAAAATAATTGTTTGAAAGGATATAAATTATGGGTAAGAAACTGATTAAAGTAATGGATACCTCTTTTAGAGATGGTTTTCAGTCTGTTTACGGAGCGAGAGTTTTTGTGGATGATTTTCTTCCTGCTCTTCAGTCTGCCGTAAATGCGGGGATTAATCATTTTGAAGTTGCGGGCGGTGCAAGATTTCAGTCTCCGATTTTTTACTGCAAGGAAAACGCATTTGAAACAATGGATAAGATAAGAGCTGCTGTCGGACCGGATGTCAATTTGCAGTCACTTGCCAGAGGTGTTAATGTTGTCGGCTTGGATTCCCAGCCGAGAGATATAATAAATCTTCACGCAAAATTATTTAAAAAGCATGGTGTGACGACTGTCAGAAACTTTGACGCCTTGAATGATGTTAATAATTTGATTTACTCAGGTCAATGCATACGCGATAACGGCTTACGGCATGAAGTAACCATAACTATGATGGAGCTTCCGATTGGATGTGAAGGCGCTCATGATGTCGCTTTTTACGAAAAAGTTTTAAGAAATATTCTTGATGCCGGCGTGCCGTTTGACAGTTTGGCATTTAAAGATGCCTCGGGAACTTCTAATCCGCATAAGGTTTATGAAACAATTAAACGAACAAGAGAAATCTTAGGTAATGATGTTCATATAAGATTTCATTCACATGAAACTGCAGGCACTGGACTTGCTGCATATCTTGCAGCACTTGATGGCGGCGCTGACGGTATTGATTTATCAATGAAACCTGTATCTGGCGGAACTGCTCAGCCTGACATTGTTTCTATGTGGCATGCTGTTAAGGGTACTGATTACGATTTGGGTATTAATATTGAAAAAATTCTGGAAACAGAAGAAATATTTAAAGAATGTATGAAAGATTACTTCCTTCCGCCGGAAGCCTTAGCTGTTAATCCAATGATTATTCAGTCCCCGCTTCCGGGTGGCGCTTTGACTGCAAATACTCAGATGCTCCGCGATAACAACTTAATGGATAAATTCCCAGAAGTTGTTGCTGCAATGAAAGAGGTTGTTATGAAAGGAGGTTTCGGAACATCTGTTACTCCTGTATCTCAATTCTATTTCCAGCAGGCATTTAATAATGTTATGTTCGGTTCGTGGAAAAAAATTGCAGAGGGCTACGGAAAAATGGTTCTCGGATATTTTGGTAAAACTCCTTGCGAACCTGATGCCGAAGTTGTCAGAATTGCATCTGAACAGCTAAATCTTAAACCGACGACAGAACTTGTTGTCGATATTAATGACAGAGATGAGACAAAAGGTATAAAAGCCGCTTCAAAACGTCTTGAAGATGCCGGATTGCTTGTGAATGACGAAAATATATTTATTTCTGCTACTTGCAAAGAAAAAGGTATATTATTCCTTCAAGGTAAGGGTACACTCGGTGTCAGAAAATGTGAAAAAGGAGAAAAAGAACCTCAGGTCGATACACCGAACGGCTATACAGTAACAGTTAACGGTAAAAAATACGCTGTTGCAATTGAAGGCAAAAAGGCTACTGTTAACGGAAAACTTTATGATATTGATGTTAAAGCAGGTATTGAAGCGCATACTCATTCTACAAGTGGTGAAGCAGCTCCGATTAAGGCGGCACTCCCCGGGAATGTTTTGAAAGTGCTTGTTTCTGCAGGAGATAGTATTGTTGAAGGCGATGTGATTGCTGTTATTGAAGCAATGAAAATGGAAACAGAAATTAAATCTCCGCTCACGGGTGTTGTAAAATCTGTTGAAATTGAAGCCGGAGACAAGGTTAAAACAGGCGATGTGCTTGTTACTGTCGGCTAAGTATTAATTAGAAAAGGATAGAAAAATGAATATATTGGACAGTTTAGTAAAATTATGGCAGTCAACTGGTATTGCTAACTTCATTCAACCTCCTGATCCAGCAATCAGCGGTGGATTTGAACAATTTTTGCATCAATTCGGTTCTCCTATTATGCTTGTAATCTGCTGTTTCCTCCTGTGGCTTGGAATTAAGAAACAGTTTGAACCGTTGTTGCTTGTACCTATTGCATTCGGCGGATTGTTATCTAATATTCCAGTCGCGGATATTGCGGGTCCGAGCGGTTTCCTCGGAATTATTTACGAAGCAGGTATTCATAAAGGATTATTTCCTTTAATAATTTTTATGGGCGTTGGAGCTATGACAGATTTCGGTCCTTTGATTGCTAACCCTAAGACTGCACTTTTAGGCGGTGCTGCGCAGTTCGGAATTTTTGCAGCACTATTGCTTGCTTTGTGTTGTTTTGGGTTCACTCTTCCGCAGTCAGGTGCAATTGGCATTATTGGAGGGGCTGACGGGCCTACTTCAATTTACGTTACAACAAAGCTCGCGCCTGAACTTTTAGGGGCAATTGCAGTTGCGGCTTATTCATATATGGCGCTCGTTCCAGTTATTCAACCGCCTATTATGAAACTTTTGACAACTGAAGAAGAACGTAAAATCGAAATGAAACAGTTAAGGGAAGTTTCGAAACGTGAAAAAATCGTGTTTCCGCTTGTGGTACTGGGACTTTGCATAATCTTCCTGCCTGATGCATGCCCGTTGATTGGCGCCTTGACATTTGGAAATTTGTGCAAAGAATGCGGAGTTGTTGAAAGATTATCTGACACAATGCAGAATGCTTTAATTAATATAGTAACTATTTTTCTGGGGCTTTCTGTCGGCTCTAAACTTTCGGCGGATCAGTTTTTAACAACTCAGACGTTGTTTATTCTTGTTCTTGGAATACTTGCATTCGGATTTGCAACTGCAGGCGGTGTATTGTTTGCTAAAGTGATGAATCTTTTTTCTAAAGAGAAAATCAACCCGCTTATCGGCTCTGCAGGTGTGTCAGCTGTTCCTATGGCAGCAAGGGTTTCTAATAAAGTCGGGTTAGAGGCTAACCCTCAAAACTATTTATTGATGCACGCGATGGGTCCAAACGTTGCGGGCGTAATCGGTTCAGGTGTAGCCGCAGGTATTCTGCTTGCTCTTTGTAAATAACTTAAAAACCCGCCGAGAGTCGGCGGGTTTTAATTTATGCTTGTAAACTGATTAGTCCTGGTTGTTCACAATAAAGCTTTTCTGCTGCATGATATTCTGCTTGAGCTTTTTCCATATCTTTGATTAAGTTTGTATAGTTTAAAGATTTTCTGTCTTTATTTGTAGCTTCATAACTTGTGACTTTCTTTTGAGCAGTGTAAAAATCTGCAAGTCGATTTTCTTTTAATTTATCATACTCATACAATTTCGGATTAACTTTACAGCCTCTTTGCTTTGCAAGTATTTCCAAATTCCCTATTGAAGAAATTCCCATAACATAACTCCTTTATGTATATATAAAGGAGTTATTCAGTGAAAAATTGCTCTTAATGTTAAGTATTATTCTAATCAAACTTTAGATATTGAAATTCTTTCGTTATTGACTCTGTAGCTTGTTATTGCATCGTCTATTTGAATATTAAGAGTATTCCCTATTTTTTTTGTAATTTTATTTATTTCTTCTGCTGTTTCGGCCGCCGGAATTTCTTTTAACTTTATTGATATTTTAGAAATAGCAGGGTTATTTGCGCGTATCATTGCACCTGTTGATATTGTATATAAATCTAATGCCATTGGCGTTTTGGTAAAATCTTTAATATCGCTTTTTTTTAGTGAAAATAATTTTGAAAAAATTGTAAATAGCCCGTCCGGTTTATTTATTGTTTCCGGGCTTAATTTTCCTGTGGCGCATTCCAGAACTTCCTTTGTCGGCAGTTTAAAATTTTTTATTGCACAAAATTTAGGGGCATAATTGTTGCTTGTTCTGTTTATCTTCATTATTTCTCCTTTAATTTCTTGCAATTTTAAAATACGCGTGAAAAATCTTTTTTGACATAATTTG
The DNA here is from genome assembly GCA_944325635.1 of Candidatus Gastranaerophilales bacterium. Taxonomy (GTDB): domain Bacteria; phylum Cyanobacteriota; class Vampirovibrionia; order Gastranaerophilales; family Gastranaerophilaceae; genus Scatousia. Next base: position 286,980 of record CALVBD010000001.1, on the reverse strand, counting down.
TATAATTGTTAAGAAAATTTATTTGTTATATTATTATTTAGGAGGGTTTTAGTATGAAAAAACTGGCAGTATTAGGTTCGGGCAGAGCTGATAATTTTGAAGCTATTGTTAAATATTTTGAGAAAAAAGATGTTGAAATTACTTGTATATCAGATTCTTTAAAATCAGATATTTTTCAAAAAGCTCAAACTCTTGGTATTAAGCATGAATATTTACTGCCGGAAGAATATCCAGGCTTTTTGGGCGCTGAAGATTTCAATCTTATAGCGCTGACAGATTATGAAAATGAGCTAAGCGAAGAAGTTCTTGATGCCGGTCGGTTCGTGAATGTCCATCCTTCGCTTTTGCCGGCATTTAAGGGAAAAGATGCTATATCAAGGGCCTTTCTTGCAGGTGTAAAGGTTTCTGGTGTGACTGTCCATACTCTCTCAAATGAGCCTGACGGCGGAAAAATCCTTGCCCAGTATCCTGTATTAATAGGCCAAGAAACGCATTTTGATGAATTTAGAAGCGATATTTATGCATTAGAAAATTATCTTTACCCGCGTGTTATTGAGGCTGTTTTAAATGACAAGATTTTTGATTCTTCAACTTTGTTTCACGCTCAATGCTCAGAAATTTCCTGCGGCGGCTGCGGTAATTGTAAATAAAAAATAGTTATTTGGTATTAGTGCTTTTTTTGCATGACTTTTGTATAATTTTTATATAGTTAAGCAGGAGAGGGTTAATATGTCAATTGATGATGCTTTGGTTATGATTTTAGCTGGTGGAGAAGGTAAAAGACTGTTGCCATTAACAAAGGATAGGGCAAAGCCTGCTGTACCTTTTGGCGGACGATACAGAATTATTGATTTTGTCTTGAATAATTTTATTAATTCCGGATTTTTTAAGATTAAGGTATTAACCCAATATAAATCGGATTCTTTGAATAAGCACATAACAAGAGGCTGGGCATTGTCACCGTTTTTGAACCAATATGTGGATTTGGCGCCTGCACAGATGAGAACCGGTGTCGACTGGTACAGAGGCACTGCCGATGCAATATATCAAAACATTTTTCACATAACAGATGAAGATCCTGATTATGTTTGCATTTTTGGCGGAGACCATATTTATAAAATGGATGTTTCCCAGATGCTTAATTTCCATAAAACTAAGCATTCAGACCTGACGATTTCTGCGATTCCAATACCGATTGAAGAGGCTTCAGAATTTGGAATTATTGAAGTTGACGACGATTGGAAACTGATTAATTTTGTTGAAAAACCAAAAGAAAAACCTAAATCAATTCCCGGAAATCCTGATAAATGTCTTGCTTCCATGGGAAATTATATTTTTAATAAAGATATTCTTTTAAAGGCCTTGAATGAAGACGAACAAATAACTTCATCAAGCCACGACTTTGGCAAAAATGTTATACCAATGCTTCTTGCTGAAGGGAAAAATATTTATATCTATAATTTTGCAGATAATGAATTCCCTGGAATTACGGATGCAGAACGCGGCTACTGGCGCGATGTCGGAAGTATAGATGCCTATTGGCAGGCTAATATGGATTTGCTGGAATCTAATCCGGAATTAAATCTTTATTCAAAAGACTGGCCTTTGAGAACTTTTAATTACAACTATCCGCCTGCAAAATTTGTTTGGCAGGAAGGCGATAGAGTCGGTATGGCAACGAATTCTCTGGTATCTGAAGGGTGTGTTGTATCCGGCGGAAGTATTTCAAGATGTGTACTTTCTCCAAATGTTAGAATAAACAGCTATTCTCAGGTATATGAAAGCATATTGATGGAAGATGTGAACGTAGGCCGTTATTCTCGTATTAAGCGTGCTATTATTGATAAAAATGTTCAAATTCCGCCAAATACAAGAATAGGTTACAATAAAGAGGATGATATCCGAAGAGGATTTCATGTGTCTCCAAATGGTGTAACTGTTGTGCCTAAGGGGGCTATTCTTTAATTCCTGTTTGCGTTATTAATCAAGAGCCGAATAATTATGCTTAAAGTTTCTTAAAATTACCGAATTTTAAGGCAATTTTAAAGCTTTATAATCTTTATTCTCTTGGGTAGTAATATGGCGTCAACAAATAAAATATCTAATATCAGTTTTGGAAATTCTTTTACCTCAAAAGTTAGTGCTGCTGGTAAAAGAATTTATAATGCCATACCTAATTTCAAAACCGTTGCTAATCCAAAGGTTATAGAAAAAATAGAAAATTTTGGGAAAAAATGCACCTCGGATAAACAAAGACTAATTCTTGGTGCTACTGCGATCGTTATGCAGCCGGTAATTGACGCACATAACAAACATGTTGACGAAAGAACGAGAGAGGTTTCAGTTGCAAGAACTATAGCCAAAATCATTGCAGGCACCCTGACAGGTGTTGCTATAAGGTGGGGCTGTATTAAGGCCATGGATATGAAAATATTCAAGCCGTCAAATTTTGCAAAAGTTTCAAAAGATGCATTTGATCAGTATAAGAATGCAATGGGTACAATTGTAGCACTTGTTGTTATGATGTTCACAAACTTTCTCATTGATGCTCCGCTTACCAAGTGGCTCACAAACATCATGATTGATAAGGACGGCACGGGAGGTGACAAGAAATGAAAACTCCCGATATAATGAAAAATTTAGGACATTGGTCTGCAGGAAAATTCGGAGCATTTAAGAATATTATTCTTGAAAAATACGGTGAACAGCCGGGGAAAATGCTTGTTCATACAGGTGTTCTCGGGTGGATTTTGTCATCTCTTGCACAGGTAGGCGCGGTTGTATTTAATGATAAGATTTCTCCTGAACAGAAGGTTTTTCTTATTCCTCAGGAAATTGCGGATGCTGCTGTGAATATTGTATCTTTTTATGTTGTTACAAATTCAGTAAAAGCTATTGCCTCAAAATTGGTGAAATCCGGTAAATTAACAACTCCTGCAATATTAAATCACTTAAAAAAAACAGGGATAAAAATTCCGAAGAAAAAAGGCGATGTTTCACCTATTGGAAAATGGGATTTTGATATAACAAAGCTTGCTAATTACGATGAAATTGCACCTCAGTTTAAATCATTTAAAAACGGGGTTGATGTTGGTGCAAGTATGCTCGGGTCTATTATCTCCTGTAATTTAATTACTCCTGTTCTCAGAAACGAATATGCCGCAAAACAGCAGAAAAATATGCTTGCTAAGATGCAGAATAAGAATGCAAAGCATTTGGAAGCTCCGCGAGGCATCTCAATGGCGGAATATCAAAACCGTGCTTATTCAAAATACAGCAATTTAAAAGTGTAATAAATTTATTATTCCTATTAGCATAAAGACCATTATGCAGGCAAAAATTCCGACAAGTTTGTAGAAAGGATTAAGATCATCTTTTTGCGGCTTTTCAATCATTTTTTCTACTGTTCGTTTTGCATAATCTTGTTTTAGTTCGTTTTTTGTTCTGTTGAATGAAGAATGCAATAACTGCTTGAATGCGTAAACTTCTTCAAGATCTTTTCGGGCTAGAGGGTTTGATATTGCAATTTTTTTTATTTTTATATTTTCGTTGTCGCTTAATTCATTATCAATATAAGCAGAGAGGTTTGCTTTAAAACGTCTGTATTGCTCTGTTTCATATTCTTTAATATCTACACTTTCATCCTCTACTATTTTTGATTTTATAGCGGAAAAATTTTCAAGAATTTTTTTTAATTTTAGATATTTTTCCCGGCATTTTTCGCAGGAATTCAGGTGTTCTTTTACCGCAATGCTTAAAGTTTGGTCAAGTTTATTTTCTATATAAAATGTCAAAAGAGTTACAACCTGATTGCAATTTAATTCATGTCTCATATATTCTCCTTTCTAAATGTAAGATTTTAATCCGTCCTGCAGTTTAAGTCTGGCACGTGAAATCCTTGATTTAACTGTTCCGACACTTGAATTTGTTGCTTCTGCAATTTCTTCATAACTCAGCCCTTGCAATTCTCTGAGAACAATTGCAATTCTAAATTGCTCCGGGAGGGCACGTATTGCAGCTTTTATTATCTGCTCAAGTTCGGAGGAAATACATTTTTCAGGCGGTTTGCATTTTTTATCAGGTATTATTGATTTAAGGGAGAAGTTTGAATCTTCATCATTTTCTTCATCCATTGAGATAATGTCCGGTTTTCGTGCAGATTTCCTTAATTCGTCATAAAAAAGATGTGTTACTATCTGGTTTAGCCAACTTTTAAAATGTTTCGGATTTTTGAGGGAATTTATATTTTTAGCAACGCGAAGCAGCGCTTCCTGAGTTAAATCAGCGACATTTTCGCGTTTTTTTGCCAGATAAGAAAAAGTTGCAAAGACATTTTTTTGTTCACGCCTGATTAATTCTTCAAGCGCTTTCAAATCATTCTGTTGAGATAAAACGACCAATTCTTCCGTAGTCATTTTACGATATTGCAGCTTATTAGAGGACATTACAAATCTCCTTACTCCAATGGTAAGGAAAATTTTTCAGTAATTACACACGCTAAAATACACTGAGTGCGGGCAATATTTTTTTGAGAAAGATTAGAATTATTCTGCCGAAATATGTCCGCGTAAGGCTGTATATGCCGCAACATAAGGGGATGCAAGGTAAATAAATCCGTTTACATTACCCATTCTTCCCTGGAAATTTCTGTTTTGCGTAGCAAGGCAGACTTCACCATCAGCGAGGGTTCCGGCATGAACCCCGACACAAGGTCCGCAGCCCGGAGGTAGAATTGTAGCGTTTGCTTCTACAAATGTTTTAATTAAACCTTCGTCAAGTGCCAGCAGATAAACATCCTTTGATGCAGGGCAGATAAGCATTCTGACACCATCATGGACTTTTCTTCCATCAAGAATTTCAGCGACAATTCTTAAATCTTCTATTCTGCCGTTTGTACATGTGCCGACAAATACCTGATTAACCTTAACGTCTTTTAATTCTTCGACAGGTTTTGTGTTATCAACTGTATGCGGGCATGAAACAGTATGTCCGATATGCTCCGCATTAATTTTTATTACTCTTTCGTAAACAGCATCGCTGTCCGGTCTTATTGTACGGAATTTATCTTCTCTTCCTCTGGATTTTAAAAATGCTTTAGTCTTTTCATCTGCCACAAACAATCCGGCTTTAGCACCTGCCTCAACAGCCATATTTGCAAGCGTAAACCTTTCTGACATTGACATATTTTCAATTGTGTCTCCGCAGAATTCCAGAGCCTTATAAGTTGCGCCGTCAGCACCAATCATGCCAATCAGGTGAAGCATTAAATCTTTTGAACAAATTCCCGGTTTAAATTTTCCTGTAACTTCGATTTTAAAAGTTGCAGGAACTTTAAGCCAGGTTTTGCCGAGCGCCATTGCAACCGCAATATCCGTAGACCCCATGCCTGTTGCAAATGCGCCGAGTGCGCCGGATGTGCAGGTATGAGAATCGGCTCCAACAAGAATTTCTCCCGGGTTTACAAAGGTTTCAACAAGCCTCTGGTGGCATACTCCTGCACCTACGTCTGATAAAACTGCACCGTAGTCTTTTGAAAATTCTCTAAGAACTGTATGTGTGTTAGAAAGCTCTTTCCTCGGACTTGGTGACGCGTGATCAATAAAGAGAATACTTCTTTCAGGGTTTTTGAGTTTTGAAATGCCAAGCTTTTTAAATTCCTGAACCGTTAAAGGTCCTGTGCCGTCCTGTACTGCCGCGACATCAACATTCGCAATTACAAGTTCACCTGCGTGCACATCTTTTCCTGCGTGTTCAGAAATAATTTTTTCTGCTAAAGTCATTCCCATATAAATTCTCCTTACTTTTCTTTATTTTAGCATGAAAAACTTATTTTGAACTTTATTTATTTTTTCCTAAAAAATCCTGCCAGTAATTTCCGTCCCCTTGCGGGTTTACGTTTTGCATTGCATAATATGCGCATGCTGCCTGATTTTTGACATTTGAGGTACTTTTACAAAAATCTTCACCTGTTACGAAAAAATTTGCGGAACTGTGGTCTGCAACTGCAGTATTTTGAGGGTTATCCTTGTGTGGCTGCCCCATTGGAAGGACATACCCGTCTGTTGTAAAATAAAATATATGAATATCATAACCGTACTTATTCGGTTTTTTCATCCCGTTTATGTCAACACATACAATAGGTCCATCATCACCACTAAGTATTGTATCTCCGACAAATGAATATATTCGCCCTCCAATTTCTGAATAAAATCCGATATCATCACATGGTCCCATTGTTAATTTTGATCCGTTCATTGTGTATATATCATATCTTATACTTTTAATATTTCCTTCCTCATCTTTTGAGGTATAGGTTGTATCATCTATGAGTTTTGCGCCTTTAAAGTATTTTAAGAGTATAAGTGCAGATTTTGTACCGCCACGACTTCCAAGTGTCTGAGTATAGTCCGATACACTTACTTCATAATCCTTTTTAAACAACTGCGCAACCTGATTAAGTTCTGTATAAACTTTTTTGAATTGCGTCTCAAGCTCTTTGCTCTGGGTTCTGTTTATGACAGTTGGCAGTGTCATTGCTGCAACTACACCTATAATGCCCAGTGTAATTAAGACTTCCGCAAGTGTGAACGCAAATCTAATACTTTCTTTTTGTTTCAAAAATACCTCCTTTTTAAAAATAAATTGTAATGTGTTATCTTACATATTTATATATATTATTGTTGCAAAATATAAATATGTCAAGACTTGTATCTCTAGGGAAAAATATCAAAAAATACAGAAAAGCAAAAAAGCTCTCTCAGAATAAACTTGCTGAAATGATTGACTTATCAAGAGAGCACCTTGCCTGCATTGAAACAGGTAAAGAGTTTATAAGTCTCAGAAAACTATTTTTAATTGCAGATGTATTAGAGGTTTCTCTAAAAAATATTATAGATTTTGATTAATTTTGTATTTTGCAGACATCAATCCAGTTGACAGCGCCGCATAATTTTTCGAGGTCATCAAGAGTAAGCTTTATAGCTGAATTTCCGCTGCCGCATGCAGGGTAGACTGTTTCAAATCGCTTTAATGAGTCATCCAGATAGATTTTTACATTTTTATTTTCAATTGCAAAAGGGCAAACTCCGCCGATTGCGTGCCCTGTAAATTCTATAACTTCTTCAGGAGAAAGCATTTTTGCTTTCAAGCCAAATTGTGATTTAAATTTTTTATTATCAATTCTTGCGTCTCCTGCCGCGACGACTAAGATTGCCCCCTCAGGAATTTTGAAGGATAGAGTTTTTGCAATCCTCTCTGGCTCCACGCCGAGCGCTTCTGCCGCAAGCTGTACGGTTGCGCTTGAGTGCTCGAGTTCAATTATATCTTTTTCTCTGTTAAATTGTTTTAAATATTCTCTTACTTTTTCAATTGACATATTATACTATCTTGCATGATTCAATAACTGTACCGACTCTTTCTTTGATTGCACCGTGCGGTTCATAGTATGGAGATACTGTCATGATTTTTGCCGCAATATCAGGATAATAGTATATAAACCTTAATTCGCTTGATGTAAGCGGTTTTTGTGTATGAACGTTTGCATAGCGGACAAGTTCAAGGATGTTTCTTGCTTCATGTTCATCTTTAAATTCAAGTTCAAGGTTGTTATATACGTTTCTGAAACCTTTAATTCCACCGTATTCTCCTGTTGTAATCATTCTGCCTGTTTCGATGATTTCAGGCTCGCCTCTTCCCAGTTCTTCAAAGTCATAGAGTTCGTAGTTGCGGCGGTCTTTCAGTGCGCCATCTGCGTGAATGCCTGATTCATGCGCAAACGCATTATCACCGACAGCAGGCTGGTTCATCGGGATAGGTACACCGAAAGCATAAGATGTATACTTGGCAAGCTGCCATGCTTTACTTAAATCAATATTTTCATCAATTTTGTATTTATCCTGAAACCCTGCGGATTTTAAAATAGCAAGCAGGCAGGATACTAAATCCGCATTGCCGGCACGTTCTCCCATACCGTTAATTGCTGTATTTATATAGGCATTTACCCCTGCATCAATTGCGGCTTTTGCGCCCATTACTGAACAGCCGACCGCCATACCTAAATCGTTATGGTAGTGAAGTTCTATATCCATGCCGGTTTCGCGAGCAATTCTGTTAATTCTTGTGTATGCCGTCTGCGGATCTTCATAACCGAGAGTATCGCAGTATCTGAAACGGCGCGCACCTGCTTTTTGTGCTGTTTTTGCATATTTTATAAGAAATTCAATATCGCTTCTTGAAGCATCCTCTGCATTAACTCCGATAATTTCTGCGCCTTTTTTTACAGCGCATTCAACAGCCTCTTTTGTCATTGCTAGAATATCATCAGCAGTTTTTTTGCCGAGGTATTTCCCGTGAATCATCTGTTCTGATGTTGATTGCGAAAGATTGACGTTTTTTAATTTCGGAACATTGTTGAAAGAAAGTTCAACATCACTTGCAATCCCTCTCATCCAGCCTGAAAGTTTTGTTTTTCTAATGGCGCCTCTTTCAACGAGTTCTAGGTTGCCGTTGAGGTAATTGATTTCGTGCTTTGTTGTCGGAAAACCAAATTCAGATTGAGTTATTCCCATATTATCAAGCATTAGATTGATAATTGTTTTTTCAAGTTTTGCAAGTCCTAATCTTGATGTCTGTACCCCATCTCTATTAGTTACATCAACAAAGTAAATTCTGTTTTCTTTCATATTTGCTCCTTATCATTAAGCCCCTGCTTATGCAAAATATTATTAAATAACTTGCTTTTTTAAAAAAAGTTATTTACAATGATAATAGTTTATTTCCGCAAGAATTGCAAGAATTTAAGATTAAATTATGAATAATACTAAGCAGTTAGAAAAGAAGATTAACAAAGAATATAAAACAGGAAATGTAAAATGTGCGATTGAGCTTTGCCAGATAGGTTTGCAGGAAGATCCGACGAACGCCGATTTGCATGTCCGCTTAGGAGATTTATATCTCGCATGGCATCTCGATATTTATAATTCATGCCAGTATATTGATGAAGCAATTACCGAATATCAGCGTGCACTTGAATCCTACATTGACAGTGCGGAAATCTTCTTTAAAATTGGGCAGGCTCATTATTATAAAGGGGATTTGGACAAGGCTATAAATTATTTTGATATGGCCATTTCCAAAAAGCCTAAACTTGCTAAAGCATACTATCTTCTTGCCGAAACTTATACTAAAAAATCAAGATTTATGGAAGCTGCAATTAATGCTAGAAAGGCTATTAAGTATAAACCTTTTGCAAACTCCTGCGCTCACTTTTTGCTTTCAAATCTTTATAATGTTTCTTCTGTTAAATCCTTTAAAATGAAGCTTAAATCAAGATTTGAATATTTTCTTTCACTTTTGACCCTGCCGTTCGATGTTCAGGCAATGAAAAATGTCGGTAGATTTCTATCTTATCTTAAGTTTTTCCCTATGCTTGTAAAAAGTATGTATCTTGTGCAAACAAGAAAGTTTGACAGGGCGATTGAAACTTATGCGGCTGCTATTGAAAAAGCACCAGGGTTTATTCCGTTATATTCATTGCTCGGAGATGTTTATTGTGCAATTGGCAGATATGATGACGCAATAACAGAATATAAAATGGCAATTTGGCTTGATTGTTTAAATATTGAAGCATACAGACACCTCTGTCAGGCGTATGAAGAAATCGGCGACTATGACAGTGCTGTTGAAATTTATCAGAAATTAATTCAGATTATGCCGAATATGCCGGATGTTCACTCAAATCTTGCAAATATTTTATTTGTAAAAGGCGATATTGACGGTGCTATTTCGCATTTCCAAACTGCGGTTACATTAAATCCTAAAAAGCAGTGGACAAGTGTTATAAACCAAACTCTCGGTTTTGTTTATCAGGAATCTAAAAAGGATTTGGATGCCGCGATTACGTCTTATCAAAGTGCATATTTACAAACTCCTGAGGATATTGATATTTACATAAATCTCGGCAGTGCATTTTATGATAAGGAAGATTTTGCAAACGCGCTGACTGTTTACAGAAACGCGCTTGACTTGGAGCCTAATAATCCGAAAATCCACTGCAACCTCGGCTTTCTATACTGGGGCAACGGTGACCTTGATGAAGCCATAAAGGAGTATGAACTTGCGATAGAATTTGATAATAACTACGATATCGCATATAACAATCTTGGTGTAATTTACCTTGATGATTTAGGCAGGGTTCAAAAAGCAATTGAACTTTTCAAAAAATCAATCGAATGCAACCCTAATTATGCACTAGCGCATTTTAACCTTGCGCGTGCAATAACGATTACGGGTGACAAAATTGAGGCTGCAAAGTTATATCAGATTGCGCAGGACATCAATAAAGTTACAAACGAAATAGATCCGCAGGAAATTGTCGATAAAATCAACGGGTTATTTAGTTGATTTTTGTTCAGCTTTTTCCTGTTTTTTCTTTACGAGGTAATCTTTAACCTTGATGCTTGCTGCAATGCCGGCAGCGGTTCCTACAGTGTCAATTAAGTAGCTCAATCCCGCAATACGGTTGTTTTTTTACAACTTTATAATTTCTGTTCATAGTATGTCCCATTTCATGGATAAATGAAGATTTCATAAAAAATCTGTGAATATTTATTTTTGCTACTTAACAGAAATTTCTATCGGAGCAGTCGGAAGTATAAATCCGAAAGTTGAACCCTTGCCGACTTCTGAATGCACAAAGACTCGTCCGCCGTGGTGTTTTTCGATTGTGGTTTTGACGAGGTTTAAACCTAAACCCGTTCCTTTTATCGTATGAGTGTTATTTTCAACTCTGTAAAATCTGTCAAATATTTTTTTCTGATGTTCTGCCGAAATCCCGCAGCCCTGATCTGTTACTGCCACTTCGACCTCGTTCTTTTCAGGTGAATAATCAAGCGTAATTTTTATTTCTCCGTTTTCAGGCGAGTATTTGATAGCATTTGAAAGATAATTTGTAAGCGCTCTTTCAATACTGTCATAGTTAAACATAAATTCAGGCGGAATAGATTTTTTGTCGATTGTAATATGAAGATTATGTTCTTTTGTTAGTACATCAACCTGTCTTGCACATTCTTCTATTAATTGTTCTATATTATTCGGCTCTTTTTCCAATTCAGTATTTGCCTCAAGACGCGAAAAATCAAGAATATCGTTGACCATGCGATTTAATCTTATAATCTCCTGATTTATAGTTCCGATAAATTCTTTTTGAGTTTCGTAATCAAATTCATTTCCGTAATTGTAGAGAGTGTCAATATAGCTTCTTAAAACAGTTACAGGCGTTCTGAGTTCGTGTGAAACATTTGATATAAAGCCTGCCCTCATCTGTTCCATTTCAGCTTCTTTTGTCATATCTATAAGTACTATTATATATCCGACGTAATCTTTATTTCTGGTAAACATCGGTGAAATAATAGATTTGATAACTCTTTTATCAACGTTAATCGTAAATTCAATTGGTTTTTTCTCAATGATTTCTAGAGGTGTATCTTTAAATTGTTCAATTTTCTCTTTAAAGCATTCATTTCCTGATGTGTCAATGTATTGCTGTATTGGCGTATTTAAAAGCTGATCTTCCGTAACTTCAAGTAAAGTTTGTGCGTGATTATTTACAAGAACAACATTGTCATTGTCATCACATACTACAACACCGTTAGCTATACTCATCAATACGGATTCAAACTTGTTTCTTTCAAGCATTATTCTGTCAATGTTTTGTTCTTCGTAAATGTGCAGACGCGCAGACATATCATTGAAGGCTTTAAAAAGTTCTTCAATTTCCGAACTTACATCTTTTGCTTTAATTTTATATCCAAATTCACCTGATGAAATTTTCTTAACACCATTTTGAAGAATTCTGAGTTCTCTTGTAATAAGGTATGTATTTATAAGTATTACAAATGCAAACACAATCCACGCAACTGTGAATACAAACAAAAGAGAAGCTCTTGTTGTAGAGGAAATCTGACTGATTATATTTCCGGAAAGCCCGACAGTAACGGAGCCAATCGGATTTGACTGACCGAGAGCAGTAAGCGGTGAGGTTACCCTTATATTTGTTCTGCCGGTCAGAGCATGTGCATTTTTACCGGAATATATAAGCTTGCCGTCTTTGTCTCGGAATTCGATAAATACAATATCATTATGACTTTTTAAGATACTGTCTGAATGTGCTTTTAGGGTTTCTTGAATTTTATCGGCAGGCAAGTTTTTGGTAATCTCAACACTTTCAATCGCAAGAGTTTTAGAAATTACCTGACCAAAGTTTTGGTAGCCTTCATTCAGCTTCTTTTGGATATTAAAAATTGCAAAAACCGCAATTGCAACTATTAAAACCGTGCTCAAAAGAAGTCCGAAAATAATCAACCTGTTTTGCGCTGTCAAACTAATTTTATTATTCATGATTAAATTATAGCACTTAAGCTTGCAGCAATCAATAAATGATATTGCATAATATTAAATAATAGTTTATAATAAAGATAATTGTTATTTTAAAAAGGAGCCAATATATGTAAAAACCGTTCATAATGCGTATTTCGGGGGGGGGGGCAGCTTAATTTTACTGCTTTAAAAAGGTTTCGGACATTTGATTACAAAACCCTCTGCAATATGCCTGTGCCAATTGACACGATGAAATTTAACAAACATTACGTTATAATAGATAATGGTATATTAAACGGAGGATTTATGAAAAAAAGAGCCTTTACATTAGCAGAGGTATTAATTACACTTGCCATAATAGGTGTAGTTGCAGCATTAACATTACCTATTGTTGTTGGTAATTATCAAAAAAAAGTTTTAGTTACTGAGCTTAAAAGAAATTATGCAGTACTTAACACGACAATGCAACGAATATTCGTTGATGACAATTGTGAAACCCTGGAGTGTTCTTTTAAAGAACTTAATGACGCAGAGTATATGCTTACAAAATTTAAAAAGTATATGTATATTAGTGATGCCGATACAACTGCCGGTGATTTGCAAAATATTGCAAAAAAAATAAATTCTAATGAATTTATTAGCGTAAATAACGGATTTACAGAATTTATTCTTTCTTTTAGATTGAATGACGGAAGCAGATGGTATTATGGCGGTGGCTACGGCAATGGATTTATTATTGCTGTAGATGTAAATGGTGATAAAAGTCCAAATAAAGTCGGGCGTGATTTTTTCCAGATGTACGTTAACTCAAAAGGTGTTGCTGAACCAATGTTGGGACGCGGATGGGTAAAAGATTTTTGTGAAATGGCGCACTGTGAGGAAGGTTTTGAAGAAGATTGGTTAAAACAACTTAATGATGCTTGTGTTGCTACAGAAGATTCAGGAGATATTATGGGACCTTGCATGAGCAGAATAATAGCAGATAACTGGGAGATGAAATATTAAAAAAAAAGACCGCTTATTTAAGCGGTCTTTTTAATTTAAATTATCTTCCACAAATCGTTCTTGCAACGTGGACGCCTGATGCTGAAGCCTGTATCAGGCCTCTTGTAACACCGGCACCGTCGCCTATTGTAAAGAGATTTTTTACTCCTTCTGTTTCAAGTTCATTTGTTAATTTGACTCTCGCCGAGTAGAATTTAACCTCTATACCATAGAGAAGTGTATATCTTGAAGCAGTTCCCGGACAGATTTTATCAAGTGCATAGAGCATTTCGATAATACTTGTCATCTGTCTGTAAGGAATAACAAGGCTTAAATCCCCCGGAGTTGCACATGTCAGGGTAGGTGTAAGAACGCTTGATTTAATTCTTTCGGGAGTTGAACGTCTGCCGTCAAGCAAATCGCCGAAACGCTGCACAAGAATTCCGCCGCCTAACATATTGGCTAATCTTGCAATATGCTGACCGTACTGGATAGGTTCTTTAAACGGTTCCGTAAATTTTTCACTCACAAGAAGTGCAAAATTTGTATTGTTGGTTGTTTTTTCTGCGTAACTGTGTCCGTTTACAGTAGATATTCCGTTGTAATTTTCCTGAACAACTTCACCGTTCGGGTTCATACAGAATGTTCTGACTTCATCTCCGAATGTAGGTGAATGATAAATTAATTTTGATTCGTATAATTTATCTGTCAATGGTTCAAATACAGGTGCCGGAAGTTCGACTCTGACACCGATATCAACGGCATTATTTACCATACCGATTTTATTTTTTGCAAATTCCTGAGTAAGCCAGTCTGCGCCTTCTCTGCCAGGTGCAATTATGGTATATTCGGCAGTAATTGTTTCTCCGTTATCAAGAACTATACCTTTTACCTGCTCACATTCAACAATAAGGCTTTTTGCTGAAACGTTATTTAAAATGGTAATTCTTTCTGCAAGATAATCCTGCATATTCTTAAGAACGTTGAGGCTTCTTTCAGTACCGAGATGCCTTACAGGCGAATAAACAAGTTTTAATTCTGCAAGTACAGCCTGTCTTTCAAGTTCTCTGTAAGTTTTCATATCAGTTCCGAAAACTTCTTCCGTTGCACCAAAATCAAGATACAATTGATCTGAATAGCTGATTAAATCTTCCACTTTTTCTCTGGACATATAATCTACAAGATGTCCGCCGACATCAGGGGTGAGAGTTAATTTCCCGTCAGAAAAAGCACCTGCTCCGCCCCATCCGCATAAAAGACCGCATTTTTTGCAGGTCGGACATTTTTCATAACCTTCTCTCAAAAGGCATTTCCTCTTTTCGATTTTTTCGCCTTTTTCTATTAAAACAACTTTCCAGTCAGGTTTAAGCTTTGTTATTTCTAGAGCCGCAAAAATTCCGGCAGGTCCTGCACCGATTATCGCAACGTTATACATTTCTTTTCCTCATTAGTTATTACTGCCAACTTATTAAACATATAATAAAAACAGCTTAAGTTAAAGCTTTTGTGAAGAATTTGTAAATCAATTTTTATTTTGAAATAAACTTATCTTTAAAAGGCTTTTTTTTTGTAGAAATTGCATGTTCAATATTACTGATTAAATCGGCAATTTCATCAGAATTTGAGATTTGCTGTGCCTGACGAGCATATTCTAAAGCTTTCGAAAGATTTTTAGAATTCATTTCAATAACTGCAAGATTATAATATACGATAAATTGTTCTTCTGGCGTTTTTGATAACATTAAAGCTTTATTTAAAGATTTAATGGCATTTTCTTTTTTGCCTAGTTCCGCATAAGCTATAGCAAGATCTATATAGCCTCCGGGCAGTGCCGGAGCATTTTTTACATAGTTTTTAGCCTCTTTAAGTTTATCCATCCGCATATCCTCCAGAGTGCCCAGAATAATCGGAGGATAGATAAGTTTTTCTTTATTAATTTTTGAAATCGGTACATTGCTTATATCAGGTGCAATATTATATAACAATGTAATTGTATTTATGTCTTGTGCCGAGATATACTGGAAACTGCTGCGAAATCTTGTATAAATATTGTTGCGTTGTAACTCATCATTTGACATATACATTAAGTCATCTGTGCTGTAGCTGTGTCCCATAATTCCCAGAGCATGTCCGATTTCATGTAAAATAGTATTATAAAGTTCTTTATCTGAAAAATAGTTTCCGTAGGCGTCTTTGTCATACATTGTTATGGTCATTTTTTTCAGAATATTACCTTTAATTGTCGGCTCTGTATAGGCAACAACATATTTACAACCAAATTCATTGCAGTTATTTTTTGGAAGAGGCAGAAATTTAACAACAATCTGTGCATCTTTAACATTATTTATAAAATTAAATTTTAAAAATCCGCTTGAATTCTGCCACTGATAAAAAGCTTTAGTAACTTCTGCTCTATAATATGGCGGAAGATTTTCTTCCATTGGAAAATCTATGCTTACCTTAAGAGGAAAAGAGGCTGTATCCCATCTTAAAATTCTGCTGTCATAAGGAGTTTGTTCTATGTAATTTCTTCCGTAATTTTGCAGCAATTTTCTTTTCCAAAATTCAACCTGTACAAGTGCCAAACGGGAGGAACTATCAGAAATTTTATCAAGTGAAAGTTTAAACATTTCTTTTTGAATGTCATATGTTGGTGTCAGACTTGCTAATGCCAGTACATAATTATACTTATACTCTTTGTTATCAGGTTTTAATTTTTTTGCAATACCAAAATATTGATGCGCTTTTATAAAATCTTTCTTTTTATATTCTTTTAATCCTTTTTGAAAAATAATCCCTGGTAGAATATTTATAAAAATAACACATACCGTAATCAGTAGTGCAAGGGTTGAATAAAATATAATTTTTTTACGCATTATCCTTAATACCTTTATCGACTTCCAGAAGTTTTGCAAGTGAGCGGGTGTCGCCTTTTAGTTTAAAATATTCAGAAAATTTTGGAGTTGTTTTAAGGTTATAGCTTCTGCCGTTTTTATCCCGTGTTCTGCTGATTAATCCTTTTTCAAGAAGCTCTTGAACATGTTCATAGGCGTTAGAGCCGCGCAATTCTTTTAAATCAGTTTGTCTGATAGGTTCTTTGAGAGCAATAACAGAAAGAGTTCTTAAAACCCCGGGTTTTAATTCTACCGGACAGAGTTTTTCAACTATATCCATGTGTTCTTCTTTAACCTGAAGAATGTAGCCGTTTTCGTCGTCAATTTCAAGAGCGCCCGAGCGGGAGGAGTAATCCATAATCAAATCCAGCATGGCTTCTTCTACTTTATCAACATCTTCTTCATTTAAAATTTCTGCAATATCTTTTATGGAAAGAGCCTGCGCCGTTGTGAATAAAACAGCCTCAATCCGTGCTTTCAACTGTTCCATGTTCACCTCTTACCACGTATAAATCGGAATAGAATTTTTCCTGCACTAAATCGTAGTCAGATTCAGCTGAAAGAAAAAGCAAGGCAATATATGCGCTGATTTTATCCATTCCCAGAAGCGTAAGTTCATTTAATTCTACTTTATCCTGATGATCAAAAATCTGCCCGAGATTTTCTTTGAGCCTTAGTACGCAATCTTCGATGTATTCTTCATGCGCAAGGTTAATGATATCGTCAGGCGTGAATCTTGCATAGGAGCGCACTCTGTTTTTAGCGCGTTCGTGAGCCTGTTTTAGAGATTGTTTTTTCTCTAATTTTTCGTAAAATTCCAACTGGCGGATTAAGTCTCGCAGGGTTACAACGCGGTTTCTGTTGAGGCGTACGCTTGTACGGCGCTGCAGAACATCGTCAATCGTCATTGCATTTGCTGTCGGAACATAATCTTCTTCCGGATATTCAACAATAAAGCCGTCGTCGTCAAATTCAAGATTGTTTTCAGGTTCATCCTGAAACTGCAAAACATCGACCCCGTCCAGTACGCGGGATTTCATATTCAAAAGAACTGATGCAAACAAAAGCGCACGACCTGTTAATCTAAGGTTTTGGGATTTCATCTCGCAAAGGTGCGCAAGATATTTGTCTGTAATATCAACAATATTGATGTTCCACGGGTCAATTTTGCCGGCTTTTGCCATGTTTACAAGAAAACCTATGCCTTCATTATCAACATGTTTTTCTATTTCAGGTAAATCTATATTGTTATACTGTACTGCCATTAATCTCTTAATTTAACTCCCGTTACTCTTGTGATACCTTTTTCTTTTTGCGTGACACCAATTGTTCTATTAGCTGATTCTATCATAGGTTTTCTGTGACTAACTACTATAAATTGCGTATCTTTTGACTGGTTCTGCACCATTTGGGCGATACGTTCAACATTCATTGTATCCAAACTTGCATCAACTTCGTCAAATGCATAGAATGGCGACGGCATATAGCGCTGGATTGCAAACACGAAAGCTAGTGCCGTGAGGGCTTTTTCGCCGCCTGACATACTTTCAAGACGCTGTAATTTTTTATCTCTCGGCTGCGCTTCAATTGTCAGGCCGCCGTTCAGGGGATCATCAGGAAATTCAAGTTTTAATTCCCCTTCGCCTTCTGATAATTGATGGAACACTGTTTTAAAGTTTTCGTTTATGTTGTTGAATGTTTTCATAAACGTTTCTTTTTTCAGTTGTTCGTATCCGTTCATTCTGTCTAAGATTTCTTTGCGTTCTTTTGTGAGAACTTCTATTTGTTCTTTAATTTCTGTCTGGCGTGCAAGTTTTTCATCGTAAGTCGTGAGGGCGCGCATATTTACGTCCCCGAGTTCCTGCATTTTTTTATCAAGTCTCTGAATTTTTGAAGTTATTTCATCCACAGACATCTCGACAGGTTCAAGCTTATTAATTTCGACGCCGGAGTCCTCAAGTTCTTTTTTTGCGTTATCTAACTGCGGTTCAAGTTCACGGCGGCGGGCTTTAAAGGATTCTATCTGCTCGGCAATTCTATCAATGTCGCTCATTCTGATGTGTTTTTGTTTTTCCATCTCTATAAGTTCTGAGTTAATCTCATCGCGCTGTTTGAGAAGTTCGCCGAGTTTTTCTTCAATTACAGCAATCTCTTCTTTCAGAACTTCCGCTTTTTTGTTTAATTCTTCTATTTCTTTTTTAAAGGTTTCTTTGTCTTGCTCAAGTTTTATATTTGCTTCATTTTTAGCGGTAATTTCTTCTTCTTTTGTATTGATTAAACTCTGATTGAAGGCAATTTCGCGCTCAAATTCGCTCTTGTCGTTTTGAGATTGCATTAATTGAGCCTCCAGACGTTTAATTTCATGCTCAACGCCTTCTGTTTTTTCTTTTAAATCCTTTAAATCTTTATCGTTGATTAATTTTTCAATTTCTTCTATTTGAGATTTTGTCTCAAGAATTTTATCGTAGACTTCGACATTTTTTTCTTCAAGTTTGTCGAGTTTTTTATTTATTTCAGCAATCTGCGGCTCTGTATTTTGGATAAAATCAGCTTTTTCTTTGAGAACGTTTTCGCTGTTCTCGTAATTTTTCTGCATATTGCTAAGTTCAACTGAGGCTTTAGAATGCTCGCTCACAGCATCGGAGTAATTTTGTCTGATTGTCTGGAGCTTTCCTTCAAGAGATGATTTTTTACTTTCTAATGACGCAAGACGTTCTTCTAATTCTTTTACTTTGTTTTTGAATTCTTCAAGCTGTTCATCATCGTTTTGAGAAAAGCTCAGACCGCTTTTTCTCATTGAACCGCCTGTAATTGCGCCGGATTTTTCGAATAATTCGCCGGCAAGTGTAACCATTCTGTAGCGTCCGATGAGTTTTTTTGCGCATTCCATATCTTCAACAACAATTGTGTCGCCGACCGCATAGTAAAATGCATTAATATATTCATCATCAAAATCTACAAGGTTAATTGCAAAATCAATTACCCCTTTATCTTTTGGAAGTGAGAGGCGCGTCGGGGCTTTTTGAACCTTATTCAGCGGAATGAATGTTGTTCTTCCGCCGCCTGATGACTTCAAAAGTTCAATCGCAACGGATGCAACATGCTCATCATCGACAACGATATGCGCCATTCTGCCTCCGAATGCAACTTCCATTGCGGTTGAATACTCTTTATCAACCGTACCTAATTTGACAAGCGGTGCGTGAACGCCCTTTAGCTTAGCGTTCATAACAGTATCTATGGCATTTCCCATACTCTGGTTTGCGTACTGCTTTTTAGCCTGCAGATTTGAGAGTTTATTGTAAGCCATTCTGATATTGTAATTCAGGTCATTTATTTCATTATTGGTTCTGTCTAAATCCTGCAACGTATTCTGCTGGATTGATTTAAAATCCTGCAATTCTTTCGATAATTCTTCCACCTGCTGTTTTTTAAGGTCAAAGTTTGAAGTGAAATTTGCTTTTAATTCTTCAAGTTCTGCCAGTTTGGTTTTTGCAAGCGAAAGCTGTGCGGTCAGATTTTTTAAGTCGTTTTCCAGCGGCAGTTTTTCTTTTATAAGATTATTTTCTTTATCCTGAAGGTTTTCGAGTTCTTTTCTCAAATTGTTGCGGCGTTCTATATGCTGTTCTGCCGTGCTGCTTAAGCCTGTCATATCTTCAAGAATTTTCTTTAATTCGTTACGCTTTTCAACAATATCAAGTTCAATTTTTGCGATATTTTCTTCTTTTAATTTGATATTGAGTTTTGTATTTTCGATTTTTTGTTTAAAATTTTCAATACCGTTTTTGGCGTTTTCAACGGTTTTCATATTTTCTAAGATTTGTTTATCAGAAAAATTAATGGCATTGTGCTTGCGGTCAATTTCACCTTTCAGCGCTTCTTCCTGACGTTTTAGTTCAAGCTGCTGGGCTTCGCCTTTTTCTTTTACAAGTTCTGAAATTTCCTGATATTTTGATTTGATAAGTGTTAAACGCTCATCAAGGTCTTTATTTTTTAATTCTTCTTCTTTTTTCTTTTTGGTGAATTCGAGAATATTTGTATGCGCCTGTTCAAGGTTTCTTTTCAGGTCAAAGAAGCGGACTTTCGTAATCTGGCTTTCAAGTCCTGTTTTTTCTTCTCGCAATTTCTGGTATTTAATCGCGACTTCTCGTTCTTCTTTCAGTTGTTCAAGCATTGCATCAATTTCGGTTAAAATAACTGATGAACGCTCTACTCTTTGTTCAACGTCTGTTAATTCATTGGTGGCCTGTTCTATTCGGCGGTCAAAGTCCGCAATCCCCGCAATTTCATCTATGATTTTGCGGCGGTTTTTCGGGGTGCAGTTTGTAATTCCCTGAACATCACCCTGCATCATGACGTTATAGCTGTTCGGGGTGACGTTATATTTTTCAAGAAGCGCATGTACATTGGTGAGAGTTGTGACGCTGTCATTGAGATAATATGTGCTTGCGTATCCTTGCGAAGATTTTCTGATACGGCGGGCAATACTTAAATCCTGCCCGTCCTCCATGTCACCGAATGTTACTTTTACAAAGGCTTCATTCCTTTTTGTATAAGTAGAGATAAAGTGCGAAAGGTTTTCAGCACGGAGTTCGCTTGCGTTCGCAAGACCCAGTGCAAAAAGAACGCTGTCTATAATATTACTTTTTCCTGACCCGTTTGGCCCTGATACGGTTGTAAAACCTTTTAATAAAGGTATTTCCGAACGGTTGGCAAATGATTTGAAATTATCTATCTCTAACTGTTTTATGTACATAATTATCCCTGGTCTTATTACTATTAGACTATATTTATAAATAATTGTCAAAATGTTAAATCCTTCTTAATATAATCATTTAGAAGATTTTTGGCGGTAGCAGGTTCTGATATTTTGTAAAATTGTAATTTTATGAAGAAATTGTTTTTACTGCTGAGTTTAATTTGTATACCTGCTATTGCAGGTGAATACGGGGTTTACAGCCCCAATAATTACCAATATGCTCAAAATGACGGTGAAATGACTTTATTTATACTTGATTTTTCAAACAGTATGACAGAATATCTTGACGGTGTAAGTAAAGTCGATCTTATGCTGGACACAATGCGCCAGATTTTACCGTCAATTAGTAAAAATAGCAGAGTCGGATTAAGAGTATACGGGCACAGAATGGGGTTTACGCCTATTGAAGCTTGCAGGGCTTCTTCTTTAATTGTTCCGATTACTCAAAATAACAGCACAAATATTGCAGGAGCTTTAGGGTCAGTTGAACCGCGGGGAATGACGCCTATTACTTTTTCCCTAAAACAGGCTGTTAAAAATGATTTTATTGGATTTACCGGCAAAAAACACATTATCCTTTTGACTGACGGCGGCGAAAATTGTGACGAAAGCCCATGTAAATATGTTATGGAACTTATAAAGATTAGAAAAGATGTTACGATTGACGTGATTGCATTTAACATTGATAATCCTGATGACTTAGACCAGCTTGAATGCACGGCACTTGTAACAAGCGGCAAATTCTATACCGCAAATACAGCCGCTGAACTTGCCAGAAGCCTTAATAATTCTCTGAATGTTCATAAAGAAGTGGAAGCCAAAATTCTTCCTAATTACTAGGCAATTTTTAGAGAAAATACTCCTTTATATTAATATAGGGGAAATTTATGATAGGAAAAGTTATATCTCAATTAGGCAAATCAGCTGTGAAAAGTTCTGCCAGAAGCGTCAAATCAAGTAAGCCAAATCTGCCAAGATATTTATATCACATTACCAGCACTAAAAATTACGAATCAATGCTGAAAAGTTGTGAAATCAGGACATCACTGGATGCCTGTCCTGCAAGCAATCTCGAAGGCGTATTTATGTTTGATTTGAAAAATTTTGCAAAGCGCTGGACAAGTACTTTTTGCAATATTAATGACCATGTTAAAGTAAACCTTGCCAGTTCTTTAATCTGTAAAAATTTTGATTCAATTGTTGTATTAAAAATTCCGACCAAAACAATGAATATTGATAAATTAAAAGTTAGAGTTCAGGAGGCACAAAACACATTAAATAACCATTATTTAAATGGTGACAGTGCCAGATTTCAAACGCTTTATACAAGACGGAAAAAGCCTATTGAATATATTTATGGCGAAAATATAAATATTTCTGATGCAGAAAAAATTGGGGAATTAAATCTTAAGCTTAATCTGGAAGAAAAAGACAAAATTCTTGATTTTGTAAATAAACGACCGTTTGATTCCTTGCTAAAACTGTTTAAAGGCACACCTGAGGAAAAATGTATTCAAGCGATGAAAAAAGCAGATATTGCCGAGCATTGTCTGGAGATACCTTAATTCTCGCGCTGACTGCATCCGCTGTCGGCGGAGTCGATTTTTCCGTCGTAGTCGTTATCAATTCCGTCAGAACAAGAACCTATTGAATATTTACTCTCTGCAGGCGGATTGAATTTGAGGTATTTATCAGGAATTTTTTTCCAGAGATATTTAAAGAAATCTGAATAAAATTTCGCGATTTTCGGATTTTCTATAATAATCATATTCTCATCATTTTTATTCTCGCCGCTGTTGGAAAAGTTTGTTGAACCTGTAACAACATATTTATCATCAATAATTACAACTTTTGAGTGCATTTTTCCGGCAAAATTTTCTACCTTTACCGGAATTCCGCTCTGACGCAGAAGATACATTGTTGAATGGCGCGTTGTGGTGCTGGTTGCATCAAGAATTATTTTTACGTCTACTCCGCGATGATGTGCCGTTATTAATGCATTAGTAAGCGGTTTGTGCGTAATTAAAAACGCCGGCATATAAATACTATGCTTTGCAGAATTAACCAGCGGAACTAATTTTTCATTGATAACTTTATCTTGTGGCGAAAATCCGATTATTATCCGGCTTCCGTCAATCAATGTCAGGATTTCATTTGGCGTTTTTTCTTTCAATGTATGAAATTTCCCGCCAAACATTTGATTGAACTCTTTTGTGTAAATTTCTGCTGCAGCTTTTGAATTCACAATAATTATGCTGTTCTGATTAAATCCTGAAAATCCGGTGTGTGAAAAGTTCATAGAACCCGTAAAAACTTTTTGGTTATCAAAAATAGCGAATTTATTGTGCATAAGGCTGTTTGTAAGAGTGTTGTTACCTTCAATTTTGTCAGATCGCCTCTGCGCAAATCTTTTCACAAATATTTCTGTGTCAGGGTAATAATTTCCTGACGTTGTTTTAGTGTCGTAAATTACACGAATATTTACACCACGCTTCATTGCATTTTCAAGTGAAGTTCTTACTTTCGGAATATCTGTCCAGCCGTAAAGCGCAATGTCAATTGAGGCATTTGAATTATCAATCAGTGATACAAATTCACGACAAGCCGTATGATTACAATTTTTATCGGGCTTTAATATTTTAGTGAAATCAGTCAGGATAATTTTTATGCTGCCGTTTGTAATAATATTTGGCGGCGGCACAGAAAATTTTTCGGTCTTATGTTTCTTTCCAGATTTAGTTTTAGTTATGTGACAGAACTTACACGGGCTTGAACTTTCAGGTAAATCTCTAACAGAAAGTACAACTGCATCGTGTGCAATTCTACCGTATTTACATTCAGGTTTGTGATATTTACCGCTTTTGTGGTTATAGATTACAAGTTTTAAATTTTCGGCTTTCGCTAGAATTTCTTTAAATTTTAATTCATTAGCAGGCTTTCCGTTTGCTATGCCAAATCCGGACTCTTTTAATATATCCGAATATTTTCTGTTATCTAAATATATTTCGGCGATTTTACATTGTGGTAGAAAATTCCCAGTCTCTTTTATTTTGACTTCTTTCCCGTCAAGCAACTTATGTGTAAATTCATCAGCAAGGTATCCTACAGCCAAACCTTTTTGAAATGGAAGCCCTTTTATTTCGTCTTTATATTCAACAAGATTTGAGGTATAACTTTTTGTCCTGGGCAGGCAGACTGTTTCTCCGTCATCAACAGTGTGATTGTTATTTAAATCAATCTCTAACATTACTGGAGTTATGACATTTAAAACGGTTTTTCTGTTTGTGCTCAGGATGTTGAATGCCGTAAAAGAACAAAATAAAATTATTATGAATACTGCACTAAGTTTCTCTTTCATAGATTTTTAAGACTAATTATTTCGTATCCCATGCGGTAAATTGTATCTTTTAGCATTTTATCCATAGTAATTTCAAACTCTGTAGAATGGCTGTCTTTTTTTGATGATGTATATTTGCACGGATGAATCAGACACTCAGCGATAATAGAATTATCTGTCTCTATTGCCTTCAAACCGTATTCAAGAGTTTTGCTGTCCATCATTCCGGTATAGCCGACTCCTATCAAATAATCATTTGTTTTAAGACCGAATTCTTGTGCTGTTTTTCTGTTTTTTTTCGTAAAGGTGTTGAGCAGCAATATTTTTATTATATTTATCATAAAAGCCGGAGTATAGTTCTTCTTAGAGTCAGGAACCGTATAAAATTCTTCGCTTTGGGTTCTTATGTATGGAATATTATATTCTTTAGCAAGTCTTGCCGTAAGTCTGAAAATTTCCGGAATTGCATGAACATGCACATGTGAATCTATATGAGAAACCCTTGCTACTTTCTGTATTTTCTCTATCTGTGCGCGAAACTCTTTTTCAATAGTATTTATAACTTCTTTTCGTCTGCAATTCATCATAAACCAGAGGTACCCTTTATTGAAATTGCCGCTGTTATCGGTCAGGGATTCAGCGTGAGTAAGAGATTTTCCCTCTATTATATTAAGATGTACTCCAAGTCCCAAGTCCTGGCACTCAGGCAGTATTTCGTTTATTGCGCTGTCAAATGCGGAACCATTTGCGCAAATACTTGCATTTCGCAAAAAACCAAAGTTATATCCTTCAAGGACTGCCCTGTTAAAATCCTGACTCATTCCGAAATCATCGGCATTTAAAACAAATTTTTTATTACTCATCTTAATGTTCTATTGCACTCCACTGAAAATTATTATATTATAAATGTGTCCGTTGAGGCAAGTTGTTAAAGATATGAGGATTTTATGAATAGGCCGACCTTAGCAGTTATTATTCCCTGTTTCAATGAAGAGTTATGTATTGAAAGAACCGTAAATGCACTATTTACTGTTTTAAATTCTCTTATTGAAAAGAATAAAATTAATCCGAACAGTTATCTTTATCTTGTAGATGACGGCTCTGTAGATAGTACCTGGGAGATAATTAAAAAACTCCATGCGGAGAATAAGCTTGTAAAAGCTCAAAAGTTTATAAGAAATTACGGAAATCAAAAGGCGCTTATTGCGGGATTAGAAGCAGTCCGTGAAATTGGCTGCGATTGCGTTGTCTCAATTGATGCTGATCTTCAGCAGGATGAATGGGCTATTGAGAAATTTATTGATGAATATATGAAGGGCTTTGATATTGTATCTGGCATCAGAAATGACAGAAAAACCGATAGCCTTTTTAAGAAAACTACGGCATTAATGTTCTATAAATTAATGAATTTATTGGGTGTGAAAATTCCTGTTAACCACTCGGATTACAGGTTAATAAGCCGTCGGGCACTGGAACTCATGTCACAATACCACGAAAATTCTTTATTTTTGAGGGGATTTTTTCACGAATTAGGATTAAAAACAGCTTATGTTCATTTTGATGTGAAACAGAGATTTGCAGGAAAGTCAAAGTTTAGTCTTGTTAAATTGATAGAATTATCGCTAAGCGGAATCACATCATTCAGTATTGTTCCATTAAGAATTATAACGGCTTTGGGTTTTTTAATGGCTTTGTTCGGATTTGTGGTTGGTGTTGAATCAGTTATTGAAAAAATATTTTACAATAATTCACCGAACGGTATGACAACTACGATTATATTGTTATGCGTATTCGGAGGCATTCAGCTTTTCTGTGTCGGTATAATTGGGGAATATGTCGGACAGGTTTATAGAGAAGTAAAAGCACGTCCAAGATACATAAAAGAAACCGAATTAAAATAAAAAGCCGTGCCTTCTGTCTATCGAATTTAACAAATAACATCTACGATTAAATTGTCTATTTTTAAAAACAAAACACCCGCAAGGATTGTCTTAGTGCTGCTGTGTTTCCACCCTGACACGGTTCGACAGCTTACGCCATCTTGCCCTTAAACGTCAACAACAATTCAATTTTCAATATTATCTGCAAAACCCTCACAACAGACTCTGCACCCCGCATACACTTCGGGTCGAGGGATTGCAATTCCCCGTGGAGCACGGCTGTTATTATTTTACCATAAACCTTTTTTTTAGTCCACAAGCTTTGTTACTAATACAGGCAGATTATTATAATACATTGGAATTGATTTTGTATTGTTTGTCCAGGCTGCCCAGACTATGCCTGAATAAACATTTTTGTTTATTTCAATCAACTTATCTTCAATTGCGCTGTTTTTTGATTTTACTATTTTTAAATCAATCAGGTTATCAAGGTTCCCGATATTGATTATTGTGTACTGGTTTGTCTTTTTGTAGTGCTCTTGTGCTTCTTCAATTGTATTAAACACCCATTTTCTACGTTCAGCCTTGGAGAGTTGTTCAGGAATTTCTTTAGTTCGAATATCAAGCTGGTATGCGTGTTCACAAAACGCGGCAAGAACTTCTTTTAAGGGTTTATCTTTTGTATCTGATAATATAAGCCCTGAGTTAAAATCTTTTTTCTTATGTGTGAGCCCGGTTTTTATCGGGTAAAGAATTTTTTTCTTTAATTCTTTTGCTGTTCTTTTATAATTAATTCCGTTCAAACCCATTGAATCACCTTTAATATCTACGATGCTCAAAGGTTTTTTGTTTCGTTTAAGATTGTAAAGAGTTACTCCAACCGCAATGGCAGCAAGAGAGCCCAGAAATTTGATGATAACTGATTTTAATTTTTTCTCCTCTTTTTGTTTAGGATAGTACAGAAATTCATTGCGTTTTTGAACCGCAGAATGCTGAGGTTCATAATTTGAATTCGTACCAAAAGAAACGCGTTGAACTTTCATAATAATATTTTAAGGTTAAACAAAATATTTTTTGCTTCTCTGTGAAGTTTTATTAATCAGAATATTTAGCCTGCCTGCGCAATGAAAAATTTCTAAATTAATTATATTCTTTTCCTGAAAAGGAGAAAATGATGACTGAAAGATTAGAAATGTATCGTTGTAATATTTGCGGAAATCTTGTTCAGGTCATTCTGTCAGGTGAAGGAGAACTGGTATGCTGCGGGCAGCCTATGGAACATTTAAATCCTAATACCTCTGAAGAAGGCGCTCAAGAAAAACATATTCCAGTGTATTCAAAAACAGAAAACGGGGTTGAAATTCTTGTAGGGTCAACGCCTCATCCAATGATTGACGAACACTATATTATGTTTATTGAATCTATTTCAGAGGACAGAAACAGAATGAAACTTCAATACTTACATCCTGGCGAAGAGCCTAAAATGTTCTTAACAGAAGAATATGGCAGAGAAACTGCTCTTGAATTTTGTAACATACACGGACTGTGGGAGGGTAAAAGTGATTAATAAAAAAATCGAGGAAATTTTAAATGCGCAAATTAATAAGGAATTCTATTCCGCTTATTTATATCTTGCTATGTCTGCTTATTTTGACGAAATTGGTCTTAAAGGATTTTCTAATTGGACAAAAGTTCAGGCTCGCGAAGAAGTAGATCATGGAATGATTCTTTTTGACTATCTGATTGCAAGAAACGGAAATGTAGAGCTTAAACAAATTGAAGCTCCTGAATATGATTTTCATGAACCTCTTCAGGTTTTTGAAAAAATTTACAATCACGAAAAATCAGTTACTGAAAGCATTGACTGTGTTGCTGAAATGACTGATGACGAGTGCGATCTTGCGACAAGAAACTTTATTGACTGGTATATCGCGGAACAGGTTGAAGAAGAAGCAAGCGTTTATGAAATTATAAAGAAAATGAAAATGTTCGGCTCGGAAAAATCTGTTCTTTACCATATGGATAAAGACCTTGGCAGCCGCGAATATAAACAGCATAAGTATGCAGGGTAAGTCATTGCGAGCGGCAGCGAAGCAATCCAGCCTTTTTTATAGTGAAGGGTGAAGAGTGATGGGTGAGTAGTTACGCTTTGCACTTCACGTTTCACCTTTCCAAAAGCTGGATTCTTTCGGGCTGCGCCTTCAGAATGACGTAACATTTTTCATAGTGCCTTAGTTGGGCTGGTATGCACAACTGATAAATTCAGCCTTTTAGATAAGTGAAGAGTGAAAAGTGATGAGTTAAGGGCCATTTTTTTATTGAACTACTCACCGTTCACTTTTCACCTTTCACTCTTATTACCTCACCCGCAGGGAGAGTGAAAAAAATCCTCAGCACAAGGCATATGGGGTAGCAAGACTTGTTCTTAGCCTGCTCCCGGCAAGAGTCTGTTACGTCATTTAGAGGTATTAACCGAAGCAATCAAGCCGTTTTGAAAGTGATGGGTGAGGAGTGAAGCCTGAGGAAACTAATTATTTTTGTTGAACTATTCACCACTCACTATTCACTATTCACTTATTCCCCATAACTTCTCATAGTAAGAGGGATAAGTTGTTATTATTGCAACTTTGTAAAGAATTTGTCTCAACCCTTAAAATAACGTATGATTATGTTGTTATGATAAAAGGGAAAATTGTAATCGTTGATGATGAAAAAATGGTAACTTCCTCCTTCAAGACTTTATTGAAGGTCGAGGGATACTCTGACGTGAATTGCTTTAACAATCCCGTTGAAGCTGTTGAATTTTTAAAATCAAATATGCCGGATATAATAATTTCTGATTTTATTATGCCTGAGATGAATGGGCTAGAATTCCTTACAGAGGCAAAAAGACTCTATCCGGAAGTCAGTATGATTTTACTTACGGGCTATGCGGATAAAGAAAATGCCATAAGAGCAATAAACGAAATCGGGCTTTATAAATATATAGAAAAGCCGTGGGATAACGATGACTTGCTCTTTAATATAAGAAACGGCATTGAAAGAAGCCATATCCTGAGCGATTTGCGTGATAAGATTCAAGAACTTGAAAAAGCTAAAAAGCAGCTTGAAATATATTCTAATCATTTAGAAGAGCTTGTTGCAGAAAGAACAAAAGATTTAACAATAGCAAACAGCAAATTATCAGGAATTATCAACTACTGCGCTGACGGCATTATTATCATTGATGCAAAAGGGAATATTGAGCAGGCAAATCCTGCATGTGAAAATATGACAGGATTGAGCGAAGCTGCTCTTTGCAGGAAAAAATTTCAGGAAATTGCCTTTATGGGTAAATTTTCCGATAATTTCAGAGAAAATTCAAACGGCGTTATTATGGGCTTGTCGCACGAAAGCGGCGAAGTTCTCTTGAAGGATTGTTATATAAGAAATTCTCTCGGTGAAGGGAAAATTCCTGTAGAAATTAATTTTGCCTCAATTAATGATGAAGATAAGTTTGTCGGGGTCATCCGCGATGTAAGCAAGCACAAAGAAACAGAAAGGCTGCGCGATGATTTTATTGCAACCTTGACGCATGACCTGCGTACTCCGCTGCTTGCGGCTATTCAGACTCTGAAATTCTTCCTTGACGGTTCTTTGGGATCTGTTGAGGAAAAACAGGCTGTTCTTTTATCGACCATGTTGAAGAGTAACGAAGATTTACTCGGGCTTGTTAATGCTTTATTAGAGGTGTACAGATTTGAGAGCGGCAAACTGGAACTCTGTAAAACTGTTTTTTCTGTAAAAGATTTAATTGAGCAGTGTTATCAGGAACTGAAACCTCTTGCGGAAAAGAAAAATATTGATTTTAAACTGGAACTCGGCGATATTACTGATAAAACCGAAATTATTGCTGATAAGGCTGAGATTAAGCGGGTTATTATAAATCTTTGCGGAAACGCTGTCAATTATACCAATAAAAACGGTGAAATTGTGATATTAGCGAAAGTTCAATCAGGTGATTTTATCTTCTCTGTGACCGACAACGGTAACGGAATTCCAAAAGAAGATATTCCGAACCTCTTTAACAGATTTTCGCAGGGAACAACCAAGAAGCGTTCTACCGGAACGGGTTTGGGACTGTATCTTTCAAGACAGATTGTAGAAGCCCACGGAGGCAAAATATGGCTTGAAAGCAAATTAAATAAAGGAAGTGAATTTACCTTCCTTCTCACTGATGTTGTAAATGAAGAAAGACAGGTAATAAATGGTTAAGGTGCTTATAATTGAAGATCAGGATATGGCGCGCGTGGCGCTTTCTGTTGTGTTGAGTAAGAACCCTAATATTGAAATTCTGGATATGGCAGTTGACGGACAGGAGGGTGTTGATAAGGCGCTTGCATTAAAGCCTGACCTTGTCATTATGGATATCGGACTTCCCACAATTGATGGAATTGAAGCTACCAGATTAATTAAAGAAGGCAATTCTAATATAAGAATTTTGATGTATACGTCAAGAGAAGATGAAGACGATATTTTTGACGCATTTAAAGCCGGTGCAGACGGATATATAACAAAAGGGGCAACCGTTGACCAGACGCTTTCTGCCGTGCTTGCCGTCAGCGAAGGAACCGGCTGGCTTGACCCTGCGATTGCTAAAGTTGTTCTTACAAATATTAGAAGAACTAATGTAACTGAAGGCAGACGCGGTGAAATTAACTATAAACTCGGGAAAAATCTCTACGGGCTGACAGAGCGTGAAATGGATGTTCTGGCGCTTATTGTCGACGGGCTTACTAACCCTCAGATTGCTGATAAACTTTGTATTACAATATCAACTACTAAAACTCATGTTCATAGTATTCTGCAAAAGCTTTATGTAAGAACACGTGCAAAAGCAACGGCCATGGCAATGAAAGAGGGGCTTGTCTAAATGAAGAAGGCTTTCCCGTTTCTTTTTGCTGTCTTTTTTTGCATAGCTCCATGCTTTGCATTGGAAATGCCTGATTGGGAATGGCCGGACTACGATACTGTCAAAAAAAAAGTTACAGCTCCATTTAAAGGTGATGCACGCCAGCAGGAAATGCGATATATTCATAATCTTCAAAAACAAGAGGTAAAAGAAAATCACGAAAGACGTGTTATGGATAGAGAACCTTCAGGTTTTATGACTGTTGAAGAGTATGAACTCCTTTCAGCACCTAAGGATAAAACAACTCAGGAAATTGAAATTCCTAAAGTGGAAAAAGGTACGGATATGAAGTATGTTCCTCAGCCGACATATAAAATTGTCCGCTACAACAACCCTCCCGGAAGCCCTGAACTTTCTATTAAAAGAAAATTCTATGGAAAAAGGCAGCAGAATGCCCAGGGGATAGCCTCTCCGGATTTTTCAATACTCGTTTATCCTTCAATTTATTATTATCCGTCAAATGCCGGAGTCGCTTGTGATTTATTCGTAATTCCGCTGGAAAAGAATGAAACTAATTTAAATAAAATTATGAAGGCAAATGTTATGCACCGTCTGCCTGATCCTATTTTGTCTACAGATAAATCCGTTTCAGATATGTACACATTCAGGACGCTTACACCTATTGATTTTTCAGCAGACGGGTCTAAATTACTTGTCAAAGAAAAGATAGGCTATTCACATGACGGAATCTGGCAGACAAATGCTATTGTCTATGACTTTCAGACAAAAACTTCTTATGATTTAAAAGAACTCCGCGCGGCTATTGTCTATTACTGGAAGCAATATAAAAATCTAAATTTAGACGACAAACGTTGGGACATTTATCCTCTCGGATTTGATATAAATGAGCCTGATAGAGTTATTGCTTATGCTTACGCCTACACTGGGGATGTTCCCGTATTCCTTGGAACATGGAGTATTGACAGCCATGGAGATCAGACTAGGCTGATTTCATTTACTAATAAAAATGTTCAGGTTAGTATTAACGGGTTTAAAATTATTCAAGACGGAGTTGTCCCGCCTGATATTCTCAATAATGAAGAAAAAATGACAAAGAAATTTGAAAAAGCAGAAGAAAAACGCAAAAAAGCCGAAGATAAAGCTGAAGTCAAAAAAATGACTGAAGAATATGAGGCAACTATTAAAGAAATGGATGCCGCATATAAAAAAGATGTTAAAGAATACAAATACCAGAAAAAGGTTGAAGGTTCGACAACAAGAAATGACACAGTTAAGATATACGAAGAACAAAAAGCCATCCGCGATCAAAAAGAAGCCGAAAAACTTGAAAAGAAAAAGCTGAAAGATGAGGCAAAAGCTCAGAAAAAACTTGAAAAAGAGCAGCAGAAGGCAGAGAAAGAACGCATAAAACAAGAAGAAGAAAAGGCAAAACGCGAAGCAGAAGAACAGGCAGAACTGGACAAACTCGTTCCGGTCGGTAATTCACAGCCAGAAATGGATTTGAATAAGTTTTTGAATGAATAAATTTTAATAGCTTTAGTTTAAATTTCAGCTATTCTGTGTGCTTTGTGATAGTTTCACCAGTCAGATATCTTATGCTAAAAAGTTTTTCAATTCAGCCTCAAATTCAGCTTGTGTAACTCCAGGCATATAAGCATCAAATGCTTCTTTGTTGCTTTGAATTGCTTGCCAAGCAAAATCTATAACGTCATTGTAATTGTCAAAGTAGTGGGTGACGCCCATCTTATAGTAAGTAACACCGTTTTCCATGCCAACAATATTTTGTTTTAAATATGAAAGTGTCTGTGATGAAAATCCTTCAATTTCTTGATCTGCAAAATCATCCTCAAAAGCGTCTGTTGCATAGTAGGTTACATATTCATTGTAAATATGTGTTGAGTGGATTAATTCATGCCATAAAGTTGCTGCGAGGTTTGTTTTGCAGTAATTGTCATAAGCTTCATCATCGACAAGAAGATCTACAGGTTGAAATTCAGTAGTGCCTGAGGCAATTGCTGCTTTTAATTCATCCAGATTTGAATATGCTCTTTGAGGCATAAAGTAGTCCGGATTAAGAAGAATATTTCTTGTTGGACCGTTCAAGTGGTAGGTATCATACCCAACAGAAGTTCCATCTGTATACATCAGCATATTAGGGCTGTAAGAACCCATAGTTGTGTCGCCAGGTGTGAAATTATCTGTATCACTGGTTCCAACAGTTCCGAAACCTACCTCGAAGTCACAATTTTCAATTGCTTTTCTTACTTCAAGCAAGAATGACAATTTTAGTTCTGAGTCTCCGTTTGATTTGCCTAGCGCTACTCTTGTGTTGTAATTCGCAATATATTCATCCAGCCATTCAGCCATAACATCAATGGCATCTGAAATTAGCTGTTTTTCCTCTTCGTTGTTTGCTACAATTGAGTTTTTAATAGAAGTTGTATCGGTTGTTGCATTAATTTTTGATTTACCAGTATATTCAACAAAGTCTATTTTTTTTGCAGTTTCGGATCTTAACGTTTGAGTTAAAGTATCAATGGTTTCCGCATTTAATGCATTTGTATTCTCTTTTAATATAGAAGCTATTTGATCTTCTTCATTTAAAATACTGTCAATTTCTTTCTCAACGGCACCAGAATAGACATCTTCTGCAGTCATAACTCTTTCAACTTGGGAAAGACCGTTTTTGGCAAAACGCGATGTAATAGAAAGAAGCCAGGAATCGTCAGTGCTTACAGTTTCTGTAGGCGCTGTGAGTTCGGAATCTTTCTTTTTGTATTCCTCAGTAATAATAGTATTCAGTTGTGGATTGCTAATGTCTATTGCCATAGTTTTTACCTATATTAACCGAATGCTTTGAATGATCTTTCTACGTTTTTGTTTAATACATTTTTGATACTTTCTTCTTCTGCAAGCAGAGCGTCATATTGAGTATCAATTTTCTTTTGGTCGATTTCATAACGTTTATCTTGTGCCTGAATAGCTTCCATACCTTTCTGATATTCAGCCTCAGCTAAAGCTAATGCGTTATCATCCTGTTTATCAACTATTGCTGTGCAGCTGTCGAGTGATACCAATTCGTAATCAGTACCGTTAATGGAGAAGCCTTGTGTAGAATCTTCTGCAGCAGGAGATACAAGCTGATATCTGCCGTTTCTGATACCGGTTTCAAGTTCGAGGCTTGAAAGTCCGCCGAAGTTTTCATCTTCAACGAGAACTGTTTCGTAAACCGGAACTTCCTGATAAATTGGTTTTTGTTCATACCCGATAGGCGGTTGAGTTGTGTCAGGAGTTTCTTTTGTTTCTTCTTTTGCAAGTGCGTCTT
The DNA here is from genome assembly GCA_944325635.1 of Candidatus Gastranaerophilales bacterium. GTDB lineage: Bacteria > Cyanobacteriota > Vampirovibrionia > Gastranaerophilales > Gastranaerophilaceae > Scatousia. The sequence goes on along the minus strand of CALVBD010000001.1, from coordinate 252,514 downwards.
CCTGAATTTCAGTCAAGTTAAGAACAGGAAGTTTATTTGCCTGAGAAGTTGCCTGTTCCTGATCTCTGTAGCCCTCATCTCCTTCAGTAAGCCATACATCAACTTTAGAGCCATCGGAAAGGGTTTCCTGAACCGATGTTCCTAAAATACCTTTGTTAGAATTACCACTGTCATATGTAGGAGATGTTGAGTTGCTCCAATATAATACGTTGTTATTGTTTCTTGTATCAAGAGCCATCATATTTGTAACATCTGATTCAAGAACAGGACCGCGGCAGGCAAGGTCTGATGCGTTAATATTTGCGCCGCCTGCTGTTGTGATTGAACCCATTGCAACGCAGTTTTTAATGGTTGTTTCGTGAGAGTCATCACCTATAAAGTTGTTAATAGAGTTTGAATAATCAGTTCCTGAACCGAGTTTGATGTCAACATCGGAATAGCAATTTTTAATAGTGCTTTCACCTTTTACGATATTTGTGTTTGCACCGATAAAGCCGCCAATAAAGCCAAAGCTGTCATCAGCGTAAGGTACATTGATTGTACCTGTTGCGCTTGAATTGCTGACATTACCGTTGCTTAAACCAACGAGACCACCAACAGATGCTCTTTCAGGTACGTAACCGAGTTGATATGTTGTATCAGGTTGAAGATTACATGTAATATTTACATTTGTTGCGTTACAATTTTCAATTGAAGCTCCATCTGCAAGGTAGTTTGACAAAGCACCTAATGCATCAGTTTCGGCAGTAACATTTGCACCAACAAGGTTAATGCTCTTAGCAACACCGTATAATGAGTTGAAGAAGCCGGAATCACCGTTTAAACCCTGGATGGTTTCACCGTTACCGTCAAATACACCCTGGAAGCCTGAAATACCATGCCAGTCATAGCCGCTTAAATCAATAACTTCTCCGTCATCCAGGTCAAGTACATAGTTTTGCAATGCGGCATCCGGATTAGCGGCGAATTGATCCATTATGGCATTAAAACCGGCTTGAGATTTAATTGAAATAGAATTAATATCTCTTTCTTGTCCGCCAATCATTGTAGTGTATGATACAACTTCGATATCATCTTCACCAAGCCCTGTTGCTGCGGCAATTGCATTCATTTTATCAAGACTTTCAGTTCCGTAGGCAGGAATTGTAGGATCTGCTTCTCTGAAAGTGTCAGTTTCTGTTTTTGTAGGATAAATAGGTTTTGTAAGGTCATCTTCATAACCTACAATAACCTGTTCTGTCTTACCTGTGTCAACTTTTTCATAAGTGTAACCAAGAATTTTTGAACCGTCGTATACAAATAAATTCTGTGATTTCAAATTTTCAAGGGTAATGAGTTCGCTTTTAGCTGCAGCACCGTCTACAGTAAAGACATTAGGATTAATATACAAACGGCTGTTTGAGAGCGCTCTTGTATATTTTTCCTGAATTCTTTCAGAATCCATTGCCAATCTGATTTTTGCATCAGAAACATTCTGTCCCTGTAGTGACAGGTTGTTTAGTTGTGCTGTTAGATACAATAATCTTGCTTGTGATGCTGACATTCCCATAATGTATTCCCTTTTTATTAATTTCCTTAATAGGTATGTCGGCATTTATAGCAGTAATCTTCAATAATTAGGGATATTTGTTACAAATTTGTTACATATTTATTAATTTAAGTTTTTCGCGGCGTGGAAGATGTTTTATGCGATATTCTTCTTTCATTGCCTCTGATTTTGTATCAAATTCTTTTTGATAAACAACCTTTACAGGTTTGTGTGCACGTGTAAACTTTGCACCTTTACCCTCCAGATGTGCATGAAAACGTTTTTCAACATCATCAGTATAGCCGCAATAGAGTGAGTCATTTTCAATTAAAAGTATATAGGTATAATACTTCTTTCCCATATACAAAAAATACAATAAAAAAGGCGGTTTTAAATCAACCGCCTGTATTAATCCATTTTCATTTATTTCTTTACTTATCAACCTTATATATTAGCAGAAAGATGAAAAGCCGCCGCCTGATGAGCAGGAGCCTGCACTACATCCTCCGCTTGAAAAACCTGCGGAAGCACCGCCGCTAAAACTGCCGCTGCTGATTGTTGATACTGCACTTGAAAAACTTGCTAAAAATCCTGTGCTTGCAACTGTTACGCTGCCGCCTTCAGAGCCTGAATATGAAGAATAATCAGGTGTAAACGGATTTGAAGAAGTGAAAGAATCATATATTGGCGCTGCCAACCAGCTTTTCTGTGTATTAAATGCCAGAGAGCCTGCTGTTTCTACAGATTCAACCGGCTTTTGATTAATCCCTGTGTTAAGATTGTTAGAAGTTTTAGCGTTAATGGAATTCATATATCTTACTCCTTAATATCTGATTAACATTCTCGTGACATATATATAAAAAAAAATAAAATTGTCTGATTTCAGCATGCTTATTTTCTTGTAATATTTCTTAATATAAATAGCAAAAAATATTTGTCGTGCGTTTTAAAATCTGTAATCATAACACGATATTTTCATATATAGCGGGACCTTTGAATTGTTTCGAAGGTCTTTTGCATTAAATATACATCTATCGGTTTAGGGATTGTAAACTTTTGATTGATGTCTTTATTGATAAAAACAGATATTCTTGTAGTGTGAAGATTAGGGAAAGGAATCATGAAAAAGTTATTTTTAATCCTTACAATATTTATGTTAACAATAGGCTCTGCAATTGCCGGAGATAATTTTTTGAATACAGTTATTCTTGAAGGAGCAGAAAACGGTTATAATATTATACTTCGCTCTGATAACCTTGCAGGAGTAAAAAGAATTCAAAACGGTAAAGATAAACTGACTCTGGAGATTAAAGGTTTAACCGCCTCAAATTCTTTGAGTACTCTTTACCGGAATACTTCTGATGCCAACAGTGTTATTGTAGAAAATGCCGGAGCAAATGCCGTAAAAATTCACATTAATGCCAAAAACGCTGCAAATTCAAATATAATATTTGATACACCGGCATCTTCACCTATTGTTGTATCAGATACTATATCAAGAAACATGCTTATATGGAGTGCTCTGGCTTTTATAATAATTTCGAGTATCTTTTTAATGAGTAAGAATATTAAGGATGACCCGCAGGAAGAAATAACTGAGGCTCTCCAGAAAAATATGAGAGACAGAGAAATTGAGATGTATAGGAATTACAGAAAAGAACTTTTGACAATACCGAGTATAGATTACAAGATAAAAAATCCGCGTGTACAGGATGTCATAAGACGGGCAGATACCATAAGACATCTGCAGAGAACGGCTAAAAGATAGGATTAACGATGGCATTAAGAGTATTACTGTTATTACTTGCACTTGTAATTGTTACAAACATAATTATAATAATTTGCAGCTATCTGTTTAATGTGAACCTGTATGATAAACATGGGAAAGCTATTCTGGGCGGATTTGGAATTCTTGCGATATTTATTGTAGCAGTTTATGTTGTGCTTGCTATATTGGGATTGGTGTGATTATGCATATAGAATTGATTTTCTGGCTGCTAATTTTATTATTGCTTATGCTTAGCCAGTTTGGAGAGCTAATTAATAAAATATATAAAAATAAATCCCGCCGTAAACAAACATCTCAAAAAATTATTGATATACAGAATATCAGGACAAAAAGCTCATTATTAAATAATTATATAAAAGAAAGGATAAATACTATGGATAAGAAAAGTTTAGCAACACCAACGCTTGTAATATTACTTCTTATAGCATTTATAGTTATTTGTAATCCAATTGCAATAGTGGGCGTTGGAGAGCGCGGGGTTAAAGTTACACTGGGAAAAGTTTCTCCACACAGTTATACGGAAGGAATTCATCTGATAACACCTTTTATATCAAAAATTAAAAATATGAATGTAAAAACCCAGAAAACTTACATTGAGACCGATTTATACACAAAAGACATTCAGCAGGCAAAAATATCTTATGTAATAAATTTCAACCTTCAGCCACAAAATGCGCATAACATGTATAGAGAAGTCGGTACCGGTTACGTTGATATGGTGCTTATACCGGTTGCAGAAGGTACTATTAAAGATGTTATAGGTAAGTGGAATGCTCAGGATCTGGTTGCAAATAGAGAAACTGCAACTGTTGATATTCTCCGCAAACTTCAAAAACAGCTTGCACCAAGATATATTGATGTTACCGGATTTCAGATTACCGATATAAATTATTCAAGCGTTTTTGAAAAATCAATTGAAAGCAAGGTTACAGCAGAACAAGATGCATTAAAAGCCAAAAACAGAACCGTTCAAATTCAGGAAGAAGCAAAACAAAAAATTATCACAGCTGAGGCAGAAGCGAAATCTATGGCAATAAGGGCAAATGCCTTAACGCAGAATAAGGCGCTTGTTGAATATGAAGCAGTTCAAAAATGGGACGGACATCTTCCGCAGTATATGATGGGAAATACAGTACCTTTTTTGAATATGTCAACCGGAAATTTTAAACGATAAATTTGAACCTAAATAAATAATCCTTAATCATCCGCTTCACTTAGAGGCGGATTTTTTTAATTGCTCCCCACCCTAACCCTCCCCGAGCAGGGGAGGGAATTAGCATAATATCCTCTCGCCCTATTTGAAAGGGGGGAGGTGCAAATAGGCAAAGTGTCTACTTTTCCACTTGATCTAAATAGAATCAAGTTTTCAAGCTATTCGAAATCTCAGAATTGCCAAATATAACAACTCTACGATTGCTGAGTGTATGCCTGCAATGTCCCTAAAGACGCAGCACAATCCCTACTCGATAATAGTAGCCGCCGGTTTGAAATATTCTTTTATAATGCTTGTAATTTTCTTTGCGGAGGTCCCGTCGCCATAAGGATTAGAAGCTTTTAGTCTAGTATTTTCCTTTGAGTCCGAAAGAATTTTTTCACTTAAAGAAACGATTTTATCATAATCAGCGCCGACAAGAGTAGAAACTCCTGCGTCAATACCTTCCTGACGCTCTGTTTCATAACGCATTACAAATGTCGGGCATCCAAATGACGGTGCCTCTTCTTGAATACCTCCTGAATCCGTAAGAATTAATTTTGCATTTTTCATAAGGTAGACAAGGTATGGATAATCAAGCGGCGCAAGAAGCTTTATATTCTCATATTGCCCAAGACGCTCATGAATTTTATTCTTAACATTCGGGTTAGGATGAACCGGAATAATAAATGTATGGTCAGAATATTTTTCCGCTAAATGCTTAATTGCTGCAATAATCCTATCAATTCTTTCCCCGTGATTTTCCCTTCTGTGCGCTGTTATGAGGACTAGTTTATCATCAACAGTAACGTCTTTTTCTTTGAAAAATTTTGCGGCTTTCGAAAGTGTTTCTTCTGATAGGCAGAAGAGCGCATCAATTACAGTATTACCTACAACATGAATTTTTTCATCAAGTATATTTTCTTTTAAAAGCGCCTGCCTGTTTTTTTCTGTAGGCGCAAAATGAAGTTCAGCAACACGTGATGTCATCTGACGCATAACTTCTTCTGGGAAAGGTTCATATATATCGTATGAGCGTAAACCTGCTTCGACATGAAATACCGGAATTTTGTTATAAAAACTTGCCAATGCTCCGCAAAGAACAGTCATTGTGTCGCCCTGAACAATCGTTGCATCAATTTTATTGTTGTTGTAAACACTGTTTAGAGCCGTCAATATTCTTGTCTGAACCTCTAAAAGTGACTGATCAGGCTTCATAACATCGAGATTAATATCAGCCTTTAAACCAAAATATGCAAGCGTCTGGTTAGAAAGTTCTTTTTGCTGTTCTGTATTACAAATTATCACATTAAAGCATTCGGGAAATTTTTTCATTTCCAAAATAACCGGTGCGAGTTTTATAACTTCTGGTCTTGTCCCAAAGACTACCAATATATTTTTCTTATCCATAGCTTAAAGTTTAATATAAAAATTAATCTTGTGCAATCTCGCCTGACGGATTTAATTTTTAAATAAAAATATATAATAATTGCAAAGGAGAAAACAACATGCTTGATTTATATTACTCAGAAACTTGTCCTTATTGCAGAAAGGTGCTTTCTTACTTAGATGCAAATAAAATAGAGTTTAACCGAAAAGATATTACTGATACCAAAAATTACACTAAATTAATATCTCTGGGGGGAATGGCACAAGTTCCGTTTCTTACAGATGATGATAATGGAAAGTCAATGTATGAATCTGACGTAATCATTGATTATATCAGAACAAAGTATAATTTAGCAATATAGGTATTAGTATGTTTTATAATTATTACAAAGATGAAGGCTCTGAATATAATGAATGTAATGCACGCGGAACTTGTTCAATAGCTCCGAAAATTTCTTCCTTGCAAGAAGTGTTGATTATATTCCTTAAACAGCTTTCTCATTATGCATTAAAATTAAATACATTTGGTCAGAATATTTCACAAATAAGTTCAAATATTGTTGAAAGTCTCTCTACATTAATTTCTACCACAGACTATAGTGATGAACAGCTTCTTGGGCTTGTTAGTAAACAATATGCGTTCCTGGTTAAGACTAAGCGTCAATATCTTCAAGCATGCAAGGAAAGAAATACTGCCTGCGAAGAACTTAAGTCAGGCCTGGATATTAATCCTCAAATGACTCTGTCGTCCATTATTGCGCAGGGGGAAAAACTTTTTCTTAATAAGTATAATAAGATGTCTGCGTCCCAGCGAAACATGTACGAAATTCTTTTGAGTGTTTTAAAATCAGTATCATCAAATCTTGTTATACTAAAAGATTATTCTTATGAGTGTCAGGACTTAGAAATTGCTGTTTTGAAAGGTCTTGATATCTTAAATGCAGGAAGATTTTACATGCTTAAAGTCAAAAAACAAATAAATGATTTAGCAATTTGTGATGAAATAATATTACAAAAAATAGCAAAAGAAGAGAAAAAACTATATGGGAATATCTCAGAAACTTCAGTTTCACATTCAACCTCGGCTGGTAAAGCAATACTTGTCTCCGGCGGATCTCTTGATGAATTATATAAGCTTTTAAGTGATACAGAAAATCACACAATTGATATATATACACATGGAGATTTGCTTGTCGCACATATATTTGAAAATTTTAAAAAATTCGAACAGCTAAAAGGTCATTACGGAACCTGTGCAGAAAACTGTATACTTGATTTTGCAACATTTCCAGGTGCTATCCTTCTTACAAGAAACTCATCCCAGAATCTTGAATATTTATACCGCGGAAGATTGTTTTCCACAGAAATTTTTAAGCCAAAAGGCGTTATACAAATCGTTAATAATGACTTTAAACCGCTCATTAATTCTGCTCTTGAAGCAAAAGGGTTTGCAAAAGGACAGAAAAGAGACGATGAGCTGGTAGGATATAATGAATCAGAGCTTTTTAAGAGATTGGATGAAATTGCCCGGAAATTCAATAATAAAGAAATAGAGAGACTTATAATTGTAGGAATTTCAAATTACTCTAAACAGCAAGAAATGTACTTTAAAAGCCTTTTTAAACATTTACCTGAAAAATCTTATGTGATAAGTTTTTCTTATGCATTTGACTACCGGAATATCTTAAAAATTCATCTCGTTAATAATCTTCCGTTGATGTACAATATCTTGATGGAATTATTTAAAAAAATCAAAATTAATTCTTCCAGAATAAGCTTTTTCCTAACAAAGTGCGATGTTGGTTCTATTTCAAAAATTATATCGCTAAAAAATAAAGGCGCTAAAAATGTTTATTTATTCCAGTGTTCTCCAAACGTAATAAATCCATCTGTACAGTCTGCATTAGAAAAAACATATGGAATTAAAACGACATCATCACCTGAAAAAGATGCAGAAAAACTCTAATAACAAAAAATCCCGCCAAAATTGACGGGATTTTTATATATTAATAATAAAATTAATATCTGTAATGAGCAAAAGCTTTGTTAGCTTCAGCCATTTTGTGGGTATCTTCACGCTTTTTGCAAGCAGAACCCGAACCGTTTGAAGCGTCGATTAATTCGTTAGTCAATTTATCGATAAACGATTTTCCGCTGCGTTTTTTAGCAGCTTCGATTAACCATGAAGAAGCGAGAGCAAAGCCTCTGTCTGCTTTAACTTCAATCGGCACCTGATAAGTAGAACCGCCGATACGTCTTGCTTTAACTTCAAGTAATGGAGTAGCATTAGTAAGCGCTTTCTGGAAAATGTCCATAGCTTTTTCGTTAGTTCTTTCTTCAATTCTCTGCATAGTAGCATAGAAGATTTTTTCAGCTAATGATTTTTTACCGCGTCTCATGATACGGTTAATAAATTTAGATATATCAACACTGTTGTATACCGGATCTGCTAAAGGTATTCTTTTTGCTGGTTTAGAACGTCTTGACATTATTTCTTCCCTCCTTTAGCATTTTTCTTAGCGCCGTATTTAGATCTGCTCTGTGCACGGTTGGCAACACCAGCAGTATCTAAAGTACCGCGGATAATGTGGTAACGAACACCCGGAAGGTCTTTTACCCTGCCGCCTCTTATCAGAACAACACTGTGTTCCTGAAGGTTGTGGCCGATACCCGGAATATATGAAGTAACTTCAAAACCGTTAGTTAAACGAACCCTTGCAACTTTTCTTAAAGCTGAGTTAGGTTTTTTAGGGGTTGTAGTGTAAACCCTTGTGCAAACTCCACGTCTTTGAGGACAATCCATCAAAGCAGGAGATTTTGTTTTGTCAGTAAGCTTTTTACGTTCTTGACGTACAAGCTGGTTAATTGTAGGCATTGTTTTCTCCTTTATTTAGTAACATCATTTTGTGAAGATTGAAACCTGAAACCCTTACGCATTCCGGTTCAACGAGCCAATCTTTCAAGAAAGCTGGTATAGCGCCTTCTGGTCCGGCTCTGCTTCACTAGCCTGCCGCAATTTCAGCACGAAAACATACGGCCGGTGTATTATTATTTAACAACGATAAAAACGCATTGTCAACAGTATTTAAACAAGTTTGAAGTCGCCGTTCTTTTTGATATGTTCGACAAGCCCGCCGTCTTGAAGAAGTTTAATCATGACAGGAGGCAGCGGTTCAATAGGTATGATGGCACCGTTTGTGAGGTTTTTAAGAATACCTTTTTCAATATCAAGGTCGAGTTCATCACCGGCATTTATTCCGTCCGTGTCGCATTCAATAGCCAAAAGTCCGATGTTAATAGCATTTCTATAGAATATACGCGCGAATGATTTTGCAATTACAGCTCCGACACCTGCAATTTTAATTATTTGAGGAGCGTGTTCTCTGGAAGATCCGAGACCAAAGTTATTCCCTGCAACAACAAAGTCTCCCTTATTCATTTTTGATGCAAATTCAGGATCAGCATCTTCAAGTACGTGTTTTGCAAATTCAGGCAGGTTTGAACGTAAATGAAACAATCTTCCTGGTGCAATATGGTCTGTTGAAATGTTATCCCCGAACTTAAATGCTTTTCCTCTCATGATTACTCCTTATTTTTCATCTGTATGTTTGATATCAAGTTTACTACAAAATAAGATTTCTGTGGTATAATTTAGTTAAGAAAATTTAAGAGAAGAGGTTTTTATGTACTTTAGCAGAAAATGTAAAATAACATATATATGCCACGGGGCAACAATTTATTCGGATGAATTCAGATTTTCCGATGTGGAAAATTATCCGCCGATAACTGAAAACGGTTATGAAGAAATGGAAAAAATCTGTGATTATTTAAGAAAACGCGGAGTTAAGAATGACAGAATTTATTCTTCTCCTGCAACTAGATGCTTACAGTCTGCTAAAATGGTTGCAAAAGTCTATAAAAAAGACTTTGACATTATTGAGACTTTAAAACCGAGAAAGTGCGGCAGTTTTAACGGAAAAACGTTTGAACAAATTGAAATAGAACAACCGGACATGCTTCAGAGGCTTATTTCCGAGCCTGAAAAAAGCACCCCTGACGATGCTGAGTCTGTGACAGAATTTATAACCCGGGTTGGGAAGTCTATAGAAGATATTGTTAATCAAAATGAAGGGAACAGAATTATCATTGTTACTCATCCGGACGTTATTAAAGCTGCTATCTGCGATGCTTTGGATATTCCGCATTCATCACTTCAACACATATATATTAAAACAGGAAGCGCTACGCAGATAAGCTATTTTGAAAGCTGGAAGAGCCTTGTCTACAGCGACTATACCCCGCTGTAATTAAGTTTTGCTATTGGCTTACTCTTTTGTAAGAGATCCTGAAACCAGTTCTGGATGACTGTTATATATAGTTTTTGATGCAAAACTTAACCAACTAATCGCTTGGATTCTTCTATAAGGAATTCTTTACCGGGTCTTATATCAATGAAGTCCCACGGCAATTCTTTATTATAAGGATAATTTTCCAACGCATAATAATCAGCATTTATATTATATTTTTTTGCTGCAGACTTGAATGCGCCCAGTTTTCCGCCATTTCTGTACACCTCTATCAGAAAATCTCCGAATGTATTATCACCGCGGGAAAGCACAGCCTGCCAGTAATCCCATTTTGCACTAGAGACAGATATATCAATTCCGAGTTTATGCATTTCTTTTTTCAGGTAAGCTGCTTTTTGTTCTAAAGAAGCAGTTCCTTCCCTGCCATACCATTGAAAAGGGGTGTTTGGTTTCGGAACAAACGTCGAAAACCCGAATGAGATATTAAATCCTTTATATTTTTCTTTGATTCGCTTTGCAAGGGCAATCATTTCATCAATATCTTCCTGAGTTTCAGTCGGCAGTCCAATCATTCCGTAAAATTTAAATCCTTTTAGGCCTGCATTTACAGCAATTTCTACAGCTCGCATAATCTGATGTTCTTCAAGATGTTTATTAATAACTTTTCGCAGGCGCTCGCTGCCTGCTTCTATTGCAAGAGTAATATTTTTTTGACCTGTTGCGACAAGTGTCTTTAATATTTCCGGAGTAATGGCATCAACCCTCAGGGATGATACACTCATTTCAATATTTCTTCCTTCCTTGACCTTTTCATATATATGTTCGCAAATCTTGTTAAATTGCGGATGCGCGCTTAACTGTGCTCCGAGAAGCGCTATTTTGTCTGTATGTTCAAGCCCTAATTCAATTGTCTTTATAACGTCCTCATAATGCATAAATCGCAGAGGAAGGTTTAAATAAGAAGCGAGGCAAAAACCGCAGCGATTTGCACAACCTCTTGCAACTTCCAGAATAAATGTATTTTTAAAAAAGGCTCTGTCACTGATAATAGGCGTATAAATGCATTCTTCGAGCTTTTTTGTCAGTTTTTTTACTTTTTTCTGATTAAGCGATGGAATATACAAACCTTCCAGCTTATCAAGCATTGTAAGTACCTCAGTTTTTGATTTATCCTTGTTAGCCTTACAAATATTTACTACCTGTAAATTTATATCCTCTCCGTCACCAATTACAAAAAAATCAAAAAAATCTGAATAAGGTGCGGGATTTGCAGAAACAACAGGCCCTCCGGCAAATATTAACGGGAAATCATCTCCTCTTTCCGATGCTCGAAGCGGGATATTGTTTTTTTCCAGCATAGAAAAAATAGTTAAAAAATCAGTATCAAAAGTAAAAGAAAATCCGATAAGACTTAAGTCGTCAACTCTATATTGCGGCATTGGTGTGTCTGTACAGACATATTCAACATTTACATTATCAGCCTCATCAATATTTTTGAACATCCATAAAAAACCTAAGGACGATAGCGCAAAAGATTCAGGCCCCGGGAAGGCCAGCCACATATTGAAATCTGTATCTTTATGTCTGTCAGATTTGTAAAGATAAATATCATGAGTTTTCATTAACAGCTTCCTCAGAGTTTGCCTTTTCATTAATCGGAGCAAGGTACAGCTCATCTATGAGTACACAAACAGTTGCTGCAATCGCAGGAGAAAGTATTACACCCCAGAATCCTAAAAATTGCTCGGCTAAGAATAGTGCTAAAAAGATCATCAGCGGATGAAGCTGCATAAATTTTCCGAATAAAATAGGCCTTACAATATAGTTGGACAACTGCTGCACCAGAAGAAATCCTACAATAATTAATATAATTTTTACGAGGCCGAGGGGATAAGCAATTAAAAGTATAACCCCAAGAGCAATAGTAGGTCCTAAAAGCGGTATTATATCCAAAATACCTGTAATCATACCCAGCAGAAGAGCATAATCAACGCCAAGCAATACAAGTACAATCATCATCATAATTCCGACAGAAAGCATTGAAAGCAGTTGCGCTCTTACATAACCACCAACTTTATTACTTATATTTGTAAGTATTTCAGACGCTTTTCCCTTTAAATCTTCAGGAAAAAATTCAATAAATTTTTCCTTTAAGTAATCCTTATCAGCCAAAAGATAGTATATTATCATGGTTAAAGCTACAATAATGACCGCTACCTGAAATATACCCAATGTAAAAGACCAGGAATGGTTTACTATATTTTGGGCTACATCAGGAGAGGCGCCAACAACATTGTTCATAGAAACTAAATCTGACAGTTTATGTCCGAATATATTTAATGTTGATAAATAATTTATTATAAATCCTATCTTTTTAGGCAAATATATTAAAAAAGTTCTAATTTCTTTATATGCAATGAGCATAATAGGTATAAAAAGAGCGACAACCGCAGCAGTACAAACCGAAACAGCAAGCGCTGAAGCAGTACTTCGTGACATTTTACCCTGAAGCTTTACAACATAAGGGTTGAGAGCACATGCAATTACGTATGCTGCAAAAAATAACAGTGCAATCCCCGTAATTTTGGGCATAATATATATTAGGAATATCACAAGGATTAAAAAAATTATATTCTTAAGCGTTAAATACTGTTTTAACATTATCCCTCCTTATTCATAACAATTCTATAGAAAACAATAATAATATGCAATCAGCAATTTATCTTATAAATATGTAAAGAAATGTTACGAAGAAATTAAAAATTAGGCAATATTAGTTTGAATATATACTTTATATATTTAAGAGAAAATAAATAAACACGAAGGACTCAAAATGGGTTTACTAACTGCTGGATACCTAAAAATGTATACGAAAAAATTGCAGTTGCAATTGCAACGGCAATTAACCAGTGTTATGCTCCGTCACAACAAGGTTCAAAAACAAGTTGGAGAGATGGAGAAACAGTTAACCCGAATGCAGCAAAATCAGAATTCAGTGTTTAATGCTTCAATGCAGGCAGCTAATTATGGCGCATATCAGAGTATTTTTGGCATAAATCCGCAGACAGGTCAATCGACAATTAATGCAAATGATGCACAGGCTATGCAAACTGCAAATAACCAGTATCAGGCTGCACAGCAATTAAATGCTATTAAGTTCCAACAACAGAAATTTATGATGGATGAAAGTTTTGAACAATTCCGAACAATGCAATTGGAACCGCTTCAGAATTTGGAAGAAAGTCTGGCAATGGAAAAAGCAAATCTGGAATCCAGACTCGCAACAATCAAAGAACAGAACGAATCTGCAAAACAGATGGAAAAAGATTCACTCAAAGATGCCGTCCCGGATTACACGGGTCAAGGTTAATAAAAGAAAAGGTTCGGCCTCCGCCGAACCTTTTTTTAGTTAAATTTCATGAATATCTATAGCACTGTACGGGCAACAGATAGCAGCATCTAAGCAACTTTCTTCGTTCCCGCAGACTTTATTCTGATTTGCAATGGCATAATTACCCATCATATCAAAGACTTCAGGACTAACGGTTGTGCAAATACCGCAGCCTACGCATCTTTCTGAAACACTTACGAACATATAACACCTATAATATTGCTACACACATTATAAGTATTTAATATATTTTTCAGATTTCATTGCACAAAAAGATTACTCATCCTGAGTAAGAACAACTGCGCCATTCTTTTCTACAGGCAAAGTAATAATATCAGCTTTGACATTAAGGTCATTCCAAACTTCTTTTACAACAGATTTAATCTTATCGATATTATTCTTTTCTGAAATTATAAGTATGGAAGGACCGGCTCCGCTTAATACACAGCCTATAACGTTTTCTTCATGTTTTAAACGTTCTGCAATTTTTTCCAAGCCTGGGACAAGCTTCATCCTGTAAGGTTGATGCAATTTGTCTTTCAATGCAAGCTTCATTAATTTTGCATCTTTTGTATGAATAGCATGTATGAACATTCCCATACGTTGTGCATTATAAACTGCATCCTGCATAGGAACTTCCTTAGGAAGAACAGAGCGTGAAATATCGGTTGCAAGCTCATATTCAGGAATACAAACCGTCAAAGTCCATTCCTCAGGCCAATCAAGTTTTCTATAAACAATACTTCCATCATCTTCGCTTGACGTAAGAGTCAAACCGCCGACAATCGCAGGAGTAACATTATCAGGATGACCCTCCACCTCAGTTGCAATTGATAATAGAGCTGCTTCATCAGCAGGTCTGCCTAATAATTCATTTGCAGCAATAAGTCCGCCTACAATAACAGATGCGCTGCTGCCAAGACCCCTTGCTATAGGTATCTGTGAATGTATTGTGATTTTTAATTCACTCGGAGTCTGCCCGATAGAATTATATAAAAGCTCAACAGCCTTATAAATAATACTGTTTTCATCCATGGGAATGTGTTCCAGAGAAAATTCATCGGCGGTATCGTTTTCAGCCATAACATTAATCTGGACGCCTGTTCCCGGCAAAACAGTTTCTTCTATTGTAATTGTATTATAAATAGGCAGAGCCATTCCCATACAATCAAAGCCGGGTCCTATATTAGCTGTCGTAGCAGGTACTTTTACTGTTACTTTCATATCTTCCTCATCAATCTACTGATATATTTTAACATAAATATAAAAAATCAACCTTATAGTGCTAAAAAGCTTAACATACTTGCAATACGAGATAAGAATACTACAATAAATATATGTATGAATTCTACCCTTATTTTACAAATGACGGCTCTGTAGGGCTGTATTCGGAAACAGATAATGACATTTATCATTCAACCTATGGTGCGTTATCTGAAGCGTATGAAAAATTTATCCTTCCTGCGCATTTTGATAAATTTTTTCAGAAAAATTCAGAAATAAAAATTTTAGATATTTGTTTTGGAATCGGATATAACTCAAAAAGTTTTATAAATTATTTTATCAAAAATCTATATAACGATGCGATAGATACAAATAATATCTCCAGTATCACTTGTAACGCTCAGATAGATACGGATAATACTACTGTTAAAACATATAACGATACGCTATATACTGATAATGCTTTTTCTAAAAATTCTGCACGCAGCACTGAAAATTATAAAAATTTAGAGAATTTTAAAATTTATATAAAAGCAATTGACACAGATAAAATTTTGGCTTTTCTCTCTCCTTTTATTGTTTGCAACAAGAAAAAGCTTCCAAAAAATTATAAATTACCATTTAAGAATGAAAAAATCGAGAGAATGCTAAAAAAAACAACCGAAAGAAAATTTGAATTTTATGATGGAGTAAATTTGCTTTTTCTCGAAAAAATATGCGAAAAATATGGAGAAATTTTCGAAAATCAGGAAATTGCTTGCATTTTGCGCGATAAAAAATACCGTGACTATTTTGACCCCTCTATTTGCCGTTTATTTATATTAGATAAATTTTCAAGGTGTTCTTATACCCCTCTAAGGGGTTTTTATGCCTTCTTACATAATATATATTATCTGAACATATCAAAACGTTATAAAAAGCCTCTGAAACGCTTTAAATCAGCTAACTTTATTTTTGACCTAAAAATTGAGGATGCTCGAAAGGAACTAGTTCAAGATGATAATATGTATGATTTTATATTTTTGGACGCTTTTACACCAGCCAAGTGTCCTGCATTGTGGACTGTAGACTTTTTTAAACTGCTTTTTAGACATCTTAATGCTGATGGTATGATTTTAACTTATTCAAATTCAGCAGCCGTGAGAAATGCATTTTTAAACGCCGGATTTTTCATCGGTAAAATTTTTAATCCTGATATGAATAAATTTACAGGTACTATTGCTGTAAAAAATAAATCGCTTATAGAACATGAACTTTCAGAATACGATTTAGGGCTTTTAAAAACAAAGGCTGGTATATTTTATCGTGACGAAAATTTAACCGACCTTAATGAGGCGATTATAAAAAGGCACCAAATTGATATTGAATCTTCTAATTTAATTTCAAGTTCTAAATTTATAAAAGATTGGAATAAACAGCATTAATAAAGTGTAACATTGTCAAATAATTATTCTTGTTAAAAATGTTATCCGTATATAACTGTGCGTTATAAAAATTTAATCAAGATTGTTTTGGTGAATTTTTCTTAATTCAATTTCGTATCCTAATATTTTTGCAAAGAATTCAGCATCGTCAAATCTAAGAGTTCCCAGACGCATTTTGTGCGATAGACCATCAGGTGTAAACTTTTTTGTACCTTTTTGCGTTGCAATCTGGGCAAGTTCTTTTAGCGTCAGCCCTTCTTTTGCCAGTAATATTTTTACAAATCCACGTGCTGTCATATATTCTCCAAGATGTTCACGCTGGCTGAGGTATTGATTACGCTGGGGATTATAGGGATAGTTGCCGCAATGACAATGCCGTCACTTGTCGGAAAATACAGGCAAAAAACTGTTGAGACTCGCTTAGAAAAATTTTATTCTGTTGCAAATCAGGCAATAAAATTGTCAGAACTTAAAAACGGACCTAAAGAATACTGGGCGCGCTGCACTGATGGTGTGCAGACAGTTTCAAATACAACTATTGACTGCGAAACCTGGTATAATACATATTTAAAAGATTATCTAAAAACAGTTCGGGTTGAACATTTTGATAACAGATACCAAAATACAGCTGCATATTTTGCAGACGGCAGTGTTATGGTAATTAAATCCGGTTATGACATCTTTTTTTACCCGTTTGGAAAGGATTTTGACAAAAATGAATTCTTTAGCGTAAGTGATGAAGGTGCAATTTCCCGCACCGGTGGCGGCACAAAGTTTTTTACTTTCAGTTTCAGACCCAACATTGATAATATTATCTCGACAGCTCATAAAGGAAAAGGGATTGAGCCATACAGAGGACTTATCTGCAAAACAGAAACAGCTGAGGACGGGACAAAACAAAGTGTATGCAACGATTTGAGCCGTGATGAGCTGCTTAATAACTCAAGTTACGGATGTAATAAATCATCACCTTATAAGGGTTACTGTACAGCTTTAATTCAAGAAAACGGCTGGAAAATTCCTGATGATTATCCATTCAAGTTTTAATATTTAAAATATAATTTTCCAGCCGTTCATCCTGCACGATAACCGGCGTTTTTGAACGAAAATCTATGGCAGGTAAAAAGCCGGACTTCGTCCGGTGGAAAATTCCTGATGATTATCCGTTTAAATTTTAAAACTTGCAATATCATTTGAGAAACTGTATAATAATGCGTGCATTATTTAAAAGGACTTAGAGGGATTATCATGATTTATGATGTTGTAGTTGTCGGAGGAGGAACCGCAGGGTGTGCCGCTGCATATACGGCAGGGAAATTAGGCTTAAAGACCCTTATTATCGAGAAAAAAATTCACCTTGGCGGAACTATTACATCCGGGCTTGTAATTCCGGTTATGAAATCCGGTAATAACCAGATAAATACAGAATTTAAAGAGGCTTTAACTGCTGAATTACGCTCTCTTGGCGGGCAAGCAACTTACCACGACAACTCCGGCTGGTTTAATCCTGAACTTGCAAAAATTGCTTTGGACAATCTTATGCGAAAAGCCAATGTAGAAGTGTTTTTTGATACACATATTATAGGCGTAAAGGTTGAAGATAATGAGATTAAGCGCATTAAAATTTCAAAGGAAATATTATACGTATCTACCGATGAGAGAGATATGGATGAGAAAAAGTTATCAGTATCTATCGGGGCGAGATATGTGGTTGACGCGACAGGTAATTGTGAAATCGGAAAAATTTGTGATTGCAGATTTCTGGAAAAAGATAAAGAATTTCAACCGGTTACACTGCGTTTTATGATGGGAGGCGTTGATTTAAAGAAATTTTCAGATTGGCTTATCGAGTATGATAAGGACAGGAATGTCACAACGTATGAAAATATAGACGGAAACATACACCTGTCAACGGCATATACGTGGGATAAGGATAAAAAGTGGGCGCTGGAGCCATTGTTTAAAGATGCTGTAAAAAGGTGTATCCTGAAACCTTACGACACTAACTATTTTCAGATATTTACAGTACCCGGAATGCCTGATACTGTGGCATTTAATTGCCCTAGAATTATAGATTACAACAATTCTCTTGAAGTAAAAAACATCTCAAAAGCACTGCAATTAGCGCGCCAAAACATTTACAGATATCTGATATTCTGCAGAAAATATTTCCCGGGCTTTGAAAATGCATTCATATCAAATATAGCGGATATGCTTGGCGTAAGGGTTTCCCGCAGAATTAGAGGCAAATATATTTATACCATAGAGGATTTAAGGGCAGGCAAAAAGTTTGAAAATCCTGTTGTTATATCAGATTATCCTGTAGATGTGCATTCCAATAAGAAAAATGGTTCTACATTGAAAACATATAATGAGTATCAGCTTCCGTTGGAATGCTTAATGTCAGCAGATATTAGCAATCTTTTTGTTGCTGGTAGATGTTTGTCAGCCGATTATATGGCACAGGGGGCTTTAAGAGTTCAATCAAGCTGTTTTTCAATGGGTGAAGGCGTTGCTAAATATATCAGGACGCTGGTTCAATCTTAGTCATTAATATTTGTGCCGCATTTAAAAGCGGATCAATTGTCGGTGAAAACGGCGGAGCATAGGTTAAATCGTTATTTACAAACTGTTCAACGGTTAACTTTGCAAGAAGTGCCGTGGCAAGAGTATTAATTCGTTTATCGGCGTCACCTGCGCCAACCCCTTGCCCGCCGAGCAGCAAACCTGTTTTTTTATCGGCAGTTAACTTTAGAGTAATATTATTTGCATCCGGCATATAGCCTACTTTGTCATACTTATTGACAGTAACGGATACCGGCTCAAATCCGGCCTCCATAGCAGCAGCCTCCGTCAATCCGGTAGCTGACATAGTAAGCCCTAAACACCTCGTTACCGCAGAACCAAGTACGCCAGGAAAGAGATCAGGAAAACCGCAGGCATTCATTGCTGCAACCCTGCCTTCTTTATTTGCATTTGAACCGAGAGGCATCCATACCGGTTTTCCGGACACAATATTATTAACCTGAATACAGTCTCCGCAGGCATAAATATCCGGCAGACATGTCTCCATTTTTTCATTAACTTCAATAGCACCTGTTGCGCCAAGCTTAATCCCGCAGTCAAGTGCGATTTCAACATTTGGATTAACTCCTGTACAAATTAAGGCCATGTCTATATCAAGAGATTTTCCGGAGGCAGTACGTACTCCGTTAACACCATTATTATCTCCAGTAAATTCACTTACGGATTCTGATGTAAATATCTCAAAACGTCCGTTACTAATTGAGATAAGCTGGCTTTGAATTAAATCAGCCATGTCATTATCAAAAATTGACATAATATGGTCATTTCGTTCGAATAAAGTTACCTTAAGCCCTTGTCGAACGAACGCTTCTAACATTTCTATTCCGATATAGCCTCCACCTACAATAATTGCTTCTTTTGAGGTTTTTATTTTTTTCCGTATTGCAATAGCGTCCTCAATTCGACGAACTGTAAAAATATTATTCAGGGCTAGATTTTTTATTGGAGGTATAAAAGGTCGCGAGCCAGTTGCTATAATCAATTTGTCATAATTAACAAGGAACGCATTTTTTGTAATTAGGTCTTCAACAAGAATTTTTTTACATTCAGGTAAAATTTTAGACACTCTATTTTGAAGATGAATAAATATGCCATCCTTGGCAAATTCCTCTGGAGAGCGGACGAGAAGAGTTCTGTAATCTTCAAAATTTCCTTCAACATAAAAAGGAATTCCACAGGCTGAATATGAAACATGTGTATCGTCAGTGTATAAATTAATTTCTGCATCTGGCAGCAGACGTCTGGATTTTGCAGCGGCTTTTGCTCCTGCTGCCACGCCGCCTATTATAACTATCTTCATACTCTGATAATAAAATAGACGATTTAAAAATCCATTACACTCATGACTAATTTAGTCCTGAAGTTGCAAGAAAAGTTTCACGCATAAATTCGCAATAGCAGTCAATATCAGACTTAAACTCATCAGCTTTATTAATCAGGGATTTTAATTCAACTATAATTTGTTCCTTTTTTAAATCTTCGTACATGACACACATTCTCCTCAAACTATATGAATAGTTACGGACTAATCGGGTCATAACTTTAATATTTTCTGTGTTTTGTAACATAGATTAATATTTAAACTTTTTTATGCAAAAATTAATATTCAGCAATTTACCATTATTAGGAGAAATATAAATATGAAGATACAAAAAACAACACAGGTAAATTTTCAGGCAAAATTTTTAAAAAGCGATTCATTGGAGCAGGTTGTGAATTACGCAATCGAACATGGTAAATTCGACAAATTAAATACTGCTCGTAAAAATATTGATAACACTCATTTTTCAACACGATTAAAGGTAGACATAGGCAATGACGAAGGCAGACCGTTTGTAAGATTTACCAGATATAACCTAAAACCGAACGCCCCGCTGGATTATACTATGGACGATTTCAGACCGGAAAAAATAACCGTATTTAAGTCCTCTGTTAAAATGAATCCGTTAAAATTTGCGTTTGAGAAAATTATAAAAATGGGAAACGACGCGCCTCACAATAACATGTATAAAAAAGTAGTTAAGGATAAGCGCTAATCTGTTTCATTATAAACGAGTTTTTTACGCAGACTCCACTGTATAAGCGTCAAGACAAGTATTATTATAAATAATACATAAGCAATTGCAGAGGCTTTCCCCACATTAAAGTATTCAAATGCATTTTTGTAAATTGCATATACAAGAACGTTTGTACTGTCGAGCGGCCCTCCCTGTGTCATAAGGTAAATTAAATCAAATATCTGAAAAGAGCTTATTGCTGTAATAATAACAACAAAAAATATAGAAGGCGACAACAATGGAACAGTTACGTAGAAGAAGGTTTTTACAGATCCGGCGCCGTCAATTTTAGCAGCCTCAAACATGCTGTTGGAAATTCCGCTGAGGGAAGAGAGGAAAATTATCATATTGTAACCGATAAGCTTCCATACAGATACGATAATAAGTGCCGGCATTGCAAAATGAGTGTCATAAAGCCAGTTTATATGCAGCTGTAAAACTTTATTCATAACTCCTATGTTCGGATCAAAAATCCACTGCCAGACAATTCCGATTACAATCATCGGTGTGATAAAAGGCAAAAAATATGCTGTTTTAAAAAATTCCGAACCTCTTATTCTGCTATTCAGAATAACTGCGAGAATTAAAGGTATTATAACTCCGAAAACAGACGTTGAAACAGCAAAAACAACAGTATTTAAAAATATTTTCCCGAATAGCGGTTCCGTGAATATTTCCTTGTAATTTGCAAGCCCCACGAATTCAATCGGATTTAATAAATCCCATTTTGCAAAACTTAACCCAAAAGAACAAATTACAGGAATTATAATAAATATTACAGTTCCCAGAAGTGCAGGAAGAATAAATATCCACCCCGCAGCCGCTTCGTTTGAAGATAATTTCGAGAAAAATCTTTTCATGATATAATTATACAATAATGAAGAAAATTAGGGGAGTAATTAACATGCAAAAATATGACCACGCTTTCGGAAAAAATGACATAAGAGGGATTTACGGTGAGGATATAACAGAAGAATTATATATACATACAGGCCGCGGTCTTGTAGCCTATTTAAAAGGAAAATCAGGCAAAAGCCCTTCTGATATGTGGTTCACAGTATGTATGGATGCAAGAACACATTCTCCTTCTCTTTCAAAAGCTTTGATTGAGGGGATAACCTCAACCGGCGCAAACGTTGTTGATTTAGGGCTTGCGCCTACCCCTATAGGATATTACTCCGAAGTCGTAGGAGTTCCAAAAACTTTAACAAACGGAAACGACATTATTTCTGCCTGCATTATTACGGCAAGCCATAACCCTAAAGAATATAACGGGCTTAAAATGACTTATGAAAAACATACTCTTAATGAGACTCAGATTAAGGAAGTTAAAGAGTATACTTTTAAAGACTTTGACTCGCCTGAAATTTCCGATAAAGCGGGAGTTGTAAAAACATATAATATAATTCCTGATTATATTTCTGATATGGAAAAACGTTTCGGCAAAATCGGTGAAGGTGTAAAAGTCGTTGTTGATAGTGCAAACGCAACAGGCGGAATTGTGGGGCCTGAATTATATAAAAAACTCGGCTGTGAGGTTGTGGAACTTTATTCAGAGCCTGACGGGACTTTCCCGAACCACCACCCGAACCCAAGTGTCGAAAAAACTCTTGACGTTTTAAAAGAAACTGTTATTAAAGAAAAAGCTGATGTAGGAATTGCCTACGACGGCGACAGCGACAGAATAGGCGTTATTGATAATAACGGGAAATTCTTAACAGGAGACAAACTGCTTTTAATCTATGCCCTTGATGTTATTGAAAATTATAAAAAGCAGGGGATTACTCCAAAAGTCGTGAGTGAAGTTAAATGCTCTCAGGTTCTCTATGACACAATAAATAATTCAGGTGGCGAAGCAATTATGTGCAAAACAGGACACGGCTATATTAAAGATATGATGAAAAAATCCGGTGCTATCTTAGCCGGCGAAATGAGCGGTCATACATTCTTTAAAGACAGATACTACGGTTTTGATGACGCGATTTACGCAGGCTGCAGAATTATTGAAATTATATCAAAACACAAAAAAGTAAATCCTGAATTCACTATTCAGGATATGCTTAAACCTTTCGATAACGTATATTCATCACCTGAAGTACGCTTCCCTTGTCCGAATGATTTGAAAAAAACAGTTCTTGAGCAAGTAAAAGAAACAGTAAACAATAACAAAGATATTTTCGGCTCACCTATAAAAGATATTATAACGCTTGACGGAATGAGAATTGTCTTTGACGGAGGTTTTGCACTTATTCGCCAGAGCAACACAGAGCCTGTTTTTACCTTAAGATTTGAAGCAAAAAATAGAGACCAGTGCGAGCTTTTCCAAAACTGCATGATAAAAATGCTTGAAAGCGCGCTTGATAATGTAAAATGCAACAAATAGACAGAAAAAATGGAATATTTAGGTTTGTAAGACTGCAGAAGAATTAGTAGTCAAACAATTCTTTTAATGTCACACCGAGGGCTTTTGCAATTTTATTGACACGTGAAAGCGGGATATCTCTATGCGCATTTTCTATATTTGCAATATATGAGTTATCTGCATCAATTTCAAAACTCAGCTGTTCTTGGGTTAAACCTTTTTCCTTTCGCAGATATCTAACCCTCTGTCCGAATTTTCTATGAAAAACTTTATCCAGCTTCTTTGTCATAAATTAAGGTATATCAAATAATCAGAATAAAAATATTGCTATTTTGAAGATTTTATAGTAGAATTACGTATGGGATAACATTTTTAGCGGTGTATAATTTATGAAGAAAATAGCTTTCACATTAGCAGAAGTTTTAATAACTCTTGGGATAATCGGAATTGTTGCGGCAATGACACTGCCGACACTAATTCAAAGCAACAAAAATAAGGAAGTTGAAGCAAAATTAAAAAAGATTTATTCAGTTATGAATCAGGCAATACTCTTGTCAGAAAAGGATAACGGTCCAAAAGAATACTGGCCGCAAAGCTGCAAGGATGACACTTGTGAAGATTTTTATAAGACCTATTTCTTACCATATCTTTCAAGTATAAGGACGCTGCAGTTTTCCGGATATGGAGGATATAATATAGCAATATACTTCAATGACGGTACACTTCTTGTGGGGAAAGCCATAACCGATTGGTACTTTTTCCCTAACGCTAAAAATTTTGATAAAGATACTTTTGCAGTAGAGACAGAAGACGGAGGAGTTGTGCGAAAGGATTGCGGTACTGCATACTTTGCATTTCGCTTTACGCCCTGGGCACAAACTGAAGCAAACAGATTTCACTATAAAAAGGGGTTCGAACCATACAGGCATTCTTTAACTGAAAATACAACAGACTCTCTGACAGAAGGACCCTACGGGTGTGGTGCAGCGAGTTCTGCAAACGTTTTCTGCACAGCGATTATTCAAAATAACGGCTGGCAGATACCGGATGATTACCCGTTTAAGGTAAAATAGCAGTTTTTTAAAGACAATGCAAATAAATAAAAATTTGATCTGGAACTCCATTCGCTAGTCGTATATAATCAGCTCAACCTAAAGCAAGTGAACTCGCTTCGCTCGGACAGCACTTGCTTTTGACTTTGTTTCGCTGAATAACAACTGCTCTTTGCGTTAAAGACAAATTTTTATTTATTTGTATGACAGTATTGCACAGCTTTAGTCTAAACTGTGATATATCCCCTTAAGCTTCAAGTCAGTTAACTTTTCATTGCTACCCCTCCTCGAAATCAAAGATTTCGGTCCTCCCACAAGGGGAGGACAAAATTTTAAAATTCATTGCAATAGAAAGTTAACAATGCCCTTAGCTTCAGGCTTGATTTTTAAATATTTTTATGTTAACTTAAATCTGTCAGAAAAGTTTAACCCGAATACGAATTCCAATAGGCTTTAAATAGCTTTATTTTGGCGTATTCAATTCATACGAAATTTATTACTATTAATTTATGAAAGGTAAAATCAATGGATTTAGAAAACAAAGACGAATTAACAGCAGAAGAAACTTCAACTGTCGAAAATGAAACTGTTGACGCTCCTGCTCAAGAAGAAGCAGCCGCTGAAGAAAAACCTGCAAGAGGCAGAAAAGGTCGCGGCAGAAAACAAAAAATAGAAACTTCTGAAGAAAAACCTCAGAGCGAATGGACTGAAAGAGTAGTTCAAATCAGCCGTGTAACAAAAGTTGTTAAGGGCGGTAAAAAATTAAGCTTCCGCGCAATCGTTATCGTAGGTAATCAGAAAGGCCAGGTAGGCGTTGGCTGTGCTAAGGCTTCTGAAGTTATAATAGCTATTCAAAAAGCAATCGCTGACGGAAGAAAAAATCTTATTACAGTGCCTATCTTCAAAACAACTATTCCGCACCCTATCACAGGTAAATCAGGTGCAGGTGCTGTTATGTTAAGACCGGCATCAGAAGGTACCGGTATTATCGCAGGCGGTGCTGTTCGTTCAGTGCTTGAACTTGCTGGTATTGGTAATATCTTATCAAAATCTTTAGGTTCAAAATCTCCGCTTAACGCAGCTAACGCAACAATGGATGCTTTAAAAAGATTAACTCCGTTTGCAGATGTTGCTAAAAAACGCGGTTTAACAATGGCTGAACTTTTAAACTAGTCAATGTTCCAATTGTATTTAAAAGTTGAAAAAGAATAATAAATAAAGGAAAAAATATTATGGCAAAAACAGGAAATAAACAAATAAAGGTTAAACTCGTAAGAGGTTTAATCGGAGCTTCCGAAGCTCAAAGAAAAGTAGTAAGAGCCCTCGGCTTTACTAAAAAAGATCAGGTTGTTGAACACTATGATTCACCTACTATTTTAGGTATGGTAAACAAAGTTTCACACCTTGTTCAAATCGTTGATTAATGTTAGCTGACTGCGTAAGTGAGGGTCGGCTGACATATGGGCTCTGTAATATATGAGCGCTTTAAGTGTTAAAAATAAAAGTCGACATTAGGCGAGCAGTCATACAAATTATAAAAAAGGAAATTAAAAATGTCAGAAATGATTACATTAGAAAGCTTGCAACCTGCAGAAGGTTCAACTCATAAAACAAAAAGAGTAGGCAGAGGCCGTTCATCAGGCAGAGGTAAAACATCTTGCCGCGGTCATAACGGTGAAGGACAACGTTCAGGCAGTGCTTCTAAAAGAGGTTTTGAAGGCGGTCAGATGCCAGCTTACAGAAGATTACCTAAATTAAAAGGCTTCCAGGTATACAAAAAATTATCATTTGAAGCTATCAATGTCGGCAGACTTGAAGGATTAGGCATGAAAGAAGTTTCTATTGAAGCTTTGAAAGAAGCTAGAAAAGCTCATCCGTCTGCAGATGGCTTGAGAATTTTAGGTAACGGAGAAATTAAATCTGCAATTACAGTTAAAGCAAGCTACGTAACACCGTCGGCTAAAGCTAAAATTGAAGCTGCAGGCGGAAAGGTTGAGTTAGTATAATGGCACAAATGAGAATGCCTTCTACGGAAGATTTAATGTCAATGTGGCATGCGTCCGGCTTAAAACAGAAAATTATTTTTACGTTTCTGATGATAGCAGTATTCAGACTCGGCGCGCAATTACCGCTTTATGGTATAAACAACGCAGTGTTCTCAAATATTGCATCCGGAAACAATATAATTGGTTTTCTTGATTTATTCACGGGCGGTGCTCTTGGAAACGTATCTATATTCGCTCTGGGTATAGGTCCGTTCATTACATCTTCAATCATTGTTCAGCTGGTTTCAGTTGTAATCCCTTCTTTGGAAAAACTTCAAACTGAAGAAGGGGAAGCCGGCAGACGAAAATTATCACAATATACACGTATTTTCACGGTAGTACTTGCTGTGTTTCAATCTTTGGTCTTTATGATATTTATGAAACACCTGCCGGGTGCTATTATGCCGGGAGTTAATCATCACTTGTTCTTTATCAGTTCAATTGCTGTATTAACTGCGGGTTCAATGCTTGTAATGTGGATATCAGAGCTTATCACTGAAAAAGGTATCGGCAACGGAGGTTCTTTAATTATCTTTGTCGGTATTATTTCAGGTATTCCTGTGTATGCGGGAAGAACTGCTCAAATGGTATCCCACAGCACTGCGTTACAATTCGGGCTGCTTGCGCTCCTTGCAATATTCTTTGTGACTATGGTTTTCATCGTAATCATGCAAGAAGCTGTAAGAAAAGTTATTATTGTTAATCCTAAACGTCAGGTTGGAAATAAAGTTTACGGCGGAATGAATTCATTTATTCCGTTCAAGCTTAATCCGGGCGGCGTTATGCCGATTATCTTTGCGGTTGCAATTTTGTTATTCCCTTCAACCGTTCTGAGTTTAATCGGACAATTAAACTTCAAAAGCGAAGCGGTCAAAGATTTCGTAATGACTCTGACAAGATATATGAGTCCTGACGGAATTCCGTATTACGTGCTGTATTTCTTATTGATTGTAGGCTTAACATTCTTCTATGCATCAATCATGCCGAATATGCAGCCAAAAGATATTGCGAAAAACTTGAAAAAATACGGTTCTTCAATTCCGGGTGTAAAACCGGGTAAACCAACTGCGGAAGCGTTAGATAAAATACTTACAAAAACAACATTTATCGGCGCAATCGCTCTTGGTATAATAGCACTTGTTCCGTCTTTTGCAAGTTATATAACCAATATCAAAACATTACAGGGTATCGGTGCAACATCTTTGATAATCATGGTCGGTGTTGCCTTAGATTTAATTAATCAAGTTAAGACACACTTGCTTGCTAGAAATTACGAATCTTTCCTGAAAGAGTAACAAAGTGTTATACAAACTGACTAAGCAGTCCTTAATCTTTAGGGACTGCTTTTTTAATATAAAATTACTTACTTTTGGTAATGTTTCACCAAAAGAATAGATGTAGCATATAAATGTAAATCCTCAACTCTTCTGATTGCTCAGTATTTGCCCCGCCGGTTTTGGACGGGGCTTTTCTTTACTTATATTAAGAAGATGACAAATCAATTCTAATAGGCTATAATAAGAAAAAATATTTTATAAGAGGATTTAATAATGAGAGAATTACTTGAAAAAGGTCAAAAAGTTATAATGATTCCGGCAGATTTCAAATTTGCCAATAAAGGTACCGTGACAGACGTAAAACCTGAAGGTTTCACTCTTGAACTCGAATACGAACCTAAAGGTATATTAAGAAGCAATTATTGCGAATTTTATCTTGAATCAAAATATGGAACGCTTTATTTTGATTCCTATCCTAAATCAATAGAAGGTAAAATATTATTTATTGCGAGTCCTGCTAAACATAAATTTTTACAGCGCCGTCAGTATACACGTATAAAGTATGTCCTTGATCTTGAACTTTCATGCGGAGAAGAAAAATATCCTATTACAACACTTGATATTTCAGCAGGCGGTATGAAATTTAAAACAAAGTCAAATGTAAATATTGAGGGCGAATATAATATTACGCTTCCTTTGTCTGAGGCTCAAAGTGTTACATGCAAGTACAGCCCTATAAGAATTGAAAAAGGTTCAAATGGTGAATATACACATTCCGGACGTTTTTCCTTTTACGAAAACAGGGATAAAATGACTCTTGTCCAGTATTGTACAAAAAGAAGTATAGAGATTAAAAACAAATAAATATGAATCTAATTACAATACTTCGTAAAAAATGTAATAAAACACTTTTTACAACACCTTCGCATGGACAGCATTATTTTATATTCAATAAATTCAGAAATTTTTATAAATATGATATTTCTGAGACAGATTTTTATAATCCACAGGAAGCGCTTGAAAAGGCGGAGGATAAAGCCGGAAAAATTTACGGTACTAAATCAACCTTATTTTTAACGAATGGTTCTTCAAGCGGGATTATAGCTGCAGTGTTGGCATGTGTAAAACAAAATGAGAAAGTTCTTATCTGGACTAATTCACACCCCTGCCATAAGAATGCGGTAACGCTTGCCGGAGCATCAGCGGTTTACTATGAATTACCGAAATCTGAAGAATGGGGAGTGCCGCTTGCAACAAGTGTAGAAAATTTAGAAAATCATTTTAAATCGAATAAGATTAAAGCTCTTATTGTTACATCGCCTACCTATGAAGGAATTGTATCTGATATATCTGCAATAAAAAAGCTTTGTGAAAAATACGGAGCCTATCTCATTGTTGATGAAGCACACGGAGCGCTTTATCCGTTTTCAGATATGCTGCCGAAAAGTGCAGTTAAAATTGCAGATTTTACAATACAGTCTCTTCATAAAACTGCAGGAGGCTTAAATCCTACTGCTCTTCTACACTCTAACTGTAATGCCGATATCAAATATTCACTAAGTGTGATTAATACAACTTCGCCATCATACCCTCTGCTTGCCTCAATCGAGGCAAATATAAACTTTCTTAACTCCAAAAGAGGCAGAAAAAAACTTGATGAACTTATTCAGAACATTAATTCTTTAAAAAAACGTTGTGGAAATTGTGAATTTTTTGGAGACGACATTACAAAAATTCTTGTAAAACATAAGGATTATACAGGTTTTGAACTCTCTGAGCACCTGTACGAAAAAGAAAATATAGAAGATGAAAAAACTAATTCAAAATCAACAATGCTTCTGTGCGGCATCGGTACTGATATAAAAAATTTAAAACGCCTTGAAGATGCATTAAGAAGATTGTAACAAATTGTAAAAATTCCCCTGATTAATTAAAGAAAACTCCCCAAAAAGCCGATAACCATACAAAGAATATATTACGAAACAAAGATTTGAAAGGAAAAAGTTCGTAAACTATGGGATTGGCAGCATCACAAGCGAGATTATTATCTATCACGTCACGTATGGCGGATAATGAACTGCGTTCTCAGCTCATTAATAACGCCAAAATGCGCCTTACAACAGAAAGTTCTAAGGTTAGTGACGAATATATTGCTGCTTTAAATAAAACCCAATTAATGATGAGCAATTATAACCTGCTCGGAGAAGCACAGTATCAGGATTTGACATTTAACAGCTTAACAGCATACAGTCCGCTTAACAACCAATATGGTCTTGTAAATAAATCCGGTGAACTTCTTGTTTCAGAACTTGATACTGCAAGATTCGAAGAAGCCTTCAAAAAAGCTTCAGAAGATAAAGAAATTGAAGAAGGCGATACTGAAGGTTTGAATGCAAAAGCATTAGAAGAATTTTTGAAATCATACGGTCTTGAAAAAACTACAACTTACTTTGAACAAGATCAGGTATATGAATTTGAAAAAGATTTGCAGAGGATTTGGGAAGGGGATATGGTATATGAATATATCCCTGCTACAGAGCAAAATCCTACCCCTGAAGTAATAAGAGTATCAGGACTTCACTATGGTTACGACAAATCCAAAACATCTGTTGAATATGGTGTTTATACAGAATTATTAACTGAATACCAGGCTGCTGATGCTGCATATACAGCTGCAGTAAAAGACTACATGAAAGACTATATATATAAAGAAGAAGGTGGAACCGGAAAATCATATCAGGATTGGTATAAAGAACTCATGGGTGCAGGAGGTGCAACCTCCGGGAATTATGGTACTTATCAAGATGCCCTAGGTAAAATTTGGGATAACATCAAAGACATGCTTGATGATGAGACCTCAAAAGTTTTCGCTGCTCAAATGGAAGAATATTTGAGCATGGATACAACCACAGGAATAACTGATGAGAACTCTCCTGCTCCGAACAGAGGTCTTTCTACTGAAGCAGACTATATAGCAAAAGGCGCAACCATTACACAAGAAAATGGGGTATACGTAATTACATGGAATCAAGTAAACGCAAACCTTGAAGAAATTGCACCTTCACAAGATGGTAATTTAGGTCAATTAACAATGAACGACGGAAGCGTCGTAACCGGTCCTTTTGTTGAACGTTACAGCTATACTCCTACTGATGACGAAATGGCAGAGTTGGTCACTGAAATGTACAAATACTTCCAGGGCGGCATTATGGGAGCATTGGACAGAGATAAAATAATCGATAGTTTACCTGATAATTCTGAGGCGAAAAAGGCGCAAAATCGATACTATGTAGCTTCAGAACAACTATCACAGTTTATATTTGGCCAGAAAATAGATGAAAAATACTATGGTAATCTTGATGATATGGAATGGATTCTTTATGGAGATTACATAAATCCAGATAATCCATCAGAGGGCAGAACAAATGCTCCACTCTTCCCTACAACAGCACTTGACGGTTCTGAAGGCGGAGTCGAAGGTGAATATGTACAAATCAGTACAGGTGTTGATGAAGACGGCGATGGTAAAATAGATTTAGAAGATGAAGAATACTATTGTAACTTCCAGGCTATCATTGATGTTTACCTCTGTGAAAAAGCCATTGAGCTATACGGCACACCTAAATATACCTGGGTTGATGTAAATGATCCTGATTCAGACGGCGAAGCTAAAGCTAAATGGTATACAAATCTCTTCCAGCGTATGCTTGAAGGCGGTTACACCACTATTGAAAAAGGACTTGCATCAAGTCAAGAATGGCTGCAATATGCATTGGAAAGCGGCCTTGTTTCAATGGAACAGGTTAATGATGAAGATATGTGGGTTTCTACAATGTATACAAATTGTAGTGATATTACAGAATCCACTGTTGACGTTGATATAACCCGTGCTGAAGCAGAATACACTAAGAAAATGAATGCTATTCAGGCTAAAGATAAACGTTATGATATTGAATTAAAAAATATTGATACAGAACACAATTCACTACAAACAGAATATGATTCAATAAAATCCGTAATGGATAAAAACGTTGAGAGAAACTTCAAAATGTTTGAAGCATAAAGATTAAAACCCGCAGCAAATGCGGGTTTTTTAGCCTTTCTTTATACGATATAAAGATTATGTAAGGAAATCCCTATTGGCTCATCTTTTGAATTATAATAATAACATAGGTTAGAAAATATATGGAGATTATCATGGACACAGTTAATGAAATTCTTACAAAGTTAGAAAATGCAGACAATACAACTAAAAATGAACTTGAAAATAAATTGGTTGATATAGGTACAGAAGTACTTCCTCAGCTTGTTGATCAATTGCAGGTTGTTAGAGGTATTAAAAGAGGCGTTGTTGCTATGACTTTGATTAGAATCGGTGATGCTTCCATTAAATATTTAGAAAAAGCTGCTCACGAAAATAAAGACTTTGAATGGGTTGCTGAATACTTAATCAGAGAAATCAAAGGCGAAATGGCTGCTTAAAAGAAAGTTTTATTAATCTAAAAAATCCGCTTAACAGGCGGATTTTTTTATGTTAAGATTTTTCCTATGGATATGTGGAAAAGTATAGTATTTTATGGAACTCTTTTACTGCTGATTTTTGCAATTTGCACAAATGCTTCGTATTATGATTTTGATTTATGGGCTCGCTTAATTGCTGGCATGGGGGTAATTGACGGAGGCGGAGTCTTAAAGGCTGATTTTTTGTCTTATACTCCTGTTCATACCTGGTATGATCATGAATGGGGTTCCGGTGTTGTTTTTTATGCTTTTCTAAAGTACTTTGGACCATACAGTCTTATTATTCTTCAATGGCTCTTGTATAGCGGAATTTTCTTTGTAATTTCAAAGATTATCAAGCTTCGTACCGGCTCAAACGCTTACAATATAATATTTTACATATTCCCGATTATCGCGCTCGCTGAGAATTTTAATAACCCTGTAAGATGCCATTTATTCTCTTTTCTGCTATTTACTATATTTATATATATTCTTGAACTTGCAAGAAAAAACATAAACAAACCATTGTTTCTTATTCCTCCGCTTATAATTTTGTGGAATAATTTGCATGGCGGAGTTGTTTCCGGATTAGGACTTATCTTTATATATTTTGTAGGAGAAATATTAAACAAAAAAACATTTAAAAAGTACCTTATTACATTATTAACTTCAATTCCGCTGCTTTTAATTAATCCGTGGGGTTATGACTATATTAAATTTCTTTTAATGGCAAATACAATGCCGCGTCCGGATGTCGCTGAATGGTGGGGAATTTTTTCCAAAATTCACATGTTCAGACTGATTCCGTTTAAACTCTTTATGTTTGCTATTATTGCTATAGAATCGGTTAAGCTTGTTAGAACCAAAGCAGCGAATATTTCCGAATGGTATAATAAACTTGATAAATCAAAATATATTTTGCTTTTAACAACTCTTTATCTTGCAGTAACAAAAGTAAAACTATTGCCATTTTTTGTTATTACAGCAACGATCTTTGGTTATGAAGATTTTTATAATTTAATCAGCAATGTAAAGCTTCCAGCATGGAAAAATAAAGTTCTGTATACCGTTTTAATCACTATGACTCTGTTTTCTCTATGCGTAAAGAATATTTCGATACCGCTTAATATGGAGGCTTATCCTGTTAAAGAAGTTGAATTTGTTAAAATTAATAATATTAAAGGTAAACTTCTGACTAATTTTGGACTTGGAAGCTATGCTGCATATAAGCTTTATCCAAACAATCTTATATTTATGGATGGAAGGTATGAGGAAGTTTATTATGAGGGAATGGTACCTTTATTAAAAAAATTCTACCTTGTATTGCCTTACTGGCAGGAAATTCTGGATAAATACCCTCCTGATGTAATGATTATTGAAAACGATTATCCTGTATATGATGCATTAAAAAAATCCAAGACGTGGACATCAATATATGAAGGAAAAAGGTTTGGAGTATTTGTAGAAAAAGAAAATGTCAGAAAAAATTATAAAAAACCTTCGGATGATACAAAATATTATAAAGATACTCTATTTGGTACAGATATAAAATTTAAAAAACGAGTATAATAATTATATGAATAATAAATCTTATGAATATGCATGTCTTTTTGGCGGGGGCGCAATCAGAGGCGCCGCATACTGTGGTACGGTAAAAGCTATGGAAGAACTCGGAATTAATCCGAATATAGTAGCCGGTTCTTCTGTAGGTTCTGTTTTGGCAGGACTTATTGCTGTAGGTTACAGTGCCGCAGAACTTAAAGATATTTTTATGCAGGTAAACTTTGAACTTTTTAGAGATCTTCAATTCGCAATCGGACCTCAGTTTGCGCTGAGTAAGGGTGAGGTTTTTCTTGACTGGATTAGAGAATTGATTGAAAAAAAATATTATGGCGATAATTATAAGAAAGGAACCCATAAGGCAGTTACATTCAATGACTTGGAGAAAAATCTCGTTATTATTACTACGGATTTATCAAGTTTTAAGTGCAAAGAGTTTTCTAAAACAGAAACGCCTGACTTTGAAGTTGCGACTGCAGTAAGAATTTCTTGCAGTATGCCCGGGCTTATGAAGCCTTACGAGTATAATAACAGAGTTCTTGTTGACGGGGATTTACAAAAAAGTTCTCCGATGTGGAAGCTTTCCAAAAATCTTCAGCCTGATAATGCCAGAATACTTGAATTCAGACTTGAAGGGGACTTTGAGGGTAACGAAAAAAATACTATTGAATATATAAATTCACTATACAGCTATGCAACAATTATTGCTACGGAATTTATCATGGATATTTACAATGACAAAGATAAATACGACTACATAGTGATAAATACAGGCGACATTAATATTGTTGATTTTAATCTTGCTGCAGAAAAACGTGAAAATCTTATGAAAGCCGGTTACCAACAAACTATTGATTATTTTCAAAAAGTTCTGCCGAAAAAGAAAGAAAAACTGCTTTCTGTTTATTCTCAAATTGAATCATCATTAAAAAAAGTACAAAAAAATATTAAATCCAGCAACATACATAAAGCTAAATGCTTACTGGCAGAATTATTTGTATATCTATGCGATTACGTTTCAATTATTGACAGGCTGGATTATGCGGCACTAAAAGATTTCAAAAACGCTTTGTTTGAAAATATTATTTATCCGCCTCTTTTCGGAAAAGCAAAACTTAAAAATGAAAAATACGTATTTTGTACTCTTGAACAAACCTTAATAAAAATTTGCGATAAGGCTAATGAGTATAAGGATTTTCTTGGTAAATAAAAACTTAAAATAAATTGAAAAAGCATGAAAAAAGGAGACTTTTAAAAGTCTCCTAAAATATATGCCCTGGGCCAGACTTGAACTGGCACTGAGTGATTAACCCAATTGGATTTTAAGTCCAACGCGTCTACCGATTCCGCCACCAGGGCAGGCACATATTCAATTTTCAATTCTTCTCTGGCGGACCTGTAGACGGCGTCTACCTCCCCTCCACTTTTGATACTTAATCAAAACCGGAGTCCTTGCCACCAGGGCAGACATATATTTTATTTTCAGCTATTTAATCATAGCCGAAATATGTTTTTATGTCAATAAATTCTTTATTTTTTATTATTATTACAAAATATTAACGTTTTTTGTAATTTAGGCAATTATATTATTTATATTGACTTTATATATATAGAGTATAAAAGTATAAGGATCTATTATGGGCTTTAGTCTAAACAACTTGGGCGATACTTTATTAAAGATAGGTAAGAGTACCTTGCAGACAGGAACGTTCTATGCGGCAGCAAAAACGCTCAATTCTCCATGCAACAGAGGAGTAAGTATTTTTGGTTGCGGAACATTCGGCTCCTGCATGCCTATGGGCGGCATGATGGGCGGATACTCTTTCGGCTATGCAGGCATGGGTGGTATGGGACTAGGCGGTTATACCTACGGAGCTAACATGGCTTTAATGAATCCTTATGCACAAATGACTATAGGTCAATCTTACGGACAAGGTTACGCATTAGGTGAGCAACTCAAGGCTCAGGGCGGCGGCATGTTTACAATGCCTGGTTTCCAAACCCCGGCATTACAAATGATGCAACAGCAACAACAACAGCAGCAGATAGAACCAACTAAAAATGAAGCTGCAGAAAAATTTACTTCACATAATACAGAGCTTGGTGAACAGTTTGAAGAACATACAAAAACCGGAGCAACTACACAATTTGTAATGTCTGATTGGGAAGAAAAAGCTGCAGGTGAAGAAAAAGATAAAGAATATACCCAATATGCTTCAAACTTTGCAAAATCATACATTGCAAACATGGATAAAAAAGCCGGCAACGAAGATAACGAGATAACTGAAGAAGAATTTACTAAATTTAATATGGCATCTGATTTGGATGAAAATGCAACAGAAGCAGAAAAAACAGAATACAAGACACTGTCAAAAACTGCTTTTAAGAAAATTGATCAAAACGGAGACGGCAAAATAGATTGGAAAGAAATGGCAGCAACATTGAGTGTTTATGATTCAATGAGCGGTTCACGTGACGGGAAGATTACAAACGAAGAATTAGCCGCAGCCGGTACAGGGCTTATGGATGGAACGTCCACAACCATGGATCAAAAATTAAGAACCGAGTATACAAGGTTATTCGGAAATACTGATTCAAAAGATGATAATGAATAGTTATAATACTATGAGATCAGAGGGTCAAAAATATTCCATTCAAAAGGCTTATTATTGGCAAAATCCATAATCCGCTTTTTATCGAGATTTTTCATTTTTGCAAATGCCTCATCATAATCATCATCGCCATTCATAGTCAGAATAGGAATAAGAGCTTCATAAGCTAGTTTCATAACTTTTGTATCATAGTTTATAGCAAGAGTCTTAACCCCGCATTTTAACGCAACAAGAACTGCAT
Organism: Candidatus Gastranaerophilales bacterium; assembly: GCA_944325635.1. Lineage (GTDB taxonomy): Bacteria > Cyanobacteriota > Vampirovibrionia > Gastranaerophilales > Gastranaerophilaceae > Scatousia. The sequence goes on along the minus strand of CALVBD010000001.1, from coordinate 215,978 downwards.
GAAATCTCATGGCTATCATGTAATCTAGTTTTGAAATTTTGATTATAAAATCTATCTGAGAAAGAGAATGTAAAATTTCAGTCTGAATTTCAGGATTTCTGAGTTTTAACATTTTTTCAAACATTTTACATATTTTTAAATCAACTGACTTTTGAAAAGCATAGAGTTCAATTTTTTTATCAGGAAACTCACTTACAATTTTGTCCGCAAGTCTGTTTAAAAGAATGTCATTCATGGTCTTGCAGTCCCTTAATTGAACCCCTATAATTCCGGAATCTGCTTCATGTTTCGGCAAATCAAGCGAGAAAACCGGATCATTTACAAGTGTTGCTTTCAAACCCCAATTTTTAACTCTTTCAAGACTTTTTTCATCTCTTACAGTAATTAAATCAGCTTTTTCTAAAATTCCTCGTACGATCTTTTCTGAGCGCTCTTTTTGCAGCGGGCCTATTCCTTGTGCAAAAATAATGACTTTTTTACCAAGAAGTTGAGCCATTTTAATTACAAGAGAATAATAAAGTAAACTTTTAAAGCTCGTGACGTCCTGCAGCAAACTTCCTCCACCGGATATTAAAACGTCAGAATTTGCGAGAAGAGCAAAAACAGCAAGAATGTTGAAATTCTTAACCGAAAAAACCTGAAACATTGCAGATGTTTTTTTAGGATTATTGGAAATAACTGCAACGTTAGAACCTCTTGAGCGCAAGTGATCTACAATACAGGCAAGAATTGCTTCATCGCCAAAATTATCAAAGCCGTAGTATCCGGAAAGTGCAACATTTTTTCCCATTACATAACCTCTTTCAGCGCTTCTTCAATATCATTTTTATAAGGAATTGACTTTATAGCACCAATTCCTGTTGCCTGAAGTCCTGCAATTACAGATGCGAATTTTGTTGCTTCTACAGGTGTATAACCGTGTGTTATGGCATGGAGATACCCGCCGTTGAAAGCATCTCCGGTACAAGTTGTATCAACAATATCACGGGTATAGAATTCCGTAAAATAAACATTACCGCTATAACCTGTATAATATCCGCCTTTTTGGCCTGATTTTATTATGACGGTTGAACTGCCTAAATCCCACAATTTTTTTATTATATTTTCCGCGGAATCAATTTCCAGAATATTCGTTGTATCGTATTTATCATTCATAAATAAAATATCAACATAAGGAATAATATTATTAAAATTTTCTCTTGCATCGTCCGGAGTTGATAATCTTGAAGAATAATTAGGATCAAAGGCTGTTGTAATATTTTTCTCTTTTGCAATCTTAAAAGCCTTCATAACTGCTTCCGATGCTGATAAAGATAGAGACATTGTAGTTCCTGTAGAATACAAAACCTTAGAATTTGAAATATAATCCTCAGATATATCTTCAATTGATAATTTTGAAGGTGCAATTTTTCTTCTATAGTAAGCAAGCTCTTTATCTGAATCATGAGGTCTGGCAATAAAATATATTCCGTTAGGCTCATTCGTTAATTTAACCTGAGAAATATCAAGCCCTTCTGACTGCCAGCTGTCCATAAGAAAATCTTTAAAAACATCATTGCCGACACGTGTAATAAACCCGACTCGTGAACCTGCTCGGAGCGCTGCAATAGCAGTAGCAAGAGCATCTCCTCCATAATATTTATACAAACATTCAGAGCAGCAGAGTTTCTCATCGCTGGACAATTCTATTAAACTTTCGCCTATAGCTACAATATCAAGTTTTTCGTCCATACTAACCTTTCAATTCCTTAATAATATTGGCTGCGCGTTTTGAAATTTCTGAGTAAGAATATCCTTCATAAAAGTTGCGGCCGACGCCGACAGCAAGCGCACCGGCTTTGATATAAGCCGGAACTTCTGACAACTTAACATTTCCCTGAGCCATGACATTTAAAAACGGCATTGGTCTTAACAAATCTTCAACATACAAGGCTCCTCCGAGTGCTGTTATAGGATATAATTTTATCAAAGGAACCCTTGCTTTCCAGGCGTCATAGGCTTCGTTAGCGGTTGAGGCACCTGCAATAAACGGAACCTGTTTATCTTTTGATAATTTAACAAGATTCATGTGAAATATCGGAGAAGATAAAATAGCGGCTCCGGATTGAAGTGCCGTATTAGCCTGCAGGGTTGTTATTATGCCGCCCGCGCACACTGTTGCTTCTTTGGATATTTCCGCTATTGCTGAATAAATCTTTGGATTTTCCACATTTATTTCAAGAACCTGAATTCCGCCATCTATTAATGCATGCGCAATATCCAATACTTCCTGCGGATTTTTCTTCCTAATAATAGGAAATACCTTCTCTTTTGCCAGAAGATTAATTAAATTTTTTGTCATAATCTATCCCTTTTTTAAAATTTATTATATCATAAAATACAGATATTGGGATTTGTGGACATGAAATTCTTTAAGAAAAAGGCTTTTTTTATAAAATCATTTTTTTTACATCTGTTTTTATCAATAGTTGTAATCGCGCTTTCGTGGAGTTTAATAGAGCCGAACGCGTATAACTTCATGGTAAAAAGTTTTGTCGCGACGCAATCGGGATCTTCGGATATTGCGGTTATAGTTATAGACGACAAATCAATAGCATATCACCGCTGGCCATGGCCGAGAGAGTATTACGCACAGATGATGGAATTTCTAAATACATATTCAAAGCCCAAACTTATCGGTTACGATGCGATTGTAACAACCTTAGATAAAGACAATCCTAAATCAGACAAATACTTTTTTGATACTATAAAAAAAATTCCTAATGTAGTTGTAGGTTTCAGCCCGCTTCAGCAGCCATATGAAAGTCAGGCGGATGCAGAATACGATAAAAAATTCCGTGAAAAGTTTGATGTAAATATAAAGTTAAACTATACGCCTTACGATTTCGGGCGATATAAAAGCATATCAAAATTTCCTGAGCCATACTTTAACGCTGTAAAGCAGACGGGTTCCGTTAATGTTACGCAAAATTCCAACGGATACCTGACATATATGGATCAGGTCGTATCAGTTAACGGGCATTACTATCCGTCACTTGGATTAAGAATGTATCTGGCACTCAATGACACGCAAGATGTAACAGTTAACACGGATAATATAACTGTTGATAAAACTGGCTTGCAAATTCCGGCGGTTGCAAATTCTAAAGGAATTCAAAACCTTATTAAGTATTACAAACTTTCAGATACGGCTTACACACATAAAAAATATTCGGCAATTGATGTTATAAAATCTCTTGAACTTATCAAACAGGGCAAAAAACCGATTATAAATCCTTCTGAATTTGATAATAAAATTATTTTTGTAGGAGCAAACGCAAAGGCGGCGGCTCTCGGACTTGAAGATGCTCTATCAACCCCTATTGAACAAAAGCATCCGGGGGTAGATATTCAAGCAACAAACCTTGATAACCTGATTAATAATGAATTTCTGCGTCAGACAGGATTTTTCACGGATTTGGCAATCCTTGTTGCTATATCTATCCTGACATTTGTTATAATAAGTAAATTTACATTTTTTGCGTCGCTTGCACTGTTGATACTGGTTGCGGCTTTTTATATGGTATTTTCTATGGTCTGCTACCAGAGCGGAATTGCCGTGAATGTAATTACCCCTCTTGCAATACAGCTTTTGACAACAATTTTCGGGTATTCATACAGATTTCTGCTTGAGGGTAAAAACAAAGAAAAAATTAAGCAGGCAATGGGGAAATATTTATCGCAGGACATTATGAAAAACGTTGTCCAGAATATTGATGACATCAAGCTTGGCGGGAAACGTGCAATCGTAACGGTTTTGTTTGCGGATATACGCGGGTTTACAAGCATGAGCGAAAAAATGACAGCGGAGGAAGTTTCCGTCATCCTGAACGAATATTTTACTGAAATTGAACCGATAATCACTAAATACAACGGCGTTATCAACAAATTCATAGGGGACGCGGTTATGGCAATATTCGGCGAGCCGATTCAGGACATGAACCACCCGCAAAACGCTGTCAAATGTGCTTACGAAATGTTAAAAACCGTTGACAGATTACAGGACAAATGGCTTTTTGAAGGCAAACCGAAAATAGAAATCGGTATCGGAATTAATACCGGAGAAGCCTTTGTCGGAAATATCGGGTCGGAAAAACGTCTTGAATACACAGTAATCGGCGACACCGTGAACCTTGCAAGCCGTATTGAAAGTTACAACAAGGTCTATAAGACAAATTTCCTCATAAGCAGTTCAACATACTCTTACGTTAGTTCAATGGCTGACGTTATAAAGATAAGCGAGGTTCAAATCCGCGGCAAAGCCAAGAAAATGGATATTTATGAAGTATTAAGGCTAAGTTAAATGATAGAAAACCTTGATAAAATTAAAATTGCGATTGACGTTGAGGTTAAGCACCGCTATATAGATATCCACGGTAAAACCCAGACATTTTCTTCATTTATAAAAAATGAAGCTAAAAAATTATATAAAGCAACGCAAAAAAATCCGCGCTGGGCTGTGATTATTGAGGCTTTTGAGCATTATCCTTTTGCTTCCTTAAATGAGCGGCGAAGGGCAATTGAAAGATTAATAAAAGTTATTAAATCTGAAATTCAGACCGCTCAAACACAACCAGAAGAAAAGGTTTCCGGAGAAACCCCGAAAAACCCGAATGAAGTGGATGTAATGTATGTCAAAGGCGTTGGACCAAAAGTCGCATATAAACTTAATAAACTCGGGATTTATACCGCAAGCGATTTGATGTGCTATTTTCCGAAAAAACATGTGGATTATTCCTCCAGAACCCTTATTAAAGATTTAAAAGAAGGCGAAAATACGACTATTTTCGGGTACATAAAATCTGTTTCTGCATTTAATACGAAAAATAACCTCTCTGTTGTAAAGGTTACTGTGGCAGACGAGAGCGGCAGGATTGAAATAAGCTTTTTCAATGCTAAGTCTAACAGATTTATTCTTGAAAGAACAAAGGCACAATTTCCTGTAAATGCCGGTATAATGCTTTCCGGTACAGTTAAACTCAACAACTACAGCCATAAATTAACCATAGATAAGCCGACATATTCAATAATGACCGGAGAATTTCTGGAAGGTAATACAACTAACCTTCATATGGCGCGTATTGTACCTATTTATACCGTATGCGAAGATTTAAGTATAAAAACTCTCCGCCGTGCAATCTACAACGCAATCCAGCTTTATAAAGGCTATATCACAAATATTGTACCTGATGAAATCCGCGAACGGCTCGGGCTTATGGATAAAAAAGAGGCAGTTGAACAGATACATTTTCCGGAAAACATGGATGCCTTGGAGCATGCACGGTTCAGTCTGATATTTGAGGAACTTTTTCTTGTACAACTGAAACTTGTCAGATTAAGGAATGAAAACAATACGCATTCGGCGATTGCTTTGAAAATAAAAGAGGACGGGCTTGTGCAGAAATTCATAAAAAGTCTGCCGTTTGAACTCACCGGCGGACAGAAAAAAGCCGTCAATGAAATTTTACACGACCTGAATTCCGAACAGCCTATGGCGCGGCTTTTGCAGGGGGATGTCGGCAGCGGAAAAACAGTCGTTGCATGCATTATGCTTCTTGCAGGAATTGAAAACGGGTATCAGGGAGCATTTATGGCTCCGACGGAAATTCTTGCACAGCAGCACTACAATAATCTTGTGCAATGGCTTACACCATTAGGACTGAGTGTCGGGCTTTTTCTCGGAAGTCAGGGCAAACGCGTCAGAGAAAAATTCAGAACAGATTTACGTAACGGACAGACAAATATTGCGGTCGGAACCCATGCACTTATTCAGGATGATGTGGAATTCAACAACCTCGGGGCAATTGTTGTGGATGAGCAGCACAGGTTCGGTGTAAAACAGCGAAACATATTAAGAAAAAAATCCCAAAATCCGCAAATACTTACAATGACAGCAACACCTATCCCGCGTACGCTTGCAATGACAGTTCACGGAGATTTAGACCTGACTGTTATTGATGAGCTTCCAAAAGGCAGAAAACCAATTATAACAACTCTTACAGGCTCTCATAAACAGGTTTATGATCTTATTAAACGTGAAGTTGAAGCAGGGCGTCAAGCTTATGTGGTTTATCCGCTGATTGAAGAAAGTGAAACTCTTTCCGCCAAAGCCGCCACAATTGAGGCTGAAAAACTTCAAAACGAAATATTTCCACAGTTCAAAGTCGGACTTCTCCACGGCAAACTCAAAAATGACGAAAAAGACAAAGTAATGGCGGATTTTAAGAATAAAGAATATGACATTTTAGTTTCCACAACCGTTGTAGAAGTCGGGGTTGACGTTCCGAACGCAACAGTCATGGTAATAGAAAATGCGGAACGTTTCGGACTTTCACAGCTCCACCAGCTTAGAGGCCGCGTCGGGCGTAATCAATTGCAGTCATACTGCGTTCTTGTAAGTTCAACCCGTTCTCAGGAAACACGCGAAAGATTAAATATCATGACCCAAACCAATGACGGCTTTGTAATTGCGGAAAAGGATTTACAGCTTCGCGGACCGGGAGAATTCCTCGGAACCCGCCAGAGCGGACTGCCGGATTTAATTATTTCTGATATTGTCAGAGATGCCAAAATCCTTGAACTTGCAAGACAAGAAGCAATAGATTTCCTGCACACCCACGATATAAACGATTTTCCACTCCTTCAAAAAGTAACCTCTCTCCAGATGTTCAGCGGGCTTGACATATAGTTGTCCGAGAAAATTTCGCGATAAGGTAGTAAAGCGAAATTTTTGAGTGATAGTTTGAAAAAGTGAGCCGCTGCACGGCGGCGTTCAGCCGGCGGAAAGCGGCGACTCTAGATTAGTTATAAAATGCCTAAAAACGGGCATAATAGATATAATGGGGATAATTGTTAACAAATATTAAATACATAAGCCCTAAAAAGTCAATTTTCTTAAAAGTATATACTTTATATATACAAGAGAGTAGATAACTATGAGCATGAGCCTTAAAACACAACGATTAATAATGAAACCTGTAGGTCGTCAGAGTCTTCCGTCGCGAAGCACTACAACCTATATCCAGAACAACTTTTATGGCAATAGCGTGTTTGGCTATCAAAATACTCATGCGCAATGCTGCCACAATAATGATGATGGCATGAGCAAAGGTATGAAATGGATGCTCGGCCTTGGCGTTGGTACAACATTACTTGGCGGTATTTTAAAATTATTCGGTGTCGGAGGCAATGAGAAAACGGCAGAAGTAAAAACCGGTGCCGACACAAAAACCGGTACAGATCCGGTAAAAACAAATACCGATGAAGTAAAAACTGATACAGAAGATGAAACCATTGCTAAAACCGATAAAGCTGATGACAGTACTAAATTAGATAATACGGCCTCGAAACAAGACATTCTTAAGGTTGATAAAAAAGAAGTTAAAACAACAACAACGTATCCTGTACAATATGGAGATACCTGGGCTAACGTTATTATGGGAAAATATAAAGATGAAAACGGAAACCCTATAAGCTTCTCAGATGCAAAAGAACTCTGGACGCAACTGAAAAAAGAATGCGGAGTAAGCAGTGATGCAGACGGTATGCCTGCAAATATTGAACTGCCTAACGAATTTAAGCAGTATAAACTTGACATAAATGGTGAAGTCACTAAAAATGAGAACTTTGAGACCAAAAATTATAAAGATTACGATGGAACAGGTTTCCAAGAGAAAAAGACCACTAACTACACAGCAACCGGTACGATTGATGGCCAATCAATCGGTACTATATCAGGTTCAGGCAAAGATGTAACAGCACAGCTTAAAGCTAAAGGCTTCTCTGCTGACCAGATTAAAACTGCAATGGAAAAAGGTGAAGTAAAAATTACAAAGCAGAAAAATGAATAGCAGCCAGACTTAAAACTACCTATGATTAATCCATTTCAGATTTGTAACGAATTGTAAACATAAAATGGTCCAAAAAGGCAATTATTTACTTAATATATACTTTATATATATAAAAGAGTAAAAATAAGAGGATTAAAGCTATGAGCGTTACGTTAAGACCAACAAGCAGACCTTTAGGTCGCCAGCCATTCAGACCAGGACAGTGGCAGGGTGCAAAAATTGGTACTAAACATACAACTTATATCCAGAACAATTTCTTTGGTTCCGGCTACGGCACAGGTTTTAACTACGGCAGCTATAGCAACTATGGAAGCTACTGCAACCACGATGACGGCGGCATGAGCAAAGGTATGAAGTGGATGCTCGGTCTTGGCGTTGGTACAACATTACTTGGCGGTATTTTAAAATTGTTCGGTGTTGGCGGCAAAGATGAAGCAGGTGCTGTTCAAGAAGAGCCTAATCAGCCTGAAATAAAACAAGAAGCACCTAATAATGATAAAGTTGTTAAAAAAGCTAATACTGAAGTTGAAACCCCAGAAACAGTTGCAGAAGAAATAACCAGTGGAAAACCCGAAGAAAAAACGGATACTGGCTTCAACTGGAATGATTTAAGCAATATGGTTTGTCGTGACGCAAGCGGCAAAACACAGAATATTTCAGGAAGCTTTAATATAACACAGGCAGGAGCAGAAGGTGAACCTCCACAGGAATTTACAATTACTGATACATCATCCGGAACACCGCATACATATACTTTTGAATTAACAGGAAAATCAAGTGATGGAAAACCTGTATACACCTGTAAATCAATGAATGGTCAAACCGCTCAGGCTAACCAGTACACGCTTGAAATGAATGATGGCAAACCTGAATTAGTACAGTATTCAAATCAAGATAATTACAGCACAGGATTAAAATTCGGAAGCATTGCTTCCGGAACAGAAACAAAATCTGCAGTAGCTACAAACACAAATCCGACAGCTACTAAAGAAAAACCTGACGAAACTACAGATAATGAGAAAATATATGATGGCGGAGTATTACCGGAAGTGGTCGTAACTCCAAAACCTGATGGAACAAAAATCGGTAAACAGGTTGCAGATGACCTTGTCGGTTACACAAATGATGCCGAAAAAGAAAGAATTATTAACAATGTTTCAAATAATATTGACAGCACAAATATTGTAGACTTTTTACAAAGCTATAAGGACAATAAAGGTCTTGGAGACAATATAATAAGACAAATTAACACTGAATATGGCTGGACAAATCAGGAAAAAGTGGAAGCCCAGAAACAAATCCTTAGCAGCTTATTGGAAAAAGCAAATGAGGCTGGCGTTAAACTAAGTTCAAATGAACAGGCATATTGCGACAAATTCCTTAATATGAATGCAGACACAACAAAACTTGGAAATAATGCTGCAGATCAACTGGATAAAATCATCAATAAACTATTAGAGGAATTAAAACCGAAACCAGGTTCATACGGCGGTGGAGAAGGCGGCGGCGGTGGCGCTGGAAGCACATTCTAATAAAAACTCCCTTCAGGGAGTTTTTTATTGTGCAAATTCATTAAAAATGGTAGAATAAAGTAAAAAATTACATATTACTGAAAAGAGGTGTGTTTATGGAAGATTTAAAAGTTGTAATAGGTTCTGATCATGCTGGTTATGAATACAAAGAAAAAATTATAGATTATCTTAATGCAAGGAATATTCCTTATACAGACATAGGAACTCACACAAAAGAATCATGTGATTATCCTGTAATTGCCCGCTCCGTTTGCGAAAGAGTTATCAGCGGGAAATCCAACCGTGGAATTTTAATCTGCGGAACAGGTATAGGAATGTCAATTGCCGCAAACAAAGTCCGCGGAATTAGAGCAGCACTCTGCAGTGATACGTATTCCGCAAGAACCTCCCGCGCTCATAACAATGCTAACGTTCTTTGCCTTGGAGAAAGAGTTATCGGAGAACACTTAATGCTTGATATTGTTGATATTTGGCTTCATACCGGATTTGAAGGAAACCGCCACAAACGCAGAGTCGATATGATTGAATAATTTACAAACACGTCATTGCAAGCGATAGCGAAGAAATCCAGCTTTTTGGAAAGTGAATAGTGAGTAGTGAATGGTTCAATATAAAGCAGTTTAAAGTTTGTAGGTTGGGCTTACCAGCCCAACTAAAATACTTACCCTCTCTCTTTGTGAGAGGGTTGAATTTGTTAATGAGCGCCAGCTAATTTACAAATTCGGGAAAGGGTTCAATAAGTGAGGCGCAGCTTCTTTTAGAAGCTGCGCCTCACTTCAAAGTATTAGTACAAAATTTAACTTTGAGCTACAACCGTTGTAATCAAGTCTCCGTAATTATTTACATGACCATCTGTTTCTAATATTATGTAATTCAATTCTGGATCTTCTTTAATAGCTTTTTCCGCAACAGCTTTTGCCTCATCAAGGTCGGTATATTCACCGATTAAAGCTCTTGAAAATTCTGAATAATCCCTTTCAGTGTAAACGTGATACATAATCTTACTCCTTTCTCATTTAACATATATTTTACTACAAAATAATATTCGTGTTACAATCAAATTGAGGGATATGATATGAATAGCAAAGAAATTATAAAACAGGCCGAAAAAGACCTTAGAGAACAATTTGAAATTATTGATGAAATAAGAGATTACAATCAGGAAAAAGTTTTAAACGCGTTTATAGAAAACAAAGTCGCACCTGAACATTTTTATACAGTATCGGGCTATGGACATGACGATATGGGACGAGAAGTTCTGGATAGAGTTTTTGCAGATGTTTTCAAAGCAGAAAAGGCTATTGCCAGAATACACTTTGCCTCAGGCACTCACACTCTTGCCTGTGTGCTTTTCGGAAACCTTAGACCCGGAGATAAACTTGTTTCCGTAGTGGGTGCTCCCTATGATACCATGCAGGAGGTAATCGGAACACTTGGAGAAGAAGAAATCCGAGAAGATTCACTCATTGCGCATGGGATTATATACGATGAAGTGCCTCTAAAAAATGATGACGTTGATTTAGATGCAATAGAAAAAACCATTGATGAAACCGTTAAAATGGTTCTTATACAACGTTCAAAAGGCTATTCAACAAGAAAATCTTTAACGGTTGATGAAATCGGTGAAATTTGTAAAATTGTAAAAAAGAATAATCCGGATTGTATCTGCTTTGTTGATAATTGCTACGGAGAATTTGTAGAGGATAAAGAACCTTTGGAAGTAGGCGCTGACATAATTGCAGGTTCTCTAATAAAAAATCCCGGCGGTGGAATTGTCGAAGCCGGCGGCTATATCGCAGGTAAAGCACGCCTTGTAGAAAAATCCGCTAACAGGCTTACGGCTCCTGGTATAGGTTCAGAAGGCGGGGCTATGTTTAATCAACACAGATTAATTTTTCAGGGGCTTTTTATGGCACCGTCAATTGTATCAGAAGCAGTTAAGGGTGCAGTTCTTGCTTCAAAAATCTTTGATGAAATAGGTTACGATTCAACTCCTAAATTTAACGAAAAGCGCACTGACATAATACAAAACATTACTTTCGGCTCTCCGGAACCGCTTGAACAATTCTGCCGAACAATTCAGTCTTTGTCACCTGTAAATGGCTATGTGACCCCGATACCTGAATATATTCCGGGCTATGAAGATAAAGTTATTATGGCGGGTGGAACATTTATTGAAGGTTCTACCATAGAACTTTCGGCTGACGGTCCAATGAGAGCGCCTTATGTAGCTTATATGCAGGGCGGCTTGAACTATGCGCACGTAAAAATTGCGCTCACTAAAATTCTTGATAAGGTTATGTGACGTTTCTTGAATGACTTTGCTTTCTCCTCAGGAGGATACGTCATTGCGAGTGCTAGCGAAGCAATCCAGCCTTTTTTGAAATTGAATGGTGAGAGGTTCAACAATAATAAAGTCTCTAAACTCATAACATACCACTCTTTCTTAAAAACTTTGTCTAATAACGAGAATTCTTGTGAAATCACAATTATATTAAGTTTTGTTAAACCCAAATAGCACCATACAACTAATTCTTAAGGATTAGTTAAAAATATTTACATAATTACAATTGACTAGAAGTTTTTTGTGGTATGCTGTTAGTTGACCCCTTTAAGGGTGATGAAAATTCGTATTTAGTATAAGAGGAAAGGGTAAAATATGTCATTACCAAATGTAGCTTACTTTTCAATGGAAATTGCACTAGACCAATCTTTGAAAACTTATTCAGGCGGTTTGGGATTTTTAGCAGGATCTCACATGTTATCTGCCGGATATCTGCAAATGCCTATGGTTGGTGTAACTATGTTGTGGTCATACGGCTACTATGACCAGAGAATTGCACACGACGGTCAGGTTGAAGTTGCTTACATCAGAAAATATTATGATTTCTTAAAAGACATCAATGTTCAAACAGAAGTTGATATTTTCGGTGAAAAAGTTAAAGTTAAAGCATACCTGGTTGAACCTGAGTTGTTCGGCGCCTGCCCTGTATATCTTTTAACTACGGATATTGAAGGCAACAGCGACTGGGCTAAGAGCATTTCTCACAAACTTTACGATGGAAATGAAAAAATCAGAATTGCTCAGGAAACTGTTTTAGGTATTGCCGGTGTAAGAATATTGCAGGCTGTAGGCTATAAATTTGATGTAGTCCACATGAATGAAGGTCACGCACTTCCGGCTGCATTTGAATTATTAAGACAGCATAACGGCAACCTTGAAGAAGTTAAAAAACATACTGTATTCACAACTCACACTCCTGTTGCTGCAGGTAACGAAGTTCACTGGGTAGATACACTTATGGAAGGCGGTTTCTTTGCCGGCGCTTCAAGAGAAACAGCAGTTAACCTGGGTGGTGAAAACTTCTCACTGACAGTTGCAGCTTTGAGAATGTCAAGAATTGCTAACGCTGTATCTCAGCTTCACGGCCTTGTTGCAAACAAGATGTGGGAATGGGTTGACGGCAGATGTCCGATTAGAGCTATTACAAATGCTGTAAACCTCCACTACTGGCAGGATGAACGTATTAAAAATGCTCATACACCTGAAGAATTGCTTGCTGTTAAACGTGAAATGAAAGTAGAATTGTTCAAACATGTTGCTAACGTTGCAGGTAAAAAATTCGATCCTGACGTATTAACAATTACATGGGCAAGAAGATTTGCAGACTACAAACGTGCTTGGTTAATCTTGATGGATAAAGACAGAATTAACAAACTTCTGGATGCAAATAAAGTTCAAATCATATTTGCTGGTAAATTCCATCCGGATGATGTTATGGGTAAAGAAATGTTCAATAAATTGTTGAACCGTTCTCACTCATTGAAAAACGTTGTTGTATTACCTGGCTATGAACTTCAATTGTCAGGATTGCTCAAACGCGGTTCAGATATCTGGTTGAATACTCCGCTCAGACCGTTTGAAGCTTCAGGTACTTCCGGTATGTCAGCAAACGCTAACGGCGCATTACACTTATCAATCTATGACGGATGGACTGTTGAAGGTACATTCGATGGTATTAACGGATACACAGTTGAATACCCTGGACTTGATGATGAAATGCCTTGGGAAGAACGTCATTGGAAAGACCATGAATGCATCATGAACATCATCGAAAACAGAATCATTCCTACTTACTACGAAAACAAACAGGAATGGGCTAGATTGATGAGACAGGCTATCAGAACATCAGAAGCTTACTTCAATTCTGACAGAATGGTAATCGAATACTACAACAGATTGTATAAACCGATTGCTCACGATGATGCAACTTCAGGTACTGACAAAAAAGAAATGAAAATTTCAGAAACTCCGACCTTTGATGCTTGGACATTCTCCAACATTAAATAGTTGAAGATATAAATACCTTGAAAGACCGGCTAAAAAGCCGGTCTTTTTTTAGTATCCCTACTTTACTTAACCCTAAAGGCCTGTTGTGTTTATTTTTTCAACACGCTCCCGTCCCTGCTCACGCTATCGTTTCGAAAACAAACACAAGCTGCCGAAATCTATCACGTCAGTCGTCATTCCTTGTATATATAGACCTTTCGATTTTTATTAAGAAATATTACAAAAAAGGAATAAAAAATTAAAGATTTTAACTCAGTGTGCCGATATATATTACAAGGAAATAAAAATCGGAAAGGGTAATTGTCATGGGTATGGCAGCTTCGCAGGCTCGGTTCTTAGGACTGACTGCAAGAAAAACTAACGTTGAATATGAAGGACAACAGGTTAACCAACAGAGAACCGTTTTGGCTAACCAGTCTGCCAACTACTACAACCAGTTACTTGGTATGACTGTTCCTACTCCGCCTTCCATTCAAGATTATACTAAAACCGTTTATACTTTCACTGACGGTGCTTTAACTAACACTGTTACTTCTCTCATTGCTCAGGCTGATGGGAACTTCCTCGTTAGTTACACAAGAACTTATACTGATAACAATGCTGTTGTTGCTACTACTTCGTCTATCGTTACTAGAACCGGTACTCAAGGTAACTATTCTTACAGCGTTGGTTCTAAAGGGTTAAGAGAATTAGGCGTTATGCCGGATCAGGATTACATTGACAAAGATCCTTATCTCAGCACTTTAACTGATGATCAATTAACTGCTTTAATTCAAGAAGAAGCTTTATACAAAGAAAAATTAGAACAGGAATACAACAAAGGCAACGCTACTGATTGGCTCGTTTATTACAGATTAGACACTACTTCAGGTACTTACAATCCGGTTTTCTACAAGAAAAACGATCTCGAAAAAGATTCTACTATCTATTCTGAAACTACCGGCGCTTCTCAGTCTTTCATTCCTGCTTACACTGTCGGTACTGAAAAGAAAACCGATGAAATCAAAGGCGCTACAGCTAAATTAGAACAAGATTCTACTGGCAGATATATTAACATCACTCTCGATCCGGGGACTGATGAAGAAGTTACTTATGCCCTCACTGCTAACACTACTTCTGATCAGCAAGCCTACGACGACGCTATGAACCAGTATGAATTCGACAAAGCTACTTACGACAAATCTGTTCAGGATATCAACGCTAAAATTGAAATTATTCAGGCTGAAGATAAAAACCTTGAACTCCGTCTTAAACAGCTCGATACTGAACAAGATGCCATCTCTACCGAAATGGACGCTGTTCAGAAAGTTATCGAAAAGAACGTCGAATCTACTTTCAAAACCTTCGGTTAATCTGCTTTTCAGCAAACTTCAAACTAAACCGCCAGCTAATAATCAATATTTCAAGGACGCGGTTAGAAAAAAAATTTATTTTCCCCTTTACAATTTTATTTCCTTTATTTTTTTGTCGGCAAATGCCGGCTTTTTTATTGCGCAATTTTCTTAACATCTTCACATAATTGCCGTTTTCTGCTATAATTTATTAAAAAGGAAATAATAATGACAAATGATATTGATTCACATAAGTTTGCCTGCGTCATAGCAAGAACTTTGGATGATAAATTAGGTAAAGATATTGCTATATTAAATATCGGACACGTATCTTCGCTTGCCGATTATTTTGTTATTGTAACAGGTGATTCTACCCCTCAAGTAAAAGCTTTGATGGAAGCTGTAAAAGAGAGAATGAAAACTTTTTTCAACAGAATGCCTTTACGGATGGAAAACGATGCTAAAAATCGCTGGAATTTACTTGATTACGGGGATGTAGTTGTTCATATTCTCCATAAAGAAGAACGTCAAACCTATGCAATCGAAAAATTCTGGAGCAATGCATTCAGTATTTCCGAAGAGGAGTGGAAAGAAACTTCAAAAGAATACGGAACTTATAATTAGTGTTACAAATTTTACAAATAAATAAGAAAGAGATAAAATAAGCATATGGAAAATTTAGAAACTAAACAGGAAATAAATAAACAAATCTCCGACTTAATTGTCGAAATGGCTAAAGATCCGAAAAATGCAGATAATTACCACAAATTATCCAGATTATACATGAAGCTTGAAGATTACGACAAGGTAATGTCAGTTCTGGAAAGTCTTTTGGAAATATACCCGACGGATGTACAGGCACTTGTCGGAATGGGGACAATGTGGTTTTATGAAAGAGATTTTAGAAAATCTCTCTCTTATTACAACAAAGCACTTGAAATTAACCCGAAAAACTATCTGATATACTACAATATCGGAAACGTATTCGCTGAATGGAAAAATTTTGACAAAGCTTTATTCTATTACAACAGAGCCATTGATTTGAATGCGACAAATCCTGAAATTTACAACGCTATTGCGCTTCTTTATCAGGACAACGAAGAATATATTGAGTCTAAAGCATACTATGAAAAGGCTCTCTCGCTTGACCCTGAAAATATTACAGCACTCGTTGATATGGGTAATGTTTGTTTTAAGATTTTTGATTATGAGACTGCGCTTGATCTTTATAAAAGAGTATTTGCACTGAATATAGACAACAAGGTAGTTGCAATCTGTATCGGTAACACATACACTCTTATGAAAAAGCGTGAAGAAGCATACAGCTATTATGAAAAAGCCCTCACAATGGAAGGGGATAATTACAGAGCCTACATCTGTTATGCAATTTCACTTTCTGAATTCGGCGAAACAGATATGGCAATTGCAATGTACGAAAAAGCAAAAGCTATATTCCCTAAAGAGCCTAATGCATATCAGCTTCTCGGAAACTTATATACAAACCTTAACCGACTTGATGATGCTATGAATGAATATAAATCCGTTCTGCACTTTAAGCAAAATGATGCACAGACATATATACTTCTGGGGAATGCTCATTACCTGCAGGGTGATATAGAAAAAGCCATTGCTTCCTATAGAGCTGCTATTAAACTTGAACCTGAAAATGATGAGTTTAAACTTATTTATTTCCAGGTACTTGATGAATATATTGATGACAAACGCAGAGGTGAAGCAGCATAATGCATTCAGATTACGAAAAACCGTATATGATTGAAAGAATCGTATCCGGACTAACATATCCTACAATGGGAATGATTGGTTTTATATGGTTACTGCTCGGCCTGATAACAAGAGCGAAACTACGTACATTTACGCAGTATCACATATTTCAATCAATTTTCCTGTCAATTGCGTATGTAATTGTATCTATTCTAATCGGAGTATTAAGCAATATTCTTAGCGTTATTCCTTTAATTAATAAATTAACTGCGCAGATTATATTCTGGTTAAATATGCCTGCTATTTTCGGATATTCATTAATTCAAGCTTGTATCTATACCGTGATAATCTACCTTACAATTACGGCTTTTATGGGAAAATACAGTTATCTGCCATGGGTTTCCGATATAATTAGGCAAAATATCAGATAGCAAAAAAATTTTTTTACAGATTTTATAATCCGCAAATGGACAATAATATCTCTTTTGGCGCAAGATTTTTACAAAAACTGCCGGTACTTAAATATTCATACGAAAAGAAACTCTATCAGCCCTCAACTGCGGATATTGTTGACTTAAATCCTTTTGATATAAATGATGTAAAATCCGTTGAAGAAATTGCAAAAGAATTTGGATCAGATACTTTTGTTAATAATATTGCCTTTAATATCAAGCACGCATATGTATATAAAGACTCCAGATCTGATTTAAGTGATGATATGCGCATATTAGCGCTTACAAGACAAACATCCAACTTCAATGACTTAAAAGCGGATGAAGTTCTCGGTGTAGTTGAAATTTCTGAACTTAATAATAAAAAAATTGAAATAGAGTATTTAAACACAAATCCACAATACATTTACTCATACGGGCCTCCTTATATAAAGAGAATAGGTACAGCAATAATAAATTATTTAAAAGATAAATATGATTGTATTACTTTAAATTCTGCTTCTTCAGCCACAGTATTCTATTTAAAAAACGGATTTAAGCGTATGCGCGAGAACACTAACAGATTTCTATGGCAAAAGCCGACTAATTAATCTTTTTTGAAAGAACAAGTGCATTAGAAAGAGTAATACCGCCCCGAACCTGAGGTCTGTTTACAACCTGACCGTTAACGTACATTACAGTTGAGCCGCCACCATCGAGGTTCATCGCATTAACACAGCCTAAAGATTTCATAAAATTTGCAAGCTGCATCAATGTCATTCCGACAGAACTTCCTTCCCTGCCGTCCACAGCAACCATAATCATTTCGTTGTCTTTTGTATAACCTATTGCTGTACGAGGATTTTTACCGCCGACAGAGCCAAGTTTTTGTGCCGTCATATCTACAAATACTTCCGAATTTTTAACAAGATACGGCCCGCCGCTTATAATATGGTTAACATTATTCCAATCAGGAGAGGTACCTATTCTTAATTTAACTTTGTTCTCAAAAGCAAGCGGCCTGAGAAGCTTTGCAGGACCAACAATGACATAACCGCCTTCAGGAATTGATAAAGAAGAATATGATGCACCTACAACCTTATTATCTTTAATTGCGATTTGAAATCCATATTTAGGAGATGTAGGAGAGGTCTTTCCCCATTCATTTGAGTAGGCTATAACATGAGTTGCTAACATTCGGGGCTGATTAATATTATCGACCTTTACGGAACTTTTAGAACCCTCTAAAGAACTATCAAATTGCAAACGTGCCATATCAAAGCCATTATCAAAAATGCCCATGGCTACCCTGTCATAAACAGGGCCGGTGTACATCTTTCCGTCAATCATTAAAGTTCCTAATGGAACGCCCGTCTGGGGTTTAAAGTATGTACCGTTCACAGCTACTATTGAATTTGTATTTTTTGCAATTGTTGTAATTGTTTTTCTGCTTTTTAAGTTATTAGAGGTTGATGAGAGTGCAGGTTTTAATTCGAAATCATCAGCAAGTTTTAAATCAATTTCAACTATATTAATCCTTACAGGCCTACCGTCATAGTATTTTGTAACTTTAATATGCTTTACCCCGCTGTCAACATCGACAATTGTAGCCTTAGGATATTTTCTTTTAATCTTTTCGTCAAAATTTTTAGCCCTCGTCTCCATAGAAAATTCATTTAGTATTTTATCTTTAATTTGTCCTGTATCTAATCCAACAGAAGGTTCTGATATCTGGGCAATCTTTATATCATCAGCATAAATAGGCGGATTAATAAAAATCGTCTGAGTAAATAGCAGCATACCCATTATCGAAGAAATGATAAATGAGTTCAAAATCCTCTCACGATTTGCAGCATAAAAGAGCGTATCCATAGTGTCACCTCATAAGTTAAAGTAACCGGATACCTTTTTTATTTTAGAGTGGGGTGGGGAATAACACTCATCGGAAACCTGCTTTTACGCCTGTTTGAAAGTGTCATTATAACCATAAAGTTTTTTCAAAAGAGCCAACCATTTACAGGGACTTCCTACTATTATTGTAACATATTTTTACAAATAGTTCAAGTTCTCTGATAGCAAGGCTTTTACAAAACTAAATAATGGTAAACATACACTTAATCGTGATTTACGGAAAGTAAAATAGCGGTAATTTTATTCAATAAGCAATCTTTTGTAAATTGATTACTAATTACACAAAAAGCTGAATTGTATAGCCCGTTATGGAAATGAGCTACATTTCCATCTCTCGCCGGTGAAAAGGGAAAATTTATTTAGTCTATATCAACAGGTTCTCTCATAATTTTGTCAATTGCATCGCGTGCAGTAAAGACGAGAGCTTCCGGAACATTAGCTATGGTTGTAAATTGTCTTAAGACATCGACTACACGCTTGAAAGAGCGGACAATGTCGCCTTCTCCTATGTCAATCTGCTCCGTAATTGTTTCCCATTCGGCGCCTTCGACCCAAAGTTCAATAAGAGAGCTGAAATACGGGTTTATATACAGCGGCGCTTCGACATCGTAAGAATTCTGTACCTTTTCAATTTTTCTTTTAATATTGCGGATTTGGTTAAGAGTTTTTCTGACGGGTTCTGATATCGGAAGATACGGAATATCAATCCTTAATTCTTCTGTTGTAATTGCACAAATGACAGCTGCCAACTGGGATGGTGTCAAATTTTCAAGAACGTGTGAGAAAATAATTTCCGCGATAAATAATTCGTTTTCCGAGCGGATTTGTGAGGTTGTAATTCCTTTTTCAGTCGGATAATCGTCTTTCAGGTAGCCAAAATCCATCAGTACGCTTCTATGTGCGAGGAATTTATTCCAGAAAATATCACGCTGCCGGTCTATTTCTTTATCAAGTTTTTTAAGTTTTGAGTCAAATCTATTTATAACCTCAATATTTTTAGTATGTTTTTTGTAAAGCTTGCAGGTATCGCATTGGAAATTATGCATTTTTTCAAGGAGTGCTTTGGTTTCTTTGCCGAATTTTATAACATCATCAGACAACGGACGATTTTTTGAGCGCTCCTGCTTGGTAATTTTTTTGTAAGTCTGTCGGTTCTGAACATATATATGACGGGTTTTATCGTATTCATGGAGTTGAGCGTCGGTTAATTTATAAGGACAGACAAATTCTCTTGCTTTAATTTCACCCTCCATTGAAGATTTCAGTTGAAGCAGCGGCTTTAGGCGCGACCCTGATGAAAAATACCCGAAACTTTTCAGGATAAGTTCTTTTGCTTCATCAAGACTGAAACGCTGGAGAAGGTTCAAAACCATGGAATAACTCGGTGAAAAGCGGCTTTCGAGAGGGTTTGCATCACTCAGAACTAGTTCAGCGACCTCTTCCGGCGACTGGAACTGGGTTCCGACAACCGTGACGTAGCCTATTTCATCCATACCGCGGCGGCCTGCACGACCTGACATCTGCAAAAATTCACTTGCCGTAAGCATTCTGTGCCCGCTATCCGTTTTTTTGCTGATTGAACTTATGACAGTCGAACGAGCCGGCATGTTAATCCCAGCAGCAAGGGTTTCTGTTGCAAAGACTACTTTAATCAAACCTTTCTGGAAAAGTTTTTCTACAAGAATTTTCCACGAAGGCAAAAGCCCGGCATGGTGAGAGGCAACCCCGCAAAGAAGGTATTCAATATGTTTATTATTATAAAGGTGTGGATTCTCCGCTATGTAATCATCAATAAACTGCCTGATTTGAGCGCGTTCGCCCTTTGTCACAAGTTCAAGTCCTGCACATTTTTCCATTTGTTCATCACATTTTTTACGCGAGAAGGTAAAATAAATCGCAGGCAGCATATCCTGATTATAGAGGTTTCTCACAATATCTTTGACATAAGAACGCTGTTTTTTTCTGTTGTGTCCCCATAATCTTTTTTCAGGTTTAATCTTTTTATTTAATTGTCCTGATGGCGTGAGAAGCGGGAGAAGCTTATCCGGCTGAGAACTATCAAAGTAGAAAAACCTTAAAGGTACCGGTCTGAAATCAGTATTCACAAGTTCTGTTCTGCTATGTACGGTATTAATCCAGTCTGTAAGTTCATCAGCATTCGCAACGGTTGCAGAAAGCGCTATAATTTGAACATTTGTCGGACAGTAGATAATGCTTTCTTCCCAGACAGTTCCGCGCTGCTCGTCGTTCATATAGTGAACTTCATCAAGGACAACATATTTAACATCTTTTAAATTATCAGCAACCGCTCCGAAATTCGTTCCGTAGAGCATGTTTCTGAAAACTTCCGTTGTCATAACAACAATTTGGGCTGTTCTATTAATTGAAGTGTCACCGGTTAAAAGCCCGACTTTATCAGCCCCGTATTTTTCGGAAAAATCATAATACTTCTGGTTAGATAAAGCTTTCAAAGGTGTTGTATAAAAAATCCGTGTACCTTCTTTAAGTGCTCGATGTATTGCGTGCTGGGCAATAACAGTTTTGCCCGCTCCTGTCGGTGCGCAAACAACAACGCTTTTTCCGGCATCAATATATTCACAGGCTTCTTTTTGAAAATCATCAAGTTCAAACGGAAATTCGTACATTCATACTCCTTACAAAAGCTGTCTTTTATATTATAACACGAATAGAAAGATTATTCTATATTACTCAGCCTGTAATCAAACACAGGTACAGTATATCCTATAGCAAGAAAACACATAGGAAGTGAATAAATAAATCCTAACCAGCCAAAAGGTTCCCTGTAATAGGCATCCATCATTAAAGCCGTTATTATAAACAGCAATAAACGCAAAAACAAAACTTTAAAATAATACTTTAAAGAAAAAGCAGTAACTGAAAAATCATAATGAAATCTAGTATCCAGTATGCGAGACCAGATAACAAACAAAAAATAAAAAACAAATGACTGCCAGTTAAACAATAAAAGAGGAACTCCTAATAAATACTTAATAATTACATGAGTTTTCAGGTAAATAAATCTGACAAGAATCGTAATTTGGCATAAAACAGTAAGCACTTTAAAAATAAAAGTATCTTTTACAAAAAAAGGCTTTTCAACAGCTTCTAAAATAGTATCAAATCTCTCCTGCGCCATTGAGCATATCATATCACAAAAAAACTCCCATAAGGGAGTTTTTTTACTATATTCTATCAAAACCGGTGTATTTTCTGAGGACTTCCGGTATGATAATCGTTCCGTCAGCCTGCTGGTAATTTTCGACAATTGCCGCAAAAGTTCTTCCGACCGCAAGCCCTGAACCGTTAATGGTGTGAACGAATTGAACTTTTCCTGTCTCTTTATCGCGGTAGCGGATATTTGCGCGTCTTGCCTGATAATCGCCGTAATTTGAACAGCTTGAAATCTCTTTATAAGTACCGTAAGACGGCATCCAGACCTCTAAATCCCAGCATTTGTTTGCAGAGAAACCTATATCAGCGGTACAAAGCGCTTCACGTCTGTACGGAAGTTCAAGAAGCTGAAGCATTTTTTCAGCATCTTCTGTCAATTTTTCGTGTTCATCTTTGCTTGTCTGAGGCGTGCAGAGCTTTACGAGTTCAACCTTATTAAACTGGTGAACGCGGATTAAGCCTCTTGTATCTTTACCGGCAGAACCGGCTTCGCGACGGAAGCAAGGGGTATAGGCAGTCATATATTTCGGCAAATCATCTTCGGAGAGAATTTCGCCTGCATAAATGTTTGTTACAGGAACTTCTGCCGTCGGGATAAGATATAAATCTTCATCAACGCACTTATACATATCTTCGGCAAATTTTGGAAGCTGACCGGTTCCGGTCATTGTTGCAGCATTTGCCATAAATGGCGGTAAAATTTCCTCATATCCCTGCTCGCTGCAATGATAATCAAGGAAGAAATTTATAATAGCGCGCTCGAGTTTTGCCCCCTTGCCGCGATACAATGTAAAACGGCTCTGTGAAAGTTTTACGCCGCGCTCAAAGTCGACAAGTCCTTTTTCTTCACATAAATCCCAGTGAGGTTTGAATTCAAAGTCAAATTTTCTCGGTTCACCCCATTTATAAACCTCCTGATTGTCATCCTCTGAGGCTCCAATAGGAGTTGTTTCATCAGGAATATTAGGGATATGCAAAAGTAAATCGCGCTGTTTTTCATCCAAAACAGACTGCTTATCTTCCAAAGACTTTATTTCATCACCGAGTTTTTTTACCTCAGCCTGCACAGCGTCCGTATTTTCACCCTTTTTCTTTAATTCGCCTATCATCTGCGAATCTTTTTTTCTTTTTGCTCTTAATTCATCTGCCGCAGTCTGAATCTTTCTTCTTTCTTCATCAATCTTAATAACTTCATCAATTGATAATTCGGGATTTCTTCTTTTTAAAAGTTCGTTAATTTTATCTGGACATTCCCGAATTAGTTTTATATCAAGCATTTCAAACCTCTTTCTTATTTAGTATTCAGCACAAATATTATAAATTAAATAGAAACATTAATCAAGATTTAAACACTGCCCTAATCTAAATCCATGGGATGATTGCCAAATTAACAAAAAAATAGGATAATATCATTGAGGATATGTGTCATGGAACTTTTTAAAAAACTTTCCGAAAAATTAAGCACAAAAAACAGCAAAAAGGCTGCAACAAATGGCATGATAAAGCCTATTGATGTAAATTTTGATATGTCAAAAAATGAATTTCTTGACGGATTATCAAAACGTGCGGTTAAACTATATGAAAAGCAGCACGATATAAAAAAGTTTTCAAAATTAGTGCTTTCTGACCCTGAAAATACTTCCCATAATGACTTGGTGGATGAGCTTTTTAAAAACGGTACTGTAGACCCGCTTGAAGATGAAAAACTTGAACGCCTTGCCGATAACTCAAGATTTCTCCGTGATTTAGGTCTTTTAGATTAAATAAAGGATGTCATCTTAAGTCTACATTGTTATAATTTCTTTGGTAAAATTTAAATAATATCTGGAGGTTAAATGGAGACTCAAGAAAATGTTAGAAATGTCTTTTCAGGCATGTTGATTGGACTTATTCTTTTTGTAGGTTCTTTCTTTTTGTTGTGGTTTAATGAAGCCGGCTATGTAAAAAGTTTGCAAAAAGCTGATTATATACAGAAAAATGTAATCAGTATCTCCCAATATAGCCCTGAGTATAACCGGAAACTTGTCCACTATACAGGTAGTGTAAATACGAATGATACTATATCAGACGATTTTGTCAGTGTAAATACTCCGGCATTAAAAAGAACAGTGGAAATGTATCAATGGGACGAAAGATGCAGAAGCACCAAAAGCGGTTCTCATAGAACAAAATCATGCAGCTACACTAAAAAATGGTCTGATAAACAAATTAACTCCACCAGTTTTAAAGAAAGAGGATATGACAATCCTACTATGGAATTTAAATCAGATGAAATTTTTGCAAATAATGTTTCCGTTGACGATTTTCGACTCGACCCAGAATTAATAAAAAAACTAAATCCTAAAACCAAGCTCCTTAACTTGCCGCCAAAACAGGGGTATCAAATTTATTCCGAATACTATTACAGCGGCACGAATTTTTCATCACCTCAAATCGGTGATTATAGGATTTCTTATCAATATATGCCAATCAATTCTACTGTTTCAATTATTGCAGCGCAGTATAATAAAATTTTCTATGAATTTTCAAATAATAAATATGATATAGCCTTAGTATACAACGGGACACATTCTGCAGATGATATGGTCACTATATTTAAAGATAATGCAAAATTCCTTCTTTTTATGCTGAGAATTCTCGGCTTTATGCTAATGGCTGCAGGGCTTAAATTGTTAATCTCTCCTTTGTCAATAATATTTTCATTTATACCTATCATTGGGGATATAGCTGAGTATTTCACAGGATTTGTCTGCTTCTTAATTGCACTTGCACTTTCTTTGATTACAATTTCGATCGCATGGATAGCTGTAAGACCCCTTATATCAATTCCAGTGATAATTGTTTCGGTTGTCGGGATTAGATTTGCATTGCGGAGAAAACAAACCCCAACAAATTAATTTTCAATAAAAAAGACAGCTTTCACAGCTGTCTTTTTTTATCAGACTTTATACAAAAATTAATTTAAATTCATAATAATGGCATCCCTGAATTCTGTTGTTTTCATTTTTCCACCCAGATCCTCTGTAAAGCATCCGTCTTCAAAAACTCTAAACAAAGCTTTCTCAATTTTGTCAGCATATTCATTCTCTTCAATATATCTAAGCATATCTATCGCAGAAAGAAGCAATGCCGTAGGATTAGCTTTATTTTTGCCTTTCAAATCCGGAGCAGAACCATGTACAGGCTCAAAAACTGCACCATATTTCCCGATATTTGCACCTTGCGCAACTCCGAGGCCGCCGATTAGACCTGCGGTCAAGTCAGAAACTATATCTCCGTACATATTAGGCATAACAAGAACATCAAATTCTGTAGGATCCTGAACCAGTTGGAGGCAAAGATTATCCACGAGGATTTCTCTCTGCTTAATTTTGGGATATTCAGCACCTACATTTCTGAAGCAATCCAGGAATAATCCGTCAGAAAGCTTACAGATATTCGCTTTAGTAGCGCAGCAAACCTCTTTTCTCTTATGACGAACCGCATAATCAAATGCATAACGGCAAATTCGCTCAGAAGCTTTTCTCGATATAACTTTAATGCTTTCAGCCGTGCCATCATCTATTTTATGCTCCAAACCTGCATACAAATCTTCAGTATTTTCGCGGATAACAACTAAATCAACACCTTCATATCTTGTTTTAACATTCGGAAGATTTTTAGCTGGACGCACATTCGCATATAAATCAAGCGCCTTACGAAGCTGAACATTTACAGAACGAAATCCTGTACCTATAGGTGTCGTTATCGGAGCCTTTAATGCAACTTGATTAATTTTAATAGATTCAAGAACCCTTGCCGGCAAGGGAGTGCCTTCTTCTGCAATAACGTCAGTACCGGCAGTCTGGATATCCCAGTTGATTTTAAGTCCGCTGGCCTCAATAATTCTCATTACTGCATCTGAAATTTCAGGTCCAATACCATCACCCTTTATTAATGTTACTGTTTTCATTTCTTTTTTTACCTTTCACAATATACAGATTTCTT
This sequence comes from Candidatus Gastranaerophilales bacterium, assembly GCA_944325635.1. Lineage (GTDB taxonomy): Bacteria > Cyanobacteriota > Vampirovibrionia > Gastranaerophilales > Gastranaerophilaceae > Scatousia. Next base: position 189,632 of record CALVBD010000001.1, on the reverse strand, counting down.
TTAAATTCCTTATAAAAACCACAACGAGTGACCAACAGATTATCTTCCAGAAATACATCTCCCTGAATTAAAGCCCCTAAGAGAGGGCAATCCAATTCTTTTATATAATTTTCACAGGTATTACATAAGTCATCAGTTTCAATAAAAATCCTTGAATCCTCGCAAAACATAAAAAGATTATACACTTCTTTGCAATATAATGCAACTTTTTACAGAAAAAATTTTGTTAAAGTTTTGTAACATATAAGCTAATTTATAACAATTGGGTAAACGAAAAATTTTTTATATAAGTAAGGTAGTTTATAAAATTAAGTAGGTAATGGTTATGGGAATTGGTGCAATAGGTTCAAGAGCCTGGAATTACATTAAGCGTGGTGCACAGATTGCTCCTGATTTTGTATTAGGCACAGGAAATGAAATATTTTCAAAGAAATTAACAGACTCTTTCTATGGAGTAGCAAATGCAGAAGGAAAAAGATCCGGCGGCAAACATTTCAAGAACTTTTGGTCACAATTAAAAGATGCGGCTAAAGCTACTGAAGATTACAATAATAAGCAAATAAAGAGACATGGCGGTTTCTTCAAAAACATGTTCCATCAAACAAAAACAATTCCAAGCAGAATGAAGGCTGGCTGGAGGCTTGGAGCAGCAAATGCAGCTAAAGCAGGAAAAACAAAATGGTGGGGTGGCTTAAAAGGTTCTATAGGCGCCTTAGGGAAAAGATTACCGCTGCTTGCAGGTTTATTTGCAATAGCTGTTGAAATTCCGAATATCTGGAGTGCGACTAAAGATAAAGGAATTATAGGCGGAGCTACAGAAACAGTTAAAACAGCAGCAAGAGTAACTTCAGGCATGGTTGGCGGTGCAATAGGTGCGGCACTATTATCTCCGATTCCTGTTGTAGGGCCGATTTTAGGCAGTATCATCGGTTATATGGCAGGGGATGGACTTGCAAGCCTTATTACAGGTAAAAGCCACACTGAAAAGAAAATGGAGGCTCAGGCACAAGCCCAGCAGCAAAAAACAGGTCAAGGACAATATCACTTTGATACAGGATCAACCAACCCGTTCATGCAGCCTACGCTGACCCCGCAGGAACTCGCTATGCTTCAAATGCAGATGTACGGCGGCGGTAAATACAGCGATGATTTTATGGCCAGACAGGCAGGACTGTTTTACTAGGGTTCAGGGTAGCAGGTAGTAAAAACAAACCCACCCAATAACCCGACGGGAAGGGCGTTAAGAAATTAACGCCCTTTTTGCTTCTTTGATGGCAATTTTTTTTAATAAAAATACTTTATATATATAAGGAAAATTTACACGGGGAAAATATGACAAATATAGGTTATAATAGTAACGATTTGTTGAATCTTGCTAAATACGCAACAGGTGCAGGCATTAACCACTACAATCTTGATTTGGGTGCAGGGGTTGCGGGATATCTGGTATTTGACGGAGGTATCAGAGGTACTAAATGGCTTTTGGATAATAAGAAAAATTTTAAAGATAAAGGTTTTTGGAATACACTCCAAAAATCAATAAAAGCTACAGATGAACTCCAAAAAAGTCTTAAAGGCGATAACATAGTACAGACAACGAAAAATTTCTACCGGAATAATACGCTGAAAGAACTATCGCAAAAATACAAAGCATTTACTGAATTACCGGCAGATGAAGCTGCAAAACTCACAGGAAATGCAAGACTTAAATATTTACAAAACATTTCAAAGTCAAAATATTATAACGATGTAAGAAAACTCCTCAGAGAAGCTGGGAAGCTGAGTGGTGATGCTTATAAAAGCAAAATGAAAGAAGTGTACGCTGCAATTGCAAAAGCTGATTTAAATGTACAGACGGCAAAAGCGGCCGGAGAGCTTGCACCGGTTACAAAAGCCGGTAAAGCCATTCAATGGGCTAAAAATAAAACAGGAATAACCAAAGCCTCTACTGCAGCGAAAGAACTTGCAGTGAAATCAGGGACTTTTAGAACACTTTCTAAAGCAGTAAAAGGTAATGCGTTATTTGCAGGAATTTCTCTTCTTGCGGCTGCGCCGGAAATATCAGAAACGTACAGCAAATTAGGAACATCTGCCGGCAATAAGCAGCTTGCGAGATCCGTTGTAAACGTAGCTGCAGAAACAGCCGGATTTGCAATAGGCATGAAAGCCGGAGCTGCAGCAGGTGCCGCGATTGGAACCTGTATTCCTATTCCGGGCGTCGGTACCGCTGTAGGGGCCGTTGTCGGAGCCGCAGTCGGACTTGTCGGAAGCTGGCTTGCCGGAAAAGCCTCCAGAGCAGTCGTCGGAGAATCAGAATTACAAAAGAATAATGACTACAATGCAAAAGTTATTGCTCTAAAAGCTAAGTTTGATAAAAATTTTGAACAGGAATTAATTGCTGCAACAAAACAAAAACTCGAAAATGATAATATGGGACAACAAAATACAGAGGTTATTGAGTCATATAAAAAAATTACACAAGCTCAATCAGCATAAAAAAAGAACCCTTTAAAGAGTTCTTTTTTTATTAACTAAAGCTTCATCATATCCCTGTCACCCAGAGAAATTGTTTCTAATACGTTATTAAAGAATTTTTCTAATGCCATTCCGATTTCACTAAATTCTTCTCTATATTCGGCTGCTGCTTCTGCGCTGGCTTCTAAAAAGGCTTCTTTAAATAAATCTTCACTCATATAGAACTCCCATTTGACTATCACATATTTATTTACGGTAATTCGTCAAAAATCTTTAGAAAATAAAAATATTTGTTACAAAGATTTATAATTATTAGAAAATAATTTACCTTTAAAGTACAATGTTAAAATAGTTCATTAGGGGAATAAGAAAAATTATGACCACAAGCTTTCATTTGACAAGTTATGATTATTATTCAAGCCGCAGTGATATGGAGATTATTTCAAATATCGTAGAATCGCTGAAAAGAGTGCTTGAAGAAGATAAACGTGAAACTCAGCCGCTATTTCTTAAAACGTCTGATAATCTGATTCTTAATATCGCAAGAAAAGTTGTACAGGAAAAGAAAAAAACATTTCTTATAGGGATAACAGGCGAAAGCGCGTCCGGTAAAACTGTATTTGTAGATAATACGATAAAAGCTTGCGTAAAAGATAAAAAAGAAGGTATTTATACCGTAGTTCGTTGTGATGACTATTATAAAGATACCTCTAAAGAATTACTTGAAGCAGGGAGTTATGAAGAACTTTTTAAAACAGGTTTCAGTTTTGATACTCCTGAGGCGATTGATCTTGACTTAATGAAAGAACATCTTATGGGGCTAAAAAAAGGTGAAACCGTAGTTTCTCCTAATTATAATTTTGTCACCTGCGTATCAGACCCGAACGGAGAAGTTAAAAAACCTGCAAAGGTTGTTTTGACAGAAGGTTTATATGTCTTAAACGAAGGCATCAGAGATATCATGGATGTTAAAGTTTATGTCTATACGCCTCTGGAAGTCATTAAAGACCGCTGGTACAGACGTGCAGCATTGAGAGGAAAAACAGGCGCTGCAGCAGATTTACAATTCAAAGATGTAAACAGAACTGCGCAGCAATATATTAGACCTGCTTACCAGATTGCAGATGCCGTTATTAACGGTATGGTGTCACAGGAATACATTCAATATATTACGGACAGAATTTTTAAAACATTACAGGACATTGAATATTAATGGATCATAAAAAAGCAGTTAAAGCAAAAAATGCTTGTATATCAACATGTTTAATCCTTTCACTCTGGGCAATGGGTCATTTGAAAGCTTCAAAAGATTCAATAGCCAAAAATCCGGATACTGTTGGCCTTGCGTTCTTAATAGCTTATGGTCTACCGATATTAATATTGTTTATATTGTCCATAGTGTATGCAATAAAGGCAAAACAAACAGAATATGACGATTTTGATGAATAAAAAAGCCGGCTTTAAAATACCGGCTTTTTTATTAGTAACGGTTTCTCATACAAGGGCATGTCTCTTCAACAAAAGCTTTCTTACACACAGGACATGCAGGAACCACTTCAATTTTTGCGCATTTATTACATTTTTCAATCTTTTTACATGGATTACAGTTTTTGAACCCTGTAAAAGGATTTAAACTGAATGTCGAATAATTAGGCCCTATACCAATATATGGCAGCGGGTTAAGGCTCTGAATATTCCATGCAAAAGCACCTTGCGCAGGAAGCAATAATAAACCGAATACACCAAAATACATTAAAAACTTTTTCATACATATCTCCTTATTTGTTACATTTTTATTGTAAACTTTACCCGATTTATTACGATAACCGCATGGAGAATATGCATTGATAATTTAACCTAACCTTAAAGCATAAAAAAGAGAGACTGAAAATTTTTCAATCTCTCTTTTTCGTAGTATCTAAAAAGAATTATAAAGCTGTTTTACATTTAGCAACTTGAGCATCTTTTAATAAGATAACTTTAACAACTTCACCTTCTTTAGCATGGTAGTTCAAGCCTTTTGTGATTAAACCGGTAGCCAAACCTACAGCACAACCAACAGGAGTACCTATAGCAATACCTGTACCGATTTTAGTAGGATCCGGAATAAACGCAAATCCAACACCGGCACCTGTACCGATAGCACCGCCGCCGATTGTGTATAAAGCTAATTTACCGGCTGTCATCCAAGGACCTTCTTTAAGGTCATACTTTTTAGTGAACGGTTTAGCATTTAAATCGACTTTTTTACCGCAAGGAAGTTCTGCACTTGTAATTTCAGCGTAAACTCTTGCGTTTTTGTTAAACCATTTCGGGTCTTGAATTTCATTAACCTGAGCATAGAATTTAGTACCTTCAGGGAATATTACAGTACCTTCTTCAGTAGAAATATCTTCTTTAGCTACAAAAGTTAAGCTGTCACCTGCAGCACTCTTATCTGATTTAAATTTTTCAGTAAATGCAACAGGAATAACATTACCTTCTTGAACAAGGTTAGAAGAATCTCCTACTTTAACTTCGTTGTTTGGAGCTTTTCTTGCATAAGCAAAATGTTCAACTCCGCCTTTGTATTCATTTTTAACAAGACCGATTTTATCTTTCAATCTTGCAAGAATAACAGCAGCTTCTGCTCTGGAAAGAACATCATTCGGACGTAATTCATTTTCGTTCGGATAATTTACATAAATACCGTAATTCAATGTTTTAGCATAAGGTTTCTGAGCCCAAGCAGGAATTTCTTTTGAATCAGTATAATTGTTCAAAACAGAAGTATCAGCATCCATGTCTTTTGTAATATGGCTGATAACAGACTGTGTTTCTGATCTTGTCATAAGTTTTTTAGGCTGGAAAGTTTTATCAGGATAACCGTAAACCAAACCAAGCTGCTGAGAACGTAAAACATCATTGTAAAAATAATCAGAAGATTTAATATCTGAGAAGATATTAGAAATCTTTACATCAATGTTTTCGTCAGATAACACTTTTAACAAAGCCTGGACAAAATCAACTCTTTTAACACTGCCTTCCGGATAAAAATTACCGTTAGAGAGTGTCATGATGTTGCTATCAACAACTTCATTAATTTCTTTTGTAGCCCAATAATTAGAGCTTACATCGGCAATATCTGCCGCAAAAGAAGGCATTAACGTAGTAGCAAAAAGACCACAAGCTAATAACCCTACCATAAATTTGTTCATTTTCCACTTCCTCATCTTTTATACTAAACACTAGTAAATGAATTATTTTTATAGTATATATTATATATCAGAAAAAAACTTTTGTAAAGTTTTTGTAAATATACATTATCACTATTTAGATAAAAGGAGATGATAAAATGGACTATACTATGACCAAAATAGTCGCTACATTAGGTCCTGCAACAGCAACGAAAGAAATGATTACCAAACTTTTTGATGCAGGCGTTACAATGTTCAGATTAAACTCATCGCACGGCGATGTTGAAATGCACAAAAAGAATTTGTCTTACATCAGAGAGCTTGAAAACGCAAGAAATACGCTTATTCCTGTTCTTTTAGACCTTCAGGGACCAAAAATCAGAATAGGTAATCTTGATAATCCTATTGAGCTTAAGCAGGGTGAAATCTTGAAATTCCGCCACCAGCCTGAAATGACAGACGATATTATCCCGGTTGATTATAAGGGTATGGCTGATGACGTTACACCGGGCGAAAAAATCATGATTGACGACGGAAAAATTCAGCTTGAAGTAGTAAAAGTTGAAGACAGAATCATTTATGCAAAGGTTCTGACTGACGGACTTTTAAAACAGAGAAAAGGTATAAATATTCCGGGTTCTCAAGGAAGTCTTGATGTACTAACAGCAAGAGACTTAAAATTTGTAGAATTTGCAGCACATAACGATATCGATTACCTCGGGCTTTCATTTGTAAGAGAGGCTTCAGATGTTGTAAAACTGAGAGAACTTTTGCAAGGTCACGGCAACACTACAGCAAAAATTATTTCAAAAATAGAAAAACCGCAGGCTGTTGAAAATATAGATAGTATTATAGAAGTTTCTGACGGCATTATGGTTGCAAGAGGCGATCTTGGTATTGAAATTTCAACGGAAAAAGTTCCTATTGTACAAAAAACAATTATCAGAAAAGCAAACACTAAGAGAAAAGTAGTAATTGTTGCAACACAGATGCTTGAAAGTATGATTGAGAACCCTATCCCGACCCGTGCTGAAACCTCTGACGTTGCAAACGCAATTTTAGACGGAACAGATGCAATTATGTTATCAGGCGAAACTGCAGCAGGCGCTTATCCTGTTGAATCAGTAGCAATGATGAAAAAAATTGCTGTTGCGGTTGAAGAATCTCCGTTTATGAGAAAAAATAAATTTCCGAGAAAAATGATAGAGGAAGAAAAAGACTCTCAGGCAATGGCAATTGGTATGTCAATTGCGGATATGGCAAAGAAAATGCCTGTCAAAGCTGTTATTGCATTGACAGGAAGCGGATTTACAGCGTCATTCCTCTCAGAAGGCAGATTGAGCGTTCCAATTTTTGCTTGCTGCCCTAAACAGGAAATTTGCAGAGATATCAAGCTTTACAGAGGTGTATTCCCGATTAAACTAGATATCAACGGCAGAATTGACCTTCCGTCATTGAAAAAAATGGATAAATTCCTCACAAAATACCTCGGATATAATGAAGGCGATACCGTTGTAATCACAGGCTCTGTACCTGAACTGCTTATCGGCGGTACGAACTTTATTAAAATTCATACAATCGGAATTGCAGGCTAAATTCAACTGTATGGATAAATAACTAATAAAAAGGCCCCTTTTATTAGGGGCTTTAATTTTGTTTTAGGAAGGTAGGAATAGGAATAATTTTCTCTCTCTTGTTTTAAACGGAATTTTAATACTCTCTCTCTTTGTGTGTTTATTTAATGTTTTATCTCTCTGTATATATATAAAGTATATACTCAAAACCCGATTTCAGAACTTGTTATTTTCGTTACAAAAGTTTACATAAAAATTATCTTATTTAACTATTGCAATTTTATAAAAAATGTTATATTCTAAAAAGGTAGGTAACATGTTTTGAGGTTAGTAAATGTTAGTTTCGTCTATTGCACGTTTTAATGCTATCAGTAATATGAATAATGCGGCCATGAATATGATGAATGCCGCAAATAGTTTTACGAACTTGAGCGCATTCGGCGGAGAACACGATTTAGCAATGTTACATGAACAGGATAAAAGATTAAGCCTCGATCTTGCATCAAACAGTCTCTTATATAAGATATCATACTTACAGGAAAAAGCTGCAAAAAAACATCAAGAGCAGGAAATAAAAAGAAATTTAGATTTTATGGCATAAAAAAGGCTCCTCGAAAATGGAGCCTTTTTTAAATAACTTATTTTGATTATATTTAATTCTACTTATTGCCAAATTTTTCAAAAAGATCAGAGATAAAATTACTTTTAGCTTGTGCTGCATCATTTTTAGCAGCTTCTTCTGCAGCTTTTTGAGCATCCCTTGCTTCCAGTAGATTTGTTAATGCAATATTTTTGTCAACATAATCAAGATTTTGAAATTCATTATATACCATTGCAGCTTTTTCATTTGAGCCTAAATCCATGTATATTGGATAATTTTGTCCTTTTGGACCGTTAATACCATCGTAAATAGTATTAAAAGTAACATCCGTAAAGGATTTAAAACGATTAGGATCTCTATCTCTATTAATTTCCGGATTAATGTAAGCGTTTGCATAACGTTTTGACTTTACCCGCAGCCCTTTTTCATTTACTTCTAAGTCCCAAAACTTGCAATCAGCCATATCTTTACCTGCCTGAGCGAGTTTTTCAAGAGTATCCATACTCTGTTTTTTTAAATATTCCTGAGCTCCTTTGTTTACTTTAAGAGCCATACCAAATTGAGGGGATGAAAATCTGTTAAAATTGTTGTTAATTTGCATACGAAAGCCTTTCTATTTTTACCTGAAGAGATTAAAATCCCTGATAAAATTTTTTTGCGAATTTATTCTAATTTATTAAGAAAAATTGCTATTTTTCTTAAACAATCTTTCAAGAACAGGGAAGGAAGCAAGTGCCGGAATGAGAGTTATAACGATTAAAACAGGGACAATACCCTTAGCCTGAGCAACAAAACCTATAATTGAAAGTGCGATTGCAACAACTCCCCAGGAAAAACCGTTTATAAATCCTCCAATAATACTTTTATATTGCGGGAGAGTGCTTTGTGCCATAACCATAGTTACAGGCATTGCCATACCTGTGCAGAAACCCATCAGAACAAATACAGCAAATGCAGCAATGGAAAATCTTTGATACGTCAGAGCAAATAATATCATTAAAGGAAGCGTCGAAATCATTGAAAACGCAAGAACCGCTCTTGCTCCAAACTTTTTCTCTACACTTCGGCTTACAAATGAGCCGATGCCTGCAAGAAAGCTAAAAGCAAACAAGGCAACCCCTATTTTGAAAGGTTTATATCCCATATTTCGCCACAGAAACGGCAGAAGAATTGAGGTTGATGTTGTAACAAGTGTTTTTAGAATTGCAATTATGTTTAAAAGATTTAATCTGCGATTGGAGAATATTTCTTTAAATGTATTGAAAAAATCGTTATGCGTTTTAGCCTCTTTTGAAGAAGAAATTTTCGGGACGAACAGAAACATAAGGCTTGCGACAAAAATCCCCGGGAGCGCAAGGTAAGGCATTGAATGAAGTCCGATAAACTGAGCGACAGCCGCTGAAAGAATAGGTCCCGTTGAATAGCCTAAAGTTCCGAGTCCAATAAATATTCCCATACATTTAATAACATCTTTTGTGCAAAACCTGACAGTAAATCCAAGTGCCTGCGGATGAAAAAAACTTGACCCCAGACTTCCTGCAATTATAAATATAAGTAAGGTGAAAACATTATTAGCGCTTGGCGCGAGCGAGATAAATGTTGAAGTTGCAAGGAGTCCCCAGAAAATAAAAGCTCTTTTTCTGATATTATCCGCAAAAAACCCGAATATTGGCTGTAAAAGAGATGCAAAGATATGGGATAAGCTTACGATAATCGTCGCAATCGCCATTGAAATACCGAGTTTCAAGGCAATAAACGGCATAATAGGATTCAGCATGCCTGTATAAATATCATTAATAAAATGGGCACTTGAAAGCCATATAAGGGGTTTCTTTTCCTGTATATTTTCCATAATCTGATTATTGAATAAAGGCGGCTAAAAATCAATTCAATTTCCAGGTAGTCAATAACAAATGTTACGCTTCCGCTCTGTGCACACTACCATAAAAATTTTTCAAGGGCTAAGAAGCAGACGAATGCCGCTTATTTAGCCATATAATTCCGAGAATTCCCAGAATAATCAACACAAGCGACATAATCTGCGCAATTGGGAAAATCCAGATATCAAATGCGCTGTCGACTCTGAAATGCTCTACAAATAACCTTACGCACGAGTACAGAATTAAATAAGAAAACAAGGTCACTCCGGGACGTAAGGTCGCATATTTCTTCAAAATTAAGCATAAAATTCCAAAAATACACAAATTTAAAAGGCTTTCATAGAGAAAGGTCGGATGATAATAATCAAAGTTCATAAATTCAGGCAGTCTGCTTGATGGCGGAATATAGAGTTTCCACGGAAGTTGTGTAGGGAATCCGTACGCTTCGGAATTAAAGAAATTTCCCCAGCGTCCTATTGCCTGCCCCAGAGCCGCACCGCAGGCAAAGCAGTCAAGGACGTTCCAAACCGGCAGCTTGTGTTTTTTTGAAAGAATAATTAAAGTTATAACTCCGGCAATCAATCCTCCATGTATAGACAATCCCCCTTGTCTAAAATTAAAGATTTCCCAAAAATTCTGAGAATAATATACAGGATTTAAAAGACAATAATAAAGTCTTGCGCCGCAAATTCCAGCAATAACAAGGTAAGCTGAAATATCCCACAATGCAGAGTAGTTTTTATCTGGATTGAACTTTTTAAAAAGTAAATACGCAACAGAAACACCTGTTATACAGGCGATCGCCATAGTAATACCGTAATTATAAATTTGGAACCCGCCTATATTAATTAAAACATCCCCGGGTGATTGAAAAACCATAATAATTTACTCCTGTGCAATTGCTGCAGGCTGCGTTGAAGAATTTAATCTCAAGTTTAAGTCTTTAACATGATTTCTGATATCATCTGCATCTTCTGCTGACGGATTTTTCTCAAGATAAGTTTCATAATTTTTAACCGCAGCATCCGTAAGAGACGCAATATACTCTTTTGTCTTATCAGAAATTACAAATCCATTGTCACTAGTATCTTCACTTTCTGCGGCATCTTCAAGATTTACTTTTTCCAGATTTCCATCATCATTAACTTTCAGACGGCCTGCATTCAAATCAGCAATCAAGTCTTCCTGTACAACTGCAACCCCGTAATATGCATCAGCAAAAGAAGGATTTAGTTCAATAGTCTTTTCATAAGCTGAAATTGCGTTAGGATAATCTTCCGCTTTAGTATAAGCAATTGCAAGATTATAATGAGATTCATACAGAGAAGAATCCAAATCAATACTTGACTTTAAGCGTTCAATAGCCTCTGTATAATTTCCCTGCTCCATAAAAGAGGCAGCTTTGTTATTTAGTTCCTGAACAGCCAGATTGTTAATACATGCTGTTGTTACAACCGAAATAAAAAGAATACTGACCAATAAAAGCGTTTTTTTCATTTAAATCATCCCTCTTCTTTTTTACATAACTCAACCGCCATACAGGGCTATTGAATAAAGATTATTTGAAGATATTATAAATTAACCAAAAAAATTTGGCAAATTTTCAAATTTAAGTTACAATAAATGTATGAGATTTTCTATAGTGTAATAGGTCTAATAAAGGAGAATAAACATGTCTGAAGATAAAGTGGTTAAGTTAGGGGCAAAACGGGGAGGACATCACAAGGATGAACAGCACGAGTCAGGAGAAGAACAAGAACTCGTTTATTGCAGTTTTTGCAAAAGACCTAATACACAAGTCTTAAAAATGGTTCAGGGGCCCGGTGTTAATATTTGTTCCGAATGCGCCATGATTGCAGTACAATATCTTATCTTAAATGACAGAATGCCGTCTGCGGAAGCTCAGCAGATTCTTGATGCGTTTTGGGGGAAAGCCAGAAGATAATGGGAAAAGAGCTGAATCCTTTTGAAATAAAAGCTGAAATATTAAGAATAATCTCTAAATATTCACAATATTACGGGGAATATTCAACTGCGGAATTTGCAGCCCTTGATAACAGCAGCAGGAATATCATTGCCAAAATTCTTTTTAAAGAATTGCTGAATATGAAAGCCGGCAGTGAAAATATTGTAAAAATTCTCCTCGAGCGCTACGTTGACAAAGATGAACTAATAAATCAACTATGGGCAATATTAAAAAACAATTTTGCAACAGTAGAGGCTAAAATTATTGTTCTTAATTTCTTAAGAGATCTTGAAACGGATTGGAAGTATGAAGATTATGACGGATATCTTGACAACGCCGATGATATTATTGATGCAGATACTAAACAGCTTCTTGATAAAGCAATAGTCAATCCTGAAGTACAGATTGATTTTCTGGATTTTTTGAGCGCAGTTAACGAAAAAGACAAGATCATCCTGATAAAATCGCTGGCAGAAGATTATGAAAAAGATGCACTTGCCAATATTCTAATCCCGGTATTTCTATCAAACCCGAATTCCGAAACCGGTAGAGAAGCACTTTCCATCCTTGGAAATTCAAAATCGCAGCTTGCATACCATGCGCTTAATACAGCTTATGAATATGTTGATGATAATATGAAGCCGCTTATAAAAAAGAATCTCTCAATACTTAAACTTAGCGGTATTAGAGAAGATAATTCAAAAGAATTCTATAAAAATCTTTTGTCAGACTCAAAACCCTACCGGTGCTGTGTAACATATCCAGACGGGCACGGAAATCAGGCGCTTATATTTTCAAGGACTAATGAACATAAACGAGTTCAGTTTTTTGCAGTTGTAACAAATGATTACAGAGGAATACGGGATTGCTTCGGATTTAATGATATTTCTCAATTTGAATGTGACAAGATTATAGAAAGATTTTATAAAGATGAAGAGTCTTTGAACATACCTGCTTCTGCATTGAAAAAACTGCTTACAGAGGCAGAAAAACTTTCATTCAAAAATCAGGATAAAAAAATTCTTCCTTATGAATACGTCTGCTGGAAAAATTTACTCGCGGATATTGATTGTGAAAAGGATGATATACTGACAATTCTCACATCAAAATACCCTCCGCAAAAAGCAGTAATTGATGAATATGACGTCATGCCCCACTGGTTTTTGGATGCACACTACAGCTCAGAATTTGAAGAATTTCTCGAGGAAATAAATACTGAAGTAAAAAATAATCTTGATACTGTTGATTTGGACAAAATGGTTGAGAAAAGCCTCAATAAAATATTTTACAAAGAAGAAAAAACTGCCTGGAGAAACAGACTTCTCACCTGCGCATACTTGAAAATGCTGGATAATAAAGATAACCAGGCGTCGAATATTCTTGCAATATATCATGATGACACAGCATTTATCGAAATATTAAGAAACATTTTGAGAAAAAGTATCTACGAATATTATTTCACGCTAAAATTTAATACCGACGAGAATAATGGCAGGTTTACATTAAAAGAACTTGATGAAATAATAGAAAAAATCGAAAGCAAGTGGGTGCAAAATGTATAAAGTAATGGCGCTCGATATAGGAACAAAACGAATAGGAATAGCACTCAGCGATTATCTTTTAATGCTGGCAAACGGACATTCGTGTATTTCAAGAAAACCCGAAAAAGAGGCAGTCGCCCAAATTCTAAAAATTGCAAAAGAAAACAATGTAAAAAAAATAGTAGTCGGCGTTCCTTTGAATATGGACGGAACAAAAGGGTTTCAGGCAGATGATTGTATAAATTTTTCAAAACTTTTAAAAGATTATGAGATAATATACGAAGATGAACGACTCACATCTGATACAGCAGAAGAAAATTTAAGAAATAAAAAAATAGACTTCAAAAAAAACAAAGGACTGGTTGATATTGAAAGTGCTTGTATTATACTGGAACAGTACCTGTCAAGAAAATAAAAAAGAAAGAGGACAAAAATGGCAAAAGAAAAAGAAAATGATCAATTAATCGAAACAGTTGATGAAAACGGCAACGTTATCACATTTGAACTTTTTGACATTGTAGAAGTAGACGAACAGGAATACGCGCTTCTTCTTCCGACTGATGCGGAAGCCGGCGATGAAGATGAAATCGTTCTTATGAGATTAACAAAAGACGGCGAAGATTATATATTTGAGACAATTGATGATGATGCTGAATTTGAAAAAGTAGCGTCTTATGTCGAAAGTCTGGAAGATGAAGCACAAGACGAGGAATAAGATTTGTTTGAAAAATTTACGGAAAAAGCAATAAATGTAGTGGCAGAAGCGCAGAAAATTGCAGAAGAGATGCAGTCCGAATATATTTTATCGGAACATCTTCTCCTTGCGCTTGTAAGGGAAGCTAAAGGCGTCTCACTAAAGATTTTCAAAATGTACAATATTACTTATGAAAATCTCTATGATGAAATAAGTAAAAATATTGAAATTACAGAAAAAATACACAATAACGCCAAGGCAAATTTCAGCCACCACGTAAAAAATATTTTGAAAAGAACACTTGATTTAGCCAATAAATCAGGCAATCCGTCAATTTTATACGAACATTTATTCCTTGCCGTAATTACGGATAAACATTCCAACAACGTTAAAACATTAGAAAAAATGGGGTTTGATGTCTATACGGCAAAATCCCTGCTGGAAAAACTCGTCCAGAAAAAGATAAAGCGGCTTTATCATCCGGAAATTGATGAGAATAAAGAGAATAAACTACCGGATGAAAATACCGGAGATCTCTTTGACAGTGCGGAATCTGCAAAAGTTTTTGAGCGTGCTGTAGCGAAACTTTCAGCTTCAAATTACGAAATTCTCGGCACAGAGCAGATTATATCATCCATTCTTGAAGATAAAGACTCCGAACTTTCAAAAATCCTTGCACAAAACGGTGTAACTGCGGAAAATTTTGAAGAAAAACTGGAAAATATTCAATCCCGTCAGGCTGAATATGAAGGCAAGCAGATAATCTTTACGCCGAACGCCTTCACAACAATGAATATGGCGCTTCAAACAGCTAAAGAATTAGGCTCCTCAGTTGTTTTACCGGAACATATTGTCCTCGGTGTTCTGAAAACCAAAAAGGGGCTCGCTTATGAGATTTTTAAGGAATTGAAAATCTCAGATGATGATTTAGCGCACAGCATTATAAAGCCGATTGAAAAACAAATGCCGGAAACGCTTACAATACTTCGTCTTGCAAAAGAAGAAGCTCGCAGACTCGGGCGTAATGTCGTCGGGACAGAAATGTTTCTTTTAGGAATCTTAGGTGAAGCAACAGGCGTTGGTGCGCAGGTTCTGGCGGAACTTGAAATAAATATACGGGACGCAAGAAAAGTTGTGGAATCCTTAATCGGTTTCGGCAACGAATACTATGACAGGGAAATAGTATTTACTCAAAGAGCAAAAAGGGTACTGGAAGCAGCATGGGAATTTGCCAAAAAAGAGCACAAATCCAGAATTGAATCATCGCACATGCTCCTTGCGCTCACAACCGAACCGACAAGTGTTGCAATGAAAGTCCTTGAACAGTTGGGTGTTGATGCCGTTGAAATAAAAGAGGGCATAAAAAAGTTTAACAATGAACGTTCCTGAAACAGTAAAATTTTTTTTACAAAAACATAAGCTGGAAAATCAAAAGATTTTGATAGGATTTTCGGGCGGATATGATTCTCTGTGTCTGACTGATACCTTGAAAAAATTAGGAGCTGATATTATTGCAATACACCTGAACCACAACTGGCGCGGGGAGGAAAGCCTTCGTGACGAAAATTTTTGCCGAGATTTTTGTCTTAAAAACGGGATAGCATTTTACGCGGAAACTCTTTCTTCTGATATTCCGCATACGGAAGCTGCTGCAAGAGAGGCAAGATACGATTTTTATAAGAGATGTGCAGAAAAATTTAGTGCTGCAGCCATATTTACAGCACACAATTTTGATGATTTAGCGGAAACTGTCTTATACAGAATTATAAAAGGAACAGGGGTGACAGGGCTTTCTGCAATTTCAGAAAAGCGCGGAATGTTTTACCGCCCTTTTTTAGATATTACACGCGCTGAGATTGAAAAATATTGCGCTCAAAATAATCTGAAAGGGATTTTAGATAGTTCTAACGACAATGTTAAATATAAAAGAAACTTTATTAGGAAAAAATTAATTCCGCTTATTGCAGAGATTAATCCTAATTATCTTCATGCGCTTAACAATCTTTCAAAAAATGCAGAAGAAACAAACGAAATTGTTAAAGAATATATGAGCAAAATCAAAGCTGAAACCGGTAATTCAACAGAGGCCTTTCTTCACCTCAAAACGCCGGCTCAGAACTACTTAATCCATGAATTCTTTATACAAAATAACCTTGAATACGACAGGGAAAAAATTACCTCTATTGTTGATTTTATTAAAGAAAACGGTTTATCAAAATCAGGGAAAACAAAATCTGTCACAACTGATTTATGGATATTCGTAAACAGCGAAAAGTTTGAATTTATAAGAAAAACAGGACGCGGCACTATTGAGGTTAAAATTACGACAGAGGGGCGCTACGATTTTGGCTGTTACGAATTTATTATAAAAAGAATAAACGAAAATCTTACGGAATTTCCGAAAGACAGCGAGATGAGAGCGTATGCAGAGTTAGGAGAAATTAATTTCACCCTGCGGAACAGAAAAGAAGGCGATATAATATATCCACTCGGGGCGCACGGTTCACAGAAACTAAAAAAATATCTTAATGAAAAGAAAATACCGAACCATGAAAAAGATTTAATACCTCTACTATGCAAAGGTAAAGAAGTCCTCTGGGCGGTCGGCCTCGGTATTAGCGAAAAGATTAAAGTTGTAAATAAACCCACACACATGATAAGATTAATAAAAAAGGAAGGTTAGAATGAAGGTTGAAGATTTAAAAATACTTTTTAGCGAAAACGAAATTCAAAACAAAATAAAAGAACTCGCGGATGAGATGAATAAATTTTATAATGGGGAAGAAGTTATTGCAATCTGCGTTTTAAAAGGTGCTGTTATGTTCGCGACAGATCTTGTAAAACATTTGAATATGCCTTTGAAAATGGAATTTATAAGACTTTCCAGCTACGGGACAGGATTTAATACATCAGGCAAAGTAAATGCAGTTGATATTTCGCTTCCTGACCTGAACGGCAAAAACGTGCTTATAATAGAAGACATAGTCGATACAGGATTAACCGCAAAATTTTTAATGGATTTTATGACCACAAATTTCCACACAAAATCCACTAAATTCTGCTCTCTTCTTGATAAAAAAATTACAAGAAAAACCGATATAGAGCCTGATTATTACGGGTTTGAAATTGATGATAAATTTGTTGTAGGCTACGGGCTTGATTATGAAGGTTATATGAGAAATTTGCGTTTCATAGGTTATAAGGAATAGTATTGAAAGACTTTTACGAACAATCAATAATAAAAATAAAAAACTTTTATAAGATTAACCCGTGTGAAAGAGATGTAAATAATAAAATATTCCAGGCTCTTGGAGAACTTATTCCTTTTAAATACGGAGAAATTGTCTATACAAACAATGATGAAAATTCATCGGTTTTTAAATACGGACAGCCTGATGAATATAAATTCACAGCTCAGGCTGAGCTTCGCGTAAATAACCTTCTGTTCGGGTATTTAAAAATTTGCCGTAAAAATGAGTTCAATAAAAGTGAAAATCTGGTCTTAGAAACAAGTTCAACAATCATTTCCGGTATAATTAAAGAAGCAGAACTAAATTCAATAATAAAAACACAATTAATGACGCTGCAAGAGGGAATTTCCGCTAAAAGCCGCGCTTATGAAAAAATTCTGGAAGCCGAAAAGGTTAAAAACCAATTCATCTCAAATGTTTCACATGAACTTCGCTCGCCATTGAATTCAATTCTCGGGTTCACTGAACTTTTAAATGCTCAATTTATCGGCAAGTTAAATGAAAAACAGCTTGAATATATAGAAGATATTCGTATTGCAGGAATTCATCTTTTGAATATGGTTAATGAAATTCTTGATATGTCAAAAATTGAATCCAAAAGTCTCAGATTAAATTTATCAAAATTCAATCTTCAAAGAAACATTCAGGAAGTTTTAAATATTCTGTCGCCGCTTTACATAAAAAAACAACAAAATATTATAGCTAATCCGGAAATTGATTTTGAAATAACTGCAGACTACCAAAAATTGCAGCAAATACTGTTTAACTTATTAAGCAATGCAATAAAATTTACGCCCGAAAAAGGCTCAATAGAAATTTCTGCAGCAAAAAGCCGTAAATTTGCTATTATTTCAGTCAAAGATACAGGTTGCGGAATAGCAAAAAAATACCATAAGAAAATTTTTAATAAATTTGAACAATTAAAAGAAATGCCTAATTCTACAGGTCTTGGACTTACGATAACCGCGGAACTTGTAAAATTACATGGAGGAAAAATAACAGTAAAAAGCAATGAAAATGAGGGGGCTGAATTTATTATAAAATTACCTCAAATATAAAAGTTGTTTTTTTTAGAAAAAAATGTTAAAATAAATATATAGCAATCGGGAGGTATAAATTGGCGTCTTTAAAAGAAGCTTATGACAGCACAATAGGAGAAAGTTTTACCGGATTAAAACTATTATTATGGGCAATTCCTTTATATATATGCAGATCTATGTATCTGGATAATAATATAGGCCTTCTTACAATATTCGGAGGCATTTTCGGGATTCTTTTGATAGGTTTTTTAACCCAATCCGCGTTTAATGCAATAGATAAAAAACCTCAACTTGTACCGGGACTGAATTTTATTTCAATGGCCTGGGTTGGTTTTAAAACAATTATGGCAATGGCAATGCCTATAGGAATTACATATGTATTAGGATTATGGATATTAGGGTTTATAAAAATTGAGGATCCGACCTGGAAAATGACAATTGATATATTTGTTTGGTTATTCTTGGCAGCTTTGCCTGTATCTGCGTATATTATATTTATAAGACGATTAAGCATTTTGGAAACATTTAATATAAAAAAAATATGTATAGCATACGGGGATGCGTTTTTAACATTTTCATATCTGATAGTTAAATTATACATATTTGCGCTTATAATTATTGGATTTATTACATATATGTTCTGGCTGTTTGTCGGGCTTGACAATATAATTATTAACTTTATATGGTGTATTGCTGTAATGTATAACCTTATAATTGCGGTCAATTATCTTGCACAACTAAGCGAAGAAGTATTTACATTCAGAGAAAAAGAAGAAATAAAGAAAACAACCTACTAATTTACTTTTTAGAGACCATTTCGCGTAATTTTTTCAACTTATCACGAATTTCGGCTGCACGCTCAAAATCAAGAATTTTAGCGGCCTTATGCATATCTTTTTCAAGTTTGTCAATTAATTTCGGCAAATCTTTCTGCTCAATACCGAGATCAACCATTTCTTCAGCCACAATATCTTCAAGGTCTCTATAGCTGGCAACAAGCGAAAGAAGATTATTTTCAATCGGTTTTTTAATTGTTTGCGGCACAATTCCGTATTTTTTATTGTATGCTATCTGAATTTCACGTCTGCGCTCGGTTTCATCTATTGCAGCCTGCATAGAATCAGTAATTTTGTCGGCATACATAATAACTTCCCCGCATGCATTACGAGCGGCACGACCTATTGTCTGGATTAAACTTGTTTCTGAGCGCAAAAATCCTTCCTTATCAGCATCCATAATTGCGACAAGCGATACTTCAGGGATATCCAAGCCTTCTCTCAAAAGGTTTACACCGATAAGAACATCAAATTCACCGAGTCTTAAATCTCGCAAAATTTCAACTCGTTCAAGTGATTGAATTTCGCTGTGCAAATATCTTACTCTGATACCTTCCTGTATAAAGAAATCCGTCAAATCCTCCGCCATACGCTTTGTAAGCGTTGTAATAAGTACGCGTTCGTTTTTATCCGCACGCTTTTTAATCTCTTCTTTTAAGTCATTAATCTGAGTATCAATCGGTCTTACATGGATCTTCGGATCAACCAAGCCTGTCGGTCTGATAATCTGTTCAACAAGCTGTTGAGAAGTTTTTCGCTCAAATTCACCTGGAGTTGCCGAGATATAAATTTTCTGACCTACTTTAGAGAAAAACTCATCACTTGTCAGAGGTCTGTTATCTTTTGCACAAGGAAGCCTGAATCCGTATTTAATAAGAGTATCTTTTCTTGCAGCATCGCCATGACTCATACCTTTAAGCTGAGGCAGTGTAACATGTGATTCATCAATAACAGTAAGAAAATCACCTTGAAAATAATCCAAAAGAGTTGCAGGAGGAGAACCAGGAGGGCGGCGTTCAATTATTCTGGAATAATTTTCAATTCCGGAACAATATCCCATTTCCTTAATCATTTCCATATCATATTTTACACGCTGTTCAAGCCGCTGCGCTTCAATAAGTTTATTTTCAGAGTTAAGTTCCGCAAGGCGTTGCTGGAGTTCCTGACGAATTAACCCTAAGGTTTCATCAACATCATCATCGTATGAAAGATAGTGAACCGCAGGATAAATCACAACTTTTTCCGGCATTTCAAGAATTTCCCCTGAGACATTATCAATTCTGACTATTTTTTCTATCTCGTCCCCGAAAAAGTAAATTCTAGTCACAATCTTTTCATAAGCCGGCATGATTTCCACAATATCCCCGCGTACTCTGAATGTTGACCTTTCTAATACCAAATCATTACGCGTATATTGAGTTGTGACAAGATGGTTTAAAAGCGCATCTCTATCGACTTCATCGCCAACTTTTAATTCTACAGAACCTCTGAAATAATTTTCAGGCAGCCCCAAACCGTATATGCAGCTAACAGAAGCGATAATGATAACATCATTACGCTCGTAAAGACTTCTTGTAGAATTGTGGCGCAAACGGTCAATCTCATCATTTATAGAAGCAGATTTTTCTATATAGGTATCAGTCCTCGGTATATATGCTTCAGGCTGATAATAGTCATAATAACTTATAAAGTATTCAACTGCATTATCAGGAAAAAGTTCTTTAAACTCGTTATAAAGCTGTGCCGCAAGAGTTTTGTTGTGAGCAATAATTAATGTAGGCTTTTGCACCTGTTCAATAACATTGGCAATTGTAAAAGTTTTCCCAGAACCTGTAATCCCAAGGAGCGTCTGGGCGTCATCCCCTGCCAAAAGACCATCCGTCAATTGTTTTATCGCCTTTGGCTGATCCCCTGACGGTAAATATTTTGAATGAATTTTAAATCTTCGTTCCATAACAAAATTTTATCCCAAAGTAAATTAATAGCAAAATTTTTTCTTCACAAATTATTATATAATAGATGTACATAAGGAAATATTTCATTTGATTTATCCAGTAGAATTCGGCTCGCAAAATAAGAAATCGGAGACCGTCACAAATAAACAGAATAACAAAAAATACAGAGATCCGCTTAATCAAAAATGGATGGTTGCCTTATCTTATTCAAACGAAGTTGGAGCGGCTATTTATGAAATAGCACCAAAATTAAGCCAAATTTTATGGATTCCTCCGATAATGTATCTTGGAGCTGACATTTACGACAAATATAAAAATGACAAAAATCACTACAATCCGAGCCGTACACGTGCTGTCGAACAGGCAATTTATCAGGGATTAAGCAGTTTTATTTTTCCTGCATTTGCAATAATTGCAGGGCAAAATCTTACCTCTCCGATTGCAAAATTATTAAATAAAGGCTTAAGTGTCAATGCCAAAAGAGACACTCTTCAACACATGAACAATGCGGTAGATCAATGTGTTGGAGATATATTTAATGACAAAGAGGAATTTAAGAAATTCTTTTCAGACTCTCTTGAAAATAAGATAAGAGCCTGTAAAAATGAAAAGCAATCAGATCATTGGTTAAAAAAATTCTTTAAAAATTGTAGCGGGAAATATGCACTTGCAAACTGCAAAAAAGATAAAATTATGGAGTATGCCAAAGAAAATATTGACATGCTTGTAAAAATCAAAGAAGATTTACAGGCAAAGAAAAAGCCTCCGGAGATTTCTTTAGGAAGCTACCGGAAATATATGCGAGAATACCCCGTATTAAAGGAAACATACGGGGCACAATATGCTAATAATGCACTAAGATATTCTCTAAAAACTTATATAAACAAACTCCAGTTCGGGAATAAACTTCTCAAAACTATAGGCGGTCTTATAGCAATGATTATAAGCATTAAACCAATTGATGCCTTCATAAAAAAAGTTGTTATGCCCAATTACATAGACCCTGGAATAGAAAAATTTAACAAAGCCCTGCTTGATTCAAGCAATCTGAAAAAACATATCAATGCCAGAAAGCCTGCTACTTAAACCTTGCTTTAAAACTGTTAGGAGATAGACTTTCTACTGCAGCGGATTTGACCTGTTTTGACGGAAGAACAGGCATTTCTTCAGGAAAATTATATGCATAGACACCGTCTTTATATGATAAAATCTCAGTCATTACCAAAGAACCGGCTTTATTTAGAGAAAATTCCGCAATTGATGATATAAACATCTCATTATTCAGGTGAATAATATAATCAAAATGCGACGCTATATCTGCTTTTGCCTGTTTTTCTGTCATTTTTGAAGCCGAAGCATTGTTTGCAGCAAGCTTGGTGACAGCAAATACAGCAGACTCCGCCCTCATCGTAGAAATTAACGCGCAGCCATCCACACTTAAATATCCATTATTCATATCACAAACTAAATAATCAGGATTTGTTCTGGCAACCGCATTAATAAGATTTTTCAATTCTTCCTCGCACAATCCGCCGCATATAAAACTCTTTTTATCAATAAAATTGGTATTCTGAAGTAAAATACTGTTTTGTAAAATATTATAAAAAGACTCAATATAAGAAGTCTTACCACAATCTGTCCCGCCTGAAATAAGAATATTTTTTTTATTATTTATCAATGATACCAAAAAAGAATAAATATTTTGATCAATTTTATTATTATTCAAAAGAAATTCAAAATCAGTATTTTTACGTGTTTTCTTTTTAATAGCGATAAAAAGATTGCTTACCGGCGGCAATACCATTGTAATTATGAGGTTAGCATATATAAACTTTAAAACCGGCTTATTTGCCTCTAATCCGGCAACCTTCTTCAGACGGCTGACTAGAATATCAGGGGCAGTAATAGAAATATCCGTAGACAAAATCTCACCACTCTTACGAATTTTGACAGGACTCCCTGCGGATATAAATATTTCACTCACCAAATCGTCAGAAAGAACCGAATCCAATTCTCCAAACCCATAGGCAGAATTTTTAAGACTATCAATAAATCTTGCTCTTTCATCCTCGGAAAGACTTACATCAGATTCTTTAAGCCAATTATCGAAAAATGAAGAAATCAAAGCCAGTTTTTCATCTTCAGAATAATCAAACCAAACCGGCACAGATGCTATTTTCGATGAAAGTTTTGATTTTATACTATCGGCAATAGGATTTTGTGACTTAATTTGTTCTGCCTTTTGAGACAAAATATTATCACTGATATTCTGAAGTTTTAAATCGTTAAATCTATCTTTGAAGCTCATTTATCAACCTTTCAGAATATTATCTATGCTGTTAAACGTGTTATTTGAATATTTTTTTATAAGTTCATGCCTGTGAATACTGTCTGAGACATAAATTGCGAGTTCCTTATAACTTTGCGCTACATTTGAGGCAGGATTAATCTCAGACACAGGAACACCTTTATTAATCGCAGCCATCATCGTAAAATAGTTATTCGGAATTTTCCAGTAAATTTCTTTATTCAGAACTTTTTCCGCATCTTCCGCTTTTATTTCGTCATTTTCCATGTATCTATTTACAAGCACCTGAACCTTTTCGCTATTGTAGCCGAGTTTTTCAAACAAATCAAGGCAGCGCTGGCAGTTGCGAAGTGCCGGAAGGTTTATACAGGTTACAAGGAACAGCAAATCAGCATTATCAAGCGCAGTAATCGTCTTATCTCCGAAACTTGCGTCCGTATCAACAACTATATAAGAAAAACTGTCTTTTAAAATATCAAATAACTTTGATACCTGTTTTGCCGAAATATCATCCGCCTGCTTAAAATAAGGAGGATCCGCGAGCACGTAAAGACTTGTGTTTTTATATTTTTCAAGCGTATTAAGCAAAAATTCTTTGTTAATTTTATCAAGATTTTTCAGCATATAAGATATATTAAAAGATGGTTTTAAATCTAAAAATGTTGTAATATCACCTAACTGGAAATTTAAATCAATCAGAGCAACATTTTCTTTAGTTGTCCTTGCAAGTTCCAGCGCTAAATTCGTTGCGACTGATGTTTTGCCGATTCCGCCTTTGTTTGAGAAAATCGTTATCATTCTGCACTTATTAACTTTTTGATAATCGGAGTTTAACTGATTTTTTACTTTTTTAAGAATGTCAAAAAATTCAGATTTTAT
Organism: Candidatus Gastranaerophilales bacterium; assembly: GCA_944325635.1. Classification (GTDB taxonomy): domain Bacteria; phylum Cyanobacteriota; class Vampirovibrionia; order Gastranaerophilales; family Gastranaerophilaceae; genus Scatousia. Next base: position 165,456 of record CALVBD010000001.1, on the reverse strand, counting down.
TACAGGTGAAGATAAGACATCTTTAGCACCCAGCCTCATAACGTTTATTATAAAATCAACAGTAGGATTTTCAGTCACTGCAAGAATTTTACAATTCGGACAGTCTGAAGAAATTCGTGAAATCAGATTGTCCAAGGATTTATCCTGCATATTTGCAATTAAAAACGATTTAGAAAGAGAGGATAATGTATTATAAATATCAGAATCATCAGCAAAATCATCTAAAATCTCAAATCCGCCGTACTCTTTCAGATATAGAGACATAAGTTCTTTAAATCGGCTCTCTTTAGAGAGGATGACTGTTGAAATATTTTCTGACATACAAAACCTTTCTATAAGAGAGTTTATCATATTTTGCACAAATGAGCAAGGCATAAAAAAGCCCTGTGCGAATGTGATTTTGTTACCTGCTGGTCTCGCAGGTGGGTGAGCGCCTCGATAAATCCGTTTCCTGCTGGCGAAGTTAACTTCGGCGGGTATACTTCAATATCTGACAGAGTCAACTCTCCCTTTTATAATAAATGTAGGAACAAAATTGAACACCCGTACAGAGCATTAATATTATAACAGTTTTTATGAAAAATTACAACAATATAGAATTAAAACTATCCAGTCGGGCAAGAAAAACAGGAGTATTTGTTTTTGAACGCCAGCGGGAATATGTTCGTGAGTTTGTTCAGAAAATAAATACTCTTGTTCCTTGCTATGTAAATTAGACTATTCTAACCTTACAATCTCATTGATAAGGTTTCGGCAACCTTCTGTTCCATAGCGTCAGCCTTTTGAAGCGCTGCGTTTGCAGGGGTCAAATCTTCGCCCGCATTCGGAATAATTGTGCTTTCAGGAGATGGTATGTATGTATATGTCGGTTTTGATAAATGTTCCGGCTGCGTTACCTTTGGAATTGTTTCTTTATAAGGATTTCCGTTTTTTGTCATATTTATAAGGTTTGTCGGACTGTTATTGCTTACGAATGGTTCATTCTTTTTCTGTGCAGCGGCTTGTGCCTGAGCTTGTATTTGTTTCTGATATTCTTCTGCAAGTTTCTGCATTTGCGCCTGCTGTTCAGAAGTTAACTTATCCTGTGAAGCCTCACTATCTTCATCAAGAACTGATTTTGTCGGTTTTCCAAAGAGGAAGTGAGAAATTTTTGTAGCGTTCTTTGCAACAAACGGAACTATAATCATCATAGGGATTGCAATTCTCATCGGAACACCAAGAAGGTTCTTAAAGAAGTTACCTGATCTTCTGAATAAGTTCATATTCATCTTTGCAGCAGACCTGCGCGCTAAAATTGTTTCGTTACCTATGTTTATAAATCCGCCGATTTTCTTTAACAAACGTGTAATCGGATTTTTAACATTGGCTTTCAGAATATTTTTCAAATCTTTGCGTCTTTGTTTATAAAGCGCCTTATCAGCAAGCTTACCTGCTCTTACGTCTGCATTAAAGGCTTCACGTGCTTTGTTGTAGGCTTCCACACCTTTTTTATCAAGCCCTGCATATTTCATACCGCCGACTTTGTGCATTGCCCAGATACCAAACGGCATTGCCATAAAGTAAGTGAAGTCATTTACAAAGCGTTCAGCCAAGGTCTTGCCTTTTTCACCGCTTGGCGCTTTAAACGCATGGATTAACATATCGGCAAAGATACCTGCCTGCATTGCAACTGCCAGTTTACCGCCGGCAAACCTGTTTGTCGTACCTTCAAGGAACCAGCTGAATGCCTTTGGTAAAAATCTTCCAAGCGCTGTTTTATTGCCCTTGCCCATTGTTGCAATATATTTGTTATGATATTCACTCAAAGAAACCTGTCTGCCGAATAGGTGAGATTTAATCTTACCCCAGGTTCCGTTTTTGCGCCAGATTGAAATTTTAAGATTTTTATCTGCCTTAGAAAGCGCGTCCATTACAGTTTTTGTGTTATCAATAAATTTGCCTTTTATTGCTTCATAAGCTGCCTTGGAATTAAATCCGAGTTTCTTAACCTTTAAATCATACGCAGCTTCGCGTAAGCCTTCCATGCCTCTTGCGGAAGCAGTTCTAATAACATCATCCGTTGCTCCTAGAAGTTTAAGTTCTTCTTTTTGAAGTGCAAGCGCTTTTTCATCAAAAGATAAATTCTTGATTTTATTTACAAAGTCATCAATATATTTCTGGTCAACACCGTATTGTTCAAGCTTCTGGTAAGAATTATACTTTCCGAGCGGAACATCAAAGAACAGAAGATTAAGTTTACGTTCACGTCCGGATATCGGCTTCAAAAATTCTTCAAACACCTGTTCTGTATCAGAAGCAAGGAAACCTTCAACACCTTTTCCCGGAACTTTTGCAAAGCTCCACTCAGGGCTTGTCTTATGATTCTGGATAGCATAAGCTATATCGCTTTTCTTAGTAAGTTTCCACCAGCCGATTTTCATTTTTCTAAGGAAAGTATCAATTTTCTTTCCTAAACCTGATTTAGTTGAATTTGTCGCAACCTTATCGCCCCAGGCACCCATTTTGCCGAGAATAGTATCTTCATACTTTCCTTCCATCATAGGGTTAAGCTTATCCATCCCCTGAGATATTCCGTACCATAAAGCTGTACCGACTCCAAGTGTTGCAAATGGGTTCGATTCATCATCAGTTGATGCCTTTACACGGTTTGCAAGATAAGAATTGTCAACAGACTGTTTAATCTTCTCTCCGTCAACATTTTGCATTCCTTGAAGCGGCTGTATTCCTGCCTGCATCGGTATATTCTGTCTTAAATTAATATTATTGTTACTAACCATAGTCCTACCATTAACCTCTAATTATATATATAAAAACACCTGATTTTCAAAAATTGATTAAATTTTAGATATTTTGCCATTTTGTAAAGAAATGTAACGAGTTAAACAAAAACTGAAATTCAGAAATTTGTATATACTTTATATATACATAAGAGAGAGATAAATAAGAGAGGCGATAGAGATGGCAGTTAAGAATTTGAAAAAGATTGATAACCAGTTGAAAGATATGTATAAAGATCAAGTAACAACTAACGTATCAAACAACGAGCCATTTAAAGACAGATCAGAAGTTTTGTTTGCACAGATGAACTTTATTGCAATGGCAAACAGACAGGCACTTCACCTTATTTAAGATATCGGCCGGCTGAATTAAAGCCAATACCGATAGAAAAAGATTTTTCATTAAATAATATAACTCCAATTAATTTTTCCCCTACAAATTTTGCACCTGATTTTTCCCCAAAAATCAGGTTTTTTTTTGGCGACCAGCCGCCTTTTATACACTGGAACGATGTTTGTATAAGCACTTAATACCAAAAAGGAAACGGAGCCGCAAATGTATATAAAATAAAAAGCCGCATATTTTGCGGCTTTGCATATTCTCTCTCTTAATTATTTATGAAAATGCTTTGAACGTACGTTCAACGTTCTTTTCAATTGTACCTTTAATTGAATCGTACTCTGTTTGCAAAGCATTATGTTCTGTATCAAGAAGTTTCATCTGATTATCATACTCTTTATCTTTTGCTTCTATTTCACGTAACTGTTGATTATACCAGACTTCAGCCTTGGTTGCAGCATTTTCGTCCTTCTGCTCGGTTATATCTGTTACAGAACTATAAATCGTAGAAACCCATTGAACATCGGTTAAGCCGTCGCCTTCAATACTTGGTGATGAAAACTCGACCTTTTCAAGGGTAATAACACCATGTTCAAGCGCGAATTGAAGCCATTCAGGACTGTTCATCAAACCGTCTTCAAGAACGGCATAATTTTCATTGACTTTTGAATCCGAAATCCAACCGTCAAAGTTTTCGTCATATTTATCAAGATTCATATAGCCTGATTTATAGTCGCTTTCACCGTTCATTCTATGCCAGAGGTTAATATACCATTCACCTTTATCACTATCAGTAACCTGACGTACCTTTTTCGTGAGGTAAGGTTCAACCTCAGGTTCTACAGGCTTTGTAGCCTCCCAGGCTGCAACATCATTGTCATATTCTTCTTGTTTAAACACTTTAACAGGTTTTTCTTCGCTTAAAGCATATTTTAAATCATAGAATACAAGGTGTTTAGCTCTGTTTAAAATTGCATCATAGTCAGGATCTCCAGGGCCTAATGCACCTCTGTCATTTAACAATTCCTGAGAATCCCAGAGCAAATCAACTACTTTTTGGGTTATTGTTTCTGTACCATCACAATCCTGATGGTATTCGTCTTCATGCTTGCCGCAACAGTTCATACCCACTAATTCAGCCCTGATTTCAGCCATTGTCTGGGCATTACCGTTTACACCGCCGCTGCCGCCGGTCGTCCACCAATGATAGAATGGATTTGAGTTGCTTGGATCATCAACTATTGAAAAAGTATTCTGTCCATCAGAGGTGGTATATTCACCAACATCAAGCAGGTGACTTAATACGTCACCTAAGTGATACAATGCACTTGAATCATTCATAACAGATGTCCAGCAGCCGGAATCAGTACCGCTCACAAACTTTTCATATAATTCGGAGTTTTCAACAGTTGTTGTCTCTGTAACCCAATATTTTTCATCATTCTTATCAGGTTCTTTAGCTTTCCATTCCTGATATTTTTGGTTATATTCATCCCATGCGGTATCGTAGGCAGGGTTTTTGACCTCAACGATTTTACCTTCGTCCAGAGAGCCTAAAAGTCCGTATTTATCAAGGAATTCTTCCAAATTATCACTTGACTCATAGTTAGCAGCGTCAAGCTCGCTAACAAGAATTTGACCGGCCGCATTCACAAGGCCGTACTGGTTTTTCAACGGACCGTAAGAAGAGAGTGCATAACCTGTTAATCTTTCATATGAAATATTTCCGTTTTCATCATACGTTGAATACATCAATTGCGTTTCATTCAATGCATTAATGTATTCTTCTCCAACCTTTTCTGTCTGGTCTGCAAGACGTATTTTGGCATTAGAAATCTGCATGGTTCTCAATTCGTTATGATTGAGCCTTGCAGTAATTGATAACAATCTAGCCTGTCCTGCTGCCATTCCCATAGTAAACGTTTTCCTTATAGTTGTTCACTTATATCTACGGAATTTTTTGACTCAATCTTAATAATATAGTAAAAATTGTTACAATATTTTACAAAAATTCAGCAGTTATGTTAAGATTTGTATATGAAACTGTGTTTATTCCAAGGAACGTTTAACCCGATACATAACGCGCATATTCAGATTGCAGAATTCGCGATAAAGAATTCAATATGCGACAGTGTTATATTTATACCTGCCTACAACCCTCCCCATAAGGCAAGCGTTGGCTGCATGGCGGACGACAGGCTGGAAATGGTAAAACTTGCCACAGAAAATAATCCTAATTTTTCTGTATCTGACATCGAATTTCAAAGGAAAGGAAAATCTTATACCTATTTAACAATTTGCGAAATATATAAACGCCACGCAATTGACGGGAAAATAAAATTTCTAATCGGAACTGACGCTTTTGAAAAAATTGAAAGCTGGTATGAGACCGAGAAACTTAAAGAGCTTGTTGATTTTGTGGTGTTTATAAGAGAAAATAATTTTGACAAACAGAGATTTGAATATTTACAAGAAAAGGGCTACAGGTTTGAACTTATGCCGCTGGAATTTCTGGATATATCGTCAACCGAAATCAGAGAAAAGGTTAAGCTCAATAAAAGCATAAAAGGACTTGTGCCCCCAAAAGTAGAGGAATATATAATAAAAAATGAATTATACAAAAATTAATGAAAATGAAATAAAAGAATGGCTGAAAAATAACTTGAATGAAGAAAGATTTTTGCATTCACTAGGGACTGCTGAATGTGCAAAAGAACTTGCACACCAATTCAACCTTGATGAAGAAAAAGCTTATACAGCCGGGTTATTACACGATTGCGCAAAGTGTTTTCCAAATGAAAAATTGTTGGAAATCATTAATAACCATCTTGATGTCCACCAAGAAGAAATGCTGAATTATAAAACGCTTCACGCACCGGTCAGCGCATATTACGCAAAAGAGCAGTTTGGAGTAGAAGATAAAGAAATTCTATCAGCAATTAGATGGCATACGCTAGGTAAGCTTGATATGAGCGAGTTTGAAAAAATTATCTTCCTCGCGGATAAAATAGAACCTAATACAAGAGATAAAGAATATTCTGCTATTATAAAAAGTTACCTTACTGAAGAAAACGGTCTTAATAAAGCACTTCTAAAATGTTACAAAGAAACAATTAAGAGTCTTGTCAAAAGAGACCTGAAAATCTGCCTTTTAACTATTGAAATTTATAATAAGCTTGAAGATTTGGTAAATGTTTAGTCATGATTTGACAACAATCGGGCATGTTCATGATAAAATTTATTCAGTAAAAGAGGAATTATAGATGAAAGTTCTGGAAATCAAGAATAACCTAGTTAAAATATCATATAATCGTGAAGATAATCTTTTGTTGTCTGGCTTTGTAATTATAGAAGATTCACAAACGCCCTATGTAGCCCAGGTTTTAAGCCTAAAAGCCGACAACGGTATAAATTATGCTATTGTAAAACTTCTCTTTACGTTTGATGCGGAAGGTATAGTAAAAAATTATGACGGAACTATCCCGTCACTTGATTCTGATGTAACAAAACTTTCATCCGATGAACTTTTGGATATATTACCCGTTAACAATCCGGTTGATATAGGTTTTCTCGCAAATCAAGATGCTGAACTTAAGGTTGATAGATCTATTCTGGAAAATAACCTCCTTATTTGTTCAGAAAATCAGGAAAATACAAACACTTTTATTGAAAATTGTGTTTTTCAACTTAGTACAGAAAATAATAAATCTATTATTTTTGATGTTGATGGCAAATTCGCAGGTCAAAAACTGAAATTCGGCGAAGATTTTAAACTTCCCCTGAATTATAATACAATAAATTTTATATACGAGCATGATTTGGATAATGTTGATCCTGCCAGCAAAGCCCTTATTCAGGACATTTTTCTTGAAGTTCAGGAGTATTCAAAGACAGTTCTTGACAAATTTATTCCGTTTGATACATTTATCAGCGTTGTTGACCAGCAATACAAAGCGCTCGGGCTTACAGAGCTTGTATTGTTAAAAAATAAACTTTTAAAATACAAAGAGGAAAACGTCTTTGCTCAAAATGCAAAAGAAATTCATACTTTGCGAAGTGCTATCCGTGCAAATTTGACAAACATTCTTGATATATCTTCAGCAAGTGATATTCTTCAAAATGAAATTATAAAATATGTCTACGATTCAATAGATGAAATGGATCTATTCGTATACTCTTTTGTACAGCTCAATAATGACAATGCTGACAAAAAACTTATCCGCCATTTTCTAACAAAAAATAAAATTTATACAACAATTGCCTGCAGTCATAATTTCAAATACTTATATGAATTGAAAGAACGTGCAAATAACTTAATTTTATTTGCGCCTCAGACATTACAACACGACTTTGCATCATATAATACATTCTTAAATAAATTAAATCCTGATGAATTCATAATATACGGGAAAGCAACACAACATGTACCTTTTATAATTGAATTGTCATCTATCCTTGAACAAACTGCAGAAGAACCTGAAGAAGAGGCAACCTCTGAACCTGTGGATGCGGAAGAAACAAAGCCGACAGAACCGGAAAAACCTGACGATTTTTCAGATGAATCAAATTCATATTCTTATGAAACCCTAATATCTGATGACATTCCGTCAAATGAATCAGAAGTTCATACTGATGAAACTTCCGATAATGAAACTGAGACCGAAGAAGAAAAAACAGAAGAGGAAATCCAACCTGAAGTTATAAGTAATATTATAGACCAGGAAATTGCTTCAGAAACACCTGCTCTTGAAGAAATTCAAACAGTAGAGGAAACTCCTGAAATTATTGAAGAAGCTCCGTACAACGGAAATGAAGAAATTCCGCATATTGAACATCAGGAAGATTTATTAGAAGAAGCTCCTCTTGAAATTACAGAAGAAGTTGCTCCTGCAATATCAGAAAGCTTCATTGATGGAAACGTACTTGAAGAAAGTGATCATCAACCTGAACCTGTAATCAATTACGATGAAAACAGTCTGCCTCTTATTTCTGATGAGGAAATTGAAAAATCAATTCAGGAAGAAGAACAGTTTCCGATAAAAGATAACGCATCAGAAATTGTTGATGAAATAATGTTTTCTCAACCAAAACAGGCAAATGACAATTTAGAAGAAGAACCTGAAATAGAAGAAGAACAAGAAAATGATTTGACCAACGAAGAAGAAAACTTATCTCAGGAAACAGAGCAGCCATCTCAGGAAACTGAATCGGAAGAAGAAGTCCTGACTGAAGATGATTTAAATTTTATTGAAGATGTGAATATAGGTGCGGCAAATCTTCCTGAAGAGGTTAATGTTCCGGTTTACCCTGTGGAGACTCCTGTTAGAGATGATATTCCTGTTTTTGAACAAGGTGACAGGGTATCACATCCAAAGTATGGAGAAGGTGTTGTAGAAAAAATGATTAAATACGGGAACAAAACACTTTGTTCTATTAACTTTGTCAATATCGGCAGAAGATTATTAGATCCTGCAATGTCTGAAATAGAAAAAATATAGGATATTATTTTCGAAGGCTTCCCGCACCTTTTAAATAAACAAATTCCGGAATAAAAGAATTATCACAGTTTATAACAATCAGAACACGCAGACACATTGCTAAGGAATCCGGAACATTAAGTTCATGAAAGCACATCATTGCGACATTATCAAACCCTAACTGCTGCCTTGCAAATTTTGCAGGAAAAGCCGCATTCAAATCTTCCGTCAGCGTAAAGATAACATGTGAAATATTATCAATGACAATATTGTTACGCTTAATCATTTCAGACAACAATTCAATAGTAGCTTCTTGTATTGCTTCCGATGTATTTGAATTTACGGTTATAGCGCCTCTAATACCCTTTATTACCATAATTTACCTATTTTTTAAACCGTTATACCAGTCGCGGGCATTCATTTCGCCTTTTCCTTCCGGTTTAACCTTCATAACAAGAACACAATTCTTACCACAGGCAACTTTAATCCCGTCTTTGGTAATCTCAACAAATTCACCCGGCTTGCCTCCGCCTGCGACAACTTTAGTCTGAAGAACTTTTACAAGCTTATCATGATACATAAAATGAGCGGACGGAAATTTATAAATACCACGAACAAGATTATGGACTTCTTCTGCTGATTTTGACCAGTCAATAGCAGTTTCTTCCTTTGTTAATTTATTTGCCATACAAACACCGTCACTACACTGCTGAACCGGTTTGATTGAACCGTCAGTCAGACCTACCAGAGTTTTTTCAAGCAATTCAGGAGATATCTCACTTATTTTATTAAATAAATCCTCACAATTCATTGTCTCTGAAATTGGAATTACCTCTTTGAGGCATACATCTCCGCAATCAAGCCCTAATTCCGTAATCATAGTACAAATCCCTGTTTCTTTATCTCCGTTAATAATTGCACGTTGAATTGGATTTGCCCCTCTGTATTTTGGCAAAAGAGAGGCATGAAGATTAATGGTTTCATACTTTGGAATATCAAGAACCTCTTGAGATAAAATCTGTCCAAAGGCAAAGGTTACAAAAAAGTCAGGTTTTAAAGCTTTCAAAGCTTCTTGAATTTCAGGCTCTTTGCGAATAGATTTAGGCTGAAATACAGGAAGATTATGTTCAAGCGCAAACTGCTTTATAACAGACATTGAAATTTTATGCCCGCGTCCTGCAGGTTTATCCGGCTGGGTCACGACACCAACAACATCAATTTTATCAGAATTATAAAGGTACTCAAGAGATTTCAAAGCTATTTTTGGAGTACCAAAGAAAACAACTCTAATCATTATTCAATTCCGCTTCCAAATCAGGTTCATCCAATAACTTATCTTCTTCAACAGGAGGAAGATTATGTTTTTTGAGAATTTCATCAGCCTCAAATCTGTTTACGCAATGGTCAATAAAAAGAATTCCTTCAAGGTGATCATATTCATGCTGAATTGCACGCGCCAAAAGAGAACCGTCTTTTGCTTCAAGAATAAAAGTTCTGCCGTTAATATCCTGAGCCTTTACTGTAACATTTTTGTATCTTCTTACAGGGGTATATGCTTCAGGAAAACTTAAACACCCTTCATCCTCAACAACTGCACCAGATTTTTTGATAATCTTTGGATTTATAAAGACCATTGGCTTCATAGGATTGTCTTTTGTTGATGCATCTATTACATAAACCCGCAAGTTAACGCCGATTTGAGGAGCGGCCAGCCCGACACCGTTAAAAGTATACATTGTATCAAATAAATCCTGAACAAGATCTGCTACTTTTCTTGATACTTTATGAACCTCTTTAGAAGGTTCTCTGAGAGAAGGTTCTCCGTATTTTAAAATTTTTTTAACTGCCATTCTATTTTTACCTCTTTACAATAAAAAGTTTAAACTAAACTCCTGCATAAATCAACGCACATTCAAAAACTTATGAACCTGAGGAATTATACGGACTTTATTATATATTTTGAGAAATTTATTAAAAACTTCCTCACATTTTGGTACAGAAACGGCAAAATCATTACCTTTCATCTGAGGCTGCAATATTATTTCACTGTTGACAGGTTTCACAATCTCCGCCACAGTTGAAATTTCACTATCCTCAATATGTTCGTTAAAAACTACTTTTGCGAAAATTTCTTTTTTAGCACCTATTTGAAAAAATCTTTTGCATTTTTCTTTATCTAAAGCCATGCCAGAAGCACTCTCGAGCTTTATATCCGCAGACACAATATCAACAAAATCTATAACCTCAGCCAAATTATCAGGAAGTGTGCCGTTCGTTTCAAGGTAAACTTTGTGTCCTTGTTCTCTTAATAAAGGCAAGAATTCTTTTAAAAACTTAACCGACATCAATGGCTCTCCTCCGGTGAGAGAAACCATGTACTGTTCTCCACTAGAATTTATTACCTCCAGAAGCTTTTTGGGAGTGTAATCCTCTGATTTGTCAACGTCAAAATCCGTATCACAGTATTTGCAGTGCAAATTGCAGCCGCAAAACCTTACAAATAATTGTCTCTGCCCGACATAGGGACCTTCACCCTGTATTGATGTAAAAATTTCTCTTATTTTAGTCATGTAGCAAATTTTCTCGAATATTACTGTTGGATAACTTTTTCAATTTCTCATAAAGTCTGATTTCATCATCAGATAAACTTTTTGGAATTTGAATTTCAACAGTAATAATCATATCACCAAATTTTCCGTTTGTCTTTATGCCTTCGCCGGACAGTCTGAATTTTTGCCCGGATAAAGTTTTAGGGGGCAGATTTAATGAAATATTGCCATCAAAAACAGGTATAGAAATATGTCCGCCTAAAACCGCTTCGAAAGGTGTAATAGGAACCCTGCAAAAAACATCAGCCCCTTCTATTCTTATGTTAGAATTTGGTTCAATTTTAACAGTCAAATAAAGATTTCCGTTTTCGCCTCCATAAAAGCCCGGGTTTCCTTCACCTTGAATTCGGAGCTTTGTACCATTTTTAACATTTTTCGGAATCATAACCGTAAGCTTTTTATGCTGGATATACTCTCCTGTACCATGACATACTCCGCATTTCGCACCGTTAATAAATCTTCTGCCCTCACAATTAGGGCAAAGTTCCTTATGCATGACATTTATAACTCGGGAAGTTCCTCTTACCGAATCCTGCAGGGTGATTGTTACTTCTGCATATATATCAGCCCCCTTTTTAGGTGTTTTTTTATTTTTCTTTTCTTTTGCAATACCTTCGAGAATATCGTTTATTGCACTTTTAAAATCGTTCTTTTGAAAAGCTTCTTTATCTTCTTTAAAAGATGGACGAGTTGCTTTGTTTTTATAATCTTCAGCAGTTTGCTCTTTTTGTTCTGCAGTCTTTTTATACTCGGTTTTTGCACCTTCTGATTTAACTTTCTGCTTATTTGTTTTATAAAAACCATTCAGCAAGTCATACTGTTTACGTTTTTTTTCATCAGAAAGAACCTCGTAAGCCTCAGATATATCTTTAAACTTTTCAACGCTCCCCTGCTCTTTATTGACATCAGGGTGATACTTACGCGCAAGTTTTCTATAGGCAGATTTAACTTCCTGTGCATCACTATCGGGTGTTATGCCCAAAATTGCATAATAATTTTTTCGAACTCCAATGACCATACTTTTTTATTAATGATTTTGAAAAAAAAATCAACGGATAAAAGATTAATCACAAATATCAGTACGATATTTTTTATTTTTAAAATCGATTACATCAATATTTTCATATAAAAGTTTTCTCGCAGAAGCAAGAGTAGCCGCATTTGCAGTAACAGCAAGAGTTCGTCCTTTATTTGTCAAATACTCCATATACTCGTTTTTAACAGTCGAAAAATGAATAATATTAACAGACTCATCGACTAAATTAAGCCCTTTAATAACCTCTCCGTCATTCCTTGAGGACAAAACACATGAAACAGATGAAGTATTTGAATGCAGAATTTGAAAATAATCATCAGCAAAAGAGCCGACAGCACATGCTTCAAACAAAGTAAGCCAATTATCTTGAACAGAATTCAAAACACAAGCGGCATCAACATCTTTCAAAAACGGAGTAAATCCTGTTACATAAAAACTATCATCAGTTCTTAGCACACATTCAATACCCAAAATTCCAAGATATGGAGTTTCACGCTTTTCAAGAGATTTTAAGATATTAAATACTACATTACTCATTATAGAATTAATAACATATTCAGAGATCTTATAATCAGGAGTATATGCCCCTATACCTGAGGTATAAAGACCTCCGCCGCCGTTTTCTAAAAATCTGTAGTCAGCAGAAACTGCAATCGGCAATGCCTCATACCCATCTGTAATTATGTAAAGAGTAAATTCGTGCCCGTTATAGTAATCCTCTATAACAACCTTCTTTTCATCGCTTAAAAACAAATCTTCTACGCATCTTTTAGCCATAGCAACCCCGGAACAAACCGCTTTGACACTAACATCGGAATCCTCATCCGAAGAAATCAAAATAGGGTATTGTGCATTTTTTATATACTCAATAGCAAGCGGCTGTTTTTCAAAAATACCGAATTTAGGAGTCTGAATACGGAGTTTATACATAAATTTCTTTGCGGCTGAACGGCTTATGGCAAAAGCGGATGCGGCAGCCGTAGGCGCAAATATTAACTGGGAATTTGCCTGAAATAAATCCGCAATATCAGATTTTATAGTCTCGTTTGAAGATGCAATCGTTAAATCTATCTCATTTTTAAGTACAAATTCCAGAATTTCCTGTGAATTATCTTCTCTGATATCAACACATTCACAAAACTCTTTCATCGCTGTGTTTCCGGGTAATGCAAAGATTTTTTCCACGTTATCATAAGAGGAAAGTTTTTGCGCCAGAGCATGCTCCTTGGCGGAATGCCCTATTATAAGTATATTTTTCTTTTTATTTTCCATATAAAGATAATAACATAAAACTAAACATACATAAATAAGAGGATGTGTATTAAGAAGTTTTAAGCTTAAATATAATAAAATAATGACAAAATTGTAATAATTCTTATAAATAAGAATGTAGTAAGTGAGGTAATGTAATGGCAGATTTAGTAAGTATTTTGCAGAGAGTATTTGTTCCTGCGCCAATGCAGACGACAGTTCCGGTAAGAGGGACTTCTACAAACCCATTCGGGAACAATCCTTTCGTAAATTACAACGGGAATACTTACAACAGTGCAACGTATGCAAAAAACAGACCGGTACGCGGAGGATACTTTGCAGGCTATTACAACGGAAAACAAAATATAGTAGGCAGAAGATTATTTATTGAAGTTTAATTAAAATTTTACGCAATAGCCGCATGGTTTAAAAACAGCTTTAATCAAGAAGAGTTGAAATACTTTAAATTCCGTGATGCCGGCTATTTCAAGGCGCTTTCAGCACGGGGTGAGGGTGCTTTTTCGTATCACTTCTGGGGATATTCCCTGCTTTGCGCTCCTCTAGTTGCGATATTCTCACTACTTCACATAAATCCTCTTGAAGCCTTTAAAATTACTAATCTGTTGCTTATTTTACTGATGTTTTACTGGATATTATTCCGCAATAATGCAATGGAAGATAAAAATAAAATCTTTTTAACACTGCTTTTGTATTTTAGTCCGCTATGGTTCTATTATAAATGGACTCACCCTGAGGTATTTACGTTTACTCTGCTTATGATAGGGCTGATTGATTACTATAACAAAAGAGTCAAATCTGCAGTACTTTTTACCGCATTAGCCTCCGTACAAAATCCTGCGGCAGCATTAGTTCCGTTTTTAATAATCATAGGCGAATTAATAAATCTGGTTAAAGATTTTTCAAAAACTAAATTGAATAAATTTATCATTACGGGGTTAATCTCGCTTATAGTATTTATTCCGTTTATATTCTACTACTATTATTTTGGAACATTCAGTCTTATCGGGAAATATGCAACAGATCTCCATACAATTTCCCTTGCAAAAATTTTAAGCTTGTTTTTTGATTTGAACTTCGGACTTATAATTTATGTACCGGTAATTTTTGGTCTGATAATTTATTCAGTCATAAAACGAAATATTTATGCAATTATTTCGTTAATCACAGTTGTTTTATTTGCTGTTATAGATTCAGCACAATTAAACTGGAATCCGGGAATAATGCTGATACACAGGTATTCATATTGGATGATACCAGTACTTTTATTTGGATGTTTGTACAGTTTTAAATACATAAAGGATAAAACAAAAATAATTCTTGTTGTACTTTCTGCAATTATACTTTTACCTTGGTTAATTCACATAAAAACAGGTCATGCATGGAATCATTGCGAATTTCAACCGGTAGCTAAATTTGTTCTAAATACATTTCCTGCGCTTTATAATCCTCAGGAAGAAGTTTTTGCTGACAGAACACTTAAAGAAGAAGTTAACTTTAATAATAAGCTACCTCTTACGTATTACTACAACAATCAGGCACTAAAAACACTGAATTACGATCCTGTCAAAAAGAAGTATTATTATACAAACCATAATCCGGAATTTAATAAATTACGAATAAAAATAAGACATAAAAAGATAATTTACAGTATAGGTTTTGACGGAGTAAGGAAAGAATACAAAAAATGATAAAATATTTAAAACTCCTTAGAGTAAAGCAATATGTAAAAAATCTATTTTTATTCCTTCCGCTGTTTTTCAGTGCAAACCTGCTGGAGCTTAACCTGCTGCTTAAGGTTGCACTCGGAGCCATAATATTTTCACTTGCAAGCAGCTCAATTTATATTTTAAACGACATAAAAGATGTTAATGAGGACAGATGCCACCCACAGAAGTGTAAACGTCCGATTGCTTCAGGTGAGGTAAGCATTCCTTCCGCAATTTTTATAGCAGTATGTTTATTAGTTACATCCTTATTTGCAGCATTTATTTTGAATAAACTTTTTGCAGTTTGCATTTTAACCTATTTACTCTTGAACTTTTTATACTCAGCAAGGTTAAAACATATCGCAATTGTAGACATAATTATAATTTCCTGCGGATTTGTAATAAGAGTTATTGCTGGCGGAATTCTCGTGAATATCATACCGTCACAATATCTTATTTTGCTGACATTCTTAATTTCAATTTTTATAGCACTAGCAAAACGCTACGATGATGTATTGCTGGATAGCAAAGGCTTGCAGACAAGGAAAAATATCGACGGCTACAACAAAGAATTCATACTTGCAGCAATAGCAATTACTGCAGCCATAAATATTGTAACTTATATTTTATACACTTTATCTGACGAAATCATCAGCCAGTTTAATTCTCAATATGTATATTTGACTTCAATTTTTGTTGTCACGGGATTTTTGAGATATTTACAACTGACATTTGTGGAAAATGACAGCTGCTCACCGACAAATATACTTTATAAAGACAAATTCATACTGACGACACTGGCGCTTTGGTTTATCTCATTTGTCATAATAATTTACACGTAATAGAAATTATTGTGATAAAATTTTCAATATAAAAGGAGTGTGCACTTGTATAAAAATATTTTAGCCTTATTTTGCAAAACTTGCCTAAGAGATAAAGAATCTCTTATATTACAGGCTCAAAGTATCAAAAAATACAACAAAGATAATCTGCCGTACTATATATCAGTTACAGAAAAAGAACAGGAAGATTTTGAAAAAATCAAAAAAGAGTTTAATTTTACTTATGAAATACTAACAGATGAAGAACTTGCAAGCTTTACAGATAAAAGTACTAAAGATTTACAAATATGGGATAAATTATATATTGAACAGCAGGTTGTAAAATATTGCTTTTACAAAACTAACTTAGCAAAACATTATATAGTGATAGATAGTGACTGCTATTTTATAAGGAACTTTTTTAAAGAAAATTTTCTTATAGATGAAGATACCCCCCTGCTTCCGATTTGTTCTGGTTTTAAGGGCGATCGTCAGCTTATAGCCTCATTTCTAGGAGTGGGGGGGGGGGCTTCTGAAATTTATGAGCCCTATACTTCGGTTGTTGGATATAAAGGCCCCTATATTACAATAGAAATGCCTTTTGTAATGACAAGTAACTATATGGACGATTTTTGTAAAAATTTTATTGAACATAACGGTTACACAATCAGAACATTTTTAGAAAAATATCCTCATGAAATGCAGCATTACTGCGAATACATAATAACTAAACGATTTAGTTATCAAGCCTGCAATGCATTTTTCCTGCCTTTACATTTTGAAACTCAATACCAAATTATGAGATGGTTAGGTTTTGATGAAAACATTATTGCAGGATCATACCTTGGGATTTTGATGAATAAAGGACATGTCAAATCAATAAAATTCAAACCTAATTTTATAGGCAAATATTTTATAAGACCTTTAATATATTTCAATTACAAACTTACTAAATCAAGAAATAAACCTCTGCTTAAATTTATATGTTTATTCATACCAAGTAAACGTCTAAGAGAAAGAATAAAAGGCGTAAAGTGGAATCAGTGTTGAGCGGGAACTCGTAAAAATACTTAATAATAGATAAAATTTAATTATATTTAAATTATACTTAAATAGTAAAATATAAAGGGAGAACTAACATGAAAAAAGCACTGATAACAGGTATTACAGGTCAAGATGGCTCTTATTTGGCAGAACTATTACTGGAAAAAGGTTACGAAGTTCACGGGATGAAACGACGTGCTTCTTCCTTTAATTCTTCCAGAATAGACCACCTCTATCAGGATGTTCATAATACAAATGCAAAATTTAAACTTCACTACGGGGATTTAACTGACAGCTCAAATATCATAAGATTATTACAGGAAATTCAGCCTGATGAAGTTTATAATCTTGCGGCACAATCTCATGTTAAAGTTTCCTTTGACTGTCCTGAATACACTGCAAATGCAGACGGACTCGGAACTTTAAGAATTCTTGAAGCTATTAGAATTTTAGGGCTTGAAAAGAAAACAAAATTCTATCAGGCATCAACATCCGAGCTTTACGGTCTTGTTCAGGAAACACCTCAAAAAGAAACGACGCCTTTTTATCCGCGTTCTCCTTATGCCTGCGCAAAACTTTATGCTTATTGGATTACGGTAAATTATCGCGAAGGATATAATATCTTCGCATCTAACGGGATTTTATTTAACCACGAATCACCGCGCCGCGGCGAAACTTTCGTTACAAGAAAAATTACCCGCGCTGCTGTAAGAATCAAACTCGGAATTGAAGATAAATTATACCTTGGTAATCTATCTTCAAAACGTGACTGGGGACATGCAAAAGATTATGTTGAAGGTATGTGGAGAATTTTACAGCAGGATAAACCTAAAGATTACGTTCTTGCTACAGGGGTTACAACTACTATCAGAGATTTCTGTAAAATGACATTTGCGGAACTCGGTATGGATATTGAATTCAAAGGTGAAGGCGTTGATGAAGTCGGAATTGATAAAGCAACCGGCAGAGTAATTATTGAAGTCGACCCGAGATATTTCAGACCGACAGAAGTTGACCTGCTCCTCGGAGACTCATCTAAAGCCAGACGAGAACTCGGCTGGACTCCTAAATATAATCTCCAGGCTCTTGTAAAAGAAATGGTAAGAGAAGATTTGGCAGAAGCTGAAAAAGAAAATGTTTTAAGAAAAGAAGGTTACGAAATTCTTGTTCCGCAGGAAGTATAGATGAAAAAACTGCTTTTTATAGGGCATGAATTTCATAAGAAAACAAAATCCTCTGATTTTATGAAGGAATTACTCGCAGAAAAATACGACGTTGAATCCTTCTACATTGACCCGTATAAAATATCTGAAACAGATTTCAATCAAATAACAGGAAAAACTTTTGATTTGCTGATATTATGGCAAGTGATGCCGTCTTTAAAGAAATTGCGTAAATATATCCGCTTTAAACAGTGTGCATTTTTTCCGATGTACGACAATACAAAAACGTTAAACAGTCCTTTATGGAATGAATATAAAAATTGCAACATCATAAATTTTTCAAAAGCTTTTCACAAAACCTGTCATGATGGAGGTCTATCATCTTATTATATCCAATACTTTCCAAAACCTGCTGAAATTATTGATAAAGGCGACGAAAAATCAATATTTTTCTGGCAAAGGAGCGACAAAATTACGACAAGAACTCTGGAAAAAGTAATTGATACAAAAGGAATTGAAACAGTATATTTACACAAAAGTATAGATCCGAAAAATAAATTTATACCTCCTTCTAAAAATCTGGAGAGGAAAGTCGTTTACTCTTCCTGGTTTGACACAAAAGAGGAGATGCAAAAATATATTCAAAAATCAGCACTCTATTTCGCTCCGCGGCGTTACGAAGGTATAGGGATGAGTTTTCTGGAAGCAATGGCATCTGGCAGATGTGTGATAGCTCCGGATTACCCTACAATGAACGAATATATTAAAAACGGTGAAACAGGTTTTCTTTATAACTACAAAAAACCTGAACTGCTGACGATTTTAAATGTCCGTGAAATTCAAAAAAATACGGCTGAATATATAAAACAAGGTTACGAGAAATGGGAAAAAGAGAAATATAAAATATTTGATTACATTGAAGCTGAACCTGTAACCGATACGGAACTTTTAAACAAACATATTTTCATACGTAATGAAAACATCATGCTATTAGGATTTTTGCCGGCAAGAATTAAAGAAACACATGATGAAATAAATTATAAAATATTTAATTTATTATCTATAAAAAAACGAAAATAATATTTCCCTAACAGGCAATGATTTTATGCCCTCGGGTCTGGGCTGCATTCAATATAAGCAGACATAAGGGAATAGAATAGTACGTAAAAGGCACTAGTCTATTTCCTTTATAAATTTTATTTTTATGTTCATTTCTTTCTCTTTTACCCTCCATTTTGACTTGACATTTAGTCAACTCAAAACGGAGTCCTTGAATTAAAAGAGAAAGAAACGAACCAAAGAAAGAGAAAAACGCAATCGTTTACAGCGTCGCTTCGCGCCGCAAAATCAAATGGGAGTAGTTGAAGGCAAAGCCTTCAACCTCTTGTGCTCGCTATCGCGGCTACGCCGCACGCTCTCATTAAACCCTCCGGCGCTAACGCGCCACCTTCCTTACAAGGGAGGTCACTTCTTAGACCCTCTCCCTACGGGAGAGGGCTAGGGTGAGGGGGCGGATAAAAAAAGGGGGGGGGGATGACCTGCCGTAGGCAGGTTGCCGAACGTGCACGAAGTGCGATAGTAAGGCTGAAAGGTTAAATGCGCCAGCATTTAACGACATCCATTCAGTCTTGCGCTGCGAAGCAGCGCTGAAATATTGCGTGTTTTTCTTTCTTGTCCGGTATTCTTTCTTTTGGCATCGCAACCAAAAGAAAGAATACCGGTGCGGGGCTTGGGGCTGCACAAGCCACATATATAAAATAGACTAGTGCCTTGCACACTATTCTACTTCATTATGTTTAATATATTAAGCTTCCACATGACTTGACTTTCGACATATTATATCAGACTAAATAGAAATAGAACTAAGGTCTGACAATCCACAGTCCACAGAGCCTAAACATTCCTGATTTTTTTGATAACCTGAACTGGAACATGTGTTTTCTGATATTATATGCCCAGAATTTTATTTTATCTGTTCCGTGAAGATATTTAGAAAGTTTTACGGCTAATTTTAGCGGAAGAGTATGGCATTTATAAATTTCTTCAGCTTCCGAAAAACTTAAATCACAAAAATTTTTATACATATCACAATACATCTGCGCATCTTCATTAATCATTAGCGCTCTGTCACATGAAACTCCGCCGGCTCTAAAGGTTGCAATATTTTCATTTAAATGAACGAACCTATATCCGCCAAGAACAAGACGGACTATCATTTCATAATCCGAAACAATTTTATATTTCTCATTAAAATATCCGATTTCTTTTAACAGATCGGTTTTAGTAAACATGACTTGATGACAAAAAGGAGGTGCTGAAAAAACTATACTTAAATCACCTTTCCATAAAGTAGATTTACCATTGTCATACAAATACGAAACGTCCGCAAAAGAGACATCGGCCTGAGTTTTTTCTAAGAGTTCCACAGAAGCACTGATGGCATTATCAACAGAAAAACAGTCATCCGCATTCATAAAAACAATATACTTGCCGTTAGCTCTATCTATGCCTCTATTCATTGCCTGATAAATTCCGCTGTCAGGTTCTGAATAAACTTTTATCCATCCTTTTTCCTCATACTCTTTTAAAATATCAAGAGTACCGTCAGTTGAAGCGCCATCAATAATTATGTGCTCAATATTTTCATAATTCTGATTGTGCACAGATTCCAAACACTGAGCTAAAAACTTCTCTCTGCCGCACTTCACAAGATTATACGTTGTTGTAACAACTGTAACTAAAGGTTTAACCATCACATTAAAATCATATAACAAACAAATATTTGTTACAATGTTTCATTTCAGCTTTATTTAATCAGTTTTTTAATGTAAAATTACAATTGATAGAGGAAAATTATGCAAAAAACTGATAAAATTTTTGTCGCAGGACACAGAGGGCTTGTGGGAAGCGCAATAAAGAGAGAACTTGAAGCTCGTGGCTATTCCAATATATTAACACGTACTCACAATGAACTTGATTTAACAAATAGCCATGCGGTTAAACTTTTTTTTGAAGAAGAAAAACCTGACTATGTTATTTTATCTGCGGCAAAGGTCGGCGGAATTCACGGGAATAATACCTATCCGGTTGAATTTTTCACAGAAAATATGAAAATTCAGCTTAATGTTATTGAAAATTCTTTTAAAAATAATGTCAAGAAACTTTTATTTTTAGGTTCCAGCTGCATTTATCCAAAAAATGCGCCGCAGCCTATGAAAGAAGAATATCTTTTATCATCTGAACTTGAAAAGACAAATGAAATGTATGCCCTCGCAAAAATTTCAGGATTAAAGCTCTGCGATGCATACAATAGAGAATACGGCACTGACTATATTTCAGTCATGCCTTGTAATTTATATGGACTCAATGACAACTATGACAGAGAAAATGCACACGTTCTTCCGATGCTTGTAAGACGTTTCCATGAAGCAAAAGAGGCAGGACTAAAAGAAGTTACTGTATGGGGGACTGGAACGCCTTTGAGAGAATTTATGTACGCAGGAGATCTCGCTCAAGCCGTTGTTTTCTTAATGGAAAATAAATCCGCAAAAGAAATCGGCGACTTCATCAATATCGGAACAGGCAAAGAAGTAACAATACTTGAACTTGCAGAAATGATAAAAGAAGTTGTAGGTTTTGAAGGAAATATCGTTTTTGATAAATCAAAACCTGACGGCACAATGAGAAAATTAATGGATGTATCAAGAATAAATACTTTAGGCTGGCAAGCAAAAACTTCACTAAAAGACGGGATTAAAATTGTCTACAATGATTTTCTCGAAAACAAAAATATAAGACTCTAATAGAGTTTTTTATCAAATTAACTAAATTAAACACGAAAGATAATCACACACATGAAAAAACTACTAATAACAGGAACGGCAGGCTTTGTCGCCGGGTACTTTATAGAATTTTTAAAAGAAAATGAAATTGAGTATGATATTTTAGGACTTGATATCGTTGACAAACTGTCTTGTGATTATCCTAGTTACAAATATAAAAGAATTAATCTTCAAGATAAGGAGCTTATAAAAGAAGTTATAGAAAATTTTAAACCGGATTATATCTTACATCTTGCGTCAATTAGTTCTGTATCTGAAAGCTGGTCTTATCCAGTTGAAAGTTTTGTTAACAATACAAATATTTTCTTGAATATTATTGAAAGCATAAGAGAACTTCAATTATCCACACGTATCCTATCTGTAGGCTCCTCTGAAGAATATGGCAATTATCCGTCAGATAAAATGCCTTTAAAAGAAGATTATGAACTCAAACCATGTAATCCATATTCGGTTGCACGAGTCAGTCAGGAAATGCTCTCAAAATTATATGCCGATAATTACGGTCTAAATATTATAATGACACGTTCTTTCAACCATATTGGGCCAAGGCAAAATGATAAGTTCGTTATTCCGTCATTTGTAAAACAGCTTTTGAACGCAAAAACCACTGGGACTCTGCGAATAGATGTCGGAAATGTCGAAATCGTGAGGGATTTTCTTGATGTACGTGACGTGGTAGAGGCGTACCATAAAATTTTAATAGAAGGCAAAATAGGGGAAATTTATAATGTATGTTCCGGTAACGGGATTAAGCTCAAAGAAATAATTAACATGGTAGCAGAACAGCTAAGCATTACACCTGAAATTTATGTTGATAAAAACAGACTCCGTCCAACCGACAATTTAATAATTGTAGGTGACAATACAAAGTTAAAGTCAGAATTAAACTGGCAGCCAAAACATTCTTTGGTGCAAACTCTAAAAGATATGATTACTTATCAGGAGAAATTTTATGGAAAAGAAAATTAATATCTTATTTGATGCATATATTTTAGCAGAAGCTGACTTTAAAGATTCAGCAAGAAGCGGCATATTTTTTACTGCACTTAATCTTCTTAAAGAATTTTCACAGAATGAAAATGTTAATATAAGTATTTATTGTTCAAATAAAAAATTTTCGGCAAAGTTAAAAAAAACATTGGACAAATATTTTCCTAATAATAAGTTTAATAATTTATATCTTGAAATTTTATCCCCAATAGAAAAATTACATTCTCGATTAACCTGTAACTACAAAGAAAAGAAAAATCCACTTACAAAATTGGGCATTACAGCAGCCTCCGCAATAAAAAAAATAGTTCACTGGAAACATACTGATTATGAAAATTTAACCAAAGATATAGATATTTACTTTTCACCGGTTTACAAAATTCCAGATGAAATAAAGAATATAAAATCAATAAAAAAATATACAATTTTATATGATATTACACCAATACTATATCCTGAATATTTTTCGATAGAGAACAAAAAGGATTATTGGTTTACGAATCTGGCAAAATCACTTAATTCTGAGGATTATTATTTTACAATATCTGAATATACCAGAAAGGATTTCCTTGAACATTTTTCACAATTGGATCCGGATAAAGTCATACCAACACTTTTAGCATGTTCAGATAACTTTAAACCGGAAAAAGAAAAGACTAAAGATGTACTAAAAAAATACAAACTCCCGACCGATAAAAAATATATTTTCAGCCTCTGCACGCTTGAACCTCGCAAAAATTTAATCAGAGCAGTCAAATGTTTTATAGAATTTGTTAATAAAAACGATATTAAAGATATGGTATACATTCTTGGCGGAGGCTCATGGGACGGTTTCATAGAAAAAATGGAACGTGAAATTTCTGATTTTGAAAAGTATAAACATTTAATTTTAAGAGCCGGCTATATTGATGATGAAGATTTAGCGCCTTTATATTCCGGCGCTGAATGGTTTGTGTATACATCTGAATATGAAGGATTTGGTTTGCCACCGCTAGAAGCTATGAGCTGTGAATGTCCCGTTATTACTTCAAACAATTCATCCTTACCGGAAGTTGTCGGTAATTGCGGCATTATGATAGATTTTGACAGCGATGAACAGCACATTAAGGCTTATGAAGATTACTATTACAACTATAACTTTAGAAAAGAAAATGCAATCAAAGGCTTTAAACGCGCAAAAGAATTCTCCTGGAAAAAATGCGCTGATACAATGATTGAACAGTTTTACAAAATTTTATATTCTGGCAGGTAATATAAAAAACGGAAAATATTTTAATAAAAAATAAACCTTAAATTTACCATAATAGCGAATTTTTAAAAGAGTAATTCTCTTAAAATTAAATTTTGTATCTTTATATTTTGAAATAGCAGGAATATCATAAAAAACACTGACTTCAGAACCAGCATGTTTCAAATACTTCTTTCTAATAGATAAGGCCAAAGAACTATCAATACGTTCCAAAATCTTTTCTAAAATTTGACGCTTAATTTTTCTATCAAAATATATACCTTCAGCATCTTTAAGAGTAACTCCATAGTGTGAAAACTTATCTTGAATAGATTTTATACATTCTTCATCCGTTAATTTACAACCCTCATTCTCAAAATCATTGGTTTTACCGCTTGACATACCTATCCATCTAAAAGAAGTAAAATCTAAATGAACACGAACACCTTTTGCACCACTTAATATAAGACTCAAAACAAAATCAAAATCTCCGGAAGATTTATAAGCAGAATCAAAATGCACAAGCTCAGTCCTTGTAAACATTGATTGATGACCAAATGGCATTCTTAAAAAGAAAGTTTCTAAAACTGGAAATAAATATCCTACGAAATTATCATTATCATCCAAATATCTCACAGTTGCATAAGAAAAATCGGCATTATTATCTTCTAAAGCCTTAACACTAGCCTCAACAGCTCTATTATCATGCCAAAAGTCATCAGAATTTAAAAATGCAATGTATTTACCATTTGCATGTGCAACCCCTTTATTCATTGCATCATAAATACCTTTATCAGGTTCGGAATAAACTTTCAGCCAAGGATAATCTTTAAAAATCTCCAATGTACCATCCGTAGAAGCACCATCAATGATGATATGTTCAATATTCGGATAAGTTTGATTTTTAACAGATTCAATACACTGACGTACATATTTCTCACGCCCGGCTTTTATTAGATTGTATGTAATTGTTACTACTGTTATTTGAGAATATTTCATATCAAATTTACTCCTAACTAATTAAATAGTTCAAATAAAATATTTTTATAATTCGTTGCAAAATCAAGCATCCTTGTAGCCATACATTTTCTTGCAGCTGCTTCCAATTCAAAATCAGGTCCACCGGATTTAGATAGCCAGTTATTTTTCATCAACAAAGCCAGCTGCTTAACATCCAAAGGATCAAAATAAAAACCACACTGCGGATTTTGTTCTCTATGAACGTTTAAGTTAGATAAAATAATATTTTTACCTAAACTCTTAGCTTCTTCTACAGTACTTGACCAACCTTCAAAAAGTGAAGGATTAATTATCGAAACACAATGTCTCATAAGATAATAAACTTCATCAAGATCAATTTTTCCTAAAAATTTAATATTTTCATTTAAATTATTAGAAGATATATAATTTTTTAATGAATCGAAATGTGTTTTATTTCGATAATCTTGTGTTAAACCGCTACATAATACTTTAACATTCAACCCTTGTGTTTTAAGCAAATTTACAGCTTTAAAAACAGTTATGTGATTTTTATGTTTCCAGAACTGATTTGGAAGATAAAAATATTTATCCGGGAGGTTATATTTCTGTTTAATTTTACTAACATATTCACCTGAAGTCCCAATATTATAGATATTAGGGTCAATATATGATACAAAATTTAAAACTCTTGCTTTTTTACTATACTCAGGAAACATATCAACAAAATCTGATAGAGCATCGTTACTACTTAAAAGAACAATTTTACTTAGCTTAGCAATATTCTCAAATGAGCTATCTCTATATGCCAGTTCCGCCTCAGAAAACATCTCCGGCAGTCGCCTATGCTGAAAATCAGGGATCCAACCAATTGAAGGAATAGAACCAGAAGGAGTATTACAATGAGAAAAACAGTCAAATTCCTTCTCTGCACGTTTTATACAATACAATTTTTTATTAAATGAACCTGAAGTAAGCTTAATAAAAAACTTATCTAATACATATTTAATATCTTTTCTAAATAAGTTATACGATTTTACATAATTAAAAAACACTTTAGGATTGTCTTGAAAAACATAAACTTCAAATGTTTTTTCTTTTAGCATTGAAATTGCAAGAAAAAGATTTGTATAATAGTTAACTCCACCAAGCCACATATCGCTTTCTATTACTGGAAACAGCACTTTAATTTTGTGATTTAAACCATTCGACATAATCTCTAACTCCACAATCTAAATCAATTAATGGGGAAAAACCTAGTTTTACAATTTTTGAGATATTTGCAATTAAGACATCAGGATTTCCTTCTCTAATAATACCATCAAAATCCAGAGAAATTTCATATGAACTGTTATAATATCTAATTAACATTTCTATAATATCTCTTACGCTTGAGGCATTTCCAGAGCCACAATTATAAACAGAGTATCCAGATTGCGGCAAATTGATGACAAATTCAATAAATCTTACAGCATCAGTTATATGAATAAAATCCCTTTTTTCACTTCCTAATCCAAAACATTCTAAAGAATTCGTCTTTATATTTTTAATTTTATTTAAAATATCCCACATTAATTGTTTTCGTAATCCGTTTCCATATATAGAAAAAAATCTAATAACTGTTATATTAAGACCATAATTCTCAGAATAAAATAAACATAAATTTTCGGCTTCAAGCTTATGCAAACCATAAATTGATATAGGGCTAAGGTCATCAGATTCTTTAACAGGTTCTGAATATTGATTTCCGTATACGGCAGCGGAGGAAGATAATATCAATTTTGCATTTGGATTAAATAACTTCATAAAATTTAACACCTGCTCTGTCGAGCCGACAGACTTGACTTTTTCTATTTCAGGTGCTTTTTTGGCATCGGCAACAGTTCCGCTGCCTGCAAGATGAATAATATAATCAAACTTTTGATTAAATAAAGATAAATTTGTAATATTGACTTCACCTATTATAGTATTCTTAGAAGAAGAACCAGCTATGTCAATACCAAAGACCTCATAACCTTTATTACTAAAAAAATTTCGACAGCAGGAACCTATAAAACCGTTTATTCCAGTTATTAAAATCTTTTTACAATACATATAATCAGGTTAACATGAAAAAAATATTATGTAAATTATAGATACATGGTTAAAAATATACTGGCAAAAAGAATTTACATGATATAATTATTTTTATCATGATATATAAAAAACTAGAGATAAAGGGAGCATACTTAATAGAAATTGAGCCACACGAAGATTTAAGAGGTTTTTTTGCTCGTGGTTTCTGTAGAAAAGAAATGAAAGAAAAAACCGGAATTGATTTTGAGGTCTGTCAGTCTAATATTTCGTATAACATTAAAAAGGGTACAATAAGAGGCATGCATTATCAAATACCGCCTTTTGAAGAAATGAAGATAATTTCTTGCGTAAAAGGTGCCATCTTTGATGTGGTATTGGATTTAAGAAAAGACAGCCCAACATATTTAAACTGGCAAGGCTTTGAATTAAATGAAATCAACCACAAAATGCTTTTAATACCAAAAGGTTGCGCACATGGTTTCCAATCCCTGAAAGATGAAACCGTACTCAATTATCTTGTAAGTCAATACTATACGCCAAATGCGGATAGTGGAGTCCGTTACAATGATCCGCTTATTAATATTGATTTTCCGATAAAGGAAAACATAACAATTTCTGAAAAAGATAAAAATCATAAAAATTGGATTATTTAGGAGATAAACATGACAATTTTAGAATTTATTGAAAAAAATACAAGAACAATCAACAGACCAATTATCAAGTTATACAAGACATTAAATAACTCTAAAACTTTTAAATATTTGCAAAGAAGTACCAGGAACTACAAAATACGTAAATTTATCGAATCTCATGATGTAAAATACGTTAAAATAAGGACTAAAGAGGATTATACACATTTTCAATGCGAATTCCAGGACATAATTAATTATGCAAAAAAGTTCGGGGATGCATTACGACATTCTAAAAATGGACTAACTATCCCTGGATTTTGTATGGCATGTGGAAGTAATACTAGATTTCACGCTACTATGTTACCTATGTATTCAAAGGATCCTATACTTTCTGAGACCCTTTGGTGCACAAAATGTCGAAGTGCCAATAGAGTAAGAGCTTTGCTTTATGTACTATATAAAGAATTGCCTGACAAAAAGAATTTAAATTTATATACGGCGGAACAAGTAACACCATTTTATAAACAATTAGAAGCCTGCTATGGGGGTAATAATACCGTTATTGGAAGTGAATATCTAGATCGTAATTATCAAAGTGGAACGATACACAAAGGAATTCGTCATGAAGATGCAATGAATTTGAGTTTTCCTAACAATAGTTTAGATGCGGTTATATCAAACCATGTTTACGAGCATGTCTCTGATATAGATAAAACATTAAAAGAAGCTCATAGAGTTCTAAAAACTGGAGGTAAAGTTATTGCAGGAATACCTTTTGATATAAACAGAGATAAAACACTTGTTCGTGCCAAAATTGAAAATAATGAGATAATATATTTAGCAGAAAAACAAATTCATGGTAATCCTATAGATAAAGAGGGCTGCTTATGTTATTATAGTTATGGTTGGGACTTATTTGAAAAATTCAAAAACGCAGGATTTAAAGACACATATTTCATAAATATTTTAGATAAAAGCTTAGGTAATATTTGTGATTATTCTGTTGCAACTTTTGTCGCAATTAAATAGATGGGACGAAATGAAAAAAATAATTCTAACAGGTTCAACAGGTCTAATAGGAAAAGAAGCAGTAAGTTTTCTGGAAAAATCCGGACACAAGGTTTATTCTCTTACATCAGCAAACTGTAATCTGTTCAATTATGAAAGTGTAAAAACATTCTTCTCTGAAATAAAACCCGAATACCTACTTCACTTTGCATGGTTTACAGGAGAGGGATACCTTGAAGATCCTATTAACAAAAAATTGGTGGATGCATCTATGAATATGTTGGAGCAATTCAAAAATAACGGTGGAAGAAAAGCAGTATTTGCCGGAACATGTTTTGAATATAAGTTTCAAAATAAACCGCTTAAAGAAACAGATGAAACTGAACCTGAAACGTTATATGCGAAATCAAAAACAAAATTGTATAAATTAGCATCAGAATACTGCAGCAAAAACAGAATTGATTTTGGGTGGGGACGAATTTTTTATGTTTACGGGCATGGAGAAAATGAAAAAAGATTAACTTCATATATTATAAATAATTTTAATAACGACAAACCTGTTGAAATAAAATGTGGACAATTAATCAGAGATTATATGTACACAAAAGATATTGCAAAAGCATTTGTAAAATTTTTAGATTCCAATGTTACAGGAATTGTAAATATTTGCACCGGTAAAGGTACAAGTCTTGGCGAGTATGCTAAAATAATTGCAAATAAAATGAAGAAAGAAGCTTTACTAACAATTCAAGAGGAAGAAACATCTCAACCGGCAATAATCATTGGAGATAACACAAGATTAACCAAAGAAGTTGGCTTTAATGATTTTTCTTCATTAGAAACAAATCTTATGGAGTTAATAAAAAACAATTAAATTAATCACACAATTATTATAAATTTTTGAAAGAGAGTCAAATGAAAGCAGAAATTAAACCAAGGATAGACTTAAAAAACAGAACAAAACTCGAAACCGTAATTCCACTAAAAACACCTTTTATTATTAACATAGATCCTTCTGACAGGTGCAATTTTCAATGTAAATTTTGTCCTACAGGCGATAGAGAATTAATGAAACGTACACCCGGAAGAAATCACGGTTTGATTGATTTTGACCTGTATAAAAAAATTATAGATGACTTAAACGAATTTGACGACAAAATAAAAGTAATAAGATTATATAAAGATGGAGAACCATTACTACATCCAAGATTTGCAGACATGGTAAAATATGCCAAATCATCACCCAAAGTTGACAGAGTCGATACAACAACAAATGCGGCACTTTTGAACAAAGATTTAAGTCTGAAAATTATTGACGCCGGATTAGATAGAATAAATATTTCTATAGAGGGAGTTCGGGATGAGCAATACAAAGAATTTTCAAGAGCAAATGTAAATTTCGAAAAGCTTGTTGAAAACATTGCTTTTTTCTATGAGCACCGTGCACAATGTGAAATGATTGTAAAAATCAATGGAGATGTTATCTCAGAGGAAGATAAGCAAACCTTTCTTAATACGTTTGGCGATATTACTGACGGAATCTTTATTGAAAGCATAATGGATTGTTGGCCTACATTTGATATTGAACAGGTCAAGGTAAATGAATCCAGAGGAATTTACGGTCAGGCAATAAAAGAAGTCTTAACGTGTCCATATCCGTTTTATTCTTTTGCAATAAATTCCGACGGCACTGCCAGTTTATGCTTCCTAGATTGGCACAGAAAATTGGTTATAGGTGATATGCATAAACAAACTGTAAAAGAAATTTGGGATAGTAAAATAATGAAAGATTATCAAAAAATGTTTCTTCAAGGAGAACGAAAAAATCATCCAATATGCGCTGATTGTGGACAGTTACGTCAGGGACAGCCAGATGATATTGATAAATACGCAAAAAAACTTTTGGAGAAATTTTAATATGGCAAATAAAAAAAATAACAGATAATCAGCAATAAAGGAGAAAAAATGCAAGCAAAACGTTGTTGTCCTATTTGTATGAACTCGGATGTGGAGTTATTATATGGGATAAATTTTAACGGAAACTACATAGCGAATAGATTACCGGATCACTACGATATTGTGTTTTGCTGTGACTGCGGTATGGTTTATTCAGATTTTAATTCTACACAAAATGATTTTGATAATTATTACAAAACTGCTTCTACGTATAGTAGTAACTTTTCTTTCGGTGGTAGCGAACTTGAGCAAGATAAAAAACACTTTGAACAAATCTGTAGAAATATAGAACCATTCATAAATAATGATGATAATATTCTAGAAATTGGTTGTGCGAAAGGAGGGTTGCTTAAACTACTTAAAAACTTGGATTATAATAACATTTTTGGAGTCGAACCTTCTGCAGATTGCATATCAAATTTAGAAAAATTTGGAATTAAAGCTATAAATGCTAATATATTTTCAATACCTGAAAATTATAAAAATAAATTTAATTTCGTCATTATGTCTCATGTTATGGAACATATTGTAGATTTAAAAAAGGCTGTAAGTTCAATCAGAACGCTACTTTCAGAACGGGAGGGAGGGGCAGTGTATATAGAAGTACCAGATGCTGACGAATATTATTCAAATGTTAAAACACCTTACCACCTCTTTAACTATGAACATATAAACCATTTTTCTCTACATACATTAAAAATATTGTTTGAAAATTTTGGTTTTGAAATAATTAAAACCGGTAAATATACAGTAATAGATTGGCCTTCTTGTTGGATTATAGCTAAACATACAAAAAAAATAGATTCAACAAAAAGCAAAATAATAAAATATATTGAAAAATCAGAAGAAAATATAAATAATGAAAAAATCCAAGCACTTCAAAAATCTCAAGAAAAACTTGTATTATGGGGATATGGTTCAACTACAATCAATAGGTTGAATACAGAATTTGCAAAATGTAATATTGTTGGTATTGTAGATTCAAA
This sequence comes from Candidatus Gastranaerophilales bacterium, assembly GCA_944325635.1. Classification (GTDB taxonomy): domain Bacteria; phylum Cyanobacteriota; class Vampirovibrionia; order Gastranaerophilales; family Gastranaerophilaceae; genus Scatousia. Next base: position 133,515 of record CALVBD010000001.1, on the reverse strand, counting down.
CGAGAAAAAACAAGGGAAAAAAGTATTTCAAGATATCACTATTAAGTCTCCTGACACAATATCAAAAGATGTGACCATTTTAATTCTATCAAGTGTATATAAAGAAAGTATAATAGCTCAAATTAAGAGTTTTGGTTATAAAAATAAAATACTAATACTATAGATGAAAATAAAAAATAAATTATTACATATAACACCGCATCTTGGAGGTGGAGTCGGCTCAGTTTTATTAAATTGGCTATCTAAAGATAAAACTTTCTGTCACTCTATAATCACTCTTGATTTTGCAAACACAAATGCAGTATCAGTATGCAAAAAGCATAAAATACTCCTATATTCCCAGCCTGATACACAACAAATTTTTAAACTAATTAATAGTTCTGATATTGTAATTCTACACTTTTGGAATCATCCAATCTTATATGATTTTATAATAAGAAATCAATTACCGCCATGCAGATTAATAATCTGGGCACACATTTCCGGTCTGGAACCGCCGAATGTCATTACTCAAAAAATCCTTGAATATCCTGATAAATTTATATATACAACTCCAATAAGTCAAGAGATTGACGATAATGACGTTATACTATCAACAAGCGGTGTCGAAAAATTTGAAAACCTGCAAACCCACCCTCATGAAGGATTTACTGCCGGCTACATCGGAACTGTTGATTATGCCAAAATGCATCCGAAATATATTGAAACACTATCAAAAACTAATACAGATAAGTTTATCATTGTTGGAGGAGATAATGAAAAACTAATATCACAAGAGGCTGATAGCAGATTTATATTCACAGGAAAAGTTGCAGACATTCGCCCATATCTTTCTCAAATGGATGTGTTTGCATACCTCTTAAACCCCAAACATTTTGGCACCGCGGAACAGGTTTTGCAAGAAGCTCTTGCTGCAGGTGTTGTACCGGTAGTTTTAAATAATAAATGTGAACAATCTCTTGTGTTTCATGGCAAAACCGGACTGGTTGCCAATAATTTAGATGAATATATTTCATATATAAATTTATTGAAAAGAAATGAAAATCTTAGAAAAAGGCTTTCAAAAAATGCAAAAATATATGCAAAGAAACATTTTAGTTTAAAGAAATTAATAGAGCGGTGGAATGAAGAATTTACCAGCATAATTGAAATTAGTAAAACTGAAAAAGTCTGGAAAATTCAAAAACAAAACGTGACATCTTATGATATATTTCTTGAAAGTTTAGGGACTTATTCAGACTTATTTATGCTAAAATCAAATAAACAAATAAAAACGATTCTGAACCAATCCAATTGGCAATCAGCTTCAAAAGGAACACCAAAACAATATTTACAGTTTCTTGGTGGCATTAAATTAGAAAGGTTATGTGAGTTATATGAGCAATAAACCAGATATGACAATTCTTATTCCAACTTATAACAGAGTTATGTTATTAGAAAAATCTCTTAATAGTATACTAAACCAATCTTATTCAAATATAGAAATTATTATTGGAGATAACCACTCTAATGACGGTACCGAAGAATTATGCAGAAAATATGCAAAAGAAGATAAACGAATAAAATACTTCAGACACAGCAAAAACATTGGGACATATAAAAATGGTTTGTTTTTAGTAAACCAGAGTACCAGCGATTATACAAGCATTATATGTGATGATGATTGGGTCAGTAACAATTATGCAGAAGAAATAATCAAACTTTTTAAGGCTAATGAGGATAGTTTGATAGTTGCTCCAACTACATGGCTATATAATGAAGATTATACTCTTAAAAAGAGATGTGAGACTATAAACTTTATGCAGGATTATCCGTATGAGAGAATGTGCCATTATATAAAATACGGAGTAATCAATCTAGTATCAAATCTTTGTTACAAAACTCCATTATTAATAGAATCTTTTAAAAATATAAAGACGCGTTTTTGTGAAGATCAGCTTATAATTCTCAAAATGCTGTATTTAGGTAAATGCGTATCATCCAAAGATGTTATCTACCACAAACTGGATAACGGATGTACAAAAGACTTAGAAACACTTAAAAAGAATTGGAATTTACCGGACAACATAACAACACACAACTACTGGGAATATTTGGCACGAGAATATATGGATTCTGTTCTGTATGACGAGTTTTACAATGATAAGCTTTCTGAGTATGATAAAATTAAACTGGCGATTATACTTTATGAGACAACAAAAGAACATTATAATCCCAAACCTGTTCCAAATAAAAAAAAGAAATTTGTACAATCTGTAATAGATAAAGTAAGAGGTAAAGTTTAGTGAAAATCTTTAAACACCTTGTAAAGAAAAAGCAAAAAAAATGCAAAATTCCTGAACATATAATTATAGGTGACAATACAATCTTATTAGGTAATGTTAATTTTCGATTTGATGTAAATTCTAAAAATAAAGTCACCATAGGCAATGATTGTATGCTTAATTGCAATTTTATATTTGAAAGCGATAAAGGTGAAATTGAAATAGGTGACAGAGTATTTATTATCATTGGAGCTAAGTCTGTAGTTAGAGACAATATTCCACCTTGGACCATTGTTACTGGAAACCCTGCCAAACCTATAAAAACTTTAAAACGTGAAGGAGTATAGAATGAAAGTAGTTATATTAGCAGGCGGCTTAGGCACAAGATTATCCGAAGAAACAGAGCTAAAACCAAAACCTATGGTCGAAATCGGAGGACGCCCTATTTTATGGCATATTATGAAAATTTATTCATACTATGGTTTCAACGATTTTATTGTACTAACCGGCTATAAATCACACGTTATTAAAGATTATTTTATTAACTATTACACTAGATACTCAGATATTACAGTTGATTTAGCAAAAAATTCCGTTGAACTTCATACAACAAGAACTGAGCCTTGGCGTGTTACTATGCTTTATACCGGACCTGACACTATGACTGGCGGTAGAATTGCTAAGGCAAAAGATTATCTTAAAAATGAAAGATTTTTACTTACATATGGAGATGGGGTTGCCGATATCAATATAAATAAACTTATTGAACACCATATAAAATCAGGGAAAACTGTTACAATGACTGCCGTACAGCCGAAGGGCAAGTTCGGAGCGTTAAACATTGACGCAAACAGCAATATTTTATCGTTTAAAGAAAAACCACAAGGTGATGGTGCCTGGATTAATGGGGGGTTCTTTGTCTGCGAACCTGAAGTGTTTAATTATTTAAAAGATGATACAAACTGTGTATTTGAGCGAGAACCTCTCGAAAATTTAGCAACAGATCATAAATTAAATGCATATAAGCACAGAGGTTTCTGGCGCCCCATGGACACACTTAAAGACAAAAAAGAATTAACTGAAATGTGGGCAAAAGAACAAGCTCCTTGGGCAATATGGAAGGATAAATTCGTAAATGTTTAAAATAGATACATATAAAGGTAAGAGAGTATTTATAACCGGCCATACCGGATTTAAAGGTTCATGGCTTTCGTTATGGTTGACTCTTCTCGGAGCTAATGTAAAAGGATATGCGCTACCTCCTGCGACAACACCTGCAATGTATAATATTTTTTCTCTAAAAGATATGTTAGATAGCCAAATAGGAGATATTTTAGATAAAGATACACTAAATAAGGCTATCTTTGATTTTCAACCTGACATTATTTTTCATCTTGCGGCGCAGCCATTGGTCAGGTTATCATATATAGAACCTGTTAAAACTTATGAAACAAATGTAATAGGTACATTAAATGTTTTAGAGGCTGCAAGGAAATGCGATTCAGTAAGAGCTTTTATAAATATTACGACAGACAAATGCTACGAAAATATTGAAGCAAATTATGCATATAAAGAAGACGATAAAATGGGCGGATACGATATGTATTCATCATCAAAAGCATGTTCTGAAATACTTTCAGCTTCATACAGGAATTCATTTTTAACAGATAGTGGATACTTACTTGCTACAGCTCGAGCCGGAAACGTCATCGGCGGAGGCGACTGGTCTCAGGACAGACTTATACCTGACTGCATCAAAGCAATACAAACTAATGAAGATATAGTAATCAGAAGTCCTCATTCAATACGCCCATGGCAGCACGTATTAGAACCGCTATCTGGTTATTTATCTCTTGGAGAAAAATTATTAGAAGGGAACAAAGAATTTGCCAGCGGTTTTAATTTCGGTCCGGAAATGGATTCTGTATTGACCGTAGAAAACATTGTGCAGAAAATTATAACTTGCTATGGTAAAGGAAATATCGTTATAAAGCCAGACACAAAATTGCATGAGGCAAAACTTTTAATGTTAGATATTAATAAGGCGAAAAATACACTGAAATGGAAACCCCAATATACTGCAGATACTGCTATAGAAAGAACAGTTGAATGGTATAAAACCTATTATGATAACCAAGATATAATCCGGTTTACGATTAACCAAATTAAAGAGTATATGGGGTAAAGGAATGAATTATTTCAAAAAATTTTTCATATAAAAAATGCCGCGTCTCGGAATCGAACCAAGGACACAGGGATTTTCAGTCCCTTGCTCTACCAACTGAGCTAACGCGGCATTTCTATTTTCAACTTATTGGAGTTGGTAGAGCAAGCTCTACTTATTATTAACTCCGTTTCGCTTTACTCCACTAAGGAGCTAAAGGATTTCTATTTCTAAAATTAACTTCACTCAAACTGAGTATTTCTATTCTTCTGTCAATCATGCACCTTACGGGCACGTTTTTTATTATACTTGCTAAAGATTTCAAGTCAAGAACTTTTATTGGGGACCGAAATACAAAGTCACGTTACGCCCCTCTAATTGAGGCTTTTTCTCAACTACCAGCGGCTGATCTTTTAAATCTTCGATAAATCTGTTTGCAAGGTCAAAGGCAAGATTTGAATGCTGCATTTCACGCCCGCGCATCATGATTACAACTTTTACTTTATTTCCTTGGGAAATAAATTTCTGGATACTTTTAATTCTTACCAGGTAATCATGTGTATCTATTTTATAACGAATTTTTACTTCTTTTACATCAACTGTATGCTGTTTTTTCTTAGCTTCTTTGGCTTTCTTTTCAAGTTCGTATTTATATTTACCGTAATTTAAAATCTTTGCAACAGGAGGCTCCTGGTTAGGGCTTATTAAAACCAGATCCAAATCAGCATCATATGCCATTTTTAAGGCTTTTGAGGTTTCTATAACACCTCTGTTTTCACCGTTTACATCAATTAATCTTACTTCCTTTGAACGAATACGTTCGTTCATAATAGTTTTATCTTTGTCCTTTTGTCTGTTATCGTTAGCTATTGTCGTGTCTCCTTTTAATTTTAACAAAATATATCTTAACACAAGCACGTAAAATGCGCCAGTAGTCTGATAATTTTTTTTGTAACAAAATGTTAAACTAAAAATTTCAGCTACAATGCATTATTTACAAGACTTTTAGAAATTACCTAAAAATTTCATTAAAGTTTTAGGATATATATCCGATATACTATTTGTAAGACGGAAAAAACTGAATAGGAGTATTATTTATGATTACAAAAACCCCAGAATGCGAAGTTATGAGCGAAATCTGCATGCAAGATTTGTCTTTAGTTTCTATGGAAGTTCCGATTCAAAAAATGTTTGATGAATTTTTGGTATTCATCTCCAAAACAGATTTTGAATAGAGAGTAGTAAAATTTAAAACCTAAAAAAGAGTTAATCAAAAGATTAACTCTTTTTTATTATCTGACACAATTTCGAACTCTTTGCCGCATTTTTTTATCTAGTATCAGGTTTGACACAAGCCTGGAAAACTAAAAGCATAACAAAAAACATTATACTTGAAATTTTAAAATTTTAAGTTATAATTAGAATACAAGCTTATACAAGACACGGAAAGGTGGTGAAATATAAATGGCAGAAGTTAAAGTTGGCGAAAATGAATCTATTGAAAGCGCTTTAAGACGTTTTAAGAAAAAGATTCAAAAAGCTGGTATCCTTTCCGAAGTAAAAAAACGCGAAAGATACGAAAAACCTAGCGTAAAAAGAAAACGTAAGTCTGAAGCTGCTCGAAAAAGAAAAGTGTAAGACTTTAAGAGTAATAACTTAAAGCCCGATAGATTGAACTATCGGGCTTTTGACATACTAAGCTTGTTTTTCCGTACAGAGTATTGAGCGGACTTCATCCTCTTTAGTTTTATCCATAAGAACAAACAAAACGTCACAAGCAGATATTTCCGTACTCCCTGTCGGAACTATATATTCGCCTTTTTTATAAATAAGACTGACTAAAGCACCTTTTGGCAAATTTAATTCATAAATTTGCATACCAGCAGCTTTAGAGTTCTCTGGGACAATAAATTCTAACATTTGGTTATTTGTATCTTTTGCATCATAATCAATTACAGACTCATGATTAACCTCCAATGGCGCATCAACATTAAGAAGTTTTGCAATATAAGGAATTGTTGTGCCTTGTAAGAGAACTGAAATTATAACAACAAAAAATACGATATTAAAAATTTCCATAGCATGCGGAATATCTGCTGTCAGCGGAAAGGTTGCAAGAACAATAGGCGCAGCACCTCTTAAACCTACCCATGAAATCATTAGTTTTTCTTTAAAACCTCTTTTAAAAGGCAAAGTAGTCAAGAACACCGCAATAGGGCGTGCAATAAAGGTTAAAATCAAAGCTATAAGCAGAGCCTGTCCGGTATATGCAAACCCGTCCTTAAAATTCACAAGCAGACCTAATATCAAAAACATTACAATCTGCATAAGCCAGGCAACAGCGTCATGGAATTTAACCAGAGTTTTCTTGTTTACAAATCTCATTGAAGCCATAGCTAGTCCGCAAATATAAACACCGATAAAGCCGTTTCCGCCAATGATGCTTATAAAAGAATAAGTAAAAAGGACAGAAGCCAGCGTTATAACAACATATAGGCTGTCATATTCCAACTTAATTTTATTTATAATAAAAGCAGTACCCTTTGCAATCAGTAAGCCGAACACAATACCAAGAAGCATCTGTTTAAAGAAATCAAAAAACAAACCTGCAAAATTTATCTGTCCAAGAATAAGTCCAATAATTCCAAGAGTGAGAAAAACGGCCATAGGGTCGTTACTTCCAGACTCAAATTCCAATAGCGGTTTCAGGTTATACCCGAGGCTTATGCTTTTTGAGCGAAGAACTCCGAATACAGCTGCTGCGTCAGTAGAAGACACAATTCCGCCAAGCAGCATGCATTCAAGGAAAGAAAGATGCAGCAGATAATAGCTGCAAACTCCAGTAATAAGACCTGTAACAAAAACACCAAGTGTTGCAAGCACAGCACCCTCAGTGACAACAGGTTTCAATTCATCTATGTCAACACTGAGCCCGCCCATAAATAAAATATAAGAAATTGCGACAATTCCAACGAATTGCGCAAGCATATAATCTTCAAAGTAAATTCCTAGAATACCGTCAGACCCTGCAAGAATTCCGACAAAAATAAAAATTATTAAAGAAGGAACACCAAACTTACCGCCGATTTTGTTAAAAATTATCGCACTAAAAAGTAATATCGCTGCAATCAGTAAAATTTCATTAATAATCATTTAGTTTCAATAAAGTTAGTATTTGGAATATATTCGCTTCTTCCTTCAAAATCGATTTTATTTATAATTGTAGCGCGTTTTTTACGGAATAACATATCTACAAAGGCTTCCAGTCTGGTAATAAAGCCTGCTTCACCGGTTTGTTCATCAACTGTCAAGTGAAGGACAGGTTTGCCGAACTGCTTTGCCTTCCTAGTAATTCTTTCTACCATTAAAGAATCAGGCCCGCAGCCAAATGCATTTAGGGCAATTATACCGTCAATTTTATTATCTTTCAGATAATGACCTGCAGTACCAGTCATTTCAAACTCGTTTGCCCAGTATAATTTTTCTCCGAGAGCGTTAATACCTTCCATCATCTGTTCGGTTGAAAGCTGGAGTGAAGTGTGGACTTTAACATCCATGCTTTCAAGTTTATCAATAATCTTCATAGATGCTCGATCATCATAGATATTATAACCATGAGCCACAAGTGCTATTGATATCGGATATTCTTTTGTATCATTTTCAATAAACACTTTACCTTGAAGCGCATAGTTCATGGCTTTTTTATAGCTCATGCCTGATTTAGACATGATATGGAAGTTATTATAAGTTCTCCAACCGGCCTTTGAAGCTTCTTTAATTTGTTTTTCATCAGTAATACCAAAAGGTGCAACAGCTTCTTTTAAGAATTCATAAAGCCCTTGATTTTTTTCTGATTTATCAAGAGTAGCCTCAACAAGCGTAAAATCTTTTTTTACAACATTTCTGATTAAATCCGGCAGACCGCGGATTTTAGAGCAGTTGTAGATTTTATAATCAATAGATTGTATTGACGGTACAAAAATTTTATCAATGCCCTTATCAAGAAGATTAAGAACATGCCCGACGTATATCTTAATAGGGAGGCAGGTTTCAGTGACAACAAGCGCAGAACCTGCAGAAAGCGTCTGTTTTGTCGTCACGTCAGACAAAACAATTTTAATTCCGAGCGCGGTAAAAAAACCGTAATAGAACGGATAATTATGATAAAAAGACATTGCCCGCGGAATACCGATTACTTTGTCATTGTTTTGTGTCATTTTAGAGAATCTCCCCTTTTGTATTTACTACTTACATAATACTTCAAACTTAAAATTATGTGAAGCAAAAAGACATAAAACTTAATATAAACCTGTCAGAGAAAATTTAGTTTATGCTCGTCAAAAAAATTTCGAGGTAAGCCATGTGAACGAAATTTTTGAGTGGCGTTTGAAAAGCGATGATACTAGATTAGCCGTTATCGCAAAAATTTTAAGTAGCGACAATTGATTAGATACAAAGTTGCACTAGATGTAGAAAAATGTTATAAAGATTAAAGATAAATAAAAAGAAAGGAGATAACGCATGAAAACCCTTGATATAATTGAATTACAAACAAGGGGGGGGGGGCTTCCTTAGTCAGAACGCTACTCAAGAACGAATTTTTAAGAAATTATTTTCACGGCTATTTAATGAGCGCACGGCTTTTTTCAAGTCGTTTTCCATTGGGAACGCTTTTATATTTAGGAATAAAGTAAACGGTTTTACATTAGCTGAGGTTCTAATTACGCTGGGAATTATCGGTATAATTGCAGCAATGACACTGCCAACACTTGTTGCCAAATATCAGGAAAAGGTTCTTGTAGTTCAGGTAAAAAAGACTTATTCAGAACTTCAGAATGCATTGAAAATGTATGCGGCAAAACATGACTGTTCCGATATAAGTTGTATTTCTGACTTAAATAGCACTAAAGAAGATTTAACCAAAAAACTGTTTGAGCAATTTAAAGGTGCAAAATATTGTGAAGCCGGTTCGAAAGAAAAAATTTGCAAGTATTACGAAATAAAAGGTAATACTCCAGTCAATAATGGTTATGGTGTTATACAGAATGGAGACGGATTTATGCCACCGTTTTTTATAGCATCAAACGGCGCTTCATACAATCTTACTCAGTATAACCAGTGCATTAGAGAACAAACATATAATAAAAGAGATGAAAACGGATACTTTGTGGATGAAGACAAGGACGGCATCCCTGATACCATTACAACAACAGTAGATTATTGCGCTAACATTTACTTTGATGCCAATGGCCCATTAAAAGGGCCTAATCAGTTCGGAGCCGACGTCTACCGCTTCAATATAACAAGTAACGGGAAATTATCAATATCTACAACCCAATTAAACAAAACATTAACAACAGATAAACTATACTATACGCCGCACAATATAGGCGATGAGCTAAAGAAATAAACGGTAAGAGGAATGATTGTTATTATTCCTCTTTTTCATAAAGCAACCTTAATTAAATTTTTATGTTACTTTATAGATATGGAAAAGAAGAAAAAGAAGGCGGTTGTCGCACTGAGCGGCGGGGTTGACAGTTCCGTTACCGCCCTGATATTACAGAAACAAGGATATGATGTAGAAGGAATTACAGGGAGAATGACAAACTCACCTGCTTCTGATGCTGTCTGTGAGAATGCTAAAAGAGTCGCGGACAAACTCGGGATAAAACATCATATACTTGATATGAGCAAAAATTTTCAAGAGAAAGTAATAAATTACTTTGAAAATTCTTATGCAAAAGGTGAAACCCCAAATCCCTGCATCGTCTGCAATGAGTTTTTTAAGTGGGGCGAGATTTTTGACTATGCTATAAATACATGTCATGCCGATATTTATGCAACCGGTCACTATGCAGAGATAAAATTTACAGACGGATATTACAAGCTTTATCCTGCAAAAGATGAACAGAAAGATCAGCTTTATTTCTTATACAGGCTCGGGCAAAAAGAACTTTCAAAAACTCTTTTTCCACTTTCTGCCTACACAAAGGAGGAAGTCCGTAAGATGGCTTATGAGTATGATCTTCCGGCTAAATCCTCAAAAGAAAGCCAGGATATATGCTTTATTCAAAAGCCTCTCACAACAAAAAAATATCTTATTGATAAATTCGGAACAAAAAAAGGCGATTTTATAGACATCAATACAGGCAAAAAACTCGGAGAGCATAACGGAAGCTATCAGTACACCATAGGTCAACGCAAAGGTATAGGTATTGCTGCACCTTATCCGCTATATGTTATAAAAATTGACGCCTCTCAAAATATAGTATACCTCGGCAAAAACGAAGATAATTTAAAAAAATCTCTAAAAGTAGACAATTTAAAATTATCTTATCCTCAACAGACAACTGAATTTGATGCGATGGTTAAAATCAGATATAATATGAAGTCGCAAAAAGCACGAGTTAAACTTTATGAGACCGAGGCCGAAATTGAATTTTATGAACCTGTAAGTTCTGTCACCTCAGGTCAGGCAGGAGTTTTTTATGATATTAACGACGGGCACCTTATCGGCGGAGGAAAAGTAATATAGCAAAAATTTTTATTTAGGGATTTTATTTAAAACGCCATGATTATTACCCCGATAAATTTTATAATAGGACAGAGACTGCAATATAGACAAACCCAACCTGCTAGAGTAAATTTTTGTGCAGCAAAATCTGATACATTTACTCTATCTGATGAATACGAAAAGAATAGAAAAGCCAGCGATAAATTCTTTGAAATTACTGACTTAAACCAATATTATTCAAACTTTGATCGGGATAATATTGACAGAATTTACCGTCTTGATGTCTGGAAAGAAAATCTAAAAAAATTTTATTTAGAAAAGAATCCGGTCCTTGCGCTTAAGATATTTGAAAGTCTTACAACACCTCTTACCAAAGAAAACCACGAACAACCGCCAATCTTTAATTTAAGGACTCTGCGCCATACGCTTGGATACATGAAAGAAAAAAATTTTGAAAACTTCCATAGTTCATTTAGAAAGGTATACCAAAGTACACTGAGACACTATGTTATAAGCGGCAACTGTCAAGCCGGAGAACTTGATACAACATGGGTTAAAATTCCATCTAAAAAAAGTGATTCTGAAAACTTCAAAACTAATCTTGAAAAACTAAAAATTTTATCAAGCCGTCGATGGTGTACAAAAGCTACACATGCCGGAGTTTATCTTGAAACAGATGACTGCTATATATACTACGACAAAGGCAAGCCAAAAATTATCATAAATGCTGAGGGTAATCAACTTAAAAACCTCCAGTGCGGCTCAAACAACAGCTTCATATCTTTCAAATATGCGGATATAATTGAAGAATTCTTACAATCGCAAGGTCTGACAGCAGACAGAAACAACTTAATGCTTCTAAAAAAAGCAAAGCTCACTGGGGAAAAAGTTAAAAATCTGAAGGAAGAACTTGCTATAGCAATCGCAGAGAACAATCAAGAACAAATATTTAATACTTTTGGCATAAGTATTAAAAAGACCTGTGACGGCACTTATTCAATATCACATTATGTCCAGCCTGATGATTGTTTCACATATAAAGATATAGGCATTGACGAAAATTTACTTCTTAAAAATATTTCAGAAATCGAAGGTTGTGCAGATTTTATACATTCTAATGCTACAATTTTGAATGACCTGAGGAAAATTGGAAAAGATGCCAACTTTATGTACTCCAAAATAAAATCGCTCAATAACCTTGAGTATATAGGCGGGCTTGCAAACTTTCTAAGAATGCCAAACCTGAAAACTCTTCCAAATCTGGCTTTTGTCGGGATAAAACTGGCAATAACTCGTGATATAGACCTGCCAAAACTTACAAAAACGTGTGTGCTTTACTTTTAGTTTTCAGGGACTTAACATAAAATATATAATGTAGCAGGATATATTTTTGAGAACATGCTTCCGCGCTGTTACCGCTATCGTTTCAAAAACATATTCTATAACATTTTATCCGCGGAACAGGGAGATGAAAATTATGTATAATCCGAAATCTACAAAAGCTGAAGAATTTATTTCACATGAAGAAGTTATTGATACTTTAAATTATGCAGAAAAAAACAAAAGCAATACTGCTCTAATTGACTCAATTTTAGAAAAAGCAAAAAAAAGACACGGGCTTTCACATAGAGAAGCCGCAGTGCTTCTTGACTGTGATATACCGGAAAAAAACGAAGAAATATTTAAGCTTGCAAATGAAATTAAACAGGATTATTACGGTAACAGAATTGTTCTTTTTGCACCGCTGTATCTTTCAAATTACTGCGTAAACGGCTGTGTGTACTGTCCTTATCATAAACAGAATTCAACAATTCCGCGCAGAAAACTCTCCCAGGAAGAAATAAGAAACGAAGTCATAGCTCTTCAGGATATGGGACACAAAAGACTTGCGATTGAAGCAGGCGAAGACCCTGTTAATAATCCTATTGAATATATCTTAGAATCTATCAAAACAATATACAGCGTAAAACACAAAAACGGTTCAATCCGTCGTGTAAATGTAAATATCGCGGCAACAAGCGTTGAAAATTACAGAAAACTGCACGAAGCCGGTATTGGAACGTATGTTTTGTTTCAGGAAACCTACAATAAAGAATCCTATGAAAAACTTCATCCGACCGGCCCGAAACACAACTATGCCTACCATACGGAAGCCATGGACAGAGCAATGCAGGGCGGAATTGATGATGTAAGTCTGGGGGTTCTTTTCGGGCTTGAATCCTACAAATATGAATTTACAGCACTTTTAATGCATGCTGAACACCTGGAAGCGACCTACGGAGTAGGTCCGCATGCTATCAGTGTGCCGCGCATTAAAAAGGCTGACGATATCGATCCTTCCGCATTTGATAACGGAATTGATGATGATATTTTTGCAAAAATAGTTGCTTGTATTAGAATTGCTACACCATATACAGGCATGATTATTTCTACCAGAGAATCTGAAGCATGCAGAGAAAGACTTCTTCATTTAGGAATTTCGCAGATGAGCGGAGGTTCTAAAACAAGTGTCGGAGGATACTTTAACCCTATGCCGGAAGACGAAAATTCCGCACAGTTTGATATTTCAGACAGACGCCCTCTTGATGAAGTCATTCAATGGCTTATGAAATTAGGATATTTACCTAGTTTTTGTACTGCATGCTACAGAAAAGGCAGAACCGGCGACAGATTTATGGAGATTTGTAAACAACAGCAGATTAAGAACTTCTGCCACCCAAATGCAATACTGACGCTAAAAGAATACCTTGAGGATTATGCTTCGGAAGAAACAAAAAATGCCGGAGACAAATTAATTGCCAAAGAATTAGAAACATTAGATAATGAAGAAATTAAAAAGGTTGTTATAGACGATTTAGGAAAAATTGAACATGGCGAAAGAGACTTCCGCTTCTGAAAAAAAGGGCTTTTCACTTGCAGAAACACTTATAACCATAGGAATTATCGGAATGGTTGCAACGATGACCATGCAGGTCGTCATCCCTCAAATTAAAGATAAAAGCACAACTGCTCAATTGAAAAAAACATACTCGGCATTACAGCAGGCTCTTTTGCATGCCGTGGCAGAAAACGGTCCGGTAGAGGATTGGGGAATTTCTATGGATCCGGGTTATGGCGGGGAAAAAATCCTGCTTCACAACATAGGGAAACATCTTAATACAATAAAAGTTTGTGAAAACGGTACAGGCTGCTTTCCAAACCGGACATACAAAAATATAGACGGTACAAACTATGTTAACTGGAATATACTTTCCGACCGTTCGGCAGTCATTCTTGCAGATGGAACACTCGTAATGTTCAACACTTCATCCGCAGGCGGTTTCAGCGATTTCGGACAAATATATGTTGATATAAACGGAGCCAAACCACCCAATCAGGTTGGCGTGGATTTCTTTTACTTCTACATTTTTCAAAATACTTTAATCCCATCAGGTGCACCTGCAAGGTTTGGAACCCAGTTTTTTATAGAACACTGCCTGAAAGATTCCGGATTTGCCTGCGCGGCATGGGTTGTTTATAACGACAATCTCGATTATTTATACTGTTCTGATTTGAGCTGGGAAAACAAACATCAGTGCAAATATACCCAAAAACTTCTTAAATACCTATTCGGTCTATAACAAAATTTGTTAACATTGGGAACTTATAAAGCTTTAGATTATCCATTTTCAAAGCTTTTCCGTCTAAAGTTGCAACTGTTAGAGAATTTTTATCTTTTGCAATAATTTGTCCGGCCTGTCCCTCTCCATCAACTATTTCTGCATTATAAGGATTTACAACAAAAAAACAATTTCCATATTGAAAATAAGTCCGGAGCCACGGATAAAACGCCCTTATATGTCTTAAAAGTTCAATAGATGACTCTTTAGAAAAATCAAGCGTCATATCCGCAGGCGCAACATTTTTAAAATAGCTTGCTTTTTCTTCATCCTGCGGAACCGGAATAACAAGGCCTTCTCCAAGTTTTGCAATAAGTTCAGAGCAAAGAAGCCGTGCCTGAAAAACCGTTTTATTTCTCAACTCTTTACCTGTCTCGCCGTCAAGAATTTCCACTTCCGCCTGAGCAAGAATAGGACCTCTGTCGAATTTTTCAGTCATTAAATGAAAAGTCAAACCTGACTTTTTCTCGCCATGCCAGATTGTTTGCAGATAAGGATTAGGCCCTCTATACTTTGGCAAAAGAGAAGGATGAACATTAACTGTCCCAATCACCGGAACATCAATTATTTCTTTTTTTAATTTTTCGCACCAGGTACCGACAATAACCAAATCTACATTTTCTTTAATTAAAAACTTTTTAAACTCCTCAGAATTTGCAGAAGTAAAAGGTAAATCTTTAAATCCGTGTTTTTTTATAAGTGTATATTCTGGAGAACTTTTAAAAAAATCATACAATTTTAAGAAAAACGGATGGAATTTTAATCTTTCATACCTGAATACACCTGCGATTTCGCAATTAGCAAGCATAACCCCTCTTATTAGGTTAGAGAGCATTGAACCTTTACCCAGAATAACGACCTTCATTTCTTGGTGTCCCTTTTATTTTTGAGGAAGAACTGCTTCATATCCTCAGAGAGTTTCACATTTTGAAGCGACATGTGATATTTTCTCAAAAGCGCAATATTCTCCTGCTCATCCAGCAAATCTCTTTTTGGAATTTTAATTTCACTTTTAACCTTTTCAAATTCACTCGGCGCGTTGCGGTTCATAACCTTAAAAATAATTTCATCAATATCAGAGCCGCCCATGGAATATTGAGATGCCACATCCGCAACTGTTGCTCCCTGCGGAAGCCTGTAAAGCCAATTTACAGTTAAAACATCCCCTTCAGAAACTCTATGTACACCTTTTTGATGCGGAGTATACATAATATCAGTTTTATAAGGACTATGCCCGAGCCCAATTGCATGGCCTATTTCATGAAGGATTGTATGGTAAACTTCATTTTCGTCCCCGTAATCACCATGGATATACCCGTCAGTTAACCCAATAGCAACTTCCGCTCCATAGAGGCGGTTTGCACCGTCAAAAGAGAAATAACAATGTCCGAGCGCTTTTCTTTCAACGCGTTTCCAATCCACGTTAACATTAGACTCAAGAAGCGTTTTTACAAAATCAAAAGAAACTCTTCCTTTAGTTGCTGTTTGCCATTCTTCGCAGGCTCTGCGTACCATCTGACGGTATTTGTAATCTTCTCCTTGCTTTGAGTAAAACTTCATCGGCGCGACATAAACCTTCAGAGGCATATAAGTCCACCTCATTAAACGCCCGTTCTTTAACGATTGTGAAACATAAGTTTTACTCTGCATATTTTTATTGTATAATAAAAAAGAGGGCGCTGCAATAAATAAAGGTATCTTGCGCCGTCAATAACGAAAAAAGCCTAATACGGACTATACAGACTAAGGAGGATATGTAAACATGAATATTATGCAGATTATGAAACAAGCGCAAAATGTGCAGGCTAAACTTAAAGCTTCTCAGGAAGAACTTGCAAAAATGGAATTAACAGGAGAAGCTGCAGGCGGAGCCGTAAAAGTTATCTGCGACGGTCAGGGAAAATTTAAATCAATTAAATTGGATGCTTCTGCACTTTCAATCAGCAGCGAAACAGCAGAAGAATTGGAAGATGTAATTACTGTTGCAATTAATCAGGCAAGCGCAAAAGCCACAAAAGAAATGGAAGCTAAAATGAAACAGGCAACAGGCGGGTTAAACATTCCGGGTCTCGGCTTCTAATGATATACCCGAAATCAATAGCGACCTTAATAGAGCACTTCCAAAAATTTCCGTCTGTGGGACCAAAATCCGCGCAGCGTATGGCGTTTTATTTACTCAGAATGCCAATATCGGAAGTCAGAAAATTTGCCGAGAGTATTGTTGAAGCAAAGGAAAACACGCATACATGCGAAATTTGTTTTAACCTTTCTTCAACAAGTCCGTGCGAAATCTGTCAGTCGACGAAACGTGACCGCTCAACGATTTGTGTTGTGGCGGAAACAAAAGATTTGATTGCTATTGAAAAAACCAATGAATACAAGGGACTCTATCATGTTTTGCAGGGCTTAATATCTCCTATGGACGGAATTGGTGCGGATGACATAAGGATAAAAGAACTTTTAACTCGTTTGACAGATGAAAATGTTAAAGAGGTAATCCTTGCCCTCAGCCCTTCTGTGGAGGGAGAAGCCACAAGCCTTTATTTAAGCAAACTGATAAAACCATTCGGAATAAAAATTTCACGAATTGCCTTCGGACTTCCGGTAGGTGCTGATTTAGAGTATGCGGATGAAATTACAATCGCCCGAGCAATAGAAGGGAGAAGGGAAATTTAACACAGTGCGAAGCATGGGATCGTGTATATCGGAAAACTAACCATTCACTACTCACTATTCACTTAAAAAAGGCCGGATTGCTTCGGCTAAAGCCTCGCAATGACGTCACTTCCCTGCACAACTTGATGGTGAAGAGAAGAAAAAAGTTCACTCTTTTACTCCTCACTTTACATAAATTCTCCCTTTAGCTATTGTCTGATAATTAAAAATGAGATAAACTTCATTTATGAGTGGAAATTTACTTGAAATAAAAGATTTGTACGTTGAATACAAATCCAATAAAGGGATAATCGGCGGCACAGAGATTATCCATGCCGTGAACGGGGTTAGTCTTGATATTAAAAAAGGAGAAATTCTTGCGGTTGCAGGAGAATCAGGCTGCGGGAAATCCACACTTGCAAGAGCAATAATAAGGCTTGAAGATTCAAAATCCGGAGAAATAGATTTTAACGGAGAAAATGTCTTATCTATGGATAAGAAAGCCTTAAAAATTTTTCGTAAAACTGCCCAGATGGTTTTTCAAAACCCGTATTCAAGCTTAAACCCTAAAATGAAGATAGGTGATACCTTAAAAGAACCGCTTAAAATTAATACTGACTTTACAGATAAAGAAATTGAAGAAATTATAAAAGAAAAAATAAAAAAAGTCGGACTCAATGAAGATTGCCTTAAATTATATCCGCACGAATTTTCGGGCGGTCAACGTCAGAGAATTGCTATAGCAAGGGCGCTTGTTTTAAATCCGGAATTCATTCTTGCAGATGAACCTGTGAGCGCTCTGGATGTCAGTATTCAAGCACAGATTATCAATCTTTTAAAAGAATTAAAAAACGATTATAACCTTACATTTATGCTTATAACCCACGATATGAGCGTGATTAAGTATCTTGCGGACAGGGTTGCCATTATGTATCTGGGAGAAATTGTCGAAATAGGAACAACTGATGAAATATTTAGTTCACCGAAACATCCTTATACTAAGGCTCTTTTAAGTGCCGTTCCACAAATTACCGGGCAAGAAAGCGAAAGAATTATTCTGACAGGAGAACTTCCTTCCCCGGCAGACCTTCCGAAAGGCTGCAAATTCCACACCAGATGCCCAGCCTGCTTTGACATGTGCCCGCATTTAAAACCGAAGGATATAAGGGTTTCCGATACACATTCCGTAAAATGCTTTTTGTATGAATAGCGTGAAAAAGACTGCAAGGCAATTTTTTGACTTCACAGGTTTTATGACAGTATGATAAAAGTCTTACCGACAGTAAAATTTCCACTAAAACTATGTAAAGGCAGTTATAAGGAGCGTATAGCCTTTGCCAAAAGGCTTAATGAAAACTTTTTTAATAAATTAAGTGATAAATTCATAACAAAAGAAGTTCCGTTAGATGTTTTTGAAAAAACTCTGAAAGAATGTACTCCGGAAAAAATTAATGTTAAAGTGCTAAATTACAATAAACAAGGAGGCCTTACCTGCTTCGGACTTAATGACGCAGGAAACGGCATTGACAAATATATGATCTATCTTCAAAAAAGTCCATATACAGAAGGTATCAGATTACTTGAGACAGACTTTTCACTCCATGAAACAAGCCACTATTTTCTCCAACTTACAAATCCAAAGCACTCGGCAAGAACTGTAAAAATGTATGAAAAAGGACTGCTTGAAAAAACCGAGAATTTCTATAATGAAAATCTTTATACAAAAAAAGAATTTAAAGAAGAAGAATTAAAACAAAAATTAAATGATTTTCTCAAGCAATTTAATGATGAAGAAAAAATCGACTTTCTGCAAAACAGTCGATATCGCATGCTCGAGGAATATAACGCATTTGATGACGGCTATAAATATCTTGACGAAATCCAGGACAGACATCCTGATTTAATTTGTGAAAAAATCTACGCAAGAGAAAAAAAAGTATACAATTTTCCTGAAAAAATTAAAATTGTAGCGGAGAAACTAAAAGAAATTCTGCAAAACTGCCGGAAATAATAAGGAAACAGCCTAGTGCGAAAGAGGCACTAGTCTATTTCCTTTATAAATTTTATTTTTATGTTCATTTCTTTCTCTTTTATTGCGATTAAAAGAGAAAGAAATGAACCAAAGAAAGAGAAAAACGCAATCGTTTACAGCGTCGCTTCGCGCCGCAAAATCAAATGGAAGTAGTTGAAGGCAGAGCCTTCAACCTCTAGTGCTCGCTATCGCGGCTACGCCGCACGCTCGCATTAAACCCTCCGACGCTAGCGCGCCACCTCCCTTACAAGGAAGGCTTTGACTTTACCCCCTTTGTAAAGGGGGGTAGGGGGGATTTCCTTAGACCGACCTATGGTCGGTCTAAGGAAGGTGCGGAAACCTTGGTTTCTGCTGACTCGTGTCTTTTGGTCGTGAGTTTTCTTTTCTTTCGCCTATTTCTTTTCTTTTGCTTCGCAACAAAAGAAAAGAAATAGGCTTAATAAGAAAATAGCCCAGTGCCTATTGCGCATTAGTCTATTTCCTTAATCTATTTGTGTTATAATCAAATTATGGAACGACAGATAATTACAACAAACAGAAAAGCATTTCACGACTTCAATATTTTTGAAAAATATGAGGCAGGAATTGTTCTAACCGGAACTGAAATAAAATCAATCCGAAAAAATGCAATAAACCTGAAAGACAGTTTCTGTAAAATTGAAGATAATGAAGTATTTTTATACAACTGCCACATTTCGCCTTATGAACAGGGAAACCGTTTCAACCATAAAGCCGAACGCACACGAAAACTGCTTTTAACAAAAAAAGAAATCCTTAAAATGCATTCTAAAGTAAAAAAAGACGGCTACACAATCGTTCCACTGGAAGTTTACATTATAAAAGGCTTTGCCAAGGTTCAAATCGGGCTTGCGAAAGGTAAAAAACTCCATGACAAACGCGACGACATAGCAAAAAAAGACCAGAAACGAGAAATGGACAGAGCATCGAAAATCAGATATTAAAATTGTAAAGATTTGCGCAACTCTTTTTTTCGTGTATAATAATGTGGTAATAAGAGATTATTTATTAGGGATATTATAATTATGACTATTCAAGATTGGTTTGAAAAACGTAAAGAAGCTCAAATTAAAAGACGTGAATTGGAAGCGCGTGCAGAGGTTGAACAAAATCCCGATTTATGGACTAAATGTGTTCACTGTGATGCGCAGCTTTTAAAAGAAGATTTAGAAAACAATGATATGGTTTGTCCTGTCTGTGACTACCATTTCAGAATAAACGCAAGAAAAAGAATTAAACAGTTATTTGACGAAAATTCGTTTGAAGAACTTTTCACGGAAATTAAACCGACAGACCCATTGAACTTTGTGGATACTGAATCTTACAAAAACAGACTTGCAAAAGCCCAGGAAAAGACAAACCTTAATGATGCTGTTGTTACAGGTATCGGACAGATTGAAGGACACAAAGTTGCAACTGCGGTAATGGATTTTGATTTTATGGGCGGTTCTATGGGAAGCGTTGTCGGGGAAAAAGTTACAAGGATTATTGAAAAGGCTATTGAACAACGGCTTCCTGTTCTTGCCATCACATCATCAGGCGGAGCAAGAATGCAGGAAAGCGCATTGAGTTTAATGCAGATGGCAAAAACATCCTGCGCATGTTCAAGACTTGACGATGAAGGTTTGCTTTATATAAACCTCATAACAGAACCGACATTCGGCGGAGTAACAGCAAGCTTCGGGATGCTCGGCGACATCATTGTTGCGGAACAAGGTGCAAGAGTAGGGTTTGCAGGCAGAAGAGTTATTGAACAAACAATCAGACAAAAACTCCCGTCTGACTTCCAAACCGCTGAATACCTTCTGAAATACGGTCAGGTTGACGTGGTTTCAAAACGTAAAGATTTAAGAAAAACTCTGGCAAATCTGTTATCAATGCACGGAGTGTAAGTAAAAGAGATTATTTAAAAGGATACAATATGACTACAGTATTGGATTTTGAAAAACCTATTATGGAAATACAGGAAAAAATTGAAGAATTAAAAAAAATAAGTGCGGAGTCCGGCATGGATTTAAATAAAGAAATTGAAACATTTGAACAGCAGGCTGACGATTACAAAAAAGAATTGTACGCAAATCTCAAACCTGCTCAGAAGTTGCAGATTGCAAGACATCCCGAAAGACCGAACTTTCTGGATTATGTAAGCCATATTTGCACTGATTTCATTGAACTTCACGGCGACAGAACCGGCATGGACGATAGAGCCATCATCGGCGGCTTAGCTAAAATTGACGGTAAACCTGTCATGATTATCGGAACTATGAAAGGGAAATCAACAAAAGAAAACCTTGAATATAACTTTGGTATGCCGCAGCCGCAAGGGTACAGAAAAGCCCTCAGACTATTTAAACATGCCAGCAAATTCAATATTCCGATAATTACGCTTATTGATACCCCTGGGGCATATCCAGGGATAAGCGCGGAAGAAACCGGTCAGGGCGGTGCAATTGCTGTTAACCTCCGCGATATGGCAAAGCTTAATGTTCCGGTTATTGCGATTATTACAGGTGAAGGCTGCTCCGGCGGCGCATTGGGGCTTGCTGTTGCAGATAAAGTTTTCTTACTTGAACACGCTTATTATACGGTAATCTCACCGGAAGGATGCGCCTCAATTCTCTGGCGTGACGCTTCCCGTGCAGGCGACGCTGCAGAAGCATTAAAAATCACAGCTCCAGACTTGATGAAATTTGATATTATCGACGGCGCAATAAAAGAACCGGTGGGTGGCGCGCATAAAGATTACGATTTTGTCTGCGCTGAAATGAAGAAAACCATTCTGGAAAGTCTTGATGAACTTTCTAAATATTCACCTGAGGAACTAAAAAGCAAACGTTACGACAAGTTCCGCAAAATGGGTGCATTCTTGGAGTAATTCATGTCATCATATTATGAATTGCAAATAAAAATTAATCCCGATATGGAAGATATTATTTCAGACATTTGTTTTGAAAATTTGCCATGTGAAGGAGTAGTTCTTGCTGAAGAAACCTACAAAGATTTAGAGATGATATCCACAACCGAAGGCACTTTGCGGGTATTTTTAAATCCGCAGGATTGTAATTCTGCAGCCGTTTCTGAATCTCATGTTAAAAAGGTTCTCTCAGAACAGCGGAAACTCCTAAAATCCCGAGGATTTTCAGACGAAGAACTCGGCAGCTGGGAGTTTGTATATTCTGAAAAAGAAAACGAAGATTGGTCTAAAAAATGGAAAGAGAAATGGGATGTAACACACGTATCTGACAGGATTACGGTTGTTCCTGACTGGATTGAATACACGCCACCGCGTTCGGATGAAGTGATTATAAAGCTTGAGCCTGGCTGTGCATTTGGAACAGGAACCCATGCTACAACCCAGCTTTGTATGAAAGCAATAGAAAAATATATGCCTGAGCATGCAGATGTTGCAGATATCGGTATGGGTTCAGGAATTCTTGCAATTTGTGCAAAAAAATTCGGTGCCAAATACGCCTACGGATGCGACAATGACGACACAGTAATAGATGTTGCTAAAGAAAACGCAATTAAAAACAGTGCCGATTGCGAATTTGAACTCAACACTGCAGACAAAATAGATAGACAATTTGATTTTGTGCTTGCAAACATTCTCCATAACGTTTTGGCGGAAATTATGGGAGATTTAAAGGCAATAATGAAAGACGACGCCTATATGGTACTTTCAGGCATTCTTGACGAGAAAAAGCCCGTAGTCCTTGACGCCATAAAACAACATAATTTGGAACTTATTGAAGAAATGCACCAGAACCAGTGGGTTGCACTCGTTGTCAAAAAATAATTCAAAAAAGCCGCATGTTTGTCGGCTTTCATCATATAAAGGAGAAAAAATGGGAAAAACAGCAATAATTATACCGGCACGCTACGGATCTTCCAGACTGGAAGGAAAACCGCTTATTGAAGTTAACGGAAAACCGATTATCCAATGGGTTTACGAAAAAGCAAAACAGGCAAAACTTGCAGATATAGTTATTGTTGCAACTGATGATGAGAGAATTTTCAACACAGTAAAAGCCTTTGACGGAGAAGTTGAAATGACATCCACTAACCATAAATGCGGCTCAGACAGAATTAGAGAAGTTGTTGAACGTCACCCTGAAATCTCTTATATCGTTAACCTTCAAGGCGATGAACCTCTTATTAAGCCGGAAAGCATTGACGATGTTGCAAGAAATGTTCAAGAAGACGAAAATGCTGATATTTCTACTTTGATTAGAATTTTAAACGATGAAGCTGAGATAAACAACCCTAATCTTGTAAAATGCGTAATAGACAACAACGGCTATGCGCTCTACTTCTCCCGCTCAAAAATTCCTTATGAAAGAAATACAGGAATCGCAACCTTCTACGGACATCTCGGCATTTACGGTTACAAAAGAGAAGCCTTAATAAAAATGACATCACTGCCGCAAACTCTGCTGGAACGCACAGAAAGCCTTGAACAACTCCGCGCGCTTGAAAACGGTATGAGAATTAAAACTTCAGTCGTGGATTTCGTTCCGGTCGGAATTGATACTAAAGAAGATCTGGAAAAATTCAAAAAGATTATTTCAGAAAAGTTATAAAAAGTGCTTGCAATTTTTGTAAAATTAGGTTAATATAACGTTATAAATATTAACAGAAATCAATATTTTGTAATATTAATTAAGGTGTTAGATTATTACTAAGTAAGGAAAAGACTATGACAGAAAACGTTGAAATGCCTAATGATACAGAAGACCGTCAAAGAATTTTGCTTGCTGATGATGAAGCAAGTATCAGAAGGATTTTGGAAACCCGTCTTAAAATGGCAGGGTATGATGTTGTAACAGCTGCTGACGGAGAAGAAGCCGTTAACGCATTTAATAAATACAATCCTGATTTGGTTGTTTTGGATGTTATGATGCCAAAATTAGACGGATACGGGGTTACAAGAGAAATCAGAAGGACTGCGGATGTTCCGATTATTATATTAACAGCTCTCGGTGATGTTTCCGAAAGAATCACAGGGCTTGAACTCGGGGCTGATGATTACGTAATTAAACCGTTTTCGCCAAAAGAACTTGAAGCTCGTGTAAAAGCAGTTTTAAGACGTACTAATAACAGAGAAACTGTTACCCCTACAGGGAAAGTAACTAAAAATGTCATAACAACAGGAAATATCAAAATTGATACAGCACGCCGTCAGGTATTCAGAAAAAATGAACGTATCCGTTTGACTGGTATGGAATTTAGCCTGTTGGAATTATTGGTAAATAATTCAGGTCAGGCTTTTTCAAGAAACGAAATTCTGCAGCATGTATGGGCTTATCCGCCGGATCATCGTATAGATACAAGAGTTGTTGACGTACATATTTCAAGATTACGTTCAAAACTCGAAACTGATCCTGCAAATCCGGAATTAATTCTTACAGCCCGCGGTATCGGATATATGTTCCAGAGAATTAGCTAAATTAATCAGATATATAAAAAATAAAAAGGAATACATTTATTGTATTCCTTTTTATTATGCAATGAAAGGTTTGTTTATGAATAAAAAGTTCTGGACAAAAAATATTTACGTGTTAATATAAGAAAGTAACGTATGGCGGATATCGTCAAGTGGTTAAGACCTCGGATTGTGGTTCCGATATGCGTGGGTTCGAGTCCCACTATCCGCCCCATTTTTTACTTTAACTTTTTTGAGTTTTTTTATTTGTTTTTTCTGTTAGTTTGTTGTTAATACAACAAACAAGTTTTCTGACAAATTGTAATGGTTACAATGAATGCTAAATAAAAGGATTTCATGTTATAATTGAATATAAGAGGTAAGTATGAAAAAAATTCTAATAGTTATACTTATAACAACATTTTTTCCAACAGTATCATTTGCTATCGGCACAAATGATACTATGAAAAGAATTATGGATAGTTGGATTGGAGAAAATTTAGAAACTGTTATTGACCACTGGGGCTATCCTACACAAGAAAAAACAATCGCTGGGAAAAAGCTATATTATTGGATAAACAGTTCTTATAATGTTTCAGGTAATCAGTATGTAGTTTATGGCTGTGAGTCAAACTGTAATAGAATATTAGAGGTTGATAAAAATAACATTGTTATAAAATGGCAATGGGAAGGTAATAGCTGTCCAGCAACATACTTCACGGGTAAAAAATTTGTAAATCCTAACAATAATCCTTGGCGAAAGAAAGATGTAAAGTAATATTTATAAATGTTATGGAAGATACAATTATCTTTAGTTTAATAATATTCTTTATTATAATAATCCCTGTAATTCGGTTTGTACTACGCTATAATGAGTATAAGAACAGTAATTATTATAGAACTACGCAAAACTCTTATGGGTCTGTATTTTGGGATAATGGTAAGTATGGAGAGTATAGTTTATCTCGATATTTACAGCCTTTTGAGTCAATGGGGTGTAAGTTCCTATTTAATCTATACCTACCTCGTGAAAATGGAAAGACAACGGAAGTTGATATTATAATGTTTCATCCTAAATGCTTGTGTGTTATTGAAAGTAAAAATTATAGTGGTTGGATATTCGGACATGAGCGTCAAAAGATGTGGACTCAAACCTTGCCTGTCGGTTATGGAGAAAGTCATAAGGAACATTTTTATAATCCGATTATGCAAAACGCTACTCATCTTAGAAGCATAAAAAGATTAATTGATGACAGAATACCTATATATTCAATAATTGCATTTTCCGATAAATGCACATTAAAGAAGGTAACAGTTAAGGGTAATAACATACTAGTAACATATTATAGCCAGCTTGAAATGGATTTAAAGAGAAGATTAGCTGCTGAAACTCCTAATAGTACAATATCTCAAGATTTAATCAATGAAACATACCTGAAACTATTACCATATTCACGAGTAAGTGAACAGATGAAATCAGAGCATATACATAATATTTAATTGTAGTATTATATGTTATGAATAGCAGAGCATTTCATCTATTTGGAATTTTTCAAGCTCTTTGATAATTATTTCTGTTAAAGGTTGTAACCAGATAACATTGCTTGCCCCATTTACAAAAGACGTTTCAAAAACGTCTTTTTTTGTTGTGTCTATTGGGTTTTCTGGGGTTCTAAGGTCGTTATTTCTAAGGCTATTTTTTACTGCTTTTCTTAACTTAAACGATTAAAATCTTATTCGTAACATTTTGTTTATAGTTATGATAAAATGAACATTTTTTATATTTTTTCGTTATACTTATATAAAAGGTAGGATATTTAGGAAAAAGAAGGGGAATTTTATGAAGAAAAAGATTTTATCGTTGTTGATAGCAGGCATGATGCTGCTTGGGAATTGGGTTACTGCAGCATGTGTTGCTGCTCCACACTCAAACCATAGTGACAGACCGGCGCAGCATAGATGGTTTAACTTTTGGCACAGAGATAAAGATACAAAATCAATAAAAAGGAAACAACATCCTTCCAAAAAACATAAAATTAAAAAGAAAGATTCTGACCGCAAATGGTTTCATTGGAATAAAAACAAACATAAAGTTCACAAAAAACATCAGAATAAAAAACATATAATAAAGAAAAAGCAAAAACAGCAGAAAAAATTTCATAAAAATAAACGGACAAATTACAGGCACCACAAACATTAAACAAAAATTTTCATCCGCTCAATAAAAGAATTTTAGCCGGTATTAATAAAGTGTGCCGCAATAATTTACATAGCTATAAAACAGGGGGTTGTTCTTTTAGATTAACATCCTGTTTTATGCTTTTGTAAACATCATATGTAATTTTACAGTCTGTAAGGGCTCTATGATGACCTTTCAATGAAATATTATAATGCTTTGCAAGAGATTTCAGATTGTGCTTTTTTAAATCGCAATGACGACGCGAAAGTCTCATCGTATCAATATAATCATTAGTAAATTCTTTTTTTAAATATTTCATCATTCCGTCATATATAAAATTAATATCAAAATTAACATTATGACCTAATATAAAGTCGTCAGAAACAAATTTAATGAATTTAGATAAAACCGCATTAATTTTAGGTGCATCCTCAACCATTTCGTTTGTTATTCCGGTTAAATTCACAATAAAGGAATTAATCTTCTTTGTAGGCTTTACTAGAGAAGAAAAAGAATCTACAATTTCATCATTTCTAACTTTTAGCGCCGATATTTCTATAATTTCGCAGCTTGCAGGAGACAAACCGGTTGTTTCAATATCAACAACCGTGTAATCCGAAGGAAATTCATTTATTAAACTGCCCTTGTTTCTTGTCGTAACCATAATTTTATTATATTCAAAATCTGCTAAGTTTCAAATTTTAATCAGCAGGAATTAAATATTTTTGATATAATAAAGAAAAAGATTGGAGGGCTGAGATGAATAATTTTGAATATTGTTGTCCTACACATGTTATTTTTGGAAAAGGGACAATTGCTAAACTAAATAAATTGATTGACAGAAACAAAAAAATCTTAATGATTTACGGCGGCGGTTCAATAAAAAAGAACGGAGTCTACGAACAGGTAAAAAAGGCTCTGGAAGGGTATAATCTGGTTGAGTTTGGAGGTATTGAACCTAACCCTAAATATGAAACTTGCATGAAAGCAGTTGAATTAATCAAACAAGAAGGCGTGGATTTCCTGCTTGCAGTAGGCGGAGGTTCAACACTTGATGCGACTAAGTTTATATCACTTGCTGCAAAATACAATGGTGATGACGCTTATGATGCAATAATGATAAGAGAGGAACAAGTAAATGATGCAATTCCTCTAGGAGATGTTATAACACTTCCTGCAACCGGCTCTGAAATGAATAACGGCGGGGTTATATCCAGACTTGCCACTGATGAAAAATTACCGTTTCACAGTGACCTTGTATATCCAAAATTTTCAATTATTGATCCGGAAGTTACATTCAGCCTTCCTGTAAGACAGACTGTAAACGGCATTGTTGATACCTTTGTTCATGTAATGGAACAATACTGCACTTATGATGTTAATACTCCATTACAGGACGGATGGGCACTCACAATATTAAAAACCCTTATTGAAGAAGCGCCAAAAGTTCTGGCAAATCCTTCGGATTATGACGCCCGCGCAAACATATTCTGGTGCGCAACCTGCGGTTTAAATTACTGGATAGCACTGGGAGCTGTACAGGATTGGTCTACTCATATGATAGGACATGAACTGACCGCATTCTACGGAATTGACCACGGTCAGAGCCTTGCAATAGTATTGCCAAGATTGCTTAAAAATCAAAAAGTCTCTAAATCAAGAAAGCTTGCAAAATTAGGCAGAGAAGTTTTCGGAATAACGGAACCTGTTGATTTAAAAGCAGCAGACCTTGCAATAGAAAAAATAGAAGAATTTTTCAATTCAATCGGAATGAAAACAAAACTTGCCGATTATGAAATAGATTCAAAAGAAGCAGCAGAAAAAATCAGAGACAGATTTACAAAGAGAAATGTTGCCTTTGGCGAAAAAGGAGCAGTAAACGCAGCTGCAGCTTATGAAATCCTAAGCGAATGTTAAACTTTCACCAGATGCTTTGACATTATTTTGTCAAAATCGGAAAAATCAGTTATAACTTCAGATACAGCAGGAATATTCTTATAAAAAGAAACAGGTTCCATTGAAGCAATAGCTACGATTTTTCCGATTTTTGCATTATAAGCGGCATCAATACCGGAAAGAGCATCTTCAACCACCACACAGTCCTCTGGCGCGAGATTAAGATTTGCCGCAGCCTTTAAATAAATATCAGGTGCTGGTTTTCCCTTAATTTTCCCGTTATCATAAACAATTTTATCAATATCAAACCACTTTTTCAGGTTAAATTCTTCAATATAAAAATCTACATTATTTTTGTCAGACATAGTTGCAATAGTTCGAGGAATATCATTTTCTTTTAAATAGTTCAAAAACTCCTCCGCAAACGGTGCAAGATGAGTGTTTTTGGCGTCATCTCTACACATTTGGCGATAAACAGCTTCTTTTTCTTGCCCGAGTTTTTTAACAAGGTCAGGAGACGGACGTTTTCCGATTAAATATGCAAGAATATCTTCGTTTGTACGCCCGAACATGTACTCTCTCATTTCCTCATCTGTAAAAGGATAAGGTCTGACTCTTTTTGAAAATTCACGCCAAGCTTCAAGATGCTTTTCTGAATCCCAGAATAAAGTTCCGTTAAAATCAAATATTATCCCTTTATATTGCATGATGACCTCTTTTAGTTATTTTCCATAATTTTATTATAGTAATCAAGATAAATCTGAGCGTCTTTCGGTTTATTCAACTTTTTGTAAGTATATGCAAGATTGTAATGAAAATCAGCAATAGTAGAATTATAATCTATAGCATACAAAAAATTTCTTCTTGCATCTTTAAGTTTGCCGAGTTTAAGGTATGCGCATCCCATATTATAATAAGCGTAAGCAAAATCAGGTTTAAGTTTTAAAACCTTCTTATATTCCTCAATTGCCATATTAGGCTTATCTTGCTCTAAGTAAAGATTGCCAAGATTGTAAAGAGCTTTATAGAATTTCGGATCATCCACTGAGGCTTGAGAGAACATAAAATCTGCATCTTCCAGTCGACCTTTATCCTGCAAAATATTACCTAGTAATAACCAATTCATCGGCGTGCGTGTTTCAGGAGGAATTGTCAAGAGAAGATTGAACGCCTCTTCAATACGATTTTCAGCATATAAAAGATTTGCCTGATCATTAATAACAGACTCCTCTGCCCTGACTCCAAGCCCGCAAAAAGCCAATAAAACCAAAACATACACAAATCTTTTCATAAGAAAATTGTACACTAAAAAAATTTTTTTTCAAAAACTCATAAAAAAAATTTGACTTACAAAAAAAGTGAATAATAATGTTGGTGATGTCTCTTTTACTGGTTAGTACCTGCTTCTACTCCTTGGAGCAGGTATTCTTTTATAAAAATGGAAAACGCTATTTGTTACCTACGCCTCTGAGGGGCATTATTAAGTTGTAATTGCAATAAATTTTAAGATTTCAGTCCTCCCACAATGGGAGGACTGAAATCTCTGATTTCGAAGAAGGGGGCACCAATAAAAAATTCACAAACTCTTTACAGAGTGGGAATTAAGGGGGATTTATTTCCCAGCGACTCTGCTGTTGAGGCTCTTAATAACTTTTTTGACTTTGTTTTCGGTGTTTACTGTCTCGTCAGGGTCTTTCCCAAGGTTCCAGCGGAAACCGCCAGTCAAAGCGACACCGTTTCGCCCGCCGTTTCTTATCATCGTCTGGAAGAACGCAGTAAACTTATCCGCCCAGCGTTTCTGGACACCCAAACCGTATTCAACGTAAGGTTTTACGTGCATGTCAGGAAGCGAAATGTCGTTTGCTGTCGTATCTGTCTGGTTCAAGAGGTTCCAAACCATTCCCACTGACGCATACGGCTGCCAGCCGTTTTTAAGGTTTGCTATGAATCGCACGCTAGGGTTTAATTGGATTGTGTGCAGAGGGTCTGATTCGATTTTCACGCCTGCGGCATTGGTGTAGTCGAATGTGTTTACAAATGTGTAGGATAAGAACATAATAGGCTGAAGGATGTATTTCCCTTCTTTAAATTCAAAGTTATAGCCTGTTTTTGAGCCGATACCTGCAAGAAGTGAGGTAAAATCTTCGCTTCCGTACATTGTGCTGGTTTCACCTACTGAGGCGCCGGCAGAGGCTGTGATTGCTGTCCAGAAGTCGCCTTTATAGAAGGTTTGTGTTAAACCGAGTAAGCCGCCGTTCATACTCGTGTCGTTGCCCGAGTAGCTTAATTGGGAGCCGTTGTAGCCCACATATCCTGTTGTGACGCCTGTCCAGCCATGGCCGAAGTCCTCAAAGTCACTATCAAAGCCGATGAGGGTTCCGTAAGTGATTGCATCGACATCAGGGCCGTTTTTAAGGTTCATTGTTTCAAAGGTTACGTATGGTCTTACCCACGCGCCGTCGTTGTGGAATTCCGGCGCAAGGCCGCCATTCAAGCCGCCCAAGCCATCCAAATTAGTATTGTAGTCCGTGCTTAAGGCATAGTAGTCGTTCTTAATCTGCGCCATACGTTCTACTGCCGGCAATTGAGTGAACGCGTCAGCGTGTTCAAATACATATTTAAAGGTTTCGTTTATTGTTGCCTGACCTGCGGCTATCGTTGAGACGGCTCCATTCAAAACGGCCGGGTTATACGAATCCGGTGAATTACTGCCTGCGCCGCCGCGCGTAAAGAGCATATAGCCTGCGTCATCGCGGTTATCGTAGCTGACATCGTATTTGTAAATTGGAGTATATGCTGTTTTTACCGTGGTTCCCGCGTTATCTTTTAGCCCTTCATCCGCAAATAGTACTGCGGTTACGTTCTCTTTTCCGTCTGATAGCAGGTTTACGGAGGATACGGTTAAGTTGCCGCTATGTGTGCCATATGCAGGGGATGTGAATCTATCCATTGTTTTATTCGCCAGATCCACGTCTGCCGCAAGGTTTGTGTCGCTCCCGATTGTCAGGTTGTTCACTGTGTTCACGGCAATCTGACGGTTTACCATATCTATTGTGGTATTCGAAAGCGTTACATCGCCGCTGTTTATTGTGTTATACAGGTAGAATCTCGTTTTTGAGATATCATCGCCGGTTATGCTCAACTTGTAGTCCGTGCCGTCGATTCCGTCTGCCATCAGGAATTTTCCGCCGTTCTCCATTTTGAAATCCATTACAGCATCGCCGGTCAGATATATTGCGTTATTTTTGCGTTCACCGGCGCTTTCTGTATAGTTGCCTTTAAATGTGGAGGTATAACCGTCTTTTGCCGTTAATGTTACACTTCCACCGTTACTGTAGATTGCACCGCCAAATGCTTCGCCGGTTGCGCTCACAGCAGAATTATCAATAAAATCGCTGTTCACAATATTCCCGATTGTGGCGCTATCGTTACTTATAGCGCCGCCTGATACATCCTCTGAATCAGATGCCACGGTATTTCGCAGGAATGCGCCAGTTATATTTTTAATCGTTCCATTGTCATAGTTATCGATGACACCGCCGTAATGTCTCGCGCTATTCTTGATAAAATTACCACTAAGATTCTCTATTGTGCCATTAGTATGGTTTCCTATAACTCCGCCATTTTCAGCAGTATTTCTGATAAACTCCCCTGAAATACTTTTGACCAGACCTTCTCCGGCTATCGTATCATGAATATAGTTACTTAGGACACCACCACCATTTTCTGCAGAATTATTTATAAATATGCCGTTTATTGTATGTATTAAACCACTGGTAATAATTGCACCACCACTTCCCGCAGCAGAATTACCTGAAAAATAACCTGTTATATTTTTTATTTCGTTCAAACTCGATATTGCACCGCCCTGAGTTGAAGATGTATTATTTATAAAGTTTCCGCTTATTGAATTTATTACACCTTCTATATTGTTATTTATAGCTCCACCATCAGAATCTGCACTGTTCTCAATAAAATTACCAGTGATATCCCCTATTTCACTATGAGAATTGTAAATACCCGCGCCACGCCCAGATGAATAATTATTAATAAAATTCCCTTCTATAGAATTCACTTTACCATAATAGCTATAAATAGCACCACCCTCTCGTGACACATTACCAATAAAATTCCCACTAATAAAATCTATATCAGTTGCAGAAGTTTCAAAAATTGCTCCTCCATACCCATTTGTGGCAGTATTATTTATAAAATTACCTGTTATAGATGTTAATTCACCTCCATAACTCGCAATTGCTCCTCCGTAAGCTCCTGAATTATTTATGAAATCTCCGGTTATAGGTCCAATAGTGCCATTATAATTAAAAATACCACCACCATAACTACCAGCTGCTGTGTTATTTATAAAATCGCCAGTTATTCCTGCTATTGTTCCGGTGTTATATATACCACCACCTGCAGTATCAGTTTGCCCAATAAAATGATCAACAACATTGCCAATTGCGTCCGAGTTTGCAAAGCTTTCGGCAGATTGCGCAGTTATTATCATATCATAGTAATGCGGCAAGGCTTCCACTGTCGTATATGTTTTTGTAACTGTATGACCGTTTTTATCCACATATGAATAGCTCCCAATCTTATCCTTCAGCTCATAAATCGTCAAACTGTCAACCCCAGCCTCCGAAGCCTCAGTCAACGTATAAGCACTATCCTCCCCGAGTGTCGGTGTTTGAATAAACTCTGCAGCATTAGCTCCAAGGATTGTAAGTCCAAGTAAACTAGCACAGAGAAGCCGTTTTAGTATGCCCCCCCCCCCCCCCCCGAAACACTTATTATAAGCGAATTTACACCATCACTCTTTCTCATACCAAATCCTCGCTATTCTTTCTGCTTCACCAATAGCCTATCGGGATATCTGTACTTCTCTTTAATCTTTTTCTATAATTCTTTTACATTTATTCACATTAGATGTACTTTATATATCCTTTAGATATCTATATTATAAGACCTGTGCACATAATTTTCAACTTATCAATAGATTTTTAAATTGTGCGTTTTTTGATTATTGGCTCAATGCTTAGGTTTTCACCTGGTTACAATTTGTAAAGATTTGCTTAATTTACATTTCACTATGCGATTTATAAAAAAAGAGGTTGAAACTTATTCAACCTCCCACACACTATTTATTTACACACACTATTTAAGAAATATTTAAGCTTTTTTCTCATCAGTACCGATTGCAGGAGCCTTACCAAATGCGCTCATTGCAAGCCCCGACAATGCACCGACTACTGCACCGACAACACCCAGGAAGCCCGGTTTGCTCTTTAATACTTTTGCAACCACAGGAATTGACGCAAGCCCGTATAATGATGCTGCACCGACTGTCGCACCTCCGATTGTATTACCTGCTATCTTTTTAGTTGATTCCCATCTGCTGACAGGCTGCCCGTTGATTCTTGCAATATTTTCTTCTGCGGTTACTTTATCTGCAAATCCCAACGATAACGTCTGATATAACCCCTGAAGGAAAGAGCTGTTTCCGTATTTTCTTATATCTTCCGTAAGTGAAGTATTGTACATTTGTCTGTATAAGGTATCTGCTCTTGCGATTAGCTGTTCTGTAGATACATTATCTCCGGCACCCATTGCGTGCTTTATACTTTCTAAATATTTATTTAATGCCGGAATAATTTGCTGTTGTTCATTCTGCATAATCTTTTCCCGCAAGATTTCTGCCTGATGATGGATTTCTTCCATCGGAGAATTTGCAAGAAAATCTACCTGACGAGATTTCTGGTTACGTCTTAACTGGCTGTCATACATAAAATCAGTATACATTTCCATGTTGTTGAAGTATTGCTCATAATTCATTCCGCCCCAGAAAGGCATATACTGGTTTGTGCCTAAACCGGAAAACAAACTTCCGTCCATTGATAATGCACCCGGAAATGCCCCGGAAAAACCTGGTAATGAATCTAAAGCGACACTGTTTGTATAACCACTATAGAAAGGCATCATTGTCATATTATATGGTGTTATTCCGCCAACACTTTCGCCTGCCATTTCCTAACCTCCAAATTGAGTTTAACCTACCTTACTTATATAAAAACAATTTCACTTTTCAAATTGCATGATTTATGTAATAATTGTTACATTCGTTACAATTAATATTCCTAAATATACTTGCCAGAAACTATATATAGAAGTAAAATGTAAGCGTGGAGACTATTTCGTGAATAAAATAAGATTCAGAAAATTTATGTCGTTTATTCTTGTTGTTGCATTTATTGCTTCAATTTTTGTGTTTCCGCAATGGTACAAAAGACAGATTAACAAAGTCCGCGGAATGTATTATGTCGCAAAGGGCGATAAAGCTTTGAGAAAAGTTAAATTTCAAAAAGCTATTGATTACTATCTCTACGGACTGAAGCTTTATCCGGAACATTACGGCGCATGGCTTAATTTGGGAAATATCTATGTAGCGTTTGAGGATTACTATTCTGCTGTTGATGCGTATCAGAACGCTATTAAATATAATCCTAATTATGTAATGGCAAGAATGAATTACGGAATAATCTCAGCCGAAAAACTCGGTGATTTTGACGGTGCAATTCAGCAGTATAAAGAAATTCTTAATATCAGAAGAAAACTCGTTTATATTCCGTTTGTTTTCAGCAACCTCAGAAGCTACAAAACAAATATGGGGCTTGCTTATTACAATATGGGCGTCGCTTACAGGCAAAAATCCATATATTCGGAAAATGACTATAATTATCAGCAATACTATTTGAGAGAAGCAATTAAAGCTTATGAAGAAGCGGTTAAAATTTTAAAAAAAGATTACGATGCCAGATATAACCTTGCACTCGCATACCACCTAAACGGAGAATACAATAGTGCAGGGCTTACATATTGCGATGCGATAGAACTTGCACCAATGAATTACGAAGCGCATTATAATCTCGCTATACTTTTAAAACACCTGAAAAAATACAAAGAAGCATATAACGAAATGGAAAAGGCTAACAGTCTTATTTCATCAAAAGACGGTCAGTCAAACCGCCAAAGATATATATTTGATGTAATGAATGATGTTACAAAATTAGTTTTGATGGAAGAGGACGGTTCACAATGGCTCATGGAAAAGTTTAACGCTGAAATGGATGCCCGAAATGAAGGGATGACTTATGTTAACGGTAAACTTGTTGCGTCTGAAGACTTAGACAGAGCAATGC
Organism: Candidatus Gastranaerophilales bacterium; assembly: GCA_944325635.1. Classification (GTDB taxonomy): domain Bacteria; phylum Cyanobacteriota; class Vampirovibrionia; order Gastranaerophilales; family Gastranaerophilaceae; genus Scatousia. Next base: position 97,510 of record CALVBD010000001.1, on the reverse strand, counting down.
TGAAGAATTTCCAAACCTGTACGGCAAGGGCAGAATTTCTTGATCCGGATGCAGAAGAGGATGATTAAATTTGATAATATAAGTTCGGGAAAATGTTATAAAATCTCATTAATACAGAAATAACCGCCGAAAACAAAATAAGAAACGAATAACCGTAAATAAAAACAGGTTTTATTTTAATTTCACATTTTAAGAATTGAGTAACTGAAACAAGGAACGGAAGAAGGATCGGGGTAAAATATTTTCCGTTTAAACCTGTTACTACGAAAGCTTTCGGAGATGTCCATGAAAGATATATTAAAGTTACAATAACACAATATGAAAATATCGTCAGAAGAAACATTTTAACAGCATCTGCTTTTTGGAGAAATTTCTCACCATTCAGAGCCGTTATAAGAATTAACAAAGGATAAGTTATATAAGTAATAATATCAAGTCGTGTATCCTGCCAGCCAAGAACACCGATTGAGGTAACAATTAAACGAAAAGCTTTCGCTATTGTAGTCATAACTAAAATAAATAAATACATTAAAGGATTTGATAGAATAAATTTTAGCTGAGCAATAGGATTTGCGAGGTCGGATAGCGGAATATAGAGATTTTTAACGACACAACTCCACAAACAAGCCGCAAAAATTGATATCAAAAGAATTATAATTTTCTTATTCAGTTTCATCGGCAGCAACAGAACAAAAAATGACATAAAAATGTACTGCTTTGTCAATGCAAAAAATAAAGAGAATAAAGTTAACATAATGCAGTATTTATAATTAATATCCTGCTTGTTCTGATAAAGTTTCACTAATAAAGCAAAGAACAGCACTGATATCGGAATTAGCGCAGCGTCTGATGAAACTGATGCTCCAAGCGACAAATTCATAGGCATCAAAAGGATTAAAAAAACACATTGCTTAAATATAGGGATAAATTTCAGTGCACAATACCCTAAAAGAACATATATAAGCAGGTCAAATATTCGCGCGGAGTATAGCATAAATAAAGGCGGCAATTTAACAAATTTTGCAGCAAAAATTACTGACGACGGAACAATATAAGAAACAGGGCTGTATAATGCAGTATTAGGATAAGAAAGAAAAGTTTTATCCTCAGGATTAAGTTTTAACTTAGCACTCTCTTTCAAAGTTTTTAAAGAGACTTTAGCATTAATATTTTTAATTAGATAATTATATTCACCTATAAAATTACCTAAAGATGCAGGCATGTATGTCCCGACAGAAGTATCCTGTTTCTCAGCGATAAAATCACCGGATGCGATTCCGTATGCACGCAGAAAATGGAAATTTTCATCCACTGACTGAAAAGGAGGGGTTATAAAAACAAATATAAGCCCGAAAATAAGAGCAAAAATCACAAAAATATGTTCTGCCTTAAACATCTATCCTTTAACCGCTCCTTCATTTTCACCGGAAATAAAATATCTCTGCATACATAAGAAAAATATTAAAATCGGAATTGTCGAAAGGATTGAGCCTGCCGCAATAAAACGCCAGTTTGAACTGAACATTCCCTGTAAATTATTAACACCGACAGGAAGAGTGTACATTGACTCCTTTGTAAGAACAATACTCGGCCAGAGGAATTCTCCCCACGAACCGATAAACGTAAATATTGCAAGCACGGCAAGCGACGGCTTTACCATAGGAATAAGAACTTTGGTAAACAACTGCCATACAGTACAGCCATCCACAATTGCAGCTTCTTCCATTTCGCGGGGAATTCCGAGAAATGCCTGACGCATTAGAAATATTCCAAAAGCACTCACCGCAAACGGCATTATTAACCCTACATATCCTGCAAAATTATTCACGCTGTCAACAAGATGAAGTTTCAAGGTTATAAGATACACAGGCAGCATTATCGCCTGAAAGGGTATCATTATTGTCGCAAGTATTGAAAAAAAGGCAATCTTTTTACCTTTAAATTCCATTCTTGCAAGAGGATATCCTGCCATTGCAGAAAGGATAAGATTTAAAAGCACAGTTCCGCCTGCAACAATCATACTGTTAACAAAATAACCGATAAAATCAACCTTATCCCAAACTCCGGTATAATTCGCCCACGTAAAATCCGTAGGAATTATCGTCGGCGGATACGCAAAAATGTTTTCATCCGGTCCTTTTAAGGATGTCGATATCAGCCATATAAAAGGGAAAATTGACAGCAAGGACACCGCAATTAAAACAAAATGTATTGAAAATTTCTCCAAGAATTTCTTCATAACTGATACTTATTCCTTTCAAAACAGAAAATATTAATAAGTGAAAACGCCATTACAATAATCAAAAGTACAACCGCCATGGCAGATGCATAGCCCAAATCAAGATTTTCAAATGCACGCTCATAAATATAATAAACGATTGTTTTGCTGGAATTTAAAGGTCCTCCCTTTGTCATAACATAGATTTCAGCAAAAACTTTCATTGCAGAAATTGCGCTTATGGTTGTGACAAGAGCAATTGTGGGCATTATATGAGGGATTGTAACGGTCAGGTGTTTTGTGAAGAAATTAGCACCATCAATATCGCAGGCTTCATAGAGTTCTTTCGGAACACTCATCAGCGCCGCAAGATAAATTATCATATAATACCCGATACCTTTCCAAATCGTCACCCATATAACCGAATATAAAGCCCAGTCAGGATCTGTCAGCCATCCGATTGATTGAAACCCCATAGACGTCACAATATAATTCAAAATTCCCTGATCCGCATACAACCACTTAAAAGCAATTGCCGCAACAACGATTGAAACGATTACGGGAAGATAAATTAGAATTTTATATAAAGTTACACCTCGGATTTTCTGGTTAATCAATATGGCCACAAAAAGCGGAAATATAACAAGAAACGGAACAGCCACAAAAAGATAAATAAAAGTATTCAGCATTACTTTATAAAAAACAGGATTGTGCAAAAGCTTAATATAATTTTGCAAACCTACCCACGCAGGATGATAAATACTCGTTGAATAATCCTGGAAACTCAATACAAATGTATGGAAAAACGGGATAAAAAAGAAGATTAAAAGCACAATTCCCGCAGGCAGTAAAAACAAATAAGGTGCATATTTCCCGTAATATTTAAACATAGATTGATTATATAAAAACTATTCTTCTTTTTCAAGAATTTAATAAAGTTTAATTATCAATTAATGTAAAATCTTTCGGCAAACGCTTTTCAACACGCTTCATCATCTCGGAAGGTTTTATACCAAGAGCCTCACATACTGTCCAGATTGAAACAAGTTTCGGCTCATTAACCCCATTTTCCAATCTGCTTATCAGAGACATCTGAATATCAAATTCATAAGCAAAAAGTCTCAGAGATTTTCCCTGTCTTTCCCTTTCTTTTTTTAATTCATCCGCAAGAATCTGCAGGATAAGAGATGATTTTTTTGAATTTGCATGTTGCATATATAGAAGTTTAATGTTATAATAAATATAAGTATTTCTATATATAGAACATGTATGAAAATCATTTTGGAGGGAATATGCAAAAGTACAGTCTTACTTATACTAAAAAAGTATTATCTTCAGATAAGATTAAAAATGCATTTACACTGGCGGAAGTTCTTATTACACTTGGGATTATAGGCGTTGTTGCTTCACTCACACTGCTGGGATTAATTCAAAATAACTCAAAAACCACAGTTGAAGCAAAGCTTAAAAAATTTTACACAAATATTAATCAGGCAATTATGCTCTCTGAAGCCAAATACGGGGATAGAAACTACTGGTACACAGACTCATGAACTGTAGAAAAGGATAGTGAAGGAAATCCTGTTCCCGGTTCTTCAACAGCTGAAAAATGGTTTAACAAATACATCGGCGAACATATGAAAGTAGTTGAGAGAAAGTATGCCGATTCAGGGCTTCCAATATTCTACTTTGCTGACGGAACGGCACTTGAGATGAGAGGACGTTCAATTATAGACGGGAGTTCCAGTGGAATGCGTGACTGGATGTTCTACACAACAACTCCGGAAAAATGTTTAAAACTCTACGGGTCAGATAAAAACAGCTGGGGGAAATGAGCATTTGCATTTATTTTTGCCCCGACAGCCGGGACTGCATACAATCAGGGAAGAAATACCTTTGAACCTTATAAATTTAGCTGGAACGGGAACGAGGCACAATTAAAAGAATGGTGTAAAAATTCAAAGCCTCAATATTGCACTGCTGTCATCCAGCTTAACGGATGGACAATACCTGATGATTATCCATATAAGGTAAGCTACTAAACTATTTCACAATAAACACGTCTGCGGAAGTAATCTCTAAAACACGCTTACTTACGGATGTTCGTATTTTAGCCTTCTTTCGTGTACCCATAACTATTAAATCAATCTGTTCCTCACGTGCAAAATCAATTATTTTTTCGGCAGGTATCCCTGTAATAACAGCATCTTTGGCGACAGGCAGACTGTATTCTTCAAGCTTGCTTCTGACATCTTTAATAATCTTTTCCGCATTCTTAAGCTGCTGCTGTTCGATTTCAAGAAGCCAGTGAGAATCCAGTGTACCTTCCAAAAACAAAAGGCTCGGAGTTTCATTTACTACACAGATATAAATTTCTTTTTCGTTCAGGTTAAGATATTTTATCGCATAAGAGACTGCCATATTAGAATTATCAGTACCGTCAGTTGCGAAAAGCACTTTTTTACCTCTATTTTCATATTTGGAAACATAAGCAGATGTATTAATATTATTAACAACATCCCGTGAAACAGACCCAAGCCATCTTTGTATCCCTTTTTTACCGTGAGAACCCATTATAATAATGTCGTAACTTTCCTTATCTATTTGTTCAAGAATGCTGTCAACAGCTTCGCCGCAGCGTTTGATGCACTGACCGAATATTAAATTTGTTTTTGAGATTTCTTTTTCTGCATAAGCAAGAATAGAATCTGCTACGTTAGCACAGGAATTTGCAAAACCGGTCTGTTCAATACTGACTTCATCAGGCAGGAATGTCCAATCAATTACACATATCACATCTACAATGGCGCCCTTTGTCCATTTCGCAAAATTTCTAAGTGCGCTAAAGCTTATTTTTGATCCGTCAGTGCAAAATAAAACTCGCATATATATATACCCTCTCAATACCTGCGTGTTACAATACGATATTTAGGAATTTCTCCCTCCCCGAAATCAAAGATTTCGGTCCTCCCACCAGGGGAGGACATGAAATGGTGCAACCTTCACATCAGATTTGCAACACTGCCCTTAAATACTTGTTATATAAATAAGATAACTTATGTTAAGAGAATGTAAATTGTCTGGTATTCTATATTTTTTTCTGCTAAGATACTAGTGTTAATTAACACTTTTTATAGGATTAAATGTTATAGTCATGCCGGCTGAAGAAAAAGTTAACCTCAGGGAATATAAAAATTTAGTTGAAACGATTGCAAAAGTGGAGTTTCAAAAATTTTCCGTTTCTCATCTTGTAGATTTAGGAGAACTGGTTAACATTGGCAATCATACTTTATATCTGCTTTTTAAAAATAAATCACCTGAACACTATAACACTACCTATCTTTCCACTGCTATCAAATGGGCGATAAGAAATGAAGTACGCCGCAGGTACAAATGGTACTCTTTAAAAAACAGAAAAGCTGTTGAGTCAGCAGATAATGATGATCAGGAAGTCAGATGCGAGGTTTATAAGACCATTTTATCAATAGATGAGATGCAGGATGCCGAGGTTCCGACTCAAATAAAAGCTGACGAAAGGACTCCGGAAGAAGCTATAGAATTTGGAGAGCTTAAGGCACAAATTATAGAATCAATGAAAAAACTTCCCAAAAGAGAGAGAGAACTTATTGAATATAAATTTTTTAAAGAAAAGAAACTAAGGGAAATTGCGGAAGAATTTGATATTTCGCAATCCAGAATTTCCAGAATAATACAATCAGGGTTGGATAAAATAAAAAAAGATTTAAAGAGACAGGGGATAATGTAAGTAATGAAAACAATTTTTGAAAAAAGTAACAATTCGGGGATATGTTTAACAGATGAAAAAGAAAATTTAAGTTTTCTGAACCCCGCATTTTTACGCAAAGAAGCCTGCGGGCTTCCGCAAGTCGGAGAATTAGAAGTCCTGAGACATTACAAAGAACTCTCAGACAGGAATTTCTGTATTGAAAAAGGTTTCTATCCTCTTGGCTCCTGCACAATGAAGTATAACCCGAAGGTTAATGAGCTTCTCGCATCTCTGGAAGGTCATACAAACCTTCACCCCCTAATGAGCGATGAAGATGCTCAGGGTGCCTTGGAATTAATGTATAAACTTCAGGAAGCATTAAAAACAATTACCGGAATGGATGCCGTAACTCTTCAGCCTGCAGCCGGAGCACACGGAGAACTTACAGGTATGATGGTTATAAAAAAATACTTTGAGGTTAAAGGAGACAAAAGAACAAAAGTTATAATTCCGGACTCTGCTCACGGTACAAATCCGGCAAGTGCACACATGTGCGGATTTGAAATTGTATCTGTCAAATCTAACGAAAAAGGGCAGGTTGATCTTGAGGCCTTAAAAGAAATTCTTGATAAAGATGTTGCGGCAATAATGATGACAAACCCTAATACTTTAGGCATCTTTGAAGAAAATGTTCTTGAAATTTCAAAACTAATGCATGACAACGGCTCGCTTCTTTATTACGACGGAGCTAATTATAATGCAATTATGGGCTACACTAACCCGAAACTTATGGGATTTGACGTGGTTCACCTTAATCTGCACAAAACCTTCGCGACTCCGCACGGAGGAGGAGGTCCGGGTGCCGGTCCTGTCGGCGTTGTGGAAGAATTAAAAGAATTTCTTCCTTCTCCTGTGATTGAATTCGACGGAGAAAAATATTACAGAAATTATAACCTGAAACACTCTATAGGTTCAGTTAAATCTTTCTACGGGAACTTCGGTGTTCTTGTAAGAGCTTATGCGTACATCCTTATGATGGGTAAAAATCTCAAAAACGCGACTGAAGATGCAGTATTAAATGCTAATTACCTGAAAGAAAGGCTCAAAAAATATTATGACTTGCCTTATGATGAGCCATGTATGCATGAATTTGTGCTTTCAGGCGAAAGACAAAAACACGATTACGGAGTATCAACGCTCAATATCGCAAAAAGATTAATGGACGGCAATACCCATCCGCCGACGGTTTACTTTCCGCTCATCGTCCATGAAGCAATTATGATTGAGCCGACGGAATCAGAAACAAAAGCTAAACTTGATGAGTTTGTTGATGTAATGATAAAAATAGCAAAAGAATGTGAAAATGACCCTGAAAAAGTGCTTTCCGCTCCTCACAACACTCCGGTAAAACGGGTTGATGAAACACTTGCGGCAAGACACCCTGATTTAAAATTTACGAAAGTGCAGTAATATGACAAAAGAAACTAAAAAGAAAATAAAAGTAGCATTTCCACATATGGGAACAATATATATCGCCTGGGCAGCAGCCTTGAGAAAAGTCGGAGTAGAACCGTTCATTCCGCCTTACACGAGTAAAAAGACTCTCTCTCTTGGAACAAAAAATGCGCCTGAAGCAATCTGCCTTCCTTATAAACTAATCTTAGGAAACTTTATAGAAGCAATTGAAGGCGGAGCGGATTACGTTGCAATGATATCTTCTCCAGGAATTTGCAGACTCGGTGAATACGGCTCTTGCATTAAAAATGCGCTTGAAGATATGGGATACAAGACAAATTATGTTGAATTACAGCTATATGACGGTATTGACGGAATGTATAGATTTTTGAAGGAAATTTCCGGCAAAAATAATCCTCTGCTTTTTATCCGTGCAATCATTCTTGCAATGAGAAAGGTATTTCTGCTTGATGATCTGGAAACGAAGCTTTCATACTATAGAGCAAGGGAAATAAAACAGGGGGATGCAGAAAAACACTTCAATAAAGCGTTAAAAATTGTCGATGAAGCAATGAATACGCGGCAGATGAATAAAGCAAAAAGGCTTGCGTTTGCTGAAATGGATAAAACCGAAATTGACCCTAAACGCGAGGTTCTTCATGTTGATATAACAGGGGAAATTTATCTTGTCTGCGACAAATTCTCAAATCAGGATATCGTCAAAGAACTGGGGCGTATGGGGGTTCAAACAAGAAAAAGCTTAACCGTAAGCAGTTTCTTAAAAGATGCGATTATCCCTAAAATGTTCAGAAAAGGGGAAACACACCTTCAACGAGCCAACCGACTTGCAAAACCTTATCTTATGAGAGATATCGGCGGAGATGCCTTGGAATGTGTATCAGATGTAAAATATGCTGACGAAAGAGGGATTGACGGCATCATACATATAAGCCCTTTCACCTGCATGCCAGAGATTATGTCACAGAATATTTTTCCTAAGATGAGAGAGGACTGTGATGTACCTATTTTACCGTTAATTATGGATGAACAAACTGGTAAAGCCGGTTATATTACAAGACTTGAAGCTTTTGTTGACCTTATGCGCAGAAGAAAACGAAAACTTGCGGCCGACAATAAAAAACAGGCTGAACTTGCTAAATAATTTGCGGGATAAAATTTTAAATAAAAGAGGTATAATAAATTATGCTCAAACTTTTTAAAAATGCGTTCAGATTAACAAATGAAGGAATAATACTTGCTACTCCGCTTATATTATTCATCTGGCTTATTACAATATATCTAACATTCGCCAAAGGTGTTGTTGATACTCTACCCGAAGCTGTTTCTGCAATAATAACTTTACTTTGTATGATAGGTGCATTCTGTGCTGGCTGGTTCTATATGGTAAAAAAATCCATAGACCTTTCACAAAAAGAATTTATTCTTGATGTAGACAGAGCTAAAGAATTACTGAATTTATTCAAAAAAATTCCTGCAGGTATAGGAAAGTATTTTCTGTCATTTATCGGAATGTCATTAATAATGCTTGTTATTTTTGCAGTATTTGCAATCGGCATATATAAGATCGGAATGAGTTTTATCGGGAGTATTGATTTTACGGCAGAACAAATTAAAAGTGCAATGGCTTCTCCACAGGATATGAAACTGTTTCTCGATTCGCTTTCTCTTGACCAACTCTATAAACTTGGGACCTGGAACATGCTCTTTCTTGCAGCAAGTACTCTTATGTCATTTTTATTAATGCTATGGGTGCCTGAAATAATATATAATACGTCAAACCCGCTTCTTGCACTATTCAAATCAATCAAAAAGATTTTTTGTCGATTTTGGAAATCTATCGGGTTGTTTATATATTTAACAATTCTGAACTTTATAATTTCATTTGCAAATACGTTTTCTCTGCTTCATCCGATAATTTATATGTTAATGATGATAGCATATTTTTATTTTCTTGTTTATGTGGTTGTGTTAATATTCTCTTACTATGACAAGGAATTCAACAAACAGGAAGAAGAAAGTAATAGCGATAGTCGGAGCAACAGCTAGCGGAAAGACTGCATACTCAATTGAACTTGCAAAACGGATTGACGGCGAAATTATATCCGCTGATTCAAGACTTGTTTATAAAGGCTTCGACATAGCCTGTGCAAAACCTACCATAGAAGAACGGGATGGAATTCCGCATTATATGATGGATATAGTGGAGCCTGAATTTGATTATTCTGCAGGACTTTATGAACAAGACGCAAAAAAGTGTATTGAAGATATCACTTCTCGCGGAAAAACTCCCATTATAACAGGCGGAACAGGCCTGTATTACAGAGTTCTGCTGGAACACTATGACCTTCCGAAAGTCGAACCTGATTACAATTTTCGAGAAACGGCAAAAGGGAAAGAAACATCAGAACTTTACGAACAATTAAAAAAACTTGATCCTGCGTCAGCGGAAAAGATTGATTCAAATGATAAGAAAAAAATTATCCGTGCGCTTGAAGTTCAGCATATAACAGGACGTCCGATGAGTGAAGTTCAAGGAGAAAAAGAGGCTGAATTTGATGTTGAATGGATAGGGATAAATTTTCCGCGTCCTGAATTATATGAAAGAATAAACAAACGTGTTGATTTAATGTTTGAAAACGGGATAATAGAAGAAACCAAAGAACTTCTACACCGCCACGGGAGAATTCCGAATATAATTTATACAATAGGCTATCAGGAAGTTATAGCCTATATTGACGGCATATTAACACTTGAAGAAGCAAAAGACAAACTTAAGCAAAACACGCGGAATTACGCAAAACGACAGCTTACATGGTTCAGGAAAAATGAGAATATTAAGTGGAACCATTATCCTGAGAAATTAAAAAAATAACTTCTTACAATTAATAACCGGAGTAGTATGCCTTCTCCTGCCATTAATGTGGCACGTTTGCTTTGAATAATAGTATTTTAAATAAATTTTGGCAGATGTATTTATTTTCTCAACACGCTCCCGCCCTGCTCCCGCTATCGTTTCGAAAACAAATACATCCTGCCCCGCGAATTTTATATTGCTTAACTCCCTATTCACTGATTTTATGTTATAATAACAATGTAAAATTTAATGAGGGTTATGTGTTTATGAATAAGGAAATTTTGAAAAAAACAGGGATTATTGCAGGCTCCGTAATTTTAGGTATTTATATATTATTTCTGGTTGTACCGTTCTTTTTAGGCGGAATTGCAACCTCCTGCGGGCACTACCTGACAAAGGTTATAAAAGATTCGACAGGTTTCAATGTAAAATTTGAAAACGTCAAAGTTATTACAACGCCGAAACTTACGGCAGGGGTAAAAATCGGGCATTTGAGTGCTATAACACCTGATAACGAAGAATTTCTTACGGCTGATAACGCTCAGGGCAAAATTTCGCTTCTCCCGCTGCTGCTGGGGAAAGTCGAACTCGATATGATTGGAACCGACACAATTTCAACGACTCTGAAAATCAAAAAAGACGGGAAATTCCTCCTTGAGGATTACGTCCCTGAATCTGACGAAAATACGGAAACGGATGAAGTTGCTGCGCCTATGACAAGACTTCCGCTCGGGTTGAAACTTTCTAATAAACTTCCTGATATTCATATTAAAAATTACAAAATTGCATTTGAAGATATTCCAACTAAAAAACAATATTACATAGAAGGCTCTCATTTAAATGTTAAAGATTTTATTATCAATAAGAAAATCAATATATCAACTGAGGGTAAAATAGTCCTTGATGACAGAACACCTTTCACTTATGACATAAAAGTTCTGAATAAAGTTATGCCAGAGGTTAATTTAAATGACCTTGTATTCGCCCCGCAGACAGGGCAGGAGGAGAACGAAGAAGCCCCTGATATTGAAATAAATATAATTGATATATTTAAAACAATATATAAAAATCAATTGACTGCAAATCTTGTAACAGATGTGACTACAGAAGGTTCATTCGATGATATTCACCTTCACGGGCTTATAAACGCTGATAAAATAAGCCTTGCCGTAAACGGGCAACCGCTTCCGGAGGGACATGTCTTAATTAATATGAAAGGCAAAAATATTGATATAGATTCCGCGCTCTACACGGCAAAAGATGAAGAAACGTCTATCAAAGGAGATATTAAAACAGGCAAAAATCCTCACGTAAACCTTAATTTTAAATCTAATGCGAAGATTGATAATATCTTTAATGTACTGGACAGCATCGCGCAATCCGTAAACTACAACGACCTGCATACATTAAGTGCAAAAGGCTCACTTGATGCGGATTTTTCAGTTAAAGCCGATATGAAAAAAGTCGAATCCTCAGGGTATTTTAAAGTTCCTGATGCAATGATAAAATATGCACTTTACAATGTTGTAATTGATAAAATCATGGCTGACGTTGATTTTTCAAACAATATGGTTAATGTAAAAAAACTCGGCTTTACAATCCTGAACCAGCCGCTCAACGCTTTTGGAACCCTGAAACAGGATACAACAGCAGACCTTCACCTGACAGCGGACAAATTACCGGTAAAGGGTTTAATCACGGCAGCAGGTCAGGTCGGATTGCTTAAGGATAACGATATTAAATCAGGTGTAATTTCACTTGACGCTTCCGTTAAAGGAAAACTAAAGGAAGCCGTTCCTGCAGTAAAATTAACAGCAGACAACATTAATATTAAAAATAAACCGTCTGATACAGCGGTTAAATTAGCAGATGCAGAAGTTAATATAACCTCTGACGGAAAAACATTTAAAGGGGAAGTTGACGTTAACAGTATAAAAATAAATAACCCTATGGCAAATATTAATGTGCCGAAGGCAAAAGTTACACTTGACGCAAAGGATGTTAATATTGATAACACATATTTAACTTTTAACAATTCCAGAATTGATATTAACGGAAAAATTTCCGACTACACAACAAAAAAACTTGCAATTGATATAACAGCAAAAGGCGGGCTTGTCGCGTCTGATATCCGTTCTATGATTCCGGCTGATTTAAGAAAAGATATTAAAGCAAGCGGTACAATGCCTCTTTACATAAAAATTACAGGGGATGACAAAACCCAGAATATAACAGCTCAACTGCTTGCGACGCCTTCAAACTACCTTAATATAACAAAAGTAGATGAACTTAGCGGGAAAAGCACCCTTATTAATTCAAATATGAAAATCGCAAACGATACCCTGAAACTTTATGATACGGGCGTATTTGCAATAAGCGGGCTTTCGTCGCTTCCTGCCAGCGCATTTTCTGGAAATATTTTATCTGTCACGGGCGCTGTGGATAAACTTTCCACTAAACAAACCCTGAACGGACTCACTATAAAAACCCCGTCTGCACTGAATTTTGCAATACCGGGATTTAATAATTCAAAAGTCACAGCATCAGCACATATTACGCTTAACGGTTCAGCGCTGAATCCGACATTCAGCGGGAATATTGATATTCCGACGATTTCAATCCCAACGATAAAAACAACCGTCAAAAATGCAACCGTTGATTTAGGCGCAAATGCAATTACAGTAAACACGCCTTCTATCAATATTGATAATTCAGTAATGAACGCAAAAACTGTGATAAGCCCGAATTTTTCAAAAGGAGTTATCATAAACAATCTGGATTACCACGCGGTACTGCTGGATACAGATACCTTAATTACTGCAATGGCAGGGCTTCCTGCGCAAAACACTTCATCGGGCGGAGGTTCGGGAAATTCAGCGTCAAAATCTACCTCACAGGATTTGGGTGTAATAATTCAGTCAGGCAAAGGTTCTATTAATAAATTTAAATCAGGCGGAATTGTCGCAACCGATTTGAATAGTGTAATAAGCCTTGCAAATAACACTCTTTATCTAAAAGACTTAAAAGGAAACGCCTTTGACGGCAAAGTTAACGGGGATATTGCCTTTAACCTAATTAACGGAAAAACCAATATTGATTTCCACGGAAATACAATGAATGCGACAAAAGCAATAGAAGGGGCAGCAGGACTCAAAAACGCACTCTCCGGGACTCTCGGATTTAACGCTAAATTAACGATGAACGGATATGCTCCGTCACAAAACGCAATGATGCAATCCATAAAAGGTGACATTGATTTTGAGGTTAAAAACGGTACACTCGGCAACATCGGACGCCTTGAAAATCTTCTTTTGGCGGAAAATCTTATGTCAAACGGAGTAATTGCAACGGTACTGACACCTGTCACCAACATGCCTGTTATCAAAAATACAGCTCTCTTTGATTCTATTACGGGTAAAATGAAATTGAATAACGGCTGGGCTGATATTGAATACATTAAAACAAGCGGTCCTTCAATGGCATACTTTATTTACGGAAAATATAACCTTCTCAATGCAACCGCAAACCTTACAATCCTCGGACGCTTAGGCGCGGATGTTGTTGCGGCGCTGGGTCCTGTAGGAGAGTTATCCGTTTCAAAATTAACCTCCTATATCCCGAAATTCGGGACCTTGACAGGCAATCTTATCAACGCATTAACAACCAACCCTAAAGGAGAACGGACATCCGAAATTCCTGCACTCTCAGGCGGAAATACGAATTATCAGGATTTCAAAGTAACCTTTAACGGCGGCATTGAAAGCAAAAGTTCCGCAAAATCCTTCAAATGGCTATCTGTCTGTGATACCTCCGCAATTGAAGGCGGAAGTTTAAAAGAACAGCTCCAGCAGAGTACAGATGCCTTAAAACAACTTCAGACACAGAGAAAAGAAGAAGTAAAACAGAATGTTGAAAACGCAAAAAATGCGGCAAAACAAACTGCTGAAGATATTAAAACTCAAATTCAAAATACAAAAGACAGTATCAATGAATTAAAAAATCTCTTCAAAAAACCTGCCGCACAAACACCTGCAGCTTCTACTCCGACAGCGGAAACCGCAGCACCTGCAGCCGCTGAAACTGTTCCGGCAGCTGCTAATTAAAGGATACATGCCAGAACCATTAATATAAGCATTCCGATTTGAACTCCTGTTGTCATATTTCTGGCAAAGGAGTTTGAATCGTATTTGCCGGATGATTTCTCTGCATTATATGCGCTGGAAATCCTATTCAAACGGGTTTGCTGATCATCGCTGTCGAAAACTGTACCGAACATATACTGTTCAACCCGCGCAAGACGGTTTTCCATGGTATCATCTTTAAAATTCTGCTTCATCAGTTTCTTTTCAACAGTAGAAAGAGAAGCCTTTTTCGGTTCACGATTAAAAAGCGGAGCATTATTCTCGTATTCATCGGCTAACGCATTTTGTCTAGCATTAAAAGCGCTGTAATCATAAGGGTCGTGCTGCATATATTTATTCATGTGATAATCTCCGCCGAGCGGCACTACATCATTTTGATCATAAAATGTATTTGAGGATTGAGCAATGCTGTTATCCATAAAGGATTGCGGCTTCAATTCAGCCTTTAAGCGCTCTGTTCTGGTGTTCAAATCATCATTGTAGGTTTTATTAAAGGTTTTCTTTTCAAGATTTGATAACCTTTTTGTGATATCGTCTTTTGGAAAAGTTTTATTAAAGACTAGTTTTTCAAGTTCATCAACAGCAGGATACGTTATATTAGAAGCTTCCTTAGGCGGATTATCAACCCAGTAGTCTGAATCCTCGGCAAAAGTATCTTCTCTAGGTGTAATCTCCTGCCCTATTAAATCAGCAGATAAGTCCTTTCTTAATTTTGCAATCCTTTGCGACTGAGATAATTTTGAAGGAGCGCCGTAAACAGAAGTTTCAATCCTTTCTAATCTTTTCAAATCTGTTTCATCATTATATTGAAACCCGAAAAGTGAATCTTCAAGTTTACCTAAAGTTGCCTGAGTTGTAGTAAGTGCGAAAACTTCAGTTCCGCAGGTATTAAAAAATAAAACCAATGCAATAAGTAAGATTAATTTCTTCATAACTGAACTCCTTAAGCACAGGATAAGCCCCGTTATAAAGAAAAACCATTGAACGCACTCTTGATTTATAAGCAAAGAAAAATAATACAAAAATCGCAGGACCAAAGCACTAGATAAAAAAAATCATAATACTTTAGTCCTAGAAAAAAAGATATAAAAAAGCCTCTTAAAATAAGAGGCTTTTTATTTTAAACAAAATGTTTTTGTTTTTTGAGTTCTGCAAGCTCATCCTGATAAGGAGAAATGCTTCTGATTTTCTCAATAATCCCCGGAAGAACCTCATTCACGTAATCAATTTCTTTTTCTGTTGTATATTTACTCAAAGAAAACCGAATGCTTCCATGAATTGCTGTAAACGGAACATTCATTGCTCTTAATACATGGCTCGGTTCTAGAGATCCGGAGGTGCATGCACTTCCTGAACTTGCGCAGATACCTAAATCACTCAGGTGAAGAAGAATTAATTCACCTTCAATATATTCAAACCCAATATTTGTAGTATTAGGAACTCTCGGCGCTGCGCCTGTATTAAGTCGTGCGTTATAAATATTTTTTAAGATACCGGTTTCAAGTTTATCACGCAGGCGTTTAACCTCGGTCGCTTCATATTTCAAAAAATCCTGAGCTATTTCTGCAGCCTTGCCTAATCCTACTATATACGGAACATTTTCTGTTCCGGCACGCTTCCCGCGTTCCTGATGTCCGCCGATAATTAGCGGTGTAATTATGGTTTTGGAGTTGCAGTAAAGCGCTCCGACACCTTTAGGCGCGTGGAATTTGTGTCCAGAAATTCCCAGTAAATCAACGCCAAGCTCCTGAACATCAATAGGAATTTTTCCTGCAACCTGGACAGCATCAACAAAGAATTTTGTCTGCGGATTACGTTTTTTGATAATTTCAGAAATCTTTTGTATCGGATTAATTACACCTGTTTCGTTATTGGCGTACATAATTGACACAAGCGCGGTATCGTAATGGATTGCATCTTCCAGCTGTGCTAAATCAAGTTCACCATTTGAATTTACACCGATATAATCAACCGCATATCCTTCTTTTTCCAAGGTTTGATATAAATTCAAAACACAAGGGTGTTCAACTTTTGTCGTAATAATATGTTTTTTATTTTTATTCATATTAAGAACGCCGCGGATTGCCATATTAGCACTTTCCGACCCGCAGGAGGTAAATATAATCTCTTTTTCGTTTGCTGCGTTAAAGAAATCTTTTAATTTTCCGCGAGCCTCTTTCATCGCACGTGCAGGTTCTTTCGCGAACTCATACATGCTTGAAGGGTTGCCGTAATATTCTTTCATGTACGGAAGCATAGCCTCAAGCACTTTATCATCTATGCGTGTAGTCGCGTTATTATCAAGGTAAATTAATTTATTGTCCATTATGCACCTACCTCTATAACCTCAATATCTTTACTTACAGCCTCTCTCAAAGAAGTTTCGACAAAAGCTTTCAGCGTAAGCGTTGAATTTTTACAACCTGAACACTTTCCGCGGAGTTTGACATAAACCTTGTTTCCGTCAATATCAACAAGGGTAATATCCCCGCCGTCTTTTTGAAGTTCCGGAGAAATTTGTTTTTCTATTATTGTATTTATTTTTAAGATTTTTTGCGCAGGCGAAAGCCCTTCTGTTTTCTGACTTTCTTCTTTTTTATAGTAAGTATCTATAATATCCTGAATAAGACCTCTGCATTTTCCGCAGGCACCGCCGGCTTTTGTGTAATTTGTAATTTCTTCAACTGTTTTAAGTCCGTTTTGTTTAATAGCATCCCAGATAACATTCTCGGTTACACCAAAGCATGTGCATACAATCTTCTGTTTCTTTTCTTCATCTGCTCTGATATCTTCAAGATCCTGATAATCTTCATAACCCTGAAGGGCGTCTTCCAGGGCTTCATAACCCATAACCGAACAGTGCATTTTTTCAGGCGGCAAGCCTTCCAATTGATCCGCAATATCTTTATTGGTAATTTTTCTGACTTCTGATATAGGTTTTCCGATAATCATTTCAGTCAAGATGCTTGAACTTGCAACAGCAGAACCGCAGCCGAAGGTCTGGAATTTCGCATCGGTTACAATTCCGTTTTTTATTTTTAAATATATTTTCAACTGGTCGCCACAGGCAAGAGAACCTGCAGAACCGACAGCGTCAGCATCATCAATTTTTCCGACATTACGCGGATTTCTGTAATGATCCATAACTTTTTCAGAGTAATCCCACATAATTTATTTCCTTTATCTTATCTCTAACCGTAATTACATTTTATCTCAAACAGAAGAAGTTGCGTAATACCTTAATGAATAATTAATGTTTTTATAAACATAGAGTGTTGAATAATTTTTCTCGACGACGCTCCCGCTCGCACTCCCGCTATTGTCTGGAAAAATCATTCAACACACTTGATATTAACGTATTCAGTTGTTAAAATAAATCACATAAGAAGGAGAAAAAGATGGATATAAAATCAGTTATTATGGCTGCCGGAAAAGGCACCCGAATGAAATCTGAAACCCCGAAAGTTTTACACGAAATCTTCGGCAAGCCGCTTTTAGGTTATATATTGGATAACGTAAAAAATATTACAAACGAGAACTTTGTAATTGTCGGACACTGCGCAGAACAGGTTAAAGATTATGTTGAAAAGAATTACGAAAACGCAAAAACAGTTCTGCAATCACCACAACTGGGAACGGGTCATGCAGTTTCTATGGCGTGTCCAATGCTGAAAGATTTCAAAGGGCTTGTACTTATCCTTAACGGAGATATCCCGCTGATTACGGAAGAAACCCTGAAAAAATTTATAGACTTTCATAAACAAAAAAATTCAGACTTAACTATTATGAGTGCAATTTTTGAGGATCCGTCGGGGCTTGGAAGAATTATCAGAGAAGCTGATAACTCTCTAAAATGTATTGTAGAAGAAAAAGACACAACGCCTGATCAAAAAGCTATAAAAGAAATTAACGCAGGTATTTACTGTTTAGACTGGGCAAAAATCCAACCGGCTTTCTCACAGCTATCAAATAACAACGCACAGGGTGAATATTACCTTACAGACATTATTGAATGGGGTAAGAAAAACGGTTTATCAGTTCATGCGTATATTATGGAAAACAATGAAGAAAGTTTCGGCATAAATTCCCGTCTGCACCTTGCAGAAGCAACGAAAATTATGCAGAAAAGAATTAACGAAAAACATATGATAAACGGCGTCACAATCGTAGACCCTGAAACGACATACATAAGTGCGGATACTGAAATCGGACAGGACACTGTTATTTATCCGTCAACATACATAGAAGGCAAAAATAAAATTGGTAAAAATTGTAAAATCGGACCTTGCGCGCACCTGAGGGGCGGAGTCGAAATTGCTGATAATGTTAAAATCGGGAACTTTGTTGAAGTCAAAAAATCAAAAATAGGTTCAAACACAAATGCCGGTCACCTTTCATACATAGGTGACAGCGAAGTCGGCTCTCACGTAAATATAGGTGCCGGAACAATCACTGCAAATTACAATCCTCTGACAAAAGAAAAATCAAAAACTATATTAAAAGACAATGTAAAAGTCGGTTCAAATACAGTTCTTGTTGCACCTGTCACCGTTGATGAAGGCGCAAATATCGGAGCATTAAGTGTGATTACCAAAAATGTTCCGGCGTGGGCGCTTGCTATAACGCGTTCTCCAATGAAAGTAATCGCAGATTGGGTAAAAGACCAATTAAAATAAAAAAGCCTCAATAGAGGCTTTTTTATTTATTAAAACAATCCGGACAACAGCTTTGGATGCACATAACGAACATGACCTATATATTTTTGCTTACTGCTTCTTTCTGTCTTTAAATATATAACAAATGTTCCCGAAGGTCTGGCCCAGCGGTCAGAAAAGGTTGCAGAGCTTACCATATCAATATATAAAACATTTTCAAGCGGAAAATCAAGTGAACTATCAGACAGAGCAAGCCTTCCATTAGTCTTTTCCGCAACAAGTCTGATATTGGCAGCTTTCAATTCATCCGCTGTAATTTTAGTCATATCATTATCCCTGTCAAATTCGTAAAAAGGTTCAAATAACTGTTTCTTTTTTCGGTCACAGCCGACCAAATCTTTATAAGAATAATTGCCGTCACTTCTGGCACGGACAAAATAATATTTGGTATCCGCAACCTTCACCCAAAACGGCGTAGGACAAGAAAATTTAGACGAAAAAATGGTATACTGCTGAGGGCTCACCCCAAGGTAACTCTCAACACTATATGCAGTAGTACTTCCTGCGGTTATAAGAAAAAATATAAATAAAAATCCTGCCAATAAGAATTTTTGCATAAGTTTACCTTTCATTATTCATTATAACGAAAATATATGTAAAAAGTTCACGATAAGTTTGTTTGATGTAAAATTTTATTATGACAAGCCACAAAATACAATGGACTATGTTTGTAATCACTGCAATCGGTAATTTTATTGCGATGCTGGATTCAACGACAGTCAATCTTGCATTATACCCCATGTCTGTTGATCTGAATGTTTCAATGAGCCAGATTCAGTGGGTAATGATCGCGTATATGCTGGTATTGACCGTGTTTTTACCATTTTTCGGCAAATTGGGCGACATTTTCCCGAAAAACAAATTATACACTTTAGGCTTTTTGGTATTTGCAGCCGGAGCATTTTTCAGCATGATTTCACAGACATTTATATTGCTTATTGCATCAAGATGTCTGGAAGCTCTCGGGGCTTCCGTAATGCTTTCAAATGCTCAGGCAATTATTGCAAGTATTTTTAAAAATGAACGTAGAGGAAAAGCTCTCGGACTTAACGGCTGTATAGTTGCAATCGGAGGAATGAGCGGCCCTGCAATCGGTGGCTTGCTGATAAATACATTCGGATGGCATTCGGTATTTTTTCCGTGTATACCGGTTGCATTAATCGGGGCATTTTATGCTTACAAAATGCTGCCGAATTATGTTAAAAAGAAACAGTTTAAATTCGATTATAGAGGATTTATTTATTTTACAATAAGTTTATTCGCACTTCTTCTTGCTATATCAGAAGGCTACAAGTGGGGCTGGACTTCGTTTAAGATTATTACACTCGGGATTATTACTCTGATTTTTGGCGCATTATTTTATATTAGAGACCACAAAATAAATTATCCGCTTATTAATTTTTCTATATTTCATATAAGACAGTTCACTTTCGGAAACTTAGCGGTCATGATGTCTTACATGGCTATGTACACAAACAGCATTCTCTTGCCTTTTTATCTGCAGGAACTTTTAAAATTCAATGCATTGCTATCAGGGCTTCTAATTTTGCCGTATTCCGTGACGCTTTCTGTAACCGCTCCGATTTGCGGGAGATTATCAGGCAAATACGGAAGCAGGTATTTGACGCTTGCCGGTCCGGCTGTGTATATAATTGCACTATTAATTTTTACTACATTTGATAAATCTACCCCTATATGGGAAATGATTGTGGCATCAGGCATTATGGGGATAGGAAATGGTTTATTTCAATCTCCTTCCAATAACGCCATTATGACAAGTGTATCAAAAGAAGAACTCGGTATTGCATCAGGCATTCTTGCTTTATCCAGAAATATGGGAAACATTCTCGGAGTTGCGGTTACAATTACTCTCTTTGAAACATTCCGGGAACTTTTTCTCCACCACGGACAAATCTACGATATTGCATTTTTAAACTCATTCCACACAACAATGTGCTTCGGAATTTTCTTTGGCGGAGCGTGCCTTGCTTTTGCCTTTATAGCTTATAAACCTGTAAAAACAAAAAGCTAGTTGAAAAAATATTATGAGCAGACTAGAATAAAAATAGTGGAATTTACCCTTAATATTACAAAAAAAGAAAGACTGGAACTTATGGCAAACACTAACGAAAATATAAGAAATATAGCAATTATCGCACACGTTGACCACGGGAAAACAACACTTGTCGATTGTCTTTTGAAACAGGCAGGCGCTTTCCGTGAAAATCAGCAGGTACAGGAACGCGTCCTTGATAGTAATGATCTGGAAAGAGAACGCGGAATTACAATTCTTTCAAAAAACATTTCAATAAATTATAAAAATACCAAGATTAATGTAGTAGATACACCTGGGCACGCAGATTTCGGCGGAGAAGTCGAACGTGTTCTAGGTATGGTAGACGGAGCGCTATTAATCGTTGATGCCGCTGAAGGCCCGATGCCGCAAACAAGATTTGTTCTTTCAAAGGCTCTTGAATTAGGTTTAAAAATTATAGTTGTTATTAATAAAATAGATAAACCTGCCGCAGAACCGCTCACTGCACTGGATAAAGTTTTTGACCTGTTCACAGAGCTTACGGACAGAGAAGATTTAATAGACTTCCCGTTCATTTTTGCAAGCAGTTTGAACGGTTTTGCAATAAAAGATCTGGATGATGAAAGAAAAGATATGATTCCGCTTCTGGACTGCATATTAGAAAACATTAAACCTCCAAAAGGCGATGCATCAAAGCCATTCCAGTTCCGCGCAACAACTCTTGATTACAATGATTATGTAGGACGTATCGTAATCGGTCGTATTGAAAACGGCTCTGTTAAATCGCAGGAACAGGTTTGCGTAATCCACGCGGACGGTTCCCAGGAAAAAGGTAAAATTACAAAACTTTTCGGATTCCACGATTTAGGCAGAACTGAAATTCAGGAGGCTTTTGCAGGTGATATCATAGGAATTGCAGGATTTTCTGATATTCAAATCGGCGAAAGCATCTGTTCTTTAGATAACCCGCAGCCGCTGCCTTTGATTACGGTTGATGAACCTACTCTGCAGATGAATTTTTCCGTAAACGACAGCCCGTTTGCAGGACAGGAAGGAAAATTTGTAACCTCCAGACAATTAAGAAAACGCCTTTACGACGAACTTGAAAAGAATGTAAGTTTACGCGTTGAAGATACCGATTCTACAGATGTTTTCAGAGTATCCGGAAGAGGCGAACTGCATCTGGGGATTTTAATTGAAACAATGCGCCGTGAAGGTTACGAATTTCAGGTATCAAAACCGGAAGTTATATATAAAACAATTAACGGGGAACAGTGCGAACCTTATGAAAACTTAATTGTTGATGTTCCGGAAGGATATGCGGGAAGCTGTATTGACAGATTATCAGGAAGAAAAGCCGAAATGAAAGAAATGAATAATAACAAAGGCAGAACTTCCATGACATTCCACATTCCGGCAAGAGGTTTGATAGGTTTTAGAAGCGAATTTATCCGCATGACCCGCGGCGAAGGGATAATGTATCACACATTCCTTCACTACAGACCTTATGCAGGGGATATTCCGCGCCAGAGAAACGGCTCAATCATTGCGCACGAACAAGGGGAAGCAATTCCTTACGCACTTGCGCAATTTGAAGACCGTGGCGTATTCTTTGTAACACCGAAAACAAAGGTTTACCGCGGAATGATTATCGGCGAATGCAACAAACCTCAGGATATTGTAGTAAATATCTGTAAGACTAAAAAACTTACCAATATGAGAAGCGCTACTGCTGATGTAATGGTTACACTTCAAGCGCCTAAAATTCTATCACTTGAAGAAAGTCTTGAATATATCGGAGATGATGAACTTGTTGAAATTACTCCTGAAAACATCAGAATTAGAAAAGCTGATTTGAATAAGAAAATATACAATTAAACTAAACAATAGAATGTAGAAATGCAAAAAAAAGCCTCCTGTGTGGAGGCTTTATATATGTGGAATTAAGAATGAAAAATTTACGCTTCAAATAATTTATGTAGTCTTTCTCTGATATCTTCCTCATCAAGATCATGAGTAATAGTATTTAAATCTATAGCCATCTGGTAATAATGCGCGGCATCGTTTCTAAAATCAAGCATCTGGCTTGCACGACCAGCATTGAAATAAGCAAGAGTATAACTTTCGTTAATTTCAATTGCCTGTTCAAAGTATTCCAGCGCTTCTTCAGCATCACCGAGTCCATCAAGATATATAATCCCAAGATTATTTTGAGAGAATTCATTTTCCGGATTTAATTCGATAGATTTATGATATGCAACCAGAGCTTCTTCAAGGTAATCTTTTTCCCAAAGGGCAATACCTGCCTTTGAATAGCCTCTGTAATCTTCAGGATTTAAGGTAATAGCATCACAATATGTTCTGATAGCCTTATCCAAATCGTATTCAGCCATATAGATATCTCCGAGCGCAATATATAAATCATAATTATTCGGATCAAGAATAATACCGGCCTGATAGGTTGCAACGGCTGCCTCTGTATTACCTTTCACTTCACCGTATATAGCGCCTAGTGCCTGACATACAATTGCTGTCCATTCGTTATCAGGATTGATTGCAATTGCTTTTTGATAATACTCTATTGCATCATCGTATAACTCTGCTTTTGAAAATGCATAAGCTAAGGAATTATTATAAAAAGGATTTTCAACTTCACGCTCTACAGCAAGTTTAAACGCGCTTATTGAATTAATTTTATCTTCTTTTTTCAAATAAAGATGCCCGAGTTCATAATAAATCTGAGCTGTATCAATATCAAATTCCAGAAGTTTTTCGTAACAGTCGATAGCATCATCAGTATTTTCAGGAAAATACGTCTGCAAAACTGTTGCAAGCTTCACGAGTACATCACGGCAAAGCGGATTAGATTCGAGAACTTTTTTATAACAATCTACACAGAGATCAAGCTCATTATTTTTTAACGCCAAATCTCCCATTTTAGAATAGAAAATTTGCCCGTGGCATGTTTCTGTGACAGCTTTTTTATAAATATTTTCCGCAGCCGGATAGAGCTTGAACTTTTCAAGAAACTTGCCGACTGTATTAAAAGTAAACACCGAAATGTCATCAGAAATGTTTTTGTAGAACATTTTTAATGAAGGTCTGTCCCATGCCAGCATGACGCTGCCTGACAGGAAATAGTAAACAAATTGAAGATAATCGGCAAAATTTCCCTTATCGGAATTAATTTTTTGTAAAATAGCCTGAGAAAGAACCAATCTTGGTCTTGCAGACTTAAACTTACCCATCTTAACAGCGGATTTAAATTCATCCATTGCTTCAGGATAGTTTTCTGCAAGCTTCATGAAAAAGCCTGCATAAAGATGTGCATTCATATTATCAGGAGCAAGCGATACAGCTGTTTTACACTGATCAATTGCCGCATTAATGCTAATCTGCCCCTGTTCCCACATAAGGCTTGCCAGACGGTAATAAGACTCCGGCATCGTCGGGTCAAACTTTACCGCATCAATATAATTGCTTATAGCATCTTGTAAATCCTTATTGTTTTGTCTTATTAAATATCTTTCATGTGCAAGACGTGCTTTTTCCAAAGACTCTTTTGCTTTTCTTAGTTTTTCAGTGTTATCACCTGAAACAGACTGAATTAAAATTTGTTCTGACATTTTGAGCTCCAAATAAAATGTGTATAAGTATCATTTCGACAGAAAAATTTTGATTCTTTATTAATTTCACAAAATATCCTCCAAATATATTAGATAGATGTGCAATTTAATTCCTTTGTAATATAATCAGGATATGATGTATCTTAGAAATGAGTATGATGTAATAGTAGTCGGCGCGGGACACGCTGGATGTGAAGCAGCTATTGCGTGCGCGAGATTAGGTGCAAAGGTTCTTCTGGCAACCTTAAACCTTGATAATATTGCGCTGCAACCGTGCAACCCTGCTATTGGAGGTCCTGCTAAATCCACTCTTGTCCGAGAAATTGACGCTCTCGGCGGAGTTATGGGGGAAGTTGCCGACGCAACTTACATCCAGATGAAAATGCTTAATTCCTCAAAAGGACCTGCAGTGAGAGCGCTCCGCGCACAATCCGATAAAAAAGAATACTCAAATTATATGCGCCACCTAATTGAGAGCAATGAAAATATTTACTTAAGACAAGCCTGCATTACAGACTTAATAGCCAAAGACGGCATAATAACAGGTGCAATTGATGAATTTGGGATTGAATATAAAGCAAGAGCGGTCATCCTGACAACCGGAACATCTCTAAATGGCAGAATTTTTGTAGGTCTAAAATCTTACAGTGCAGGAAGGCTCGGCGAACAGGCTGCAATCGGATTATCAGAATCTTTAATGAAACTCGGGATTAAAATAAAGAAATTAAAAACCGGCACCCCGCAGCGTGTTGATAAAAGAACCATAGATTACTCAAAAATGACAATTCAGCCGGGGGATGAGGTTTTGAATTTCTATTCATTCAAACCAAACCGCCCGATACGCCCGCAGGTTCCGTGCTACTTAACAAGAACAAACGAAAGCACCCACGAGATTATCCGCGCGAACCTTGATAAATCCCCGATGTATAAAGGTTTAATCCACGGCGTCGGTCCACGTTATTGCCCTTCTATTGAAGATAAAGTCGTAAGATTCAGCGAAAATCCGTCACACCATATTTTCATTGAGCCAGAAGGACTAGGAACTTATGAAGTTTATATTCAAGGCTTTTCAAGCAGCCTGCCTGCAGATGTTCAGGTGCAAATGCTTCACACTCTCCCCGGGTTAGAAAAAGCCCATGTCATAAAACCCGCTTATGCAGTTGAATATGATTATGTTCCGGCAGTCCAGACAACACATTCTCTTATGTCAAAAAAAGTCAAAGGGCTTTTCTTTGGCGGGCAAATCAACGGTACAAGCGGTTACGAAGAAGCTGCCGCACAAGGCTTAATCGCAGGGATAAATGCGATTAATTACCTTAATAATTCGGAAATGCTGGAACTTCCGAGAAGTTCTTCCTACATAGGCACCCTCATTGATGATCTTGTCACAAAAGACATTGAGGATCCTTATAGAATGCTCACTTCCCGCTCGGAATACCGATTACTTTTAAGACAGGATAATGCCGACGCCCGTCTGACGCCAATCGGTCATAAAATCGGGCTTATTGACGATACTCAATTTGAAATATTTAATAAAAAACAGGAAAATATTCAAAAAGAACTCATCCGTATAGCAGAAACTAAACTTCCAGCAACAGAGGAAGTGAATACAATTCTTGCAAAATACGGTGAACATATTGACAGAGGAATTAAACTCGCAGAACTCCTCAAACGCCCGAATGTTGATTATAAAGTTCTGCAGGAAGTTGATACTGAAACAAGAGAATTAAATCTTTCTCGTGACGTTTATGAACAGGTCGAAATTTTAACAAAATACGACGGTTACATAAAACGTCAGGAATTTCAGGTAAATCAGGCTGATAAACTCGAAAAATACAAAATTCCTGATAATATTGATTATATGCGGATAGAACACATTTCATCAGAAACTAAAGAAAAATTAAACAAAATCAGACCGAAAACATTAGCCCAAGCATCACGCATCGGAGGTGTAAAACCGGCTGATATATCAGTCTTAATGGTATTGCTGGACAAACATACCTTCGCCAGAACCGAAAACTAAGCATTTGTATCAAGTTTTTTAAATTTAATATTGTTATTTTTCAAAATAGATTCAAAAATGCGCTCTTTATTAACATTTACGTTCATTGTAACTTTTCCGTAAACACTGTTGTTCCTAAGCTGTGAACAGGTTAATCTCGCATCCCTTATCCAGAAATTACTCATAAGCATTCCAAGCGTGAATACCTGATTACGCCCTATTGCTGTCGAAGCGTCAACTTCATACTTGCCTTTAAAGGATGTTATATTATAATTTGGTGCCAATTTTTGTATATTCATATTTCACTTAAGTTCAATAATAAAATTATTTGATAAAAATAAGCTTGATTTTTATAAAAGTTTACAAATAAATTCGTTAAATAATGATTTATTGAAATTTTTGCAAATTATTATTGTAAATATTTAATACAAGTTTATAATATGATTTGCAAAAGCTTCAATTTCATAATTAACTAGTGAATTATACCTCCCGTCAAATAGATTAAATAGAGATACATTATTTATCTTAACATATTCTTTGTTATGTTCATGGTTTTTATCAGAGCAATTACCTTTTGTTAAAGAGACTAAAAATAAATTTACGTTTCTTGAATAATTGAGAGTATATTTCGTATTATTTAAAAATTCACACTTAAACGTGCCTGCCTGAGCAAATATATCATTATTAGATACAATGTTATTAATTACACCTTCAGCATTTCTACACCAGCCCATGTTTGCCTTTATTTCAATCATAGCCACAACCTCAAGTTTAGAATTTACAATAAGCAAATCTGGACGATGTTTCTTCTTATTTATATGAATGGAAGGATCTAAAAACACTTTAAACTCCGGTTTTAGATTTATAATAAACAGAGCAAGCTTATCCTCTATATCAGTAGAAATTGATCTCGAATGACCACGATAAATATTATTTCCTATACTTTTTAGAGTTTCATCATAAGTATTTTTAACTTGTAATTTTAATAATTCAATAGCATTGTGTACTTCCACAGCAAGCACCTATTCCTATGAAAAGACATATCCTCTTGAGGCTAATACAACTTTAAGAACATTATAATACAAAAAACAAACCCAAGTATTTATATAATTTTACTAATAAAAAACTCCCCGGGTTGTTGTAAAAGAACACATGGTTTGATTATTTGTTCCACATGGTTTGATTTTTTTCGGCAACTTGTTCTTTAAATTTTCTACAGTCTATTTCTTGTTTTTAATATAAATTATTTATTAGCCTTGCATTTTATCAAGCAGGGTTTTAATTTCCATAATTTTTTCTTTAGCGATTTCAGAATCAGAAAAAGACTTAGCAACACATTCTTCAAGATGTGTTTTCAAAATATTACTTTCAACATGTTTAATTGCAGAACGTACAGCCTTGAGTTGTACAATAATATCAGGACAATATCGTTGTTCTTCAATCATTTTTTTGATACCTTCCAACTGACCTATTGCCCTGTTTAAACGAGGTATTTCATGTTTATGATTCGGATTTTCTGATTTTTTGTTGTTCATATCTTTTTTAGACTCTTTTTTCATATTTTCATTATACATAAAAAAGGGACAGAAAAACTGTCCCTTAACCCTAAAATAATATTCTATTTTTTAGGAGGTTCATTGCACTCAGGCGGACAATTACATTTGTCCTCAGTACAAGTACAATGGTCACCGCATGTACAGTTAATGCATTTGCAATGTGGATTTGAACATTTAGCCATATTAGCCTCCTTTTTATTATACCCCAGTAGGGTATCTAACAACATATTCATTATACCCTACTGGGGTATAATTGTCAAGAGGTATTCTTTTTGTAAATTGTGTTTAATCCATATCACCTTTATAGGCACACGGAATATTTTCTTCCTGTAAATATTTCATGCCCCATTTGTTTAATTCAATAATAGCTGGAATCAGCGTTTCACCTCTTTTTGTGAGAGAATATTCTGTTTTAGGCGGTACTACAGGATAAAGTTTTCGCTCTATTATTCCGTCTGCTTCAAGTTCTTTTAACTGTTGAATGAGCATTTTAGGAGATGCATGCGAAATCAGCTTTTGAAGTTCGTTATACCTCAATGTTTTGCCTATAAGATGTCCGATTATAACACCTTTGTATTTTCCGCCGATTATCTCCATGGTTACTTCTAGCGGGCATTGATATTCCTCTTTTCTTTGTTTTATCATATATAAAATCCTTATTTACTTTTTAGTAAGTATTATACAAAAAAGTGCATTCTTGTCAAAATGATAATAACTATATAAAATTGCTTTATTATAAGGAGGATATCCAAATGAAAATTACACAAGTAAGAAATGCAACAATTATAGTGGAATACAATAATACAAAGTTTTTAATTGACCCGTGGCTTATGCCTAAAGATTATATGCCGGGATTTGATACAGCGATAAATTCCGAAATTCGCCAGCCAAGAGTGGAGCTGCCTTTTGAAATTGAAAAAATTGTTGATGTTGACGCTGTTATTATTACTCATATTCATCCAGACCACTGGGATGAATTCGCTGAAAAAGCTCTGGATAAAAATATAAAAGTTTTTGTACAGTCAATTATTGATAAAGATTACGTCATTACAAAAGGATTTACAAATGTTGAAATTATACAGGAAACAGGCACGGAATATAATGACATAACTCTATACAAAACTGGTACCCAGCATGGCAAAAGAGAAATAATTAAACCGTTATGTGATTCTATCGGCTTGCCTTATGATGCGATGGGCGTTGTTTTTAAATCAAATGATGAAAAGACCTTGTATATAGCAGGCGATACTATTTGGTGTGAAGAAGTAATTGAGGCTCTTACAAAATACCATCCTGATGTAATAGTTATAAATGCTTGTGCTGCAACGGTTTTAAACGGTGAACGGCTAATTATGAATATTGATGATGTAAAAGAAGTTTTGCAAAATGCTCCTAATGCAAAAGTAATTGCAAGCCATATGGATACAGTCAGCCATCTTTCGGTTACAAGAAATGATTTAAAAGAATTTAAAAATAAAAACAATATTGATAATTTGTTAATTCCTGAGGATGGAGAAATAATTGATTTTACAAGAAATAATTAAACTTTTATATTGAGTATTATTTAAAAATCCGATTTATGAGTTCAATGCTTGCGAATAATGGATATTGCTAATTTTCCATTCATTGTTCCGCAAAACAAGAAGCTGTGTTTCACGCCCCTGAGTATGGATTTGTTCGCCATCTTCTTTTTTAACAGCATAAAAATCCCAGCTAAATTCTAAAAAAGCAGCTTTGTCATAAAATTTTGCCGAAACATTTTTTATCTTTAAATCTCTCTTTGAAAACAAATTTCCCATGATACCAAGATAAAAATGTTCTTTAATTTCTTCAAAAGAATGTTCATAGCCAAGCGGATGAATAAAAGAGATTGAATCTTCACTATCCCATATTTCTCTTGCAAGTTCTAGATTACATTCATTAATTGTTTGTACGTATTTATTTAATAAACAATAAAATTTTTCCATATATCTATACTATCATAAAAATTATACATAATGATTTTTACAAGCTTGATGAAAAATTTTCCTACCTTAAGAAAAAACTTCCGGCTAGCGGATTTTTGGCAGGGTGAAGCACTCTGCTGAAAAAACGATTGAGTATCGTTTTTGAGAGGAAGTAACCCGTAAGGTACAGGTCGGACGTTTGCCTCTCACAAAACTTGACATTTAGTCAACTTTTGTTCGGCAGAGTGCCTGCACCCCGAATAATCCAAGACAAATTTCAAATGTCCTTGCCGAAAATAATCAAACCATTCGTACGAGTTCAAATATGTCCTAAACTTCCGCCACATAAGGGTTACAACCAAAAGTCGAGGGGGTGGACTTCAACGGACACTTCGTGGACTTTTCAAGTAATTTGGTTTGATTATTTTCGGACACTTCCGGCAGGTTAAAACCTAAACACAAAGCCACTTTAAGGGGTAAAATCATTTTAACCGTACAGGATTGAAATGTATGGTTTAATACACTTGCGCTGGACTCTTCTCCAATAGCACTTCGTGCTTGTTGGATCTCAAACACTGGACATAACAAGCGAAACAAAAAATCGACAAAAGCCGGCATTTGTTTTGCAATAAAAAACTCCCCAGGTTGTCTTGGATTTTGCTCCACGCTCGGAAAGTTTCGCAATTGTGGCTTCGCCACAGTTTGCTCAATTTCCTCGCTATCCGGATTTGCTTTGCTTCATCCGTACGCAAAATCCGCTGGACTCTCACAGTTGGTTTGAGCCCTAACCTTAAAAACTCAAACATATAAAAGGACTGGTATAAACCAGTCCTTTTATATGTAAAAACTCCCCAGGTTGGACTCGAACCAACAACCTACCGGTTAACAGCCGGTTGCTCCGCCATTGAGCTACTGAGGATTATTTTCTTTTATTTATTTTTCCGGAGCCATTTTACGAAGTTGTATCCGTTTCCGGCTAGCCCCTCTCACCGCAACCATTTCAGGCGAGGCTTATATATTTATTATAAAATAAAAAATTTTTATTGTAAAGTACTTTTTTTAATTAATTGAAGATAATTTTACCAGATTTTCAAAATCTGAATAACGTTGAGATAATTCGTCAAAAGTCCCTGTATCAACAATTTTACCGTCTTTTATGTATACAAGCTTGTTACAAGACTTTAGTGTTGATAATCTGTGTGCAATTGCAATTATTGTTTTGGTATTTTTTAATTTTGAAAGCATGTCTGTTATTTCATGCTCAACTTTTACATCTAATGAAGATGTTGCCTCGTCAAGAATTATTATTTCAGGCTGCCTGTATAAGGCTCTAGCGATTGCAAGACGTTGTTTTTGCCCTTGCGAGATACCTTTTGAATCTATAAAAGGAACAGAATATATTCCATCTTTAAAATCTTTCATAAAGCGATTAAGCTTTGCATCAATCAAGGCCTGAACTACAAGATTGTCATCAATTTCATCGGACGGAACGCCCCAGGCTACATTTTCCCGAAAAGATTTTTCTAAAACATTTATATCCTGCGGAACGTATCCAATAATTTTTCGGAATTGTGCAAAATTACTTTTAGTAAGTTTTATTCCATCTACTAAAATTTCCCCTGAATTCGCCTCTAAAAGACCGGTAAGGACATCTGCCAAGGTACTTTTACCTGCACCTGAAAGCCCGACAATTCCGATAAAGTCACCTTTATTAATCACGAGATTTATATTTTTTAATACTGGCTTCTCATTTTTATAAGCAAATGACACATGCTTAAGTTCAATTTTATTTTTCAAAGTAAAGTCAATATCTTTATCAGTTGAAACAAGATTAAAATTACCCATATCACATGCTTCATATTCTTTTATCAACGCCTTCACAAAAGTCCTGCCGACAGAAATATTTATTATTGAAGTCTGTATTCTATTCAAAGCAGGAGCTATTCGAAATATAGCAGCGACAACAAGAGCAAATGATGCAACAAGAGCCGATTGATTGGTCAATGAATTAATAGAAATTACAACTCCAAGAATTATAAGAGAACAAACAATTAAAATTTCTATTATATATGGAGGTACAGAATTATAAAATTCGTACATTGAACTGTATTTAACTAATTCTTTACCTAATTTTTCATATTGGGTATAGAACACTGACTCTCCATTAAGCATTTTAACTTCTTTAAGATTTTTTAAATATTCACAACTCAAATTATTCATCCCATTAAGCTTCTGGTTTAAAAAGAGAGTAATCTGTTTTGTTTTATTTTTAAAAAATCTGTTTTGCAAAATCATGCTGAATACAACAAAAGCAATTGTTAACAATCCTGCAAGCGGGAATTTAACAAGAACCAATGCAATAACCATAAAAACAATAATAGAATTTGTTATAAGTGTAAGGAGACGCATCAAAAAGCTTGACATAACCTGTC
Source organism: Candidatus Gastranaerophilales bacterium (assembly GCA_944325635.1). Lineage (GTDB taxonomy): Bacteria > Cyanobacteriota > Vampirovibrionia > Gastranaerophilales > Gastranaerophilaceae > Scatousia. The sequence continues at coordinate 64,781 of CALVBD010000001.1, read as the reverse complement.
CGGGAAGGCTGTTCACAATATAGAGTTTATCAGCGGCAGATGTCCGTAAAACATCTCCGTATCCTGCAAAAAGATAATATTTCATAAATTTATTTGAAATAAATTGTTTCCAATTGTTAATAAATTTACATTGAAGATACATATAAAAAATCATAAAAATATTTTTTATAATAAATAACAGCAAGGCAAAAAAGCCAATAATTAAGGCATTAACAGTGGCATCCGTAATCCCTGAATAAGAAATCCAGGATTGATATAAATGAGATTCAGACAATGAATCCGGTTTTATTATCATAATAATAAACGGATAAATTAAGGCAATCCCCAAAAATTCAAGACAACCTGCAATGAAAGAAAGTACCATAAATCCTGCCAGTTTAAACTTTCTCTCCTCTCCGAAATATTTAATAAACTTTTTTACATTTTCAAGATACATAAAATTCCCCGACAAAATTTCTAAAGTAATACTCACAGCTTTCCAAGGTTCAATTCCAACGCTGTCAAGTTACAGATTAAGCGGTTTCAGTCATTATAGACAGAAAGCAATCCAAGTTTCCTACACCACCGAAAACTCCGCGTTATGCCTTTATGCGGAATTTTCCGGAACAAATATTCTATGATAAAATATTTGTATTATACTATATTATAAAAGAAAGGAGTTAATATGGCAAATCCTATATTAAGTAGAAATTTTAACGCTGACGAACGCGTATATGAAGGCGAACCGATGACTATTAACGGAGCAATTAACAAAACGCTTACATTGTTGGCACTAGCTGTAGTGTCAGCAGGTTATACATGGTGGCTTTTGGCATCAGGATTTACGGATAAAGCCTCTATGTTTTGCATTGGAGGTGCTGTTGTCGGTTTTATACTTGCTCTGATAATTTCTTTTACCGGAGGAAGAACTGCACCTGTATTGGCGCCTGTATATGCGTTGTGTGAAGGATTTTTCTTAGGTGGAATTTCAGCATTTTTTGAAGCTGCACAAAGCGGGATAGTCATTCAGGCTGTTGCCGGAACTTTTGCGGTATTATTTTCAATGCTGCTTCTATACCGCGCAAAGGTAATTCAATGCACTGAAAAATTTAGAGCTGTCATTTTTACTGCAACATTATCAGTCGGTCTTATTTATTTGATTGATATTGTTGCATCGTTTTTCGGGAGAGGCATTCCGCAGATTTTCACATCCAGCACGATTGGAATTTTGTTCAGCATTGCTGTTGTATTAATAGCAGCCTTTAACTTTATTATTGATTTTGAATTCATAAAAAGAGGGTCTGAAACCTTAATGCCAAAAGAATACGAATGGTTCGGCGCATTCGGGTTAATGGTTACCCTTGTATGGCTGTATCTGGAAATTTTAAGATTGCTTTTAAAATTATCTGACAGAAATTAAAACTTTTATTATTAAAGAGGGGACTTATTATATATAATTCTAAACACGCTTCCGCACATGCTCTCGCTATCGTTTAGAATTATATATAATAAGTCCCCTCACATTAATTAAAAAACATTTTATTGAAGTGTCCCGTAAATTTTCCCGTTTGCAAACTTTTCTATTCTGACTTTTTGCAGAGTGTTCAAAAGTTTTGTATCTTTTGAATTTGTAATAACAGTCAGATAGTTTCTTGTAACACCTTTTAAGAAACCGTTTTTATCAGGGTGTTTTTCTATCAGTATTTCGCGGATAGTTCCGATATTTTTATTCACAAAGTCTTTGTACTTTTTGCGTGAAATTTCTTTTACAATATCTGCACGCTGTTCTTTTATATTATCGTCAACCTGAGAGGATAATCCAGCACCTACCGTTCCTTTCCTCATTGAATAAGGGAAGGTATGAATTTGCGACAACCCTGATTTTTCAAGATTGGATCGTGTAATTTCAAAATCCTCATCAGTTTCACCTGCAAATCCTGCAATAATATCACTGCCAAGAAACGGCAGGTCAAACATACTGTTAATCTTATCAATTTGCGCGAGATAATCCTCAACCTTATAAAATCTGTTCATTGATTTTAAAGTTTTATCACAGGCAGATTGCAAAGAAAGATGAAAATGCGGGCAGAATTTTTCTGATTTTTGAAGAAAATCAAGCATATCATCCGTAATTTCAAGCGGATTAAGTGACCCGAGGCGATAACGCTGGATGGACGTTTTTGCCTCAACATCTTTCAATAAATCAAGCAAAGTCAATCCTAAATCGCGTCCCCAGAGTCCTATATGAATGCCTGTAAACACAACCTCTTTAAACCCATGGTCTGCAAAATTATTAATCTGGTCAATTATAAAATCAATCTTGGCGCTTCTGCTTTTGCCGCGGGCAAAAGGGATAATACAATACGTGCATCTGTTATCGCATCCATCTTGAATTTTTAGGCTTGCGCGGGTTTTAGACATATCAGAAAGTTCCGTGGTATGGAAAGTTTCTAACTGCATAATATCTGAGACTTCGCATTTTTTATCTTTTGCAATATAGTCATATAAATTTAATTTTTCATCGTTGCCGATTACATAATCAATAAAATCATTTTTTAAGAGTTCTTCTTTTTCTATCTGGGCAAGACAACCGGTCAACACAGTAACAATACCCGGCTTTTTATGTTTTGCATTACGCAAAAGATAAAGAGCTTCGTTATCACTCTTATGTGTTACGGTACAGGAATTTAAAATATAAATATCAGCGTCCTCAATGTTTTTAATTTCTGAGAAGCCGTGATTTTCAAGGTTTTCTATAATGATTGAACTTTCAAACTGGTTGGCTTTACAGCCCATTGTGTGGATGACAAATCGTTTCATTTCTGTATCTTATAATAAAAACAATTTAATTGTAAATATTTCTTAAAATTAAATATTCAATTAGCAAAAAATTTTACATTCGGACTTTAATATTGTATAATAAAAGTGAAAGTGTAGGTGTCAAAATATGCAAGTTAATGCAATTTCATCTTATGATAAGGGGTTTACCGGAAAAAGAGACAATATTGATGGAGCTATTGCTCAGGATGACAGATACGTCAGAGCTTATGCATACCAGAAGGCAATGCATGATGTCAAAGATAAAAAACACCGAAAAATTTCAAATGCTTTATGGTATTCAATTCCTGTAGCAGCAGGTCTTTCAAGCGCATTATTAACAAGAGGCAAAGTTTCTTTATTCGGTAAGGAAATCGGCGGACTTGCATCTAAATTGACAGCCGGTATTGCAGGTGCATTACCTTGGGCAGTAGGTTTTGGTATCATTGACGGTGTAGGCAGAGCTAATAATCTTGCTGTGAAAAAATCTGAAAATCTCAGAGAAGCGGAAGCTAAACATCCAATTTTAACATTTGGCGGACTTATTGCAGCAGCAACAGCTGTCTTTATAGGGGGTGGAGCAGGACTTTCAAAACTCCTTAATAAGATGGGACCTAAAACATTCGCAAACCTCGGTAAAAAATCTGAAGCTATTGCAAATGTAATTAATAAAGTTAAAACACCTGAATTTATCAAAAAACCAATATCAAAATTTATTGCAGCCGCTCCTCAAATTATTAAAAACGGTGCTAAATTCGGGATTGCAGTGGCACCTCAAGCACTGCTTCTGACAGCATTTTTCCACAACATCAGCCATAACATTGACAGACGTCGTGAGTTTAACAAAAATTACGACGCAATGAAAGATACCCAATTAAGACTTGCGCAGGCTAGATTGAATGAATTAAAACTCCAAAACGATTTTCTTATGCAGACTCCGGAAAATAAAGAAGACTTAGAAATTGTAAAAGAACCATTGAAAGATATGCCGGAAGAAGTTAGTGATAAAATTGAGGATTTAAAAGCAAACGCACCTCAAGAAGAAATTGTTATGGAAAAAACAGAAACAGAAACTCCTGTTGTTGATAATGACGTCGAATTTTCAGAAACAGAGAAGGCAGACGAAATCTCCTCTGATGATAACGTTGACAACGAAGATTAATAATCAAAAAATATTCAATAAAATTTATAACCCGCCAGCAAAACTGCATAGGCGGGTTTATTACAAATAAAATGTAAATAAGTTTTAAGATATTAGCAATTATTCCTTATAAAAAACGTTTATATAAATATAGGTTAGGTGTTTTAAATTTAGGTAGAATTGTAATGGAAAATTTAATTTCTGAGGCGGATGTAAAAAATCCGTTCTCAAGCGCAGGCGGCTTGCCGTTGGAAGAAGGTGCGTCATTACCGCCGAATGATAGTATAAATAATAATGTTACCACTCCGCAGAATTTGGAAAAACCGACTGTAAAGAAATATTATCCGGAGATTCCGCCTGTTGCTGAGCAGGGCTGGTATAAAAAAATAAATAATGTAAATGTGCCGCACGATTTGCCCGGCGCAACATTAAATGATGCCGCTATATATTCAATTGTGGCACATAATCCTTTACAGCGACCTGATGAAATAGTGATTCAAAAACCAAAGCCACAACCGGTATTTACTCCACCCCCTATGACAAATCCTATGCCGCGGCGAACGCGAATGTATGCGTATAATCCATATCAACAAATGCGCGGTATGTATTAACACAAAAGCGAAGCTAAACCGGCTTCGCTTCTTCCTTTTCTATTTTATAAAAAAGAGCCCGGATTTCTCCGGACTCTTTTAATTTTTGCTGATTGGTAAAGCTTCCTACTTCATCAATTCGCCGACAGCTTTGTAAACTGCCATACGTTTTGCTGCATCTTCTTCAGCCTGAGCGTACAATTCAGCTGCGTGTTCAGGGTTTGTCTTAAGCAGTGATTTGTAACGACCTTCAGACTTAATGAAGTCCTGATAGCTTTCTTTAGGTTCTTTAGCATCCCAAGTGAACGGAGCTTCAGGGTTTGCAGGATTGTATCTGTAAAGCGGGAAGTACCCTGCTTCAACTGCACGTTTTTGCTCTGTCTGAGTTTTAGACATATCAATACCGTGAGCGATACAAGGAGCATAAGCAAAGATGATTGATGGTCCGTTGTAAGCTTCAGCTTCCTGGAATGCTTTCAGAGTTTGAGCTCTATCAGCACCCAATGCAACTGATGCAACATAAACGTAACCATAAGACATGCTCATCAAGCCCATGTTTTTCTTGTAAGTAGGTTTACCGCCTGTAGCAAACTTCGCAACAGCACCGGTAGGTGTTGATTTAGAAGCCTGACCACCTGTGTTAGAGTAAACTTCGGTATCAAGAACAAGAATGTTTACATTTTTGTTCTGAGCAATTACGTGGTCAATACCGCCGTAACCGATATCGTTTGCCCAACCGTCACCACCGATAATCCAAACAGATTTATCTGTAAAGTAATCTTCAAGTTCTCTTACTTTTGCAAGATCAGGACATCCGCAATCTGCGTATTTTGCAAGAACTTTCTTAGCATTTTCCTGAGCAGCAACAGCTTCTTCTGTTTTTGAATTATCCCAGTGAGACATAGCGCCTTCAAGAGCTTCTTTCAGGTCAGCCGGAGTTTTATCATTTTCAAGAACTTTTTCAACATAAGTTTTCAAAGTATCTCTGTTTTGATCAACTGCCAGTCTCATACCGAAACCGAATTCAGCGTTATCTTCAAAGAGTGAGTTAGCCCAAGCCGGACCTCTTCCGTCTTTGTTTGTTGTGTAAGGAATTGTCGGGAATGTACCTGAGTAGATTGAAGAACAACCTGTTGCGTTAGCAACGATGGCATTTTCACCGAACAACTGTGAAACAAGTTTAACGTAAGGTGTTTCACCGCAGCCGGCACATGCGCCTGAGAATTCAAACAACGGTTTTCTGAGCATTGCACCTTTAATTGTTTTGGTTGTATTTTTACCCATTACGTTGTCAGGCAATGCATCGAAGAATTCTTCGTTAACCATTTCGCAAGCTTCTTCTTCTTTTTCAATAGTTGACCAAGAAAGAGCAGCTTTTTCAGGGTTTTTAGCCATAGGGCACTGGTCGATACAAACACCGCATCCGGTACAATCTTTGCAATATACCTGTACTTTGAATTCTTCATCAGCAAGAGCTGGTTTTGCTGGAACTGTTTTGAATGATTCAGGAGCATCTTTTAAGTTTTCCTTTTCAATCAATTTAGTTCTGATAGCTGCATGCGGACAAGCTGAAGCACAGATACCGCATTGAATACAGAATTCAGGATTCCATTTAGGAACACGTGGAGCGATACCGCGTTTTTCAAGACAAGCTGTACCTGTAGGGATAACGCCGTCAACTGACATTGCTGATACAGGAATATCATCGCCTTTTTGTCTCATTGAAGGTTCAATGATTTTCTTAGCGAAGTCTGTTGCATCTTCAGAAATTAACTTAACTTCATCAACACAACCAACACCATCAAGAGATGCCGGAACCGGAACTTCTTCAGTTGCGTCAACAGCCGCATCAATAAGGGCTAAGTTCATGTTAACAACATCGTCGCCTTTTTTCTTGAAGGTTTTCTTAGTCATTTCTCTCATACCTTCAAGAGCTTGTTCAAACGGAATAATTCCTGAAACTTTGAAGTATGCAACCATCATAACTGTGTTTGCACCTTTACCTCTCAAGCCCGGCTGTTGTTCGATAAGTTTTTCAGCATCTACGTTGTAGAATTTAATTTTCTTATCGATAATAGTTTTCTGCATATCTCTTGTTAAGTGAGCGAATGCTTCTTCTTTAGAGTATGGGCTATTGAGGAGGAAAGTTCCGCCTTCTTTAATACCTTTTAACAGGTCATATCTGCCGATGTAAGCATGAGCAGAGCATGATACAAAGTCAGGAGCTGTGATAAGGTAAGTAGATTTAATCGGTTTGTCGCCAAATCTCAGGTGAGAAACAGTTACACCGAAAGATTTTTTAGAGTCGTAAGCAAAGTAAGCTTGCGCATCTTTATTTGTGTATTGACCGATAATTTTGATTGAGTTTTTGTTAGCACCAACGGTACCATCAGAACCCAAGCCCCAGAACATACAGTTTGTAGTGCCTTCAGGTTCAGTAACGATGTGGTCAACAACCTCAAGAGATTTGTGAGTTACATCATCTTCGATACCTACAGTGAAACCGTGGAAACCGTTGTTTGCAAGGTGTTTGTAAACAGCAAGAACCATTGACGGAGTGAATTCTTTAGAAGCCAAACCGTAACGTCCGCCGATTACTCTGATATCTTTATTACCTAATGCGGCAACAACATCCATGTATAAAGGTTCACCGATAGAACCAGGTTCTTTAGTTCTGTCAAGAACCGCAATGCGTTTAACAGATGCAGGAAGAGCATCGTTAAAGCGTTTTGTATCAAATGGTCTGTATAATCTAACCTTAACCAAACCGTATTTTGTACCGCGTTTTGCGTTAAGGTATTCGATAGTTTCTTCAATAGTTTCACAGCCGGAACCGATAGCAACAATAACATCAGTTGCATCCGGAGCACCGACGTAATCAAACGGATGATACTGTCTGCCTGTTACAGCAGCAACTTTATCCATATATTCCTGAACAATATCCGGAACTGCATCATAGTATTTATTAACAGTTTCACGACCCTGGAAGTATACATCGGTGTTCTGTGCACCAACTTTACAAATAGGAGCTTCCGGTCTCATTGCTCTTTTCTTAAATTCTTCAATATATTTAGGTTCAACTAATTTAGCAATATCTTCGTAAGAAATTTCTTCGATTTTGTGTACTTCGTGAGAAGTTCTGAAACCGTCGAAGAACTGAAGGAACGGAACTTTAGCCTTGTAAGTTGCGAGATGAGCAACTAAAGCCATATCCATTTCTTCCTGAACAGAGTTTGCGGCGAGCATTGCGTAACCCGTGTTACGGCAACCCATAACGTCTGTATGATCACCAAAGATTGCAAGAGATTGTGCTGCAAGTGCACGGGCAGATACGTGAATAACATGCGGAAGCATTTCACCTGCTGCTTTGTGCATAACAGGAATCATCAATAGCAAACCTTGTGATGCTGTATAAGTTGAAGTCAAAGCACCTGCTGCTAATGAACCGTGAACTGCACCTGCAGCACCGGCTTCTGATTGCATTTCAGCAACTTTGACGGTTTTTCCCCAGATATTTTTCTTACCCTGGGATGCCCATTCATCAATCCATTCACCCATTGTTGATGATGGAGTGATAGGGTAAATTGCTGATACTTCACTGAGCGCATAAGCAATATGTGCGGCAGCGTAGTTACCATCAACCGTTATAGTTTTTCCTGGCATAATTTTACCTAACCTCCTTGTTTATATGCTATTACTTAATACTATAATACCCCTACATTTTAATACAAACAAAATAAATATACAAAAAAATGCATTTGTAAATTTATATTAAGTTTATATGTTTTTAAGGCTAAGAATGTAAAAAAAATATATTCACTGGTATTATAAAAATAGACAAAGAAAGGATTTTCATGAATACAATTTCTATCAATCCATTGCGGATAATACATAATCAAGCTCAAAAGAATTATTTGAATAACAGTCCTGTTATTCAACCAAAGTTTGCGCAAACTTTGGAGCGCGACACTGTATCTTTTACTGCAAGACCGACACAGATTTCGGATTTTGTTGAAAAAGGCGTATCTGACAATATGTACAGGCTTCAGCGTATTGCTACAACATATCTTGACGTACTAGAATCTGTAGCTCTAAGATTAAAAGATCAAGGTTTTTCTTTTGACAGAGCTTACTGCGAATTAAATCCTGTAAAATCGCCAAAAGCCTACACAAGTAAAGTTGTCCGTTCAGGGAAATTCAAAGTTCCCGATACAATCAGAGCTACATTATACTGCAACAACATATATGATTTGGACACTTTAAACACTCTGCTTAGAGGAATGAAACTGCGCGGATATGTGGTTTCTGATACAGACATGCCGATAAAAGAGCTTATAAAACGTGGCTACAAGCCTACACAGGAAGAATTGAAAAACGTTAATGCCGAAAAAATTGTTCCGGATTTAGATATAAGATTGGAAGATGTAACAGAGCAGCTTCCGAAATTGGAAGAAAAATTCCAATACAGCATAGGAAAACCGCAAAAATCAGGATATGAAGATATTCAAATAAGATTTGTCAGGGATTTTGATAAAAAGAAAAATCCCGTTCAGCATGAATTAATCATTCTTTTCGGTCCAAATTACTCACAGGCAAAACATCTTGAATCCGAAAAAGTTTACAGTTTTTTGAGATTGTTCGATGAATTAAATATGAAATTTACTGATAATACACTTGGCTCACATTCTCAAAAAGCTAACCGTTATATAGACCTCATCCAGCAAATGTTCAGAGGAAAAGTATCTGAAAAATTATTTCTGAACGCAAAAAACAAAGACTTATATGATATTAAAGAAGAAGTGCCGATTACTTTTTCTGAAACTGATAAAAAAATGTTTGAAAGTTATTTTTCAGGATTAAAAGACAGACTTGCTTCATGCTATAAGGAAGAAAAAAATTATGCAAAGGTGAGTGAATCTGCATTAAAACAATTAAATTCAGACCTCAGACACGATAGAACTCTTCTGAAAAAAATTCAGGATAATCTTCGCGAAACTATTGAGTATTTTAACCACAAAAGCGGATTAAAAGAAACTAAAGATTAATTATCGCCACATTTTCAATATGGTAGGTGTGGCAGAACATATCAAAAGGCTGTATGCTTTGAACGCGGCAGCCTTTTTCGCATAAGTATTTTAAATCCCGCGCAAGCGTTGCAGGGTTGCAGCTTACATAAATAATTGTTCCTTTTGAAAGCCTTAAAACTTCATCAAGAGAGTCTTTTGTACAGCCTTTTCGAGGCGGATCAAGTATAATTACATCGAATTTGCGCATTGTTTTTTTGCAGAATTTTGCAGTATCTGCGCAGTGGAGTTCCACATTTTTTATATCATTAAGTTCAAGCACTTCCCGGGCTTTTTCAATTGATTCGTTGTTTTCTTCAACAGACACAACCTTCCCTGCAACATCTGAAACGCTTATGCCGAATGTTGCAATTCCAGCATAGGCATCCAGTATCGTAGGATTTTCAAAATTTTCTTTTATGTATTTTTTTACGTAAGAAAATATGTTTTCTGCGCTTTTCGGATTTACCTGAAAGAAGGTGTTCGCACCGATACGGAATGTTTTATCAAGAAGTTTTTCTTTTATATAATCTTTGCCGCAAACGCATTCAGTTGTTTCTCCCAGAATTACGTTTGTATTTTTAGTGTTAAAGTTTACGCAGACTCCGGCAACTTCCTTAAACTCCGCAAATATTTCATTACAGAAATCCTTCAAGCGCGGAAAGACTTTTTTTGAATTAACAACGAGTGTTACAAGAACCTTTCCGGTTACTGCAGAAACCCTCAGGACAATATGCCTTAAATCGCCGGCATGCTTTTTTTCGTTGTAACCTGAAATCCCGTAATCAAAACATTTAACACGGATAAATTCTATGATATCATCGCAAATTGAAGGCTGTATCGGACAGTGTTTGATATTAACAATTTCGTGGCTGTTCGGTTTGTAATAACCTGCAAGAATTCTCCTTGAGACTTTTGTCTGAGAAACAGGATATTGAACTTTGTGACGGTATGTTCTTATCTCAGGACTCGGTACAGGCTTCGGAATTTCAATATCAAGTCCTGCAATTGTGCGCATAGAATCTTCAACAATCTGACGTTTAATTTCAAGCTGATAATCGTAATCAATAAATTGAAGCTGGCATGCACCGCAGACCTTTTGCATTGGGCAGAAAGGTTTAACCCTGTGCGGTGAAGGCTCTACCATCTCTACAATTTTCGCATTTGCGTAATTTTTATTTACTTTTGTAATTTTTATTTTCAATTCGTCCTGCGGACAAGCGTTTTCTACAAAAATTACAAACCCGTCGACACGGGCAATACCTGTACCCAGATTAGAAAGTTTTTCAATTGTGACAGTCAATTCGTCATTAATATTCATACAAGGATTATAACATGAATTATTTAGGCAGGTTGTTGAAATAATCTTTGTCGCTTAAAGCTTTATAGGTACATCCCGCACCGTTTGTGTTACCTGTAGACGTTAATGAACAATAGGTATCATTTTTAGAGTAGTAGGCTGTACCTTCAGCGCCGCCGGGAATCAGTCTGCCGTCAGAGCCAAGTTGAAAAAGAAAAACATCATGGCCAAATCTGTTAGGCCTGTTATTATACCCGTTAACATCAACAGTAATCAAAATGCGGCTTCCGCTAACCGGAGAATTTTCAAGCATAATAAGGGTTCCGTCATTTAAAACAAATTGTCCGTCATCAATATTATATAAATACATATCAGTTTTTCCGTTAAATGTTTTATATGTCCTCTTAACATCATCATATTTATCACCCCCAGCATCCAAATTTGGAATACAAGCTTTATCAATATCAGTTCCATTCCCGCAATCTTTAACATAACGAAGATATTTCATTAAAATTGGCTTTAATTCATATTCCCCAATATTTTCGGAAGTAACCGGTTCACCGTTTGCAGCCTGATACATGTTCAATGCCTGTGATAGGAGGGAATAGATTCTTTTTAAGCCGGTTTCAAGCTGCTTGTTTCTATTTGATGAAATAAGTGCAGGTAGTGTCAGTGCTGCAACAATTCCGATGATGCCGAGAGTTATCAGAACCTCTGCAAGTGTGAATGCTTGTTTCATAATTCGTCCCCTTTATGTTTAATTAGCTATATCTAATTAACTATAACTAATTTACCATATCTTATTAGGATTGTAAATATGAAACAAGAAAAAAAGTTTATTGATCCTAAAAAAGAGCTGCTTTTAGGAATAGTCGGAGAAATCATCAAAGAAAAAAGACTTGCTGCCAATAAGGGGATATTATTGTTGAGCTATGAATATGACATTTCAAACAGTTCAATAGCATTACTTGAAAAAGGAACAAGAGATGTACAGTTCACAACGTTATGGAAACTTGCAAATGCTTTCGGCATGACATTTACAGCGTTTGCACAAGAAGTTGAAAGCCGGCTTCCTGAAGGTTTTAAGTTGATTGATGATTAAAAAACAAAAAATATATTGACAGCAAAAATTTTTTTGATACGATAATAAATGTCGAAAGACAACCCCACGGGGTTAGGGCGTTTAGCTCAGTTGCCCAGCGAAGTCGGAGACGAAGCGTAGTTCAAAATAAGCTCTACCGACTGAGCGAAAAACAGAGTTGATAATTAAATAAAGAGATTAAGGGCGTTTAGCTCAGTTGGTAGAGCGTCTCCCTTACAAGGAGAGGGTCATAAGTTCGAGTCTTATAACGCCCACCATATAAAAAAGACCGCTTTGGCGGTCTTTTTTAATAAAAATATATACAAATTCCAATTTCTATTGCAGGGGGCGTTGGCAGGGTACCCACAAATTTGATACTTAATCAAATTTGAAGGGGGGCTGCGCCCGCCCCTAAATATCGACAAACCTATAACATTCCAGTTGCAGGGGGCGTTGGCGCAGTTGGTAGCGCGTGACACTGGCAGTGTCAAGGTCAGGGGTTCGAATCCCCTACGCTCCATTTATTTATGTTTATAAATACAACGTGCTCGTTTTAAAATAGCTTTGTATTCAGGCTTCAATAAATTAATAACAGTTTGAGCATCTTTTGATAATTTTGCCATAAGACATGTGCATCCATAAGAGATTAACATATTTGGTAATTTATGTGAAACTGCATCATTTACACCGATTGCAAGATTCATGGCTGCTGCGGCAGCGGTTATATTTCGTTTAAATTTTGCCTCTTTATAAATTCTGGTAACCATTATTTTTGATGTTGATATTTTATTAACGTTCATAGTTTTTCTCCACTATTCATTTTCGACTTATTTAAAAATATGAAAAAATTATTTTTTGTTATAAATCTTCCTCAAGATCGAAATCTTCATCATTAATTTCTCTTAGGAAGTTTGTCCAGCTGTTATAGTAATCAGTCAAGGCATTCGTGTAGCCGACAATTATTGATTTGTAAGATTGCTTCATTACGATTAATGCCGTAATATCGGATTTTCCGGCTTCATAACTTTTTTTAGAGACTTCAATCAATTCCTCAGAATCAGTCAGAATTTGGGTTTCGTAATGTTTAAGGTTTTCTGCAGCGGTAAGAAAAGTTTCATAGGCTGAGGTTATATCTTTAATCGCTTTATTTTGAACTGAATTATATTTTAATTCTGCCTGTCGAAGTTTAAATGTAGCGTTTTGAATTTCAGGAGCATAGTTATAAAAAAGCGGGATATTTACAAGGCTTGCACCAGCATAAGCACCGTTATTAAAGTTTCCTGTATCGGTATAAGCGCCGAGTTGATAAGCATAACCGCCTGTCAATTCAATATCAGGAATTCTCTGGCGGCTAACCATAATAAGATTTTTTTCTGCAACATCTATTTCCTGTTTGGCGATTTGGATATCAAATCTGTTATTCAAAAGTTTAGTAATTATAACGGAAATCTCCGGAAATTTGTAATCCGGGGGCGGAGTAAGCATTTCATCAAAGTTATTTTCCTCAGAAAAAATTTTATCTTTACTGTCATAAACGACGTTATTCGGATCATTTATAATCTTATTAAACTCATAAAGCGCATTTTTTACGTTAACCTTTGATGTATTAACCTGTGTTATAAGCTGATTTAGGGCGATTTTTGCCTGTATGGCATCGATTTCAGGAACCTTGCCTGATTTTACTCGATTTTCAGCAATTTGTAAAAGTTCTTCTTGTAATTCCTGCTGCTGTTCTAGAGTAAATAAAATGGATTTTGCGGCAACAAGATTAATATACGCTTCCCTGACATCCATTTTCAAATCGAATTTTGTATAATCGACATTTTTTTCAACGAGTGCGAGATTGGATTTTGCCAGATTTTTTCTGGCACTGCGTTTAAAAATTTCAATATTCTGGCTGACACCTAACTGTTTTGGTTCAGATCTTCCTGAAGCGCCTAAAAAATAAAAAGCATCAAGGGATGGATTTTGTAGGCGATTTGCTGATTTTATTTTATTTTTAGCGATATTGATTTCAAACTTTTGAGCCTGCAGGTCAATATTATTTTTCAGAGCCGCTTCAATTGCTTCTTCAAGATAGACTTTTTTAACCTCTTCAATGCAAAAAGCAGCATTTGAAGAAAGCAGGATTATAAGTAATATCGCAAAGAATTTCTTCATAATAATAAATTATATCTCAAACATCTAGCAGCGGGAAACAGTTTCTGTGATATCAAACCGCTCAAAGTGGCGCGGGTTAGGAGCGGAATCTTCTGCCGGATATCCGATAGGGAAAAGCGCAACAGGTATAACATTTTCAGGAAGGGCAAGTTTTTCTTTTACTGCTGCGGGGTCAAAATGACCTACTCAGGTTGTTCCCAGCCCTAAATTAGTTACTTCAAGCATCATCTGTGTTGAAACGATTGCGGCATCAACTTCTCCCATATCTTTGTTATCAAAAGGGCGTTTCCAGCTTACCTGATTGTCGTAGCAGACTAAAAGTGCAACAGGTGCATTAAAATGATAGCGGGTGCATTCTTTTAATTTTTCAAGCGAAGGTTCACTTTCTATCACATAAATTCTTTGAGGCTGAAAGTTGACAGCAGTCGGCGCAAGGCGTCCCGCTTCCAGAATTTTATCTATCTTTTCTTTTTCAACCTTTTTATCACTGAATTTTCTAACCGAGTGGCGTTCTTTTAACAAATCCATTAACTCCATAATAACCTCCTTATTTAAGATATTTTTGTAGTATTAATTTTTTCAAAGCTCTTGAGTGCACGGCATCCGGCTGGAGCGCAATAACTTTATCGAGAGATGTTATTGCGGCTTTATATTCGCCGAGTTTTTTCTGAACAACCGCAGCATAATAGTATGCGTCTATAAATTTTGCATCAAGTTCAAGAGCTTTTTGTAAATCTGAAAGCGCTGATTTGAGTTCATCTTTTGTCGGGTTGTCGTATGCAAGAATTACCTGTGCGCGGTTATAATACGCATCAATCATCTGCTGATTGCAATCAATTGCCTTTGTATAGCATTCATAAGCATCTTCAAGTTTATTTAAATTGTGATATGCAATCCCTTTTGAAAAATATGTTAAAGCGGAATCTGATTTAAGTTCCAGAGATTTATCAAATTCATCAATTGCTTCTTCAAACTTTCCTTTATTAGTAAGTTCAATTCCGTAATTCAAATAGTATTTGTAATCTTTATTTTCGTCCATATAATCATAATAATTTAAAATTAACCGTATTACAATATGTCTTTCTGACTGATGAAATAACGCATTGATATTCTCATAATCAGGATATGAATACTGTTAACAAATTACTTACGGCACTAAGATTTAATACACATCTCCATTATGACAAATGGACAAAAGACCATGAATTTGTTTCAGGGAAAAAGAAATGGATAGGAAATATTCTGCCGTCGGAACTATTGAAAAGAAGCGTCAAGCATGCGGTGGAATCTCTTATCACACTTTGTGAATGTGATGAGTTTTTTAAAACTTTTCCTGATAGTATTAAAAGCCCTAACTACGGGGATAACTGGGGCCGTCTTGCAAATTATATTGAGATAAACAATCGTGCAATTGCAGAAATGCACGGAGATAAGACCAAAAACGGGATTTTAAGCGCAATAAAAATTCTACCTGCTCTTCCGCCGTCTGCAAAAAGCTGGGCAAACTGCGTAATTTTATCTCAAATTTTCCCGAACATTTTCGGCGACGGATATAACAAAGGACCTTTTGAAGAAAATTCCATTTACGGAATTAAACTGAATGCAGGCTACAGCGGAAACATTATAGATTTTTCGATTACAGATAAAATCTCTCCGGATGAACAATTTATAGCGTTTAATGACCTTGCGCATTTTCACGGGTTAAAAACAGGCTTCCGGACGGTAATATCTGCTGATCAGATAAAGGTTTGCTATCCTGATAGAGAAGAAGGCTTCAACTGGTGCAATCCGGAACATCAGGAAATCTTTATCAATGAACATGTAAAACTAATGAAACTCGGGTTTGAATGTATATTTATAGATTCCGCAAAACACATAGGCGGCTATGAATGCGAGAATTACACAGGGGTCGGCGACCTTCCCGAATACGGCCAAATGCAGTATATCTTACAGCAAATTCGCGAACGCTCAGGCATGACAACAATTAGTTTTGTCGGGGAAAAAAGTACCGGCGATTTTGAAAGGTATAAAAATTTAGGTCTGACAGCAGGTACTGCCTTTGTCTCACCTGATGATTTTAATAATGTTAAAGATTGGTCTGAGAAATTCAAATACAGCCGCGAATATGCTCCCGGAATTGAAGTTTCAAACGACAATGATAACGGCGGCTCCCGCTATGAGGATAGATTAAACAGGATTAACACCTGCCTTTTCGGCTATGAATATCCGAGTGATAAGCTGCCGAGTTTTATGCAGATGGAAGATTTGTTTCCGCTCAGATACGACACAAGCACCCATCACCTTATGATGACAAACCCGTCGTATTCCACTGACGGCACACCTGAGAGTCACTGGGAAAACCTTTTTACCAAAGATGACGGACGTGCCTACAATTTAAAAGTCGGTGAACTTTTTGCAAATGCCCTGAACCTTTGAAACAAAACGCACTCTCTTTCGTCTGTGATTTTATGCGGCACTGAATTGCGCAGGCAATTACGGGGCGCAGCCCGCAATGAGTATAAATAATTAAATCAAAAGAGAGGGTTTTAAATGACATTGGATAGTAAGATTAGCATGGAACTTGATACTCTTTACAGCGACTTTTCTTCATCACATCAGGAAGATGATGAAATAATGACAGGAATACACGACGAAACTCTAGAAGAAGAAACAAATCCAAAAACTTTCAGTTCAATAGCAAAAGAAGATGATATCTTACAAATGTATTTAAAAGATGTCGGGAAAATTAAACTGCTTAATTCAAAAGAAGAAAAACTTCTCGGAAAAGACATTAAAGAGGGCGAAAATAAAAAAGCCGAGATTGCGAAACGAAAACTCGTTCAGGCAAACCTCCGGCTTGTCGTAAGCATTGCAAAAAAATACATAGGTCAGGGTGTTCTTTTTATGGATCTTGTGCAGGAAGGCTCGCTCGGTTTAATCAAGGCTGCTGAAAAATTTGATTATTCTAAAAATTTCAAATTTTCAACATACGCGACCTGGTGGATTAAACAGACAATAATGCGAGCAATCGCAAACAATGCCAAAACCATAAGAATTCCTGTTCACATGGCAGATAAAATAAGAAAGTATAAGAAAACTTACACTGCACTGTCCTTTGAACTCGGCCGCGAACCGACGGACAGAGAAATTGCTGAAAGACTGGGGCTTAACCTCAAAAATATTGCAGCTATAAAAAGAGCAATAATAAAAGAACCAATAAGTCTTGAAACGCCTGTTACAGATGATTTATGCGTAGGCGATTATATAGAGGATAAGAGTTACAACTCTCCTGATGTTCATGCCAAAAATAATGCAATAAAAGGAAGTCTTTCTCACCTTTTGCAAACTCTGAATGAACGGGAAAAACAGATTATCAACTGCCGTTTCGGAATAAACGGCACAAATCCGATGACACTTGAACAACTCGGGAAAACTATGGGCTACTCTAAAGAAAGAATAAGGCAATTGGAAGAGGCTGCCCTGACTAAAATCAGGCAGAGAGAGGAACTGAAGCATTTCAGAGATTTTATTGAGGATTAAAGGGGCGAAGCCAAGGCTTCGCCCCTCTATAAACCGGTTTTACTCTAAATAGTTTTAATCGCTTCTTTGTTGCTGCAGAGAATAACAAGTAAATCGCTCACCATTTTTGCTTTTTGGTTTTCGTCAAGACTAACGACGTTATTGGAATTTAATTTATTCAGCGCCATTTCAACCATACCTACAGCACCTTCAACAATAGCTTTTTTAGCATCGACAATTGCGGCAGCCTGCTGTCTTTGAAGCATTGCAACGGCAATTTCCGGAGAATAAGCAAGGTGGGAAATTTTTGCATCAACAATATTAAGCCCTGCAACCTTGACATTTTTCTGGATTTCTTCTTTGAGTTTTTGGGAAATTTCCTGACTATCTCCTCTTAAAGATTGCAGACCGGAATCTTCAGGCGAATCGTAAGGGTACATTCTGACAATATTTCTCAGGGCAGAATCACATTGAGCCGCAAGGAATGTTTTATAATTATCCACATTAAACATGGCTTTTGCAGTATCCTGAACCTCCCAGATTACAATAATTCCGACTTCAATCGGATTTCCGAGTTCGTCGTTAATTTTTTGTTTGCCGTTATCAAGAGTCATAGCTTTCAGGGAAATCGGCACAAACATTGTTACACTCTGCGCAAGAGGGTTTACGTAATGCAGTCCTGCGCCGCGCAGGGTTCCTATGTATTTACCGAAAACCGTCAAAACCATTGCTTCTTGAGGTTTGAGAAGCTTGAAGCCCGGGAATGAAAATACAAGAAGAACAGTACAGATTATTGCCGCAACAAACCATCCGATTGAGAAAAACATCCAGATAATACCCGCGAAAATAAGCATAAAAAGCAGCATTACAAACCCGTTGATGGAAATTACACTGCGCTCCTTCTCTTTACTTTGAATTTCCAGTTCCTGCGATGGACATTCTTTATTTTTTAATCTTGCTTTATTGCAGGAAGTTTCCAGAAATGCAATATTATCCATTACGCCGGCAGGGTTTTTCAGGAATAAATTAAAATATCTTGAAAGTTCGCCGTTATCAAACCAAATCCCGTTACAATCGGAGCATTTATCAACAACAACTCCGTTAAAATACACCTTATCCATCTGCTTTCCGCAGTCAGGACAGCTTCTCGCTTCTTCTTTAACCTTAATCGGCTCCATCTCGGCAGGATTAAGCAGCGGCATTTTTAAATCAAGCATACCACCGATTTTTTCCAGCATAGGGAATTTAATCCATATAGATTTACACGTTTTGCAATATTTGATATTCAATCCCTCACGGTTATACAAACCGAGTTCAATATCACACTTCGGACATTTCATAATAATTCATTCTCCCCTTATTATTTAAAAAGTACACTACGCTTCTATAAGCGATTTTGCAAATTCCATTGATTGCTCATTTATGTCGCCGCCTGCGAGTTCCGCAAGCGCTTTAATTCTGTTATCTCCTGTTAATACGTACACTTCAACCTTTGTTTCATCCTCCTGAGATTTTCTGACATAGAAATGTTTGTCAGCCTTGGAGGCGATTATCGGCTGGTGGGTGATTAAAATAATTTGATGATATTTTGATAATTCCTTAATCTCATCCGCAACGCTCTGTGAGGCTTTACCGGAAATCCCCGTGTCAATTTCATCAAAAATAACTGTATCAATGTCGTCAGACTGCGCAAAAATTGATTTTATAGCAAGCATAACACGGGAAATTTCACCGCCGGATGCGACTTTTGCAAGCGGTTTTAAATCCTCCGACACATTTGTTGAAATTAAAAATTCCACGTTATCAGCCCCGTCTGATGCAAGATCTTTAGGGGTAACTGATATTTGAAACCGTGCTTTTGGAAGTTCAAGCTGTGAGAGTTTTTCTTCTATATAAACAGATAAAACTTTTGCATAATCCTGACGTTTTTCCGTTATTACAGCGGCTTTTTCAATAAGTTCAGAATGGAGTTTAGACACCTCTTTTTCAAGTTCTTCTATATTCTGTGTCGAAAATTCAATAGAAGAGAGTTCCTGCGCAAGCTTTTCTCCTGTTTGAATAACATCGGCAAGAGTTCCGCCGTATTTGCGTTTTAATTTATCAAGAAGGAACAGTCTTTCCTGAATTTCATTAAGGCGTTCAGTGTCATTATCAAGGCTCTGGCTATATTCGCGGAGTTCTGACCCGACATCTCTCAAACGTTCTATAGCATCAATCAAATTTTGTTCGGATTCCTCAAGATTTTTATCCATAGAAGCTGCTTTTGAGATATTCTGCTTAATCTTTCCGAGCGCTTCCATAATAGAGCCGTCATCACCGTTTATTGCCCAGTATGAGGAACCTGTGAGTTCTTTCAATTTTTCTGCGTTTTCAAGAACTTCAAGTTCATTTGTTAAATCTTCATCCTCTGTTTCCGATTTAATTTCAGCAGATTCAATCTCTTCCACCTGAAATTTCAGAAAATCAATCTGAGATTCTGTCGTATCAGCGGAATTTTTAGCAGCATCAAGCAGTTTTTGAGTATCTGTGTATTTTTTATAGAGTAAGCCGTATTCCTCCAGCAAAGCCCCGTAAACATCTTTTGCATAATTATCAAGCAGTGTGATATGGTACTTTGGCTGCATAAATACATAAGTCTGGTGCTGGGAATGGATATCCAGAAATAAGGATTTTATATGCTTTAAGAAATCCTGATTGATAAGAGTGCCGTTCAGTCGGGTTCTGACAGATGATTGCGTAATCTCCTTGGTAAGAATTATTTCCGTTCCAAAATCATCAATTCCGTTTTCGTCAAAAAGTTTTTTTAAATCGTGCTTTGTATTATCAATAACCAGTTCAATTACAGCCTTTTCGCACCCGTTTTTGATAACTTCTTTTGAAACTCTTGGCGCAAAAGCAAGGTCAATCGCGCTTATAAGAATACTTTTGCCGGCGCCGGTTTCCCCTGTAATTACGTTTAAGCCCTGATGAAAGTTAGCCGTCAGTTCGTCTATTAAAATGTAATCTTTCAACTTCAACTGCTTAATCATACTTACAGAATATCTCAAAAGGCGTCATGAAGCAATTATATTAAGTAATTTTACCTGTAAGCTTCAAATAACATTTGTGAGGAAGAAAAACCTCCTTTTTCATGCTAAAGTAAAGCCGTCGTTTTTCATGAATATCCTCCGATTACAATATTAAACTAATATATATATTATAAATATATTAATTTAATATAGTCAATATTATTTAACTTTGAAGTCCTTAAACACTTAAAATATGCAATGATAATAAGTATGAGAATTGTTACAGAATTGAAAGAAGTTTTATATAGCAAGGGACTTACATTGAAATATGTAGCTGAAGAACTCGGTAAAAAAATCGGCAAAACTTACACACTTGCAAATTTATCAAATAAATTGCGAAATGAAACCATAACTTACAGAGAAATGAAACTTATAGCAGGAATAATCGGTTGTGAATTAGAATTACACAATAAAAAAGAGGGATGAGTACCCTCTTTGTAAATGGAGTTTGAATTATTGTGACTTTATATATCACCCGAAAATTTAAAACTAGCTTCCTACAAGCCTCAAAGCTTCTTCAAGTAATTCTTTGTTGGAAGATATGAGTTTATTTGAGATTTCAAGCTGTAATTTTGCCATCTGGAAATAAGAAATATTTCCTTTAAAATCAGCGTTTGACATTTCCAATAAGCCTGAACGAATTGAACCGTAACCTAAAAGAGGTTTTCCGGATTCTTCTGTTTCTACATACTGTCCGTCTTTGAATTCATACAAACCTGCTGCATTATGGAAGTTTCTTGTTGTAATTCTATACAGAGGAACCGTACGTTTGCCGTTGTCGGCTTTTCCGTAGATTGTGCCGTCCTCTTTTATTTCAAAGTCGTCGTATTTACCAAGATATTTACCGTTATTCGGGTCAATCCACATTTTTATGTTTGTTGTCGGAATATCAAGGGCTCCGCCTTTCAGAGCTGTTTCCTGATAAAGGTCTGCGGAGATTGTTTTTGTCCCTTGCATAATTTCGCCCTTATCGTTTAAAATATAGCCCTGAACAGTATTGCCGTTTCTGTCACGGTAAACACCTTCCCCGTCAAATGTAAATTCTCCCAGACGAGTATAAACACTCTTGCCTTCAGGAGTTTTCATCAGGAAAAAGCCTTTGCCTTCAAGGAATAAGTTATCGTTTGAAGTACCAGGAGTAGATTTTCCCTGACTGATTTTTTTGTCGTAGTCATCGGATATTGCTCCGCCCAAAAAGGTTTTAAAATTAACCTGTTTTTCCCTGAAACCCGGTGTATAGATGTTAGTCATGTTATCCGCAATAACATCCATCCAGTTGGTTGTAGATTTCTGGGTATTCAGCGCAGTAATAAATGAATCATTCATTATTTTGCTCCTTATTATTTTTGTTTTGTTTTTCTCTTTCCTGACGGGATTTTGAGTAATTTAAATCACCGTAAGCGATATTTTCTTCATTAAATCTTTGTTTAAGAAAATCTATATTATTTCTGAGATATGCTTCAACAGCTTTATCACCCGGAATAAAGTTTGCGTTGATTTTACCTTCTTTATCCACCTGCAATATTACAGAAACATCTTTGTCAAAGTCGATTCTAAACGGCTGATGGGTTTTAGCAGACTCCTGAAGATTAGCAATCAAAGCTGCTGTAGCTTTTGCTGTAGACTGAGCCTGCTGGACGTTTCCACCATTCAATACCTTTTGGAATTCAGCCGCAACACTTTTGGCTGACATATCTGTTTTATTCACCAAATCCGAGAAAAATTTTGCGTCGTTATCTGACATTTTTATAGAAGAATAATCTACAGACGGAGAAATGCTTGCAATTTCAGCGCGTGTTGTCGCAGTCATAAGATTTACGGCATTCAGATTAAACTGACCTCCATTTTTGAGCATAAAAGATTTAACCTGATCAGAAAGGGCTGCGTAGTCATCTCCTTGAGCTTCCGCCATAGAAACCTCACCTTTTAATGACTGTTTAGAATCATCGGCAGCGTCTGCTTTTGTCTCAGCTTTTTCTTCCTGCTTATCAGCAGAAGGCTTTTCTTCTTTTTTCTCAGATTTAGTATTATCTTCTTTTTTAGATACCTCTTCTGTTTCCGGCTCCTGTTCGGTTTCTTGAATATCTTTTGTATCTTCTGCTTCAGATGCCTTTAGTTCATCCTGAAAAGAGGATTTTTTCTCAGACGTACGAGAAGTTGACGGGGATTTTGAGGAAGTAACCCCGTTGCTCCCGAAGATTGCTGTTGCTGCTGTATCTACATTTATCATTTTTATTAATTACCCTCCATCAAGCTCTTGAAGTTGTTTCATAATTTCTTTTTCTTCTTCCTCGATTTTTTCAAGGTTTTGCCTGTAGAACCTTGTGACACCGAGTTCCGAAAAAGTTTTCAGTTCAGCCGCTTTTTCTTCTGCAATATATGCTTCCCTGTTTTTTTCTTTATGTTTTTCAAGAACCTTTACACCCTGCTCAAGCTTAACAAGTTTTTCTTTTTCAATATCAAGCTTTCGCTGTGCTTCTACACGGATTTCTTCGAGTTTCTTTGCTTTATCCCAAAGATATATAAGGTAATTATCATACGTTTCATACATCATCGGGTTAGCATGTCGCATGTTCTGTTTGGTAGCCTCAATCTCCTCGTTATTTTTTCTTATATTCTCTTCCGCTATAAAGACTGCCTGCTGTGCTTTTTGAACAACTAACAACTGTTCTTCTTTTTTGCGAATTCTGAATTCTAAGACTTTTTGTAATCTGTAACGAAAAGGCATTTTAGACTATACTTTCTTGTGATTATTATGTTATATAACCGCAAGTTCAGAAACATCTAAACGTATGATATATTTAATGATAAAAATCAATTAGTCAATAATATGAACTCCAGTCCCGGAACCTATTTGTTCATTATGATGATACCAGCCGTTTATACCCTCATAATCAAACTGTTTGCCATTATCAGCTTTTGTATCATCATCCCAGTAAGGATTAACCTGTGGGGTGACTCCGGTTGGGGTGCCGGTAAAAAAAGTACTTATTCTATTGAATAAACCGCCTGTACCACCGATATTTACACTATTATAACCATATCGGTTTCTATAACGCGGATTATCGTATGGTCTGTCGTAAATAGGTCGCGGGTGTCTGTGGTAATTTCCGCGATGCGGTCTGTGATTACGAAAATGGCTGTTGTATATACTCGGATTATAAGCAGGACGCCCGGGAGAATACGTTGTTACATAGCGGGTTGCGAATGCTCCGTTTATGGAAAATATAAGTCCTATTAATAATACTAAAGATTTTTTCATAATATACTCCTCTGATTTTTGAGAAGTTTACAACAGGGTGAGAGAATTTTCATTAGACCCTAAGGCGATATTTTATTTAAAAATGTTAAATACTTAATTATTATAAAAAATAGATTATAATAAGAATATGAAAAAGAAAGTTATTGCATATCTGCACACACACTGGGATAGAGAATGGTACAGAGAGTTTGAAGTTTTCAGGCTAAGGCTTTTAAGAGTTTTTGATAACGTTCTCGAAATGCTTGAAAAAGGTTCAATTCCTTGCTTTTATTTTGACGGACAGACTGCAGCGCTTCTGGACTATTTGGAATTAAGACCGGAAAAAGAACAGCAGGTCAGGAAATTCATTAAAGAAAAAAAACTCTTTATCGGACCGTTTTATACTCTTGTGGATGAACTTTTAACCGACAGAACAGCGTTTGAAAAAAACCTTGAAATCGGACTTAAAATCTCACGGGATTTCGGATGTGAAGATTTTATCGGATACCTTGCTGACACCTTCGGGCACAGCCAAAATATTCCGCCAATCTTAAAAGAATTTGGTATTGATAAATGTATGGTCTGGCGCGGATGCGGGGATATTCCGTCTGAATTCAAATTTAACGGAGTTGATACTGTTAATCTTATCCGCGGGTATTTTATGGATATTTTTTCCGCGCCGATGACAATTGAACAAAAAGCAGAATGGATGAAAGGAAACCTTGATAAAATAGCCGCAAAATCATCAAATGTGCTATTGCTTCCGATTGGCGCCGATCACCTCGGTGTTGAACCTGACATCGCAGACCAGATTGAAAAAGTGAACAATCTTTTAGAAGATTACGAAATAACTCTCGGCTCCCCGTTTGATTATTTCAAACTCGTAAAAGACAATTTTAAAAATTTCGAATGGAACGACGAACTCCGCGATAATTCAAAAACCTTTATCCTGCCGGGAAGTTATTCAGCCAGAACAAAAATCAAACAGCTTAATACTAAAGCTATATACAGGCTTGATTTTGCAAACCGGATACAAAAACACTACGGCTCAAGGTACGACAGCGTAATTGAATATGCCTATAAACTACTATTACAAAATCAGGCACACGACGGAATTTGCGGCTGTTCAACCGATGCAGTCCATAGAGAAAACATCACCCGCTACGAAAAAATCATCCAAATCGCAGATACTATTGTTGAAGAATTAAGATTAAAGCATAATTTTAAAACTCCTGTAATAGAAAGCCCGACACCATTAGAAGGCTACGAAATCATAGAAACTCATAAAGGCTTTGATAACAAAATCCTGTATGATACACAAAAAATCCCTGTTACAGAGGATTTGACAGATATTTATACCCTGCGCAAAAAGCCTGAAAGCCTTACAAATATTAATTTACAAATAAAAGACGGCAAACTCTTCGCCGATAATATTCAAATAGAATTTGTCCGCCGCGACGACCTTGGCGACACTTATAACTTTGCCCCGCGTGAGGACGATTACGGCGAAATTGCGAAAATCTTTGAAATTAACGATAACTCAATCAAAACAAGCTTTTTCAACGTCGAATTCTACAAAACCGAAAACCTTATTAATTTTAAAATTAAATGGAACAATAATTTAACGGATAAACTCTGGCAGGTTCGATTTAATCTTGAAAAACCTGTTACAGAAACATTTTCGGAAGATATGAATTCAATAATCAAGCGAAAATTTGACCCTGATTACGATATGCGAAAACACCTGCCGAAAATCCGAGGGATTGAAACAAAATCCAACTTTGCTCCGATGCAGAGATATGTGGGGGCGCATGGGTTCGGAATTATCACAAAAGGACTCACCGAATATGAAGTATTCCAAGATTCGCTTGCAATAACAATTTTACGCAGCATAGGGATTATCTCAACCCCAAAAAATCCTGCCCGTTCAACCCCTGCAGGTCCGCCGCTTGCGGTACCTGAAGCACAGCAGATAGGACAAAACACGGCAGAATTTTCTATAGGATTTTTCTCTCCGGAAGAAGCTGAAAACAGAATTTTAGAAGTCTTTCCTCTGGCTGATTTTGAGGATTAGTGTTAAGAAGTGTAAAGAAATAATGTTGATATAGCAATTATATATTCCAAAAATACTTTATTAATATGTAAACAATATCGATTAAATAAACACGAGACATAAAACACACACTTACTAACTACACTACCTACTACACACTAACCTTCTACACACACGAGGAATTACAAAAAGAATTCCAAGGCTCTATCAAAAGATAGAGTTTTTTTTTGGCAGTCGTAGACTGCTCTTATACTCTGGGATGGGTATGGTGATGGCACTTTTTATAGTTTTGAATGATGTTGAAGTTTTTGTTTTAGCGTTTTTAAAGTAACTGTTTTTTAGGTTTATGTAAGACGTACAGAAAGAGCAGAGGCACGAACGAAGTGAGAGTCGACACCTAATCGGCGACGCGCAGGCGACGGCGATAGAGGTGGAGCGGTGCCGTTTTTCGCGAGCGGGAAGTCGTAGACTGCACTTATACTTCGGAATGATTATGATGATGGCACTTTTTTCAGGTTTGAATAATGTTGAAGCTTTTTGTTTTAGCGTTTTTTCAATAACTGTTTTTTAGGTTTATGTAAGATGTACCGAATGAGCAGAGGCACGAACGAAGTGAGAGACGACACCTGAATCGGCGGCGCGCAGGCGGCGGCGATAGTATTGGAGCGGTACAGTTTTACGCGAGCGGGAAGTCGTAGACTGCCTTTACACTATGGAACGAGTAGGGGAAATGCACTTTTCTCAGTATTGAATGATGTTGAAGTTTTTTGTTTTAGCGTTTTAAAAGTAATTGCTTTTTGGATTTATGTAAGACGTACCGAATGAGCAGAGGCACGAACGAAGTGAGAGTCGACACCTAATCGGCGGTGCGCAGGTGACGGCGATAGAGGTGGAGCGGTGCCGTTTTGCGCGAGCAACCTAGCAGGAGGTAACGCGCAGTGACCGGAGGGTTTATAACCCCTCACCCTGCCCTCTCCCTCAAGGGGAGAGGGATAAAAAACGTTTTTGGCGAACGGAAAGTCGTAGGCGGCTTTTATACTCTTGAACGAATATGGTGAAATCTCAGAATATTTGTTTGGCTAGAGGGAAGGACGAAGGCAAGGGCGTTGCAGACCCGTTTAGCGCGAGCAACCCAAGCAGGAAGTGGCGCGCAGCGGCGGAGGGTTTACGGTAACCCCTCACCCCTACCCTCTCCCTCAAGGGGAGAGGGATAAAAAAGCGTTTTTCGCGAGCGGGAATTCGTTGACTGCTCTTACACTCTGGGACGAATATGGAAATGTTTTAGGATATTGGATATTTGTTTTGCCTCTCTTGTAAGGGATGGCTTTGACTTCCTCCCTCGCCCCTTGAGGGAGAGGGTAGAATTTCTTAGCGAACCAAGGTGAGCTTAGAAATTCGGGTGAGGGGTAAAAGAGAAGTTCCAAAGATACAAAGGCACGAAGAGTAATTTTACATCACTCTGAGAGCGAAGCACAAAAAAATCAATCTTTTATAAGTGAAGCGTGAGGGGACTAATTATTGTTGAACTATTCACTACTCACTATTCACCACTCACTAAAAAAGGCTGGATTGCTTCGGTTTCGCCTCGCAATGACTGTTAATCATCATCTGACGCCGTATGCCTCCCTCTAGGGGAAGAGAAAAGGAAAGTGCATGAGTAGTCACTGGTGAAGGAGAGAAAAATTTTTTATTACGAAATGTAACAAAATAAAGTAGATATAGCAATTATATACATCAAAAATACTTTACTAATATGTAAGCAATATCGATTAAATAAACACGAGACATAAAACACACACTTACTAACTACACTACCTACTACACACTAACCTTCTACACACACGAGGAATTACAAAAAAGAATTCCAAAACTCTATCGAAAGATAGGGTTTTTTCTTTTTATGCCAAAATTTTACAATATTTTTGCAATTATTAATAAAAAAATCAGTCATCAATTAATACGTCAAAACCCGCGTCTTTATACAATCTTTATATGTAAATGCTTGACCTTTTTTCAAAAAAGTATTCTAATAAGATACGTGGAATATTTTTACAAAGAAGAAAGAGGACTACATGAAAGAATTTATGCACACAAGACTCGACAACAAAGAATTTACCGATGACGAAATCAAAAGCTTGATAAAGGAATACAATATCAAGTTTATCAAACTGCAATTCGTTGACATTAACGGTCAGGTTAAAAATATGACCATCCCGTCACAGCACATCGGGAAAGCTTTGAATAATGAAATCATGTTAGACGGTTCTTCTATTAAAGGTTTCAGAAGTATTGAAACTTCCGATATGTTTTTCCACCCTGACAAAAATTCTTTCCAGATTTTACCGTGGAGAGAACATGACGGAATGCATTCCGCAAGATTAATCTGTGATATTTATAATTCAGACGGGACTCCATTTGAAGGCTGCCCGAGATGTAACTTAAAAAGAGTTATGAAAGAAGCTGAAAAAATGGGATTTTCCATGAACGTAGGCCCTGAGGCGGAATTTTTCTTATTTTCAAGAGATAAAGACGGAAATGTGACAACAACAACTCAAGACCGCGCCGGATACTATGATGTAGGCCCTGAAGATTTGGGAGAAGACGTTAGAGCGGATATTGTTCTTACGCTCCAGGAAATGGGATTTGACATAGAAGCGTCCCACCATGAAGTTGCAGACGGCCAGCACGAAGTTGATTTTAGATACGCTGATGTTTTAACCGCGGCTGATAACGTTGCTACTTTCAAGATTGCAGTTAGGGCAATTGCGGCAAAACATAATCTCCACGCAACATTTATGCCGAAACCTATCTATGGAATTAACGGTTCCGGCATGCACTGTAACGTTTCATTGTTTAAAGACGGCAAAAATGCATTTTACGATGAAAAAGCAGAATACCAGCTTTCAGATGTTGCGAAATACTCTATCGGCGGTATGTTAAAACACGTCAAAAGTATTACGGCAATCCTAAACCCGACGGTCAACAGCTATAAAAGACTTGTTCCGGGTTATGAAGCTCCGGTATATCTTGCGTGGTCTTTAGCAAACAGAAGCGCTCTTTTAAGGGTTCCTGCAAAACGCGGAAACGCAACAAGAGTAGAACTTCGCTCCCCTGATCCTGCCTGCAACCCTTATTTAGCATTTGCTGCAATCTTAGAAGCTTGTCTTGATGGTGTCAGAAACAAAATTGACCCGCCGGCTCCTGTTGAAAGCAATATCTATAAACTCACAACAAAAGAACGTAAAAAACAAAGAATTGATTCCCTTCCGGGAAGCCTTGCAGAAGCACTCGACCTGATGGATAAATCATTAGTCGGACGCGCAGCACTCGGAGAACACGCTTTTAATGAATTTATGTCCGCTAAGAAAAAAGAGTGGGATTCATTTAGAACATACGTCTCCCAGTGGGAAATCGACAGGTACCTTGAAAGATATTAAACAGATTAAAAAGCCTCTCTTTTATGAGAGGCTTTTTAAATATTCAGTTAGTTCCCTCATTGAATAAATATTTTGAATTACAAAGAATTCTTTCCCCGTCTTTTCTTTTACGTAAGAAAGCGTCTTGCCGTCAAGAAAATCTTCGCTATAAGGTCTGAGCATTACAGAAGGGATTACGACAAAATCACCGGATTTATCTTTCAGAGCGGCTATCAAATCGTCAGTTGTAATTAAGCCCGCAACCGTAATATTCTGCCCCCAGTAATTTGATTTAACCGGGACAACTTCCGTTGTAAGATTTTTGATTTTAGAAAGTTTTTTACAAATTTCATCAAGCGCGGTTTTTGCGGCAAACGATGTTGCAAAAAGAATTTTCAACGGCTTTTTGACTGCGTTTGGAAGTTTAAGTGCTTTAAAATCCTCCAGCAGGCATCGTATCGACCCCACCCCGTCTTCTAACTGCGAAAAATTTCCATAGTATTTTGCTGGCGGAATTTCTCGCTCTGCCAGAAGAAAAAATTCATCGGAGCAGCAAACTCTTTTGTATTTTGAGGCTATTTCAAGAGTTTCTAGAGCGCATTTCTTATCTACCTGTTTTAAATTCTCAGTACGAAACTGTGTAACCCCGACAGGGACTATCGCAACAGATAAAACAGTATTTTTCAATTCAGCAAGGTCTGATAATGTCCGCTCAAGTTCCGCGCCGTCATTATACCCCGGACAAAGTACAATCTGCGCGTGAAACGGGATTTTATTCTTCCTGAACCATTTTAAATTTTCTAAAGCATTTCCGGCATTCGGGTTTCTCAGCATTTTTGAGCGCAGTTCAGGATTTGTGGTGTGAACTGAAACATAAAAAGGTCCGAGGTGCATTCTCTTGATACGCTCCTTATCTTTTTCCGTAAGGTTGGTGAGCGTAATATAGGTTCCCTGCAAATAAGAAAGCCTGTAATCATCGTCTTTTACGTAAAGAGTCTCCCTCAAACCTTTTGGCTGCTGGTCGACAAAACAGAAAATACATTTATTCAAACAAGGTTTTACTCTGTCAAACACAGCACTTTCAAATACGATACCCAGATCCTCATCGTAATCCTTTTCAAGTTCAATAACTTCAACATCCCCGCTTTTCTTTTTAACCTCAAGCGTCAAAAAATCACTTTTGCAAAAGAAATTGTAATCAATCATATCCTGCATTTTGTTTTCGTCGATTGATACAATTTCGTCGCCGGATTCAATTCCGAGTTCTTCCGCAATAGAACCTTCCAGAACTTTATTAACTATTGCGCTCATTATCTTTTTCAAACCCTTCTATAATTGTTATTAAATTGGAATACTCGCAAATGGTATTATCCAGCAGAATTTTTTCGTAAAAATTCTTTTCCGTGTATTCATCATTCAAAATCTTTTCTGCACAGATTTTAAAACTCATGGCAAGAGATTTCAAATCAAAGAAAAGCTGTTTTTTTTCTTCATAATCCAAAAACTCTGCGCATGAAAGCTTTATTTTTGCATTTGTAATAAATTGGACAGGATTATCGCTCAATTTTTCAAGCGTAAGCCTTTTCAATTCCTGAAGCCCCTTTTTTGTTGCAAGATAATATACAGAAAGCTTGCCGCCATCAGACATCATCTTACGGGTAGAAAGAAAGTCATTAAATTCCAACCGACGCAAAGCAGGCTTCAACGCGCCGAAACTCGGGCGTGTATAAACCCCGAATTCACTTTCTATACCCTTTTGAATGGCATACATTGTGAATTCCCGTTTTGATACCATATATAAAATCAGCAAATCAATCATAAATTTAAAATAGCATAAATTTATTTAATATTCAAAAATCTCAAAAAACTTTTAACAGCGCCTGCTCTATCATGCCTGTGCGGCACATTTGCCTCCGGATAATATTTTTCGTAATTTCTAATGATATTATCCGGAAGATTTTCGCCGCGCTCGAGCGTTTCAGAAATCATTTCGATATATTCATCCTGCTCTTCTCTGTACATAATATCACGGCGTCTTAAATCCTCGTCCGCTTCATAATGAACAAGCGCATGGTATGCAGCCTCAATACTCTTATCACCTGTATCGAACGGGAAATTTTTAACAGCCTCGCCAACAGTCAACGCTCCGATTAAAACTTTTCTGAGCAAAAGCGCAACGTACTCTCTGTTATTAAATTCGTCAGCCATAATTATATTACTAAATCAAATTCTTTTTCCACAAATCTGATAAGGCTTGCATAATCCGAATCAAAGAACTGCTCGGCAAGTTCTTTAACAGAGTCTCTGGCCATTTCTCGCTTATTCATTGTTGCTTTATAGAAGAATTTTTTACCAACCTTATAACGCACAAGAATACTTTTCACGGTCAATCTGTCCATAACCGTTTTGATAGTAGTGTAAGCTCTTTCTATACCATTTTCTGATAAGTCGTCCACAACATCCTGTATGGAAATATCTCTATCCTCATACTCGGATGTCATTCGCCAAATTGAGTTTAAAATGTCAATTTCTAACTTACCGCACACCATATAATTCCTCTACTTTCTTTTTTCTGACTAATTACTAACATTGTAACACAGATATTCCGAATTGCAAGCCTGTACTAAGGTTTATTTACAATTCTTCCATATCTAAAATATCGGGGACTTTCTTAAAACTGTTTTTCTTTGTTCTGACTTTATCATTTTTTTTCTTTGTTTTGGCTGAAACTTTTCTGTAAGCATTATCAATTGAGATTTTTGAAAGTGGCTTTCTCGTTCTTCTGTCATAAAAAGTCAGCCAGAACTTACGGTTAATATTATCGACCGCGAAGGAGATATGTCCTACAACCTTATCCCCGGGTTTTATCTGCCTGAACATCAACTTGGTATCTCCAAAAATTGATGGTCTGAATACAGCATTATAATCGTTTACAAGAGCCAAATCCAAACCGGAAAAAGTTTTATCCGACATATTGGTTATCATAATAGTAAGAGTAATAGTATTTGCTTCCCCGAAAGGATCTTCTTCATGCTTAATATCGCTTATCATAATATCAAGCCCCGGATAAAACAGTTCATGCTGCATAAGAGCAGTTTCTCTGTAAACAGGAAGCTTTACCGATGTATTAATCTTAACCTTAATTTCATCCCCCGGTGCAATTAAAACATCATGGCCTTTTCTGATAAGAGCAGCACCAAGACCTATTGCGCCACCCAGCGCTGCGCCACCCGCAAGTGTATATCCCTGAGATGCAATTGCAGCCTCCAACCCAAGCCAATTTAATGCCAGAAAACCGCCTACCGCACCGCCAGCAAGAGTATATCCCAAATCCTGCGCAACAATTTTTGACGTCTGAACAACAGGATTAAGTTTAGTAGACATCCTGCCTTCTATGGGGATTTCCCTTCCGTCAGGCGTAATCAGATAATCAAAATCCAGCGAAATCTGAGCAGGACGCCCTAGCCGTTTTGCTTCTTCTGTTTTAGAGATTTTACCGTGAGCTATAGAACCTTTCGGAATAAGAACTCCGGAATCGCCCTCCACATCATTTACAACTTCCGCAAAAAACTCATCGCCTTCTTCGTTTATGTTTGAATCAAGAACCTGAGAAACAGTCATGTGGATAACATCAGAACGTTCAAGCGTTTCTACCTGTCCCGTAAACAACTCGCTTTCAAGCTTTTGAAGCTGGTCAGACTTTTCAGCATGTCCTTCAAAAACCGGATCCGCAAGCACAGGGGCATTAATAAATAAAAAAGCTATCAATAAAAACGAAGATATTACTTTTTTCATAACAGCATTATACAACACATAAAAAACATTGCTACAATTTTACAAAATTACATGGTATAATAAAGGTCGATAAAATGGGCGTTACAAGAAGAAGGAGAGAAAAATGGAACAACAAAAACGCTGGTATGATATAGACCCTGTTGTAAGCAGAGCAGTTGCGGTATTGGAAACAGCGCCGGAAGAATTACAGGTAATTTGCGCGGAATACGTGATTGACAGACTTAAAGACCTTGATTTTCCGATGAGTTTGGAGGAACAGTATCACTATATTCTCCGCCGTTGGTATGATAAAAACATAAAAGTTTCGCACGCAATGGAATACCTGAAACACGCACCGGACGAATTACGCCACGAACTCGCACTCGATATTATTGAACATATTGAAAAGAATATTGATAAATAACTTACCTGTAAACCATTACATAAAAACTCTTCTTTGAAAATTCTTACGCAGTATTTTACCAGTAACAGGCGCCTTCAACTTTCTCGGCACCTTTCGGTCGTTCACTTACATCAGGTCGAATCCAGTATTCATTGTAAAAAGAATCATTAAGCACACTATCCCAGCGTGAACCCTTTATTCCAAAGAGAAGTTGCGTTGCCCCCCCCCCGTGAATTGCTTGCCTGCCAAGGGTTTTTACAAATTGAGCCAGAAATATTCCATACGCTCCGGCACCGATTATAGCTATATCAAAATCAATTTCTTTTATCTTTGATTTCATATCATTTAATGCGTCAAACCAGGTTTCATAAGGTAAATCAGCCTTGTTATCTGCCAGACTCTGCACCGGTTTCATTGTAATAAGTTCAAAGTCCGGCAGAGTATCTTGATTTTCAAACAGTTTTTCCCGTTTTTTATACTGTTCTTGAATAGATTTTTCAAACGGATGGATGACAAGAACTTTTTTACCGTTCAATGCTCTTGACCACGGACGCTTAAACCAAATAGGACAAATTGAATTTAAGTGCACAAGCTTAGCCGATTCTTTAAGATATCTTCTACACATTTCTTCTTCAAACGGTCTGAACCAGCATCCAAGAATATCAATATCTCTTGCAATTGATATCATCTCACAGGCAAACTTATTCAAATTATAATCATCAGTCGGGAAAAATCCGGAAAGGGTTGACATTATGTAACGTTGATTTTTACTGTAGTGAGATTTTCTGTTTTTATGTTCAAAAAATTGTCTTACGGTATTTAATTCAGTACTGCCAAAGCGGCAAATTAAACTTGGCTCCCCTGATACTAACTTTTCATAAATCAAATCCTGCGAATCTTCATGTAAATAAATAAACTTATCACCATAATAGGATTTGACTAACTGTGAATCTTCTCGTCCTCTAAGAATATTTATTAGTTTTTGAACAGCTTTAATTCTTGCCATACCACCTCCTATTTCACAAATTACATTATTAAACAACAACTACCAGTAAGCCATAGTGCCTCTTTCAAAAAGCTCAACACCTTCAGGTGTTTCATCCTTTGACGGTCTTGTCCAGTGTTCATTATAGAAAGATCCTTCAAGCATACGATCCCACCTGGAACCCTTTATTCCAAAGAGGAGTTGCGTCGCCCCCCCCCCCGTGAATTGCTTGCCTGCCAAGACTTTTCACAAATTGAGCCAGAAATATTCCATATGCTCCGGCACCTATCAATGCAACATCAAAATCGATATTTTTAATATCTTCTTTCATTTTAGCCAGCGCCTCAAACCAGGTTTTATATTTTAGTTTATTTTTTGCCCGCCCGATACCCTGAACCGGCTTATATGTAAGTAAGTCAAATTCCGGTAAAACCTCCGGATTTTTAAATAATTTTTCACGTTTTTCATATTGTTTTATTATAGTTTCTTCAAAAGGATGTATAACTAGCACCTTTTTACCTTTTAACGCTGCAGACCAAGGATTTTTATACAAAAAAGGGAAAGATATTGCGTTGATATTAATCAAATCTGCATGCTGGAGGTATTCTTCAATAATTTTTATTTCATATCTGTCAGAGCGGCAACTCATTATATCAACATCTTTAAGTAAATCCAGATGTTCACAGGCAAAACGCGTCATATTATAGTCATCAACAGGGAAAAATCCCGCAGTATTCGTAAACCAATCCTTATGCCACCTGTCATATTTCGGATTCCCGTTTTTAGAATTGAGCATCATACGAATAGTATCAAGTTCAAGCGTGCCAAACCGGCATATCATCCGCGGCTTACCCGACAGAATATGATTTTTAACAACTTCACAGGCATCTTCAGCCTCATAAACAAACTTTTTACCTATAACAAGTCTTGGAATATGCTTATTAGGATCAATAATAGATCTTTTCCCTCTTATAACATCAACCATAAACTGCAAAGCTGAACTACACATAAATATCTCCCATTCAAATAATTAATAATATATATAAATATAAATTAGCATAAATAAGAAAAATATACATTCTACTATGTAAATATATAGCTATCTGACTATTAAAAATGTTATGTTTCTTAACATCTAGCCAAAAGTTTTATTATATTGTTTAATAAAAGTATGACAGATGAAATAAATCGCAAGGTAACAAATATATTTTCCAGACACAACAAGTCTCTGCCGCCCGCAACGGAAGAAAAAGTTAAGTTCTACGCAGGGTTCAATTATGTTCGGATTGACAGGGATACTAACGGGAATAAATTTAATCCGGAACACCTGTTAAAATATGCCAACGGCTGCCATTATATTGTCAGAGTTATGAGAGAATATAAAGGAGAAACCGTACTTTACAATTACGATGTACCAAACAATGATTTGTTCAAATTTATAAAATCTTTTGAAGAAAATACTCTCGACGGAAAAATTATTGAAATCGAAAAGTATTTTCCTGATGAATTAGCTTAGCAGAAAGTAAATTTTATGGATTGTTTTTTTAGAGATTATCACGAAGCCTTATTTAAATGTAATAAACCTTACCAGTACGTAGGCGGAGAATTTTTATCTTATAACAAGGATTTCGATAGCGCAAAAGTAAGGTTTGCATTTTGTTTTCCTGATAAATATGAAATCGGCATAAGTAATCTCGGGGTAAGGGTTTTATATGATTTAGTGAACAGGCATGAAGGGTTTATGGCGGATAGAGCCTACGCACCCGAACCTGATTTTAAGCCAAAAGAGCTTTACGGACTGGAAAGTAAAAGAAGGATAAAAGATTTTGACGCGGTCGGGTTTTCGCTCCAATACGAAATGGCGTATCCTACGGTATTAAAAATGCTTGAGATGGCGGAAATTCCGTATAAAAACGCTGACCGCACAGATGATGACCCGATAATTATTGCAGGCGGTCCCTGTGCATTTAACCCGTTGCCTTTGGCGGATTTTATAGACGTATTTATGATAGGGGACGGCGAGGACAGTATTATTGAGGTATGCGAAATTTTAGAAAAAACAAAAGGCATGCCGCGAGAAGAAAGAATTAAAGCATTATGCGAAAAAATCCCCCCTGCCCCCCTTTACAAGGGGTGTAAAGCAAATACCTCCATTGTAAGGGAGGTGGTGCAAAGTACCGGAGGGTTTACAGAACAATGCGGACGCAGTGAAATTTCACTCGCCCCTTGCGGGAGAGGGAGTCACGAAGTGACGGGTGAGGGGTTCAAAAATAGCGGACGCTGGTCAAAGCTTACGGGCGGCACAGTTACCAAACGGATTGCGCAATTAACTTACGAAACAGCCCTGAAATCTTACCCGATACCGTTTTCTTCATCGGTTCAGGATAGAGCTGTAGTGGAAATCAGAAGAGGCTGCGGAAGAATGTGCCGTTTCTGCCAGCCGGGGCATGTAACCCTTCCTATAAGAGAGCGTTCTGCTGAAGATATTATTAAAATTGCAAAAGAACTCGTTAAAAATACCGGTTATGACGAATATTCGCTTCTTTCACTTTCTTCAAATGATTATGCGAACATAAATGAGGTTATAAAAGAACTTGCCATAGATTTTAATAAGAAAAAAATCTCCGTATCACTCCCAAGCCAGCGAATTGACGGGTTTAACCTTGAACTTGCAAATCTTGTGCAGAGTGTGAGAAAATCTACAATGACACTTGCGCCGGAAGCAGGTTCCCAGCGGCTTCGCGATGTTATCAAGAAAAATATCACAGAAGAGATGATTTTAAATGCCGTAACAACGCTTTACGAAAACGGCTGGTCGAGGATTAAGTTTTACTTTATCTGCGGACTTCCGACAGAAACTTTGGAAGATATGGACGAAATGGCAGAACTTTTCAGAAAAATCCGCCACCGCTGCCGCCTGATAAAAAAAGAAAAAGGGTTAACTCACGGCATGGATTTAACCTGTACATTATCGATTTTTGTGCCAAAACCTTTTACCCCGTTCCAGTGGTGCCCTCAAATGAATTTAGACAAAGTCACAGAACATATAAAATATTTAAAAGAACAAGTTAAGACAATTAAGGGTGTAAAAATTAACTACCACGAAAAATACGTTTCACAGCTGGAAGCCGTCCTGACGCGCGGCGATGAAAGCCTTTGCAAGTACATAGAAGCACTTTATAAAAAAGGCTGCTACCTTGATGCATGGGGCGAATACTTTAACAAAGATATCTGGTATGAAACCGCGGAAGAACTCGGGATTAATCTTGCAGAACTTGCTGAAAAAGAGTATGACTTAGAAAAACCGCTTCCGTGGGATTTTATAAACATCGGTGTTGATAAAGAATGGTTCCAAAATGAATACATAAACGCCCTCGCCCCTTGCGGGAGAGGGTGTCGCGAAGCGACGGGTGAGGGGTCTCACATCGTTCCGACATGCCAGACAAAATGTGTAAACTGCGGTGTTTGTAAGAATTTAAAAACTCATAAAGTTATGGCAAAACCATATAAAGCCTCTGTTGAGACTCATAATGACGTTGAGGCTGACTTTTCAACCAAAAGCACCCCTCACCCCTACCCCTCTCCCGCAAGGGGCGAGGGGAAGAGCAAAAAGCCTGATAGCTTCGCTTACATACACAATAACGTTGAGGCTGACCAGATAAAGCAAGTGGCAAAAGAATCACTTCACACGTCACCCATCACTCTTCACCCGCTGAAATTTCGAATTAAGCTTACCAAAACCGGAATTTTGAAATATTTCTCCCATCTGGATTGGCAAAATACGTTTTTGAAAGCTCTGGCGCGTACGGATTTGAATGTCGCGTTTACTCAAGGGTTTAACCCGACAATGAAAGTATCACTGGGGATTGCGCTACCGCTTTTTGAAGAAAGTATCACAGAACTTGTTGATATTGAACTTTTAGACAATATTACACCGGAAGAACTTAAACTAAAGTTGGAAAAAGTTCTCCCGCCGCAATCTGAAATACTAAGTATTGTTAAAATTGATAAATCTGCTCCCGCTATTGATATTACGGCACAATGGGCGGAATATGAGATAACTCCCGTAAATGAAAATCTTTACGATTTTGACAAATTAAAGTATAATACAGACAGAGTTTTGTCTTTCGAAGAAATTTTTATCGAAAAGAAAAACAAAAAAGGTTTAATCAAAAAAACAGACATCAAACCGGCAATTATGTCACACAGATATGAAGGTAAAAGTCTGTTCATAGTATTAAAAACTGGTCAGAGTACCGGAGATAATGCAATATCCGCATTAAGGGCTGACGTTTTAATGAACGTTATTGCGCCGGATGTATTGTTTAATATCAAACGTACACGGTTCTTTGACAAAGATTTAAGAGAATTATAAGGATTTAAAAAGATGGCAAACAACAACAGAAATTTTAAAGATCAGCAAAATCAAGGGAAAAAAATTATAATTGCTGAAAGAGATAACATCGCAGCAGTTCTGGAAAACGGTAAAGTAACAGATTTTTTTATCCATAGAGGAGAAGTCTTACTAGGAGATGTTTACCTCGCAACTGTTGACAATATTCTGCCGAGCATTGATGCGGCATTCGTAAACGTCGGGACGGATAAAATGGGATTTTTGCACGCTCAGGACGTTATGGGTAAAGGCACCTTAAAAGAAAAACTTAAACCGAAACAAAAACTCATCGTTCAGGTTGTGAAAGAACCTACAGGGCACAAAGGTCCGAGGGTTACGACAGAAATCAGCCTTCCCGGAAGATTTCTCGTTCTTATGCCTTATGAACCGGGCGTCAGCGTAAGTAAAAAAATTGAAAATTCAAGAGAACGTGCAAGATTAAAAGCTATCATGAATTTAATCAAGCCTGTAGGCGTCGGCGTAATCATTAGAACAGAAGCAGAAGGACAATCAGAAGCTGATATTCAGGAAGATTTGGAAATTCTTCTTGAAAAATGGAACAACATTATAACAGCGGCTGAAACAATGACTCCGCCTAACTTAATTTACAGGGATCAGGATTTACTCTACAGAGTAATCCGTGAAGCCTGCACGGAAGATGTTAAAGAAATCGTTGTTGATACGGCTTTTGCAATGAGCCGTGTTCAAAACATTCTCCAGAACTGGCACATTAATAAAAATATTGAAGTAACACTTTATAAAGGAACAGAACCGCTTCTGATCGCGTACGATATTCATAAAGAAATCAAAGCGGCGCTTAATGTAAAAGTAAATATGCCTTCAGGCGGATATTTATTCATTCAGCAGACAGAAGCATTGACCGTAATTGATGTCAATAGCGGTAAATTTACAAGTTCCTCAACTCAGGATGAAACAATTCTGAAAACAAATATTGAAGCTGTTCATGAGATTGCTCGTCAGCTTCGACTAAGAAACATCGGCGGTATGATTATCGTTGACTTTATTGATATGATGTCCCGCGCAGATAAGCTTGCAATGCTCGAA
Organism: Candidatus Gastranaerophilales bacterium; assembly: GCA_944325635.1. Taxonomy (GTDB): domain Bacteria; phylum Cyanobacteriota; class Vampirovibrionia; order Gastranaerophilales; family Gastranaerophilaceae; genus Scatousia. The sequence continues at coordinate 24,733 of CALVBD010000001.1, read as the reverse complement.
GAACTTGAAATTGCGCTTGAACCTGATAAAGCAAAACCGCAGGTCGGACAGCTTTCTGATTTAGGGCTTGTTGAATTAACCCGACACCGTCAGGGTCAGTCATTATCAGAAATCTTCACGAAAAAATGCCCGCACTGTCAGGGGACAGGATGTTCTGTTGTAGACTTTAACTTTGCAACCCCAACCGCAGAAGGCGAATATAGAGCAAAAGCCGCTAAATTGAAACTTCCTGTAAGTAATTTCAAGAAAAACAATAACAACAAACAGAAACCTCAGACGGAGGAAACTCCTGTTGAAATGACAGAACAAATTCCGACACCTGAAATTGAAGTTGAAAACCCGTCAACAGTTGCAGTTCAGGAAGTTGAAAAAGCAGATAAAAAACGTAAAGGCAGAAAAACAAGATTTGATAAAAAACAGGCGGATCAAGTTGAAACACCGCTTGCCGTAACTGATGAAGTTCATACTGCAGAAACAGTTCTTAAGGTTAATGAAGAAATTAAACCTGAATTTACGGAAGAAATAATTGAAGCAAAAGCTTCCGAAGCTGAAAAATCTGCAGAAACGCCAACAGAAGCACCTGCTGAGTCACAAATACAGGAAATTTCGAACTCTGAACAACAGGAAGAACAGGCTCCAGCAGAAGTTCCTGCAGAAGATAAAAAAGAAGAAAAACCAAAACGTACAAGACGCCCGAACAGAGGAACGTCAAAACGTACAAGGTCTAAAAAGACATCAAGTGAGGAAAAAGTTGAAACTCAGGAAGCTTAGTTTAATTCTTATACTCGGATTAATAATTGTATTATCGGCAAAAGCAGGTATTTGTGCTGATGAAATTGCTCAGCATGTACCTGCCGCAGCCGGGGCAATTCCAGCAAAAGCACCTGCCGGACTGAGTAATACAATGATAAAGTTTATCATTACAATGTTCGGAGTTGTATTATCTTCTGTTGTAATCTGGCTCGGGCTTACTGTTTATAACAAATTCTTTGTAAAAAACCGTCTGAAAAACAGAGAACTTCCGGAGGATACCTTAAATACTCCAAGAACAATAGAAGAAGCTGTGACATTTTTTATTAAGAAAAACAGACTAAAATAAAGGGCTATTTGAATGAAAAAACTTTCTGCAAGCGGAGCTATCGGACTTTTACTAACAATGCTTATAATAGCATTGCTATTTATAATGCTTATGCCATCAATCAAAAGTTCAGGCGGTACAAATCTTGACGCTTCTCCGATAAAACAGGAAAGTCTTGAAGATGAGGTTAACCAGAAACTCAACGAAATTCAAAATATGCGTAATCAGAGTCTCAACATAAACCACGAAAATTATTAAGCGTTCTTCTTTTTTATATCAATTTCGTATCCTAAATAATCTAAAATTTGCTGAACCGTTTCAAATTTTATTGTTTTTGTCGTAAGCATTCGCGACAAACTTGCAATATTAATATTGCTAATGCCTTCATTTTGCAATTTTCTTGTCAATTTTGACATTGACATTCCGTTTCTTAGCAATATTACCTGTATTTCCTGTTTAATACTTATAAGCAGACATTTTCTCTGGCTTTATACGCATTATCCTCTTCAATAATCTTAATCATACTGCGTAATATTGTATTGTAAGGCGTTGGGATATTGTGTTTTTTGCCAAAATCAATCACTGTGCCGGCAAACATATCAACCTCGGTTTTTCGTCCGGCTTCCACATCCTGAAGCATAGATGTTTTGCCCCACGGAACCATTGTATGCAGATGTTCTATTGTTTCTTCAATCATTGTATCTGTGTTATGAATACCTTCGGCTTTAGCAACATCACGGACTTCCTCCATAATTTTAATGGCAAAATCCATAAAATTTCTATTACGAAGCATTTCTCCGAATGTCATCTTTAAAATTGCAGTCGGCTGGTTTGCACAGACATTCAGCATGAATTTAAGCCACATAGAACGCTTTATGTCATCAGGAATTGTATAATGTATACCTATTTTATCAAAATATGATTTGACTCGAAGAACATTCTCACTTAAATTATTTTCCGCGCCGAAAACGATATTGTTAACATCGTCATGCGTAATAGAATTTCCTGTCCTCACAGAACTGTGTCCGATAAAGTATGAATAAAGGATTTTATCCTTTCCATACACAGATGCAATAATATCCTCGCTTGTTACACCATTCAAAAGCGAGAGAATAACAGTGTCATCTTTTACAAAATTTTTAATATTTTTTATAGCTTCGTCAAGACCCGTGAACTTTGTCGCGATTATAATCAAATCAGCCTTAAAGTTATCATCCGACGGCAAAAGATAATTAAAATCAAGACGAACATTATTAAAATAAATAGGATTTTTCAAATATTTTTCTTTTCTTGACTCATCAACTAAAGCTCTGAAATTATCAGCATCATATCGTTGAAGTTTATCTGCATATATTGTGCCGATTGCACCAAGTCCGCATACTATTACTTTTTTAATCTCGTTCATAATTGTAATTCTAACACTAAATATAGCTCGACAACATAATCTGAATAAAAATTTTATATTAGTTATTTTATTTAAGTTTATCAGGGAATGAATTTTTATTTTCTCAACACGCTCCTGCCCTGCTCCCACTATCGTTTCTCCCTTAATATATTATTTCTACAATTATTTGTAAAAATTAGTAAATAAATAGGAAATTTCAAGCTTCAAAAATACTTTATAAATATATACAGGTAGTATGTCTATATTTTTGGTGTGTAGAATAAGTGGTAATAGAATTTCTTAAATTCCGAAATATTAATACAATTTCGCCGTCGAACGGGCTTAATCCTTATCGACAGCGGATAAATTTTAACGGCGAGACTACAAACGACAAGTTTGAAAGTTCATCGCCAAATCGCTTTACATCTGAATTTTATTTAAGAAAAGCAATTCAAACAAACCCGCGGATTACTAAAATTCTGACAGAAGTAAACGTACCGGTAAAACTTAACATGAAAAACCTAAATGCGCTGCTTTCTACTCATGCGGCAGATACCCAAAGAATAGCGGAGGGTATTGCGCAAAATCTTCCGTTTGCACTTCAAAATAAAGTAAATATGAAAGCAATATCAGATGCAGCATACCTTCATGACATAGGAAAAGCGCTTATTCCGGAGGAAATACTTAATAAAAACGGCAAACTCACGCCACTTGAAACAGAAATCATGCACAGACATTCTGTTCTTGGTTATGAACTGCTAAAAGAAAGCAATATAGATAAAACAACTCTCAATCTGATAAAAAATCACCACCAGAATGCAAAGAGAACAGGGTACCCGTTTGCAGATAAAAATTTCAATGCCGACTTAAACCTGCAAATAGTTGCGATGGCTGATAAATATTCCGCATTGACAGAAAAAAGAGCATATAAAGACCAGCTGGATAGAGAAACCGCACTAACAATTATCTACAAAGACGTACAGGACGGAAAAATGCACCCGTTTGTGTTCAAAGCCCTTGTGAACTATACAAACAAACAGGACCTCCAACCAAATCCAATACGTTGACATTCTGATAAAAATCATTAGTTTATATGATATCAGGGTAGAAGTTTAAACCTATAATAAGGTTATCAGGACAAGGGTAGAGTAATTATGTTTTCAAAAATGATACAGAATTTGTTATCATCGAGCGGCAAGGCTGCTGCAATGCAGCGTTATGCAGCATTAAGCAATCAGGTGCGAAGTATAAATGAACAGATTCACGGACCGGAACAAACAACCGCAAAAAATCCGATAGATACGATTTATCCTGCAAATAACAAAAATCTTCAATCATTCGAAAATATCCTGATGGAAAGTGCAAAATCAGACTTTGGAAGTCTACTTCTCGGTCCTCAGGCAATGAATGTAAAAGCCAATTTACTAAAAAATACCCCTGCTCAAACATTAACCAATGCAGTTAACGAAATAAATTCAGCAAATGCAGTTCAAAAAGCCTCACAAACAACAGGAACGTCAAAATCCCAGATTTTGAGCATGATATCGAAAGTATGTGAAAAACACGGAGTGGATGAAAAATTAGTAAAAGCACTAATAAAACAAGAGTCCGGATTTAATGCAAACGCAACATCAAAAGTAGGCGCGATGGGGCTTATGCAACTCATGCCTGCAACTGCCAAAGGTTTAGGTGTTCAGGATGCCTATAATCCGCTCCAAAACGTCGACGGCGGCGTAAGATATTTAAAATCAATGCTTAATAAATATAACGGTAATATAATTTTAGCACTTGCAGCATACAATGCAGGTCCGGGGGCTGTTGACAAATACGACGGAATTCCGCCGTACCCTGAAACTCAGAATTATGTTAAAAATATCCTCGCAAATTATCTGTAAACTTTTGCATTAATAAATGGTTTTTGATACAATAAATTTATTAAAATCTGTTTATTGAAGAAAGGGATATATGAAATTTTCATCATCATTTAAAGTGGGGCTTTTAACTCTTATAGCAATAGTATTGCTTCTTGGTATAGTTTTAAGAGTCAAAGGACGTGCACTCTCATCAGCCGATAGAATTGAAATAAAATTTCAGGACGTAAACGGCATGCGCCCGGGTTCCGCTGTACAAATGATGGGACTAAAAGTCGGTCAAGTTGAAGAAATTACACCTGTCATCAATGGCGAAAACAATTACGTCAGGGTCAAATTCGTAATCACAGAACCTGATATTGAAATTCCGCCGGCATCATTATTCAGTATTCAACAGTCAGGTTTGATAGGAGAACTTTTCCTTGAGATTACTCCGCCAAAGACAAAAACTCTTTATATACCGATGTTTAACAAAGATATTCTCTATAAAGATGATCTTGTTGAGATGAAGCTTGATGATGAATACAGGGATGTCGGTGTTATAAAAAATATTGAAACGGTGTCAACAGAAGCTATTCCTTCCGCTGACAGAGAGAGAATTAAAACTAAATATGCTTATAAAATTGATTATACAGTGACCCTTCCGGGGCTTATTCTTCCTGAATTCGTAAAAGGTAAAGCGGTAAATCTGAAAGACGGTACAAAAAAACTCAGAATATCAACTCTTGACGATACAGTATTACCGTTCCCCCAACAGGATTCTCCTTATACAATTATTGAACCTATGCGTATTGCAGACTTTATGGAATGGCAGTATAAAGCAGCAGAAACGCTCACTGAAACCAACCAGAAAATTAATATGCTTCTGTCTGATCAAATGATTGCCGATTTAAAAAGTACAGTTGTCAACTTAAACGATATTACAGCTCAGGCTTCTACTACCGTTGAAAAAGTTAACAAACTCCTCGATGATTCAAGAGACGATATTGATGAATTAATGGCATTAATGAATCAGGCAACAACCGATTTTAACAAATTATCAACAAACATTAATAACATAATTGGCGATCCGCAATTTAAAGAATCAATATATTCAGCGTCAAATTCTGTTGATCAGCTTGCAAAGAATTTAAACAAAATTATGGGTAATGAACAGGAAGCCGAACAAATGGCGTCTGACATAAGAACTATTGCGCATAACATAAATGAAATCAGCGAATTTGTAAATTCAATGACCAAAGATACAAACCTGAAACGAAAACTTACAATGACCGTTGATAACGCAAACAGCGCAATGGCTCAAATAACGACAACACTTGCTACAGTAAATCAGGTTACACCTGAAAATAAAACACAATTGCAGACACTGCTGGAAGAAACTTCCGCAACGGCCTGCAACTTAAGACAATTCTCGGAAAAACTGAATAAGAGATTTTTACTGTTCAGGCTAATGTTTTAGAAGGCGATAATCTTCGGAAACAGGAGTGTTTGTTTTCGAAACGATAGCGGGAGCATGTGCAGGAGCGTGTTGAGAAAATAAATACTCCTGTTTCCATGGTAATAGCAAAAGTATAAAATTCATGAAAAATTTAAAAACAGAAATAACTAAAATTCATTACAATAAAGAGGCAAAAGGAGCTTTTGTAAAAATCCTTGAATTTGCCTCGATTTTTTATGGGATTGGAAGCGGCTTAAAAAATATTCTATATGACAGAGGTTACCTGAAACCGAAAAAAGTCGATGCTTTTGTTGTTTCTGTCGGTAATATTACAACGGGCGGCGTCGGGAAAACGCCTGTGGTTGCTGAAATCGCAAAATATTTTATAGAAAAAGGCAAACGTACCGCAATAATCTCCCGCGGCTACGGCGGAAAACTCTCTAATAAACAGATTAATCTCATATCAGACGGTGAAAAGATTTACTATAACGCAAACCTTGCAGGCGATGAACCTTACTGGCTTGCAGAAAACGTAAAAGGGGCAATTGTCGTCACTTCCAAAAATCGTTATGAAGCCGCAAAATACGCAATAGAAAAATTCGGTGTAACTAATATAATCCTTGATGACGGTTTTCAGCACAGAAAATTACACAGAGATTTAGATATCGTATTAATGGATAGCGAAAAAGGTTTCGGGAACGAAAAATTACTTCCGGCAGGACCTTTGAGAGAAGGACCTGAAGCCTTCAAACGGGTTGACAGACTTGTCGTTGTAAGTAAAAATCTCGACCATACCCGCGCTGAAAAAATAGCTAAAATTATGGAAAAGCGGATGAAAATTCAAACATTTGTCTGTAAAACCGAGCCTGATATCGTTTACAATATTAAAACAGGGGAACTCCTTGCACCGGATACGGAAATCACTGCACTCTGCGCAATAGGACAGCCGGGACAGTTCTTTGATTTTCTGGAACAATACACAATAAAAGAAATACTTCCGTTTGACGATCATCATCAGTATGTTTTGAGTGATATTGAAAATATAAAAGGCGTAATAGTCACGACAGAAAAAGACGCCGTAAAATTGAAAAAGTTTAATAAAGATAATATTTATGCACTGAAACTTAAAACAGATATAAATGTTGAGGAACTTTTGAATGGCAAAATTGAAAGAGAAAGATAATATAATAGATGAAATCGTAAGATTGCTAAAAGAGGCGGAACAGCCGAGAAGCGATTTTGTACATCTGATGGATTCATTTAATGATCCGTATCTTGTCTTGATTGCCTGCATATTGAGCCTCAGAACCAATGATAAGACAACGTACCCTGCGACATTAAGGATGCTGGAACTTGGGCGGACTCCTGAGGATTTTGCAAAATGCGATGTAAAAGAACTGGAAAAAGCCATTTATCCTGTAGGATTCTATGCAAATAAGGCAAAACAAATAGTTGAACTTTCAAAAGAACTCGTTGAAAAATACAATTCCAAAGTTCCGGAATCAATAGAGGAAATGACAAAATTCAAAGGTGTCGGCAGAAAAACAGCAAACCTTGTCATGAGCAGAGGTTTTAATAAACCTGCGATTTGCGTGGATGTACATGTTCATAGGATTTTTAACAGACTGGGTTACGTAAAAACAAAAACGCCGGAAGAGACCGAATTTGCACTGAGAGAAAAACTGCCGGTCAAACACTGGATTGATATAAATACACTTCTTGTAACCCACGGGCAAAATGTTTGTAAGCCAATAAAACCGAGGTGTGATATCTGTCCGATAAAAGATTATTGCAAAAAGTTAATATAATAGCAAAAATTTTTATTACCTGTTTTTATAGAAGCAAATGTAAAACCAAAAAGGAATTAAAATTATGGGAATCAGCAAAATTTTCGGTAAAATTCAAAACAAAATTGCATTAAGTAGATATGAAAAACATAAAAAAGAAATAAATCGTCTTGTTGATACAACAGGGTTACAAAAACATATTAAGGCATATAATGAAATTGCATTAGCAAAAGAAACAATTGCAAATTTTGCCAAAAAGAACACTGTTAATGTTGATATTTTTGATACATCAGCAACAATGGACTTCGCAAAAGACATAACGCCTGAATTTGCAAAATCTGCAGATGATCTTATCACAATCCGTGTAACCGACATGCTTACAGGCAAAGCCAAAGATGCGATAATGCCTGCAGATACAAAGCAAACATATATTTATACACGGTCTAATACAAGAATGCTGGAAAATACTGAAGCCGGAACTGAATATATTCATACAGGATATATCAGCCATGATGATAACTTTTTAAAAATGTTATACAGAAATATTTCCAATCTTACAGATGCAGTAAAAGGCAAAAAATCTTAAAAGCTTGATTTTAAACCCTCCTTATGCGATAATTTCACTAAGATTGTACAAGTTTTTGGGTTAAAAATTACAATCAGAGTGTTAATAACATATATAGGAGGAGTGTGAGATGACAGTAGATAATCCTCACAAAATCAATACATCAAAATTGGATGAGATTATCAATTCCTACGAAGGTAAGAAATCCAATTTGATTGCGATACTGCAAAAAGTTCAGGAGGTTTACCGGTACTTGCCTGAAGAAGCCTTGATTTATATCGGTACAAAAATTGAGGGCTTATCTCCGGCAACCGTATACGGGGTTGCGACTTTTTACGCACAATTTTCACTGGAACCTAAGGGTAAATTCGAAATTAAAGTGTGCGACGGAACAGCCTGCCACGTTAGAGGTTCAATGCCTGTTCTTAATGCTATTAAGGCAAGACTTGATCTGAAAGACGGCAGAATGACAACCGAGGACGGAATGTTCTCTTTAGAAACCGTAAGCTGTCTTGGAGCCTGCGGCCTTGCACCTGTTGTAGTTATAAACGGAAAGGTTTATCCACAGATGACATCAGACGCCATCACAATCGTTTTGGATACCCTTTTGAAAGAGGACAGATAATATGGAAAAAACAGCATTAAAAATTGATATAAAAGAGGAGCAGAAAAAGGCTCAAGATGAAATAAAAAAACAGGGACTCAGAGTTCTTGTTTGCGCAGGAACAGGATGTGTCGCAAACGGTTCTATGAAAGTTATTGAAAAATTCAAAGAACTCGGCGCTGATGTATCACCTCTCACAGATTACGACAAAATGACAATCGTGCCGACAGGGTGCCACGGTTTTTGTGAACAGGGTGTTCTTGTTCTTATCCCGGATAAACACGTTGTCTATGTAAAGGTTAAACCGGAAGATGTTGAAGAAATCTACGAAAGTCACATTAAAAATGATAAACCTGTAGAAAGACTTCTCTACACAGACCCGAAAACTCATGAACATGTACATAAAGCAGAAGAAATTAATTTCTACGCAAAACAAACAAGAACCGCACTTGCAAACTGCGGACACATAAACGCTGAATGTATTGATGAAGCCATTGCAGTAAGAGGTTATGAAGCTTTAGCAAACGTTCTTGAACAAAATGATCCTGAAGCGGTAATTGCAGAAATCGAAAAATCAGGTTTACGCGGAAGAGGAGGCGGCGGCTTCCCGACCGGCAGAAAATGGAGATTTACTGCAGCCAACAGAGGCGGAAAATCATATATCGTTTGTAACGGTGACGAAGGCGATCCTGGGGCATTTATGGATAGATCCGTTATGGAAGGTGACCCGCATAAACTTCTTGAAGGTATGGCAATTGCAGCATTCGCAATCGGTGCTGATGAAGGTTATATCTATGTTCGTGCAGAATATCCGCTTGCTATTAAACGCCTCAGAAAAGCTATCGCTGATGCGGAAGCAAGAAACTTCCTCGGCAAAAATATTATGGGAAGCGATTTTTCTCTGACAATTCATATTAAAGAAGGCGCCGGTGCATTTGTCTGTGGTGAAGAAACCGCTCTTATCGCATCAATTGAAGGCGAACGCGGTATGCCTAGACCAAAACCTCCGTTCCCTGCAAATAAAGGCTTGTTCGGACGTCCGACTTTGATTAACAACGTTGAAACTCTTGCAAACGTTCCTGTAATTATGCTTAAAGGCGCTGACTGGTTTGCATCTTTAGGTACCGAAACTTCAAAAGGCACAAAAACATTTGCACTTACAGGTGAAGTTAACAATACAGGTCTTATTGAAGTTCCGATGGGAACAACATTACGCGAAATCGTATTTGACATCGGCGGCGGCATAAGAAACGGCAAAAAATTTAAAGCTGTTCAAATCGGCGGTCCGTCAGGCGGATGTTTGACAGAAGAACACTTAGACCTTCCTATGGACTATGACAGTCTTATAAAAGCAGGCGCAATGGTAGGTTCAGGCGGTCTTGTCGTAATGGCGGAGGATACGTGTATCGTTGAGGTCGCAAGATTCTTTATGAACTTTACACAGCATGAAAGCTGCGGTAAATGCGTTCCTTGCCGTGAAGGTACCAAAAATATGCTTAAAATTTTAGAAAAAATCGTTGCGGGTAAAGGTGAAATGAAAGACCTTGATTTACTGGAAGAACTTGCTTTATCAGTAAAAGAAGGTTCACTCTGCGGACTCGGTAAAACAGCTCCAAACCCTGTACTTTCAACTTTGAAATACTTTAGAGATGAATATATTGCACACATTAAAGATAAAAAATGTCCTGCAGGAGTTTGTACGGCGATGAAGAAAATCGTTATTCAGCCTGAACTCTGTAAAGGATGTACAAAATGTGCAAGAACCTGCCCTGTCGGGGCTATTGAGGGTACTGTTAAACAGCCTCACCACATTAATCAGGAAAAATGTATTAAGTGTGAAGCCTGCTTGACTAACTGCCCGTTCAGAGCAATAGTTTTAGAATAGTTGAACAGTGAAGAGTGAAGTAGTGAATAGACCAACATACCTGCAAAGCCGGTTTAATGAACAACTCACTATTAACAATTCACCATTCACTAAAAAGTAAAGGAACAAAAATATGACAGATACAGATAAAAAAACATTATTCATAGACGGTAAAGAAGTTGAATTTACAACGGAACCTAACCTGCTTGAAGTAATCAGAAAAGCAGGCATGAATGTTCCGACTTTCTGTTACCGTCCGGACTTAACACAATTCGGTGCATGCAGAATGTGTGTTGTCGAAGTTGAAGGCCGCGGCATTCAATCTTCCTGCACAATGCCGCCTGAAAACGGATTAAAAATCCATCTTAATACAGAAAAAACAAGAAGAATCAGAAAAACCGTTCTGGAACTTCTTCTTGCAAACCACGACAAAGAATGCTTAACCTGTGAAAAATCAGGAAGCTGCGAGCTTCAGCAATACGCGGAAGAATACGGAATAAGAAAAATCCGCTACGCGGAAAAACCGCTGGATGAATATCTTCCTATAGATGACAGCAGCCCGTCACTTGTCCGCGACCCTAACAAATGTATTCTGTGCGGTGCATGTGTCAGAGCCTGCGCGGAATTTCAGGGACATGCAGTTCTCGGCTTTGCGAACAGAGGTTCTAAAACCGTAGTCCAACCGATGAACGGCAGACCGCTCGGTCAGGTTGACTGCGTAAACTGCGGGCAGTGTGCGGCAGTTTGCCCGACAGGCGCTTTGACTATCAAAACCGATGTTGAAAGAGTCTGGGGCGAAATCACAAACAAGGATAAAACCGTTGTCGTTCAGATGGCACCTGCAACACGTGTTGCCTTAGGTGAAATGTTCGGTTTAAAACCGGGCGCTAACACTATCGGTTTAATGAACGCAGCTCTCAGAAAAATCGGGTTTGACAAGGTTTATGATACCAACTTCTCGGCAGACTTAACCATTATGGAAGAAGCAACTGAATTTCTGGAAAGACTCAAATCAGGGCAAAACCTTCCGTTATTTACTTCCTGCTGTCCTGCATGGGTAAAATATCTTGAAGATCAGCATCCGGATATGCTTAAGCACTTATCAAGCTGCAAATCCCCAATGTCAATGCTGTCGCCGGTTCTTGTTGATTTAGTTCCAAAACAGCTTGGTATTGAAAGAGAAAACCTTGTTGTTGTTGCAATTATGCCTTGCACCGCTAAAAAATACGAGTGCAAACGGCCTGAACTTGCAAGAAACGGGCATCCGGATACAGATTATGTATTAACAACTCAGGAACTCGGCAGAATGATTAAAGAAGCCGGCATTAACTTCAATTCACTTGAGCCTGAAGATCATGATTCTCCGTTCGGTGAATACACCGGCGCAGGTACAATCTTCGGGGCATCCGGCGGTGTTGCGGAAGCTGCAGTCCGTACAGCTTACGAATTTGCAACGGGCGAACAGCTTAAAGATGTTGATATTAAAGAAATGAGAGGAACTTCTAACCGCTCAAAAACAGTTGAACTTGATCTCAAAGGCACAAAACTCGTTGTAAGAGTTGTTTCAACCTTGAAAGAAGCTGAAAAAGCCATTAGAGAAATTAAAGAAGGCAAAGCTGATTTTCAGATGCTTGAAGTTATGGCGTGCCCTGGCGGCTGTGTCAACGGCGGAGGTCAGCCTAGAAGCTGTGATGACAGCAGAATTAAGGCTGAGCGTGCAGAAGGACTTTACAAAGAGGATAGTGAACTTCCTCAGCGTAAATCCCACATGAACCCTTCTATCCAGAAGCTCTATCAGGAATATCTGGAACACCCGGGCTCGCATAAAGCGCATGAGCTTTTGCATACAACTTATGCAAATAAGTTTGCGGGATCGTATAAGGATATCTAATAATTTCTAAAAATCAAAGGCGCCTGAGTAAAAAACTCAGGCGCCTTTTGTTTAAGGCAATATTAGGGAGTGTGTTCTACTTGGACAGCTATAATGTTGTATTATACCCCTCACCCTACCCCTCTCCCGCAAGGGGAGAGGGAATTAATTAAAGCCTCCCTTACAAGAAGGGAGGTGGTGCGAAGCGCCGGAGGGTTTTCTCACACCCTCACCCTTCCTGTGGACACCATCAGCACAAGGCCTACAGGGACATACGCTTCGCACAGTTCAGCGGTTCCCTTTGTATCTCTCAAGGGGCGGGGGATGTGACGTCATTGCGAGGCGTCAGCCGAAGCAATCCAGCCTTTTTAAAAAGTGAATGGTGAAGGGTGAGTAGTGAATGGTTCAACAAAAATTAGTACCTTCACACTTCACTCGTTACTCTTCATATTCCAAAAGCTGGATTCTTTCGGGCTGCGCCCTCAGAATGACGTAAAAATTTTTCTTAGCGCCCTAGTGTCTAAGGACCTTTTTCTTACCCATCACCCCTACCCCTCTCCCGCAAGGTGAGAGGGGGAAATAAGCAGCATCCTTCTTATATAGCAAATAAAAACGAGATGCCGACTTATGTCACCATCTCGTTTTCTATCCTTGTTTTTATTTACTAACGCACACACATGCCGAGTATCGCCAAACTTCGCCCTCAGCTCGCTCGCGCATCTTGCTCACTCGCAATTCACGGGACTACGGACTTCCTTTTCACAAGCTTCGCTTGCTCCAAAGTAAGTTCCTCCGCCCTCAGCTCGCTCGCGCTACTTAACAACTTTGATGATGTCAGCTGTGATATCATCGCCGCCGTAAAGAACTACACCTTTAGCTAAAACAATGTTGTAATTTTTAGCTTTAGCCTGTGCTGTAATTGTTGAAGAAATATTTTTATCAATTGCTGTCAGCTTAGTTGTATATTCTTTTTCCAACTTCTCTCTTTTGGTCATTAATTCTTTTGAATACTTATCCTCAAGAGCTTTTTTCTTCTTTTCATCAGTAACTGAAGCTACATCTTTTCTAGCGTTTTCTACATATTTAACAATTTCAGTAGCTTTAGCCTGCTGCTCTTTTTTCAAAGCTTTTACCTGCGAAGAAGAAGCTACAACTTTACCTACATCCACAACTGCAATTTTGTAGCTCGGCGGAACATCAGACATTGCAAAGTTGTTCAAAGACATCCCCACAACAAATGCTGCAAGACCAAATACTGCCATTCCTAATTTTTTCATTTCTATCCTCCTTTGTAACTCTACTCTATTGGACTTACACTATTATAATGATTTTTATATAAATTGCTCATTTATAAATGTGAACTTTTTATAAGAATCTTTACAACGCCATAACAATCCTATATAATAATAACAGGTCAATTCCGAAAGTTGCTAGTTTATAAATTTTTGTAAATATATCGCAATAAAAATTTAGATTTTGTTTTTATTTTAATATCTAAGTAGAACAATAGGAATAAACTGAATATACAGTACAAACAGAAGGTGTATGATGGAAAAGAATCAAAAGAATATGAAAATTTCAAAGGCATTACTTGGCTTATGCGCCGGTCTTGCCCTTGCTATTCCTGCATCTGTTACCCCTAGTTTAGCGGCACCTGACATCCCGATTATGAATCAAATTCAGATGGAAAGCGGCGCAAACTATAAACATAACACAGATTCTTTGGAATTTAAACGCGACCAGCAGTATATTAACGAGGATTACAATCGCTACGAAAGAAGAAAAAATGCAGTAAAAAATCCGAGTAAAGAAAATCAGGTCATTAAAAATTATGACCCTAATGGTTCGCTAATGCAGGCTCAGGTTGAAGATATTGATACAAAAGGAGTTTATGTAAATTCCGTTGAAGTATCACCTTCAGAAATATTAACAAAAGAAGAAATTGATAATATCATAAGACCAATTATCGGTAAAAATGTTTTCATTGGAGATATTACAAGTGTTGTTAATCAGATTAACCAGTTGTACGCATCAAAAGGTTTTGTAACAGCAAAAGCCTTCCTCCCGGAACAAACTGTTACTAACGGAAACATTTATATTGAACTTGTTGAGAGCCGTGTTGGTAATATTACGGTACATGAAAATAAATATACAAGAGATAAATTTATTACAGACAGATTACCTCAGAAAAAAGGTGATTTGTTTGATATCGTAGAATTAGAAAAAGATATCCTTGATTTCAACAGATATAACGAAGGTGTAAACCTTACAGCTAATCTTAAAGCCGGAGAAGCTGACGGAACGACAGATATTGAAATCACCGCACATGAAAACTTTCCGTTCCATGTAGTTGGTGTCATGGATAATGCCGGCCGTTATACAACCGGTCACTTAAGAGGCGGTGCTATGATTTACGCAGACAGCCTTTTCCATGTACGAGATAAGTTATCCATCGGATCTTATTTTAGCGGAGGTTCTGTCAGCCCGTTTGTTGATTACAATATTCCGGTTAACAGAAAAGACGGACGTATCGGCTTCTTGTTCTCATCCGGTCTTTCAAAAATCAAATACGGTGAATTTAAAGACTTAGACTTGAGAAGCAAAGCTTATATGTATTCACTCTACTATACACAACCTATTATTAGAAAACCTGGATTTGAGTTGAAGACTTATACTGCTTTAAACTATAAACGTGCACGAACAACAATGGGACTTTTAAGCGACTTCGGACTTGATGATGAACTCGGTTTGGATCAGGTAACAAGTGTTGATGTTGCTTTGAATATGCGTAAAGATACAAAATACGGTATTTGGTATTTGAACCAGGGTGTAAGCTATGCTGCTCCGATATTTGATAATGATTCTAATTACGTAAAAATTTCAGGTGGCGCAGTCAGATTACACGACTTCTCCCACGGCTTTATCGGTCAAATGAGAGCTAACTATCAGGTAATCCCTAACAACAAACATATTCCGTACATTGATCAGTTCCAGGCTGGCGGTCTTGCTACTGTAAGAGGTTACTCTGAAGGTCTTATGATCGGTAAAAACGGGTTCTATATCAACAACGAATTAATGTTCCCGTTATTACCTCGTGAAATCACAAGCCCTCGTTCAAAAGAAAAAATTCCGTTTATTGGAAAATATGTTAAAGGTGCTGTATTTGCAGATTTCGGCGGTGTATTCCCTTCAACTGGTGAAGATTACTATGATGACAACTACTTTATGGCATCACTTGGTATGGGCTTAAGAGTTCAATTACCTGGAGATTTGACAGGTCGTTTATACTGGGGCTTCCCGTTAATTAACCACTCTTGGGAAACCGACCACAAAATCGGACGTTTCCACTTTGAATTAACAATGGAACCTAACTTTGATGCATTGTTAAGACACAGATCTACAGCTAAGGCAGTAAAAGCTGAACCTTTACCGCCAGCAGAACCGGTTAATAACTACGATGATATCCGTCATTATGATTACTTCAATGATGGTGGCGGCGGTTCTCTATAGAGACTGTTGACGACTCTGTAACATAAAAAATAAACAGTACTTGAAAAATAACACCTTTGGTTCTAGACTGGAGGTGTTATTTATTGGAGAGGAAGTATGACAAAAGGATTATTTGTTACAGCAACAGGCACTGATGTTGGAAAAACATTTATCTCTGCCCTTCTGGTAAAAAAAATGCGTGACTTTGGATTAAATTGCGGATATTATAAACCAGCACTGAGCGGCGCAGAGCTTAAAGATGGTAAACTAATACCGGGGGACTGCGAATACGTATTAAAAACCGCAGGAATAGCCTCTAATCCAACAGATTGTGCAAGTTATATATTTAAATCCGCAGTGTCACCGCACCTTGCTGCAGAAATTGAAGGCGAGGAAATAAAAAGAGAAAAAATTCTGGCTGATTTTGAAAAGAAAAAACAAGAGTACGATTACTTAGTTGTAGAAGGCGCTGGCGGAATTGTATGCCCGTTTAATCTTACATCAGAAAAACTTCTTCTTCCTGATGTTATAAAAATGCTGGAACTTGATGTAATCATAGTTGCAAATGCGGAATTAGGCTCGATTAATAACGCAGTATTAACGTCAGAATACATAAAAAACAGCGGCATAAAATCAAAGGGGTTTATTCTTAATCATTATGACGAAAATGACTTTATGCAGTATGACAACAAATTACAAATAGAGAATTTAACTGGTGAAAAAGTCATTGCTGTTGTTAAAGAAGGCGAACAAGAACTTCAAATAGGTAAAGAAACCCTTTTATCACTATTTAAGGAGATATAAAATGGCAATTTGCGAGAATAAAGACTGGTCAAAAACAGATTTAAAATACATCTGGCACCCATGTTCCCAGATGAAAGATTACGAAGAACTTCCGCCGATTGTAATAGACCACGGCGAAGGTATGTATCTTTATGATGTTAACGGAAAACGCTATGTTGATGTGATAAGTTCATGGTGGTGTAACCTTCTCGGGCACTGCAATCCACACATTAACGACGAAATAAAAAAACAACTTGATTCACTTGAACATGTTATTTTCGCAAATTTTTCGAATAAACAAGCCATAAGGTTATGCGAAAGATTATCCAAAATACTACCGGAAGGCTTGTGCAAATTCAACTTTACAGATAACGGCTCATCTGCAATTGAAGCCGCTATGAAAGTAAGTTTTCAGTATCACCAGCAGACCGGGAATCCGCAAAAAACGAGGTTCATGGCTCTAACAGACGCTTACCACGGCGAAACTATAGGTGCGCTTTCTGTAGGCGGATGCGACCTATACTCGGAACTTTATAAACCGATATTAATGGATATAGTAAGAATTGAAGGGCCTGATTGTTACCGCTGTCCTTTCGGGAAAGACAGAGAACACTGCGCTTGTGAATGTGCACAAAAAGCCGCAGAAACATTTAAAAAATACGGGAAAGAAACTTCGGCACTTCTGGTGGAACCATTATTGCAGGGGTCTGCAGGAATGAAGGTTTATCCGCCTTTATATTTAAAAAAATTGCGAGAATTATGTACGGAATACAACGTTCACTTAATCGCAGATGAAATCGCAACCGGTTACGGCAGGACAGGAAAAATGTTTGCATTCAACCATGCCGGAGTTTCTCCTGATATAATGTGCCTGTCTAAAGGTTTAACAGGCGGTTATATGCCGTGCGCGCTTTTTGTAACTACACAAAAGATTTACGACGCATTCTATGATGAATACAATACACACAAAGCATTTATGCACTCTCATACCTATAGCGGCAACCCTCTTGCCTGTGCTGCAGCAAATGCCGTACTGGACTTATTGGAGGATGGCAGTATCTTAAAAAAAGCAAATGAAAACGCAATATATTTCAACAGAATAATAAAAGAAAAGTTTGCCTCACATAAAAATGTGGGAGATATCAGACATATAGGATTAATTAACGCAATAGAACTGGTAAAAGATACGCAGACAAAAGAACCGCTCGATTCCAGACTCAGAACAGGCTATCAGATTTACAAAAAAGCTCTGAAAAAAGGCGTGCTTCTCCGACCGCTCGGTGATGTAATTTATTTCAACCCGCCATTGATAATAAGCCGCGATGATATGGATTTTGTAACAGATGTCGCACTAGAATGCCTTTTAGAAGTTTTACCTGAATAAGGTATACGACATCCTACGCCTGATGAACAAGCGTATATTAAACACTTTTTAAAGACCACACACTCTTAATTGGCGATAAAAAATTTGAAACAAATCAACACTTCAAATCGTCTGTATTCTTGTAAGGATTAACCCTCTGCTGTTAATTCTTCCCAGATGCTTGGAACTACAATTAATGCAGTGTAAACAATAAACCCGAAAAGAATTAAGTTGATAGCTTCCATCAGAATATCTCCTGTAATCCGGTGATTATACAACGCTGACTTGAGCGGCGCACAATACACCCATGTCTACATGTATATTATGCCCATGTATGAAGAAAATGTAACACTAAATTTAATGATATAAAAAATTAAATTCAAAGGATTTAAGACAAAAGCAGGCACAGAAGGGAATTATGCCAAAAAGTTTTAAATTACTTTCAAAAAATTTTGTATATAATAAGAAGAAAGAGGAATATAATGGAAAAGAAACTAAAAGCATTATTTGAAAATCTATGCTGCTCAGTATGTAAGAACAGTTTTGATGAAGATTCGTTTGTAATAAAACGTGAAGAACCGGGATTAACCGTAACTCACCTTGTATGCAAACACTGCGGAAAAAACTTTGGAGTAGCTTTTCTCGGCTTTTCCGGAATTGAAGTTAAAGATCCGTCAGAATTAGCACTGGAAGTTCAGGAAGGGCCTGAACCCATAAGTTATGACGACGTTATAGACGCGCACAGATTTATCCGAAACTTAGATGAACACTGGGCTGACCATTTGCCGAAATCCTAATTAAATAAAACCCCGACAATTGCTGCTGACATATAGCAGGTTAAAGTTCCTGCAATTAGCGCACGAACACCCAGTCTTGCCAAATTTTTTCTCTGGTTAGGCGCAAGCTCTCCGATACCGCCCAGTTGGATTGCAATGGAGCCGAAGTTTCCGAAGCTGCAAAGTGCAAAACACGCAATTAAATAGCTTTTTTCTGACAAAGCAATCGGCAGATTTGTTAAATCAACATAAGCAACCATTTCATTCAAGACAAGCTTTGTCCCCATAAGGCTTCCGACAGTAGTAGCCTCATGCAGCGGAACCCCCATAAAGAACGCGAATATTGCAAATATTTTGCCTAAAATCATTCTCAATGATAACTGGGTCATATCAAAAGAAGCAAAATTAATATGGAGATATTTAACAAATAAAATTCCAAAACCTTTCAAAAACCAGTCAATCATTGCGACAAGCGCAACTAATGCAAGAATCATAGCAATAACATTTATGGCAACCTTCATACCCTCAGATGCACCTGCTGAAATTGCATCAAACACATTTATATAAGGACGTTTACGCTTACTGTAAGAAATTTTAAAATTTTCGCTGGTCTCAGGTGTATGAGTTTCCGGATACATAATTTTAGAAATTACAAGCGCCCCCGGAGCCGCCATAAATGAGGATGCCAACAGGTAATGCGCCGGAATTCCAAGTCCTATATAAATCGGCATTGTTGCCATGGAAATACAGGCCATACTTCCTGCCATAGAAGCCAGAAGTTCAGATCGTGTGAGTTTTTCAAGATAAGGTCTTATCATTATCTGTGCAGAAATCTGCCCCAGAAAAGCGCTAGCCACATTTGATAACGCTTCTGCACCACTCACAGACATTAACTTATTCATGGCTTTGCCGAATATAGGAACAATTCTCTGCATTATCCCATAGTAATAGAGGATATTTACAAGAATCATCATAAATATTAACGAACAAATTAACTGGAGCGCAAAAACATTTGCTCCAAGTCCCCAGACCAAATTCAATTTTTCATTATCAATTAATGGCCCGAAAACAAAGCTTCCGCCCTCTTTTGCAAAATCAAGAATCTTCTGGATAAACATGCCGACATTCATAAACAAAGCACGCCCCAGAGGAACCTTAAATATAAAAACAGCAAGCGCAACCTGCAATAAAAAGCCCATGCCTACGGTTTTGTAATTAATATGTTTTTTGTTATTAGACATTAAAAAACATATTAAAAATATTAAAATAATTCCGAGAATTCCAAATAATCTGTCCATATCTATCCTTAGTTATACTGCTCCGCGCAGACTGCCATTTTCGGCTCTGCATATCAATTTTACTTTAAAGGAAACTAAAAAACTCTAATTATTGAAAAAAATTTACTTAATATTTTGTAATAAAAAGAGTATTCACTGTTGAAAAAAAATTTGTCAGCATTTTACTATAAAGGCAGAAGATTTATTTTCTGCAGCATGTTAATAGAAAAGGGGTAAAGATGCGTATCACTTCGGTAATGCCGCAGACTTATGCGGGCAAATTGAGAGAACACACCAACACTATTCAGGAAAACAAAACAGTGACATTAACAACTGACCGTCATGTTAATTCGCTTAACTATGCAACACCTGTATATCTCAAAGGCCTTTCAAAAACCGAAAAGAGCCGGTATATTCACTTGACATTTACGGGCGGAGATAAAAATATCAATCAATTTCTTTCATACGCTCCCGAAAACAAAAGATATGGCATAAATTCCTACAATATGGGCGGATTAGGCGTTGTCGCACAGGAAGGGCCTGAAAGCTGGCGATTACGTGAAGGGGCTGATGTGAGAGATTTTTCACCATACCATGCCTACGCAAACCCTGATGGAGGCGTTAAGGTTGTAGAAATCATCTACGATGAAAACGGCACCCCTAAAAAACAGTTACCTAAAGACAAATTCCATCATGCAGAACAAATGGAATCGCTTGAAGATGTTGCCAAAAGATTAGGAAAAGACGTTAAAAACCTTGCATTTGCAATTCAAACTGAACCAGACAGTAAAGGTTTATGTAATTATATCCCATTGGATGATATAGGTGTTTCAGGTTCGTTCAAAACTGTTGCAGACGATTCTGTTGATAAGCTTAAAGAAGTTACTTATCGATTGTTTAAAGCAAAAGATTCAACTATCGAAGATCCTGTTATAAAAGCAGAACAAAAATATGCGGAAAATGCAAAAAATAAAATTACAGCACCTTTTATACAAAAAATAAAGGAAGAATTGGAACCGACTTACAAATATCAGGAAAAACTCAAAAACTTAAACGATGAGGATGTACTAAAATTCAACAGAGATATGTTTTCATTCGAGCCAAATCCTGAAATCGAAACGCTTGAAAAAGAATATAATAAAAAAATTAATGACGAATTGCTAAAATATAAAGACGAAATAGCCCAAAAATTAAAAGAACTTAAAGAGTCCCAGGAATACAAAGACGGACTTCAAAAAATAAAAGATACAGCGGCTCAAGAAGTTCCTGAAAGAAATGCGGCCTACTTTATACATACAAAAGATCTTGCTAAATTTGCAAACGCTTATGGCGTTAACCAGCAGGCAGGAGGGGCTTATGGCGCCTACGGAGCTTATGGAACTTACGGAACCTACGGTGCATACGGAACTCTTGGCAGTGAAGACGGCATCCACCATGTAAGTACAAATACATATTACGCTAACAGCAACAGAGCTTTGGTAGAAGCCCTGCCTCAACTGAACACCGAAAAACATGGCTACTATAACCCTGCAAACTTATGGCTCCACGATCGTCCCGCATTTTTAATAATGAATAGTATAATTGATAAATCTGCGGCAGGCGATGAATATTATAACGGAGGAATAATCTCTCACGGAAGTTTCCACAATCCAGGCAGAGACTATCAAGGATGGATGGATAATCCGTTTGAATTCTTCCGCCTTGTTGCTTCTGAAGAAGACGTGAAAGAACTCAGAAACCATCCTCAATTAAAAGAAATAAAATATATTGAAAAGAATTGGTCTAAATTCTGCCCTATAGCGGGACAACCTCTGAAACCGGAAGCTATATTTATTAAACAAATATTTGACCCGTTCTTCAAAAACTTTATGGATGATTTTAATACATATAATATCACAATGACGCCGGTTGCTGCCTCTAAGATTGATGGTAAAAACAACAAAGCCGGTACAGTATCAATGAATTACGGCAAGGAGATGAAAAATCCTGACACCCCGGATATTGCACTCGGACTAACCAAAAAACTTAACGAAATCGAAACACATGATATTACAAACGGCAGTACTCCTGCAAATCTTCAGCTTGATAATCCAAAGGCAAATTTCCACAGAAACGGTCACCCGAATGTATTATCAAAATTAAAACGAGGATTTCAAACATATAAATATGAGTACCAGCTTGATAAAGACGGAAAAATTATAAAAGATAATATTGATGATGTATTAAAAGCTAAAGAAAATAATACCAAATGGTTATTAAATATAATTGACCATGCATACAAGCATGGCGGACAAAGCGGTGTTACAAAAGTATTTTGCAGCGACGCTCAGGTATCATCCGGAGCTACTGTTATAGGACACCTTTCAGGCTATAAAGAAGGAGACAAACTCTTTATGGGCTGGGGCAGACCGGATCCTCAAAAAGGTTATCCTACATCTGTAGGTGCCATCAAAGAATATTTGGAATTCTTAAAAGATAAAAATATTCCTGAAGAAATGAAATTACGTACTAAGGCAATTTTCGGAGCAGGAGTATGGGATTCGAATGCTGATGATTATAAATGGGTAAAAGACTTAATTGAAGTACAATTACCAAAAATTGATAACGGTAAATATACCGGTAACATAATGTATGTAAACAATTTCTTCTCAAACAGACTTGTAGGTTGTGCAACATGGACAATGTTTTCATCAAGATTTGAACCGTGCGGAATTACTCCTCTGGAATCTTTTGCATCAGCAACACCTTGCATTTCAATTAACACAGGAGGTTCGCCTGATTTTATCAATGAAATGCGTGGATTGCTGACCAAAAATCCTTATTTATTAAGTCAGAAAAGACTTGAAGAAATATTAGGTGAAAAGCTAGACTTTAACGGGGACGGAGCACACGATGCAAAAGTCCTGGATGGAGCAAGATGGAAAAATGCGACTTTTGAACTAAAAGATTGCATTGTTCTGGCTATGGAATCCAGTGATGAAGAGTTCAAAAAAGCAATTCAGGATCAATTGAGTGATGAACTGAAAACACGGACTGTCCATCCTTACAAAGAAATGGTTCAAAATGCAGGCTTGCAGCAAGATAAAATGGATTGGCACCAGAATGCTGATTATAACAATGGAAAGACTGCTAACGAACGCTATATGAATGAAGTTTTCGAAAGAGACAAGGGCATGGATGTAAGAAATAAAAAACCTATGAAACGTCTTGTCGGAGAATTCGGAATTGCAACACAAAAAATTGTAGTGGAAGCAGAAACAGCAGCCGCATCTGCGAAAAAATCCAAACTTGGAAAAATAATAGCATTCAGCCTTGCAGGAGCCGCTGCAATCGCCGGTGGGGGCTACTACTTCTTCAACAAACATCAGAAAAAAATGGGTTATAATAAACCTGTTGAAGAAAAAACTTTCACAAAAATCGGATAAGAAAAATTTTTAACAAAACTATTGACAATAAATTTTGTTCTTGTTAAATTAATCTTACTGGGACTAGCCGGTCGGGTGTGAAAGTTGGAGCACACGACAGATAAAACGAAAGTTCGTCAAGGTTAGAATAATAAAAGCCCCATAACAAGTTAATAAATATGCGCTTGTAGCTCAGCAGGTAGAGCACTCCCCTTTTAAGGGATAGGTCGCGCGTTCGAATCGCGCCAAGCGCAAAATAAAAGAGGACATAATGTCCTCTTTTATTTTGCTGTTTTGCTAAGACGAGAATGCTTGATGCGAAAGCATCATCTGTCGTTCGAGCGCGAGGCGGCAGAGGGCGCAGGCTTGATTACGAAATGCCGGAGGCATTGAAGTAGTCAACCGAAGTCCTGTTTAACGCCGCCGAGCAAGACAATCGCGCCAAGCGTAAATTTTTATACCCTTTGTAAGGCAAATGATCACAAAATGCTCACAGATTTTTAGTATCCGGATACCGAGCGGAACTAACCGGCTAAGCCGCAAGGCTTTAAGGTGAGACTCCGTGAGCGTAGAGCAAATCCAAGAACGCAGCTCAAATGTATTTTACATGGGCTACCTGCTAGCAGAGTAAGAGTTTGGGTGTGTAAAGAACAAAGTTCTGGAAACACTCAATCCGTAGTCAAGTTTAAGGCTACTACGTCAAGCACAATCCTGCCATGCGAACACATCATGAAAAGTTAGCTTATTCACTCTTACGAGTTCTAAGATGCAAAGTTCCGGTTTGTCTATCATATACAACAGCACTATCAGTATTGTTTTTATCAATACTGATTTTAATTTTATCAATTAATTCCCTGTTATTTACTTTAAAGGTATGATCGCCGCAACCGATATTCGCGCCATATTTCGTTACAATTTGAGGAGTTTCAAACTGCTGATCAATAACAGTATCCTGCGAACAACCGATGTTTGCGCCGTATTTGGTAACAGCTTCCTGAACGTCCTGCTGGCAACCGATGTTTGCGCCGTATTTGGTAACAGCCTCCTGAACGTCCTGCTGGCAACCGATATTTGCGCCGTATTTTGTAACAGCCTCTTGAACATCCTGCTGGCAACCGATATTTGCGCCGTATTTTGTAACAGCCTCTTGAACATCCTGCTGGCAACCGATATTTGCGCC